>NZ_PSSX01000014.1 GCF_002933275.1 Marinobacter maroccanus
ATTAGCATTCATAGGGACGGCGGTGGATTGGTTAATTTTGTTGTTTTGGCGAACTCAAAACTAACCGGTTTTACCGCCGTCTCCTACTTTTTCACGCTAACCTGCGATGAACCTTTTTTTTGGGGTAATGTAAACGCCTCGCAACGGATGCCGATGAGCCGCCCGACAGGAGCCCCAGATGCAACGCCCCCTATCACTGAATGTTGTTTTCGTTCTGACTGTCTCACTGCTTCTGAGCGCCTGCTCACGTCAGGGAATTTATGAGACGGCCATCAGGTACGAACGGTCCTCTGCGGGCCTGGAAGCGGATACAGTGGCTGTTGGCAACCTGGAGATCGCCTACCTGAGGAACCACCGGGCGGTTAATGGTGACACCATCGTAATGATCCATGGCTTTGGCGCCAACAAGGACAACTGGACCCGCCTGGCCGGTCTCCTGACCGACGAGTTCAACGTCTACGCCATCGACCTGCCAGGACATGGAGAGAGCAGCAAGCCATTGGACATCGGCTATCGCCTGGAAGATCAGGCAGGCTATGTCGCCCAGATTCTGGAGGCACTTTCCGTAGATGATGCCCATATCATGGGCAATTCCATGGGAGGTGCGATTACCGCACTCTATGCTGCCAACCATCCCGGCAAAGTGAAATCAGCCGTGCTGTTCGATCCTGCCGGCATTCTGGAGTATGAAAGCGAACTGGTGGATCTTGTGATGGAGGGGGACAACCCCCTGATCCCCAAACAGCCCGGTGACTTCGAACGGCTCATGGAGTTTGCTCTCGAGAAAGAACCCTTCGTGCCCTGGCCTATCATGAGCGTTATGGAAGAGCGGGCCATTGCCAATCGGGAAGTCAACGAGGTCATTTTTGCGGCCATTCGTGATGCCGGTTTCGAGTCAGACTTCCGCAATGCCATTACCCGGATTCAAGCCCCGGTCCTGATCCTCTGGGGCAAGGAAGACCGGGTCATTAACTATCGAAACGGCGAAGTTTTCGAAGCAGCAATCCCGAATGCCAGGCTGGAGGTGATGGACGGTATCGGCCACGCACCGATGGTGGAGGCCCCGGTCGAATCAGCAGAGATTTTCCGGACCTTTATCGGGCAGCCGGCTGAGTGATGCCCATTTAAACACCAGCTTCCACATTCCACCTTCAGCGACTACAAGGGCACGGCAAAACAGGGTAGCCTAGCAATCATCGTGCTCTTGACGTCCGAACTGATACCCCATGCCTGAAGCGATCTGGATTACCTTTGCCTTCGGCCTTGGCCTGCTGGTCAAGCTTGTTGGTCTCCCCCCCCTTGTTGGCTACCTGGCTGCGGGCTTTGTGCTCAGTGGCATTGCAGAGACAACCAGTGTTGTGATTGAGGAGACCGACGTTCTCCAGCACATAGCGCACCTTGGGGTGCTCCTGTTGCTTTTCACCGTGGGGCTGAAACTGAAGCTCCGTTCCATCGTCAGCCCGGAAGTGATTGGTGGCAGCCTGCTGCATTTCGGGATTACCTGCGCGGTGTTTACACCCGGGCTGTACCTGCTCATGGATATCGAGTGGTCAACAGCGTTCATGCTCGCCATTGCCCTGTCCTTCTCGAGCACGGTCCTGGCCGCCAAGGTGCTTGAATCCAAACGGGAACTGCGGGCGTTCCACGGCCGGGTCGCCATCGGCATCCTGATCATGCAGGACCTGATTGCCTTGGTCGTCATGAGCCTCGCGGCCGGGAAAACACCCTCCGAGTGGGCGCTGATCGTATTCGGTCTTCCCCTGCTTCGGCCTCTCCTGTTCAGGCTGCTGGATGCCAGCGGCCACGACGAACTGCTGGTGCTACTGGGCTTGCTTCTGGCGCTTGTTGTGGGCGGGCTTGGCTTTGAAGCGGTCGGTCTGAGCTCCGAGCTGGGCGCCCTGGTTTTCGGTGCCATGCTGGCAAATCATCCTCGCTCCCAGGAACTCTCCAAATCGCTGTGGAGCGTCAAAGAAATGTTTCTGGTGGGTTTCTTCCTGCAGATCGGCATTGGCGGCCTGCCTGGTGGGGATGCACTTCTCTTTGCTGTGATCGCTGGTCTGGTCCTGCCGCTGAAAGGCATCCTGTTCTTTTTCCTGCTGCTTGCCTTCCGTTTGCGGGCCCGAAGCGGCTTCCTGAGCGCCCTGGCATTGACCAACTACAGCGAGTTCGGCCTGATTGTCGCAAGCGTTGCCTTGCCTGAGTGGCTGGTGCCTCTGGCCATTTCGGTGTCGCTGTCTTTCCTGGTTTCTGCCCCCATCAACCGCTTTGCACATGGGCTCTACGAGCGTTACTCGCAGGATCTCAGCCGGTTTGAGGGCAGCAAGCACCACCCGGATGAACAGCCGCTGTCACTGGGCGATACCCGGGTACTGGTCATGGGCATGGGGCGCACCGGAACCGCTGCCTACGACTGGCTCTGTGAAGATCGCCCCAAACTGATGGGGCTCGACTCTGACCCGGCAAAGGCCCGGCAACATCAGAAAGAAGGCCGCAACGTGGTCTTTGCTGATGCCGAGGATGCTTCCTTCTGGAACGGATTGCACATGCCTGCGGTGCAGTCGGTGATCCTTGCCATGGGTGACATCGAGGGCAAGCTGATCGCCGCACGAATGCTTCGGAAACTTGGCTTCAAGGGTTTTATCGTGGCCCACACCATGTATGAGGATGAGGCGAAACAAATCCGGGAAGCTGGCGCCGACGAAGCCTACCTGACCATGAGCGAGACCGGCGTGGCCCTCGCGAGCCACCTCATCGACAACACGCCCGCCAAACCATCCCTGGTTGTTGGCAGAACAGAGCCATAAGATCTGCGCGTAAAGCCTGACGATCAGCCCTGCTCAAGGGCGCAGGTTCGAAAGCCGGTATAGACATCGTTCCGAAGCGGAAGATAAGCCTGCCGATAGGTACCCCTGAGAAGGCAGGATGACGTTGCACAACTGCCGCCCTTGGTGACTTTGTGATCACCGAACTGGAGGGTGGACATGAAAGGGTACATATCCACCTTGAAGCCGTCGTAGGGCAGGAACTGATCGCTGGTCCATTCCCAGACCGTACCGGTCATCTGCCGACAGCCAAAGGGGCTGTCGCCATCGGGAAAATCAAACACCGGATTCTGGGCCATGGCCCGCCCGCTCAGATCCGCCAATTGCTCGGTCGGCGTCGAGTTGCCCCAGGGGAAACGCCGGAAGGGCTCGCCCGGGCGATTACCCAGGGCCGCGACTTCCCATTCGTATTCCGTCGGCAGCCGACGTCCTGCCCAACGGCACCAGGCCTCCGCCTCCCAGAATGTAACGTGAGTGACCGGCGCATCCGGATTGAGCGGCTGCCAGCGATCGAACACCCTCTCCTGCCACTGCTCATCATGCCAGCGCCAGTAAAGCGGGTGGCGAGGCGCCCGCAAAAGAGGCTGGTCACTGCCGTGAACCAGCGCGATATCGGTTTCGGTCTGGAGCCATTTCCGCCCGCCGAAAGACCAGAGCTCGGGCCGCCGGTAGCCACCGTCTTCCACGAACTCCAGGAACTGGCGATTACTGACCAGGTATTTTGAAATGGCGAACGACTCTAGCTTCACGGTAAACCGCGGCTTTTCATTATCGAAGGCGAAGTCGTCACTGGCGTACCGCTCGGACTCACCCGGCATCCCGATCAGCCACTCTCCTGCCGGAATCACCGCATCGCCCTGACAAGGATCTCCAGGTGCCGGTCGGTAAAGATCGGTGCCAGGCGGTGCCGGGTAGCCAACGGTCTGACGACACCAGATCATCGACTCGATGTGCATGTTCTGATGGTAGATTGCATAGCGATAGAGGTAAAGGGCCTGGTCGGTTAATGGCTCTTTTTCGATCCGCTCGGCAACGCGATCATAGATGAGATTGAAGTACTCGAGGGTCTTCCGACGCCCGGGAAACAACTCCCGGTTCCAGCGATCCCGGTGCTCGATATGGAACGAATCCCAGAGATCATCCATGGACGGATCATGGCTGGGCGTGCCATCCAGCAGATTGAATACGAACACCTCGTAGAAGAAGGCTGCGTGGCCCATTTCCCATAAGGGCGGATTGACGCCCGGATGGTAGGGAACGTCCAGCGCGGCCTCCGAAAGAGAACACACCAGGGTCTCGGTGCGCTTCCTTGTCCACTCAAGCTGATCCAGCAATTCCGCCTTTGCCTGATCGATTTGCTCAACCGCTGTCATCGTCAACCACTCTTCATTGATACGGTCTTCTCAGCATACCAGAGAGTCCGGAGCCGGGTTAAAAAGCTTCACCCCCAGACAGCCAGAATGACAGGGACAGCCACCGGGGTTACCAGAACAGACAGCGGCAGCCACAAATAGCCTGACTCGTGCTCACTGTACCTCCATGGCTTCAGCCTCTGCCCAACCGCCTTGTAACCTGTGTCGGCAAACTTTACAGAAAGCCCGTATTGGCAGAAGCCTCTGGCCCTAACCTCCTGAAAGGTCGGAAAGTGCATAAACTGGCATACAAACTGAATGTCCGCCAGCAGGAGTTGTTTGCCTGTTTCCCCCAGCCGTATGCGGTCACAGGGCAGTGATCGGATCGAGCAGTTCCGGTATTACCAGCATTTACTGAACGTCCAGCAGTTCGTTTTCCGGGCACAGTCTCAGGGAGAGTCGCCATGAAGGAAAAACGACCGCTCGTTTGGTTGTCGGCGGTGTACCCGGTTTTTTCAGCCAACGGGCCCTTGTTCAGGGACTGGCAGCTTATTCATGCCTCGCCCTTGGGCAAACCCTGCACTGGCGACAGGCCCGGCAGTGGAGCCAGAGTTGGCGTGTTTGATCTTGGCTCCCTGAAAGGAGATCAACTGACCCAGCTGCCCCAGTGGCTGGACACGATGCCGGTCCAGCACTGGGTTGCCACCCTGGAATCTCACCAGATCCAGAGTCCGGAAATCTGTGCTCTGATCAACCGTTACTGTAAGGACTACCATACACTTCCGCTACAGGCCGACCGACTCAATGCCATTCTTGGCCACCTGTGGGGAATGTCTGAGCTTCAGGCGAAGGCGTCCCGGGCAAAACCTGCCTGTTACCACGACGTTGCCCTTGAAGGTGAGTCGATGGCGATCCGGCATGTCAGAGAGTTATTGCAGAAATTTGCCCGCACCGAAGAATCCGTATTGATCTATGGCGAGAACGGAACCGGCAAGGAAGCGGCCGCCCGTTTCATTCACGACAATTCGCCACGTAAAAACAAGCCACTGATCGCAGTGAACTGTGCCGCCCTGCCCCGCTCTCTGACCCAGAACGAGCTCTTCGGCCACGAAAAAGGGGCATTTACTCATGCCATGAGTGCCCAGAAAGGTCGAATTGAAGCGGCCAACGGCGGCACCCTGTTATTGATCGGTGTCGATGAGCTTTGCTCAGAACAACAATCGGCCATTCTGCGCTTCCTCCAGGAGGGCCTGATTGAGCGCCTGGGCTCCAATCATCCCATCAGCGTCGATACCCGACTCATTGCAACAAGCACCAAACCGCTTGAACAGCTGGTCAGGACCGGGGACTTCCGAAGCGATGTGTTTTATCGACTTGGAAGCCTGCATGTGTTGTTGCCACCGTTACGGGAACGCAAGGAAGACATTCCTGTTCTGGCCCGACGGATACTCTCGGCCACACCCTCGGCTAAAGGCACCAGGCGCCTCACTGACAATGCATTGATTTGTCTGGCTGGACACCCCTGGCCAGGCAACCTCAGGGAACTGCAGAACCGATTGCGTCAGGCATTATTGCTCGGAGAGGGCCCACTGATCGGGTCCGAAGACATGGGTTTCACCGCCAACCCGGCAGACAGTTACGACCGCAGCCGAGAACTCTCACTGGACGCTTTTCGATCGAGAGCGGACCGGCAGGCGATCTCGGTAAGTCTCGCGCTTGCCCACAACAACGTATCAGCAGCCGCCAGGCTTCTGAATATTTCAAGGGTTTCGCTCTACCGGCTGATGGATAAGCACCGCGTGCCTCATGGCGCCTCGGCCCGGCCGCAGAAAGACAACTGAAGGAGTTTCCCCATGAATAAAAACACACTCTGGTTCATCCCGCTGATAGCTCTCAGCCACCCTGTTCTCGTTGAAGCCGCCCAGGCCGACGATGATGCCTCGGCCGCCCCGCCAAATATCCGGACAACAACTGATGAAGGCCATGATCCGGCAACCGACATTGCCTCCATTACCGCAGACCGGGGCATCGTCACGCGGCCGGGCCGGTTTACCATCGAACCATCGTTTTCCCATGCCCACAGCAACTCAACGGCAGTGGCGATCGAAGGTTACACGGTGATCCCTGCCCTGTTGATCGGACTGATCAACATTTCCGAAATCCAGCGTGATATTTTTGTTGGTGCCATGTCACTCAAATACGGATTTACCAGCAAATTTGAAGCGGCGGTCCGTGTGCCATACCTGAGCATCAATGAGGATCTGAGAGAGCGTGAGGTTTTCCAGGGCACGCCGGTGGATACACTGCGTGAATCCTCCGGCGAGGGACTCGGTGATGTTGAAGTTTCAGCCCGCTATCAGCTAACCGATGGCCTGGGCGGCTGGCCCTACGTGATTGGCGCGCTGCGGGTGAGAGCGCCAACCGGCGAAGGCCCCTACGACGTTGACCAGAGGGTCATCGAGGATAGTCAGGGTAATCCGATTGGCATCGAACTGGAAAGCCGGCCAACAGGTTCAGGCTTCTGGGCATTCGAACCCGGACTCTCATTTATCTACCCGACCGACCCGGCCGTGCTGTTCGGCAATCTGAGTTATGTCTGGACCCTCAAAGAGGAGCAAGGCTTTGAAAACGGAGGCACGGTCGACCCCGGCGATATCGTGCGTTTTGGCTTCGGGATGGGATTCGCCTTTAACGAACGCACGTCTTTCAGCCTGGGCTATGATCACTCGGTTATCCGAAAAACCACGTTCGAGAGGAACATTGATCTTTTTGAAGCCAATTTCGACCGAATTCAGATCGGTTCGCTGTCATTCGGGTTATCCCAGCGCCTGACGCAGTCCACATCCCTGAGCCTGACGGTGAGCATTGGCGTTACTGAAAACGCGCCTAACAGCGAGATTACGCTCAAGCTTCCAATCAGTCTCTAGAGAGGATTCAGGCACCCTTCAGCGGCCAAGCAACTGAATCAGTTGATCACTGAATCGGGCCGGGAACTGATTCCCGGCACCCAGATTGTTCAGCTCGATATTCAACTGATGCATATTCTGTATCACAGTGCTATCCAGGCTGTTCTGAACCACCGTCATCCAGCCGTTGGGACCCGCCATATTGCTGGCTACCCGTGCACCGCCGCTGCGGTTCGCGCTGATTACCTCCAATACGGTCTCCATCCGATGATCTGGTAAACGGTCATTGACCGGCTGATTAAGGTTGGGAATGGTCAATCGATTGATAACCAGGGTGTCACCGTTAATACCAACGATCTGCTCCAGACCAATACTGATCTCCAGGTTATCCATCAGGAAGCCGCCACGATACTCTGCCAGCTCCGTGTCACTGATAGGGTCAACCCCGGGATTCAGTTCGGCCCGGGTAACCGGCGATAGGATCGTGCAGGCAACAGCCAGCAATGCGACCTTAGGCATCCTGCCCTTCATGATTATCACCATTCCCTCGTGGAGGGCCAGTACGGCAGCGTGTGCCCCAGAGATGGCCCTCCGAGGCCTTTTGCCAATGGCGCCCTGGCCACCTGGGGCCAACGACCATCGGCGAGAAAGTGATCGCGCCCCCGATCAAGGTGACTGCGAATTACGAAGGCGGTGCCATCCCAATACTCGCTGAATTGTGAGTAAGAATAGATTTTCAGACCCCGGGCCGGGTCTCCTATTAACACCTCGTCTTCACTGATGCCCTTGATCAGCACGAAATGACGGAAACCCTCAATGTTCAGCAACACAATCATCGGCAGGCGAACCTTCTCCCTGAGCCCGGCCAGGGGCAAGCGGAATCCATCGGCCTGGTACCCTCTGGATGCCAGGTAGCGCTTCATATCGAGCATGGAGAACCCTTGCCGGCGCACCTTTTCCTCATCTGCCAACGCCAGCATTTCAATGAAAACATCGTGCTCGCTGACCTGATCGTCGTAATGAAAGCTCAATAAAGAGGCGACCGCTGCGGAGCCACAGCTGAAGTCGTACTGCTGTCGCAGGACACTGTCAAAGCGACGGCTTTCGAAACTGCTCACCGTAAGCCGGATATCACCGCCAATCCCCGGCACCATGACCGAGCCGGCAAATGCGGTGGACCATAGCAGCCCGGCACTCGCGCAAACCGCGACAAGAACCTTTCTGGTCATGGCCCACCTCCGTCAGTGATTGATCAGTATGTTGATCTGGGTACTGTCCTGAATGACCACCTGATTACCCGTGTTCTGGATAACCGTGGCAACCCCGCTCATGTTGCCGAACGCATTGTCGGAAATACTGTTATTTCCGGTGACAACATTTCCGGTCAGCAGGTTGTCGGAAACATTTGCATTCTGCTGGTTATTGTTAACCTGCAATTGCATCGAAACTCCCTGGCGACCACTTGCATCCGCCAACTGATCCTCCGTCAGGGGCATGGCATCCATCCACTGCTCAGCCGAACCAAATGCCGGTGTTCCGAGCAACAATGCCAGCAAGGCAGCCTTCAGTTTCCCTCTGATGACGTAACCCATGGCAGCTCTCCCGGAATAACCGGGCCGCACCCGTTGAGATGCGGCCCGGATTCCTTACTGGCCGGTGGACAGGTTGGACATTACACTGACATTCGCCTGTGTAACGTTGCCATTGCCTGCATTCTGGGCAAAAGCGCCAACACCGGTGAAGTTCGCTGAACCGCCAGAGATTTCGTTGCGGTTGCGAGCCTCGGTGTAGGAAGCTCTGCCGTTGGCATCGCCATAGGTGGTTGAGGAGCCCGATACACTGCCATCAAGATCGGCGTTGTTCAGGAACACATCCAGATCAAGGGCCAATGAGTTGTCGGAGCTGTCATTTCCGCTGTCGGAGATAGTGGTGTTCCCGCTATCGGCAATGTTGGTTGAGTTGTCGGAGCTGTCATTGCCACTATCCGAGACGGTGGTATTACCGCTATCGGCTACATTGGTGGAGTTGTCGGAGTTGTCGTTCCCGCTATCCGCGACGTTCGTGGAATTATCGGAGCTGTCATTCCCACTGTCTGCCACATTGGTGGAGTTGTCGGAGTTGTCATTTCCGCTATCGGCCACGGCGGTATTGCCGCTGTCAGCGACGTTGGTGGAATTGTCCGAATTGTCGTTTCCACTATCCGCAACATTGATAGAGTTATCGGAACTGTCGTTCCCGCTGTCAGCCACATTGGTGGAGTTGTCCGAACTGTCATTCCCACTATCCGCTACGTTGATGGAGTTGTCGGAACTGTCGTTCGCACTGTCTGCCACATTGGTGGAGTTGTCGGAGTTGTCATTTCCGCTATCGGCCACGGCGGTATTACCGCTGTCAGCGACGTTGGTGGAATTGTCCGAATTGTCATTGCCGCTGTCGGAGATCTTGAACGAATCAGCCACATCGGTGCTGTTGTCGGAATTGTCGTTCCCACTATCCGCAACATTCGTTGAGTTATCGGAGCTATCCGTGGAGTTGTCGTTGCCACTGTCGGCAATCTTGAACGAATCAGCCACGTCAGTGCTGTTGTCCGAACTGTCAGTGGAATTGTCGTTGCCGGAGTCGGTATTACCGGAATAGCCGTTATTGGCCGTGGAGGTGTTATCCGCGTTGGTATTCGGATCTCCATCTCCACCCTGGTCCGCATAGGCAAAACCAGAAACGCCCATTGTCATGGCGATGGCAGCTGCTAGCAGTGTTTTTTTGGTGTTCATGATGTCATTTCCTTTGAAGTTATTGGCTTTTAAGGGATCCGACCCAACCCGCTAGCCTTCGGGTAAGCCAAGGTTCAGACCCGCCAGAACAAAGGAGCGATTCCCGTGCCACAATTGAGAAACTGGAGCCAGATGCATGTTTTTTAGGGGTTTTCTGTTATTCGATGGGAAACCAACCGGCCCTGGCACCGTTGAAACTGTTTCAGGAATGAAACAGGGAGGGCAAACAAAGAGGAGGATACAGGCAGTTTATGCCGTTGTTTCAGACACATACCTCAAATACACAGTGTCAGAAAAACCAAACCCCGCACAGGGCGGGGTTTGGGGTCTGAAGCGAGCATCAAAGCCCGCTTCGGCAACATCTGAACCTTCGATTAACCGAACTGGTTCATGGTGTTGTCTTTACCACCGGCCTTAAGGGCCGCGTCACCAGCGAAGAATTCCTTGTGGTCGTCACCGATGTTGGAACCAGCCATATCCTGGTGCTTGACGGTGGCGATACCCTGACGGATTTCCTTGCGCTGTACACCGGCAACGTAGGCCAGCATGCCTTCGTCGCCGAAGTAGCCCTTGGCCAGGTTGTCGGTAGACAGAGCCGCAGTGTGGTACGTCGGCAGGGTGATCAGGTGGTGGAAGATACCTGCTTCGCGTGAACCATCACGCTGGAAGTTACGGCACCACTCGTCGGCCAGCTGACCCAGCTCGGTGTTGTCGTACTCTTCGCTCATCAGCTTGTCGCGGTCGTAGGCAGACACGTCCTTGCCCTCTTCCTTCCATGCGTCGAATACCTGCTGACGGAAGTTAAGGGTCCAGTTGAAGGACGGGCTGTTGTTGTAGACCAGTTTGGCGTCGGGCACCACTTCCTTGATGCGGTTAACCATGGCAGCGATCTGGCCAACGTGCGGCTTCTCGGTTTCGATCCACAGCAGGTCAGCACCGTTCTGCAGGCTGGTGATGCAGTCCAGAACAACACGGTCTTCGCCAGTGCCCGGCTTGAACTGGAACAGGCCAGAAGCCAGACGCTTCGGACGAACCAGCTGGCCCTTCTGCTTGATTACAACGTCGCCGTTGTTGATGTCTTCAGCTTTCTCGATCACTTCACCGTCAATGAAGCTGTTGTACTGGTCACCCAGATCGCCCGGCTCTTCGGTTACGGCGATCTTCTGGGTCAGGCCAGCGCCCAGGGAGTCGGTACGGGCAACGATCACACCGTCGTCAACGCCCAGCTCAAGGAAGGCCAGACGAACAGCGTTGATCTTGGACAGGAAGTCGGCGTGGGGAACAGTTACCTTGCCGTCCTGGTGGCCGCACTGCTTCTCGTCAGACACTTGGTTTTCGATCTGGATGCAGCAGGCACCGGCTTCGATCATCTGCTTGGCCAGCAGGTAAGTCGCTTCAGCGTTACCGAAACCTGCGTCGATGTCGGCAATGATCGGCACAACGTGTGTTTCGTGGTTGTCGATCTGCTTAATCAGCTCTTCAGCCTTGGCGTTGTCGCCGGCTTTCTCGGCTTCTTCCAGGGCACGGAACAGGTGGTTCAGTTCCCAGGCATCGGCCTGACGCAGGAAGGTGTAGAGCTCTTCGATCAGGCCGGATACGGCAGTCTTCTCGTGCATGGACTGGTCAGGCAGCGGACCGAACTCGGAACGCAGGGCAGCAACCATCCAGCCGGACAGGTACAGGTAACGACGCTTGGTGGTACCGAAATGCTTCTTGATGGACAGCATCTTCTGCTGACCGATGAAGCCGTGCCAGCAGCCCAGGGACTGGGTGTACTGGGACGTGTCCTTGTCGTAGTTCGCCATGTCTTCGCGCATGATCTTGGCGGTGTACTTGGCGATGTCCAGACCAGTCTTGAACTTGTTCTGGGCGCGCATGCGAGCGGCGTGCTTCGGGTTGATAGCGTTCCAGGTCGGGTGCTGCTTCAACAGGGAAGCAATCTGGTCAACGTCTTGTGCGTAGGGCATGGTCTCAATCCTTTCTACGTTGGTTTTCTAAGTCGATAGGGAGAAGCGTACAGCAACTTCCGAAGCCAAAAGCCTGCTCACTTTTTGAGCAAAGCGATGACGTTGGTGGTTACTTTAGTGGTTTCAAATTTATAATTGAAATTTATATGATCTATTTTCGGCATTTTTCTGGTGAATGCATACGCTCAGATCTGGAAAGGCCGAAAAGCCGGCTGCTTTCAGTGTTTCAGCAGTTCCATCAGGTCAGGCAGAGGACCACCAACCTGTCACCGGGCTGTAGTTCCAGATAGTCCTTCCGGAACGGATTCAGTTGCAGGTGACGCCCACGTTCATTGGCCTTGTTGCGAAAGACACCCAGGGCGAGTTCACCTTCTGCCGCCACGGTCTTCTCCAGAACCTGAAAGGTCGCACTGGCGGGCAATGGATAGTCCGCGGGGTCCCGGAACTGAATCTCGGCACCGCCAACGGTGAACAGTTCATCCAGCACGATCCGAAGCTCCCGCCGCAGGGCAACCTGGGCCAGAACGTGACTCAGAATCATGGGACTGATCAACATTTCACTCTGGTGCCCGTACAAAAGGTGGCGGTTATCCGGGTCACTCAGCTCCATTATCAACTGGGGCCTTCGGGCAAAATCGGCCAGAATATCTTCAAGCTGGAGGTAACCTACCATCGACCGGGCATCGGCCTCTTCGCCTGAGGCCAGACGGTCGCTGCTAAGCAGGATCACGGTATCGTAGCCCGCCGGCCCAATCCGGCGCAGCTCGCCTTCCACCATGTAATCCGCCTCGATATGCCGACAGGTCAGGCGTTCGGAATTCTCCACGTACTGGGCAATGGCCTGTTCCCGCTCGGCTTTCGGAACCACGGAAACCAGGTCCACTTCAAAATGACGGTGTCCGTAGCTCAGAAATTCCGCGATCAGGCTAGGCACCCGCCGGTTCCACCCCAACACCAGAACCCGGTGGTTCGCCTGATCGACAGGCCGGTCGACGCGCACCGCTTGTCCTCTCTCCAGCTCCGGCAAAGTTGCCTTTTTGGGATCGGGTTCGGTCTCAGAGTAGTCCCGGGCCATGAAGACCACCCGGTCGGTCGGATCAATTCGCGAGTCTGAAGGGGCCAGCAGCTGAACGTCCCAGCCTGCATCACGGTGTTTCAGAAGCCCCAGCACAATAACCTCGGGCCGGGCCGCGGCCAGCTCACCAAGCGTCATTCCGCCCAGCGACTCTCCGCCCCGGATATAGATTTCGTTGCCCTCACCCGCCGTGAGCAACTCGTTGTAAACTTCCGACAGCCCTGGGTGAAGAATGTTCTGAACCATCAGTCGGCTGATAGTGGCATCGCCGGCCACGACTTCCACCGCGCCGGGATAGGCACGTTCAATCACCGGCAGCTTGCGGACGTCCTGGATCTCCGCCACGACGAACGGCAGGGAAGCCTGAAAGTGCCTGGCCTGGGCGGCAATGGAAAGCAGCGCTTTGACCGTTTCCACGTCCGATGTCACCAGGCTGCCGGCCTCATGGGCTGCGCTGGGGACGATCACGGCTGCCGCATCCAGACAGGCCACCCGGTGCAGGGCATCCGGCTGGATCGCCGAGCCTGAACGCAGGATGATCTGGCGGGCTCTGCGCCCGATACCCGGCTCACTTCGCAGCTCGTGAACCTGGGCCGCAGAGGCCTCCTCCGACAACACCACCAGGTTCAGTTTCTGGGCATCGTGCTTCTCAAGAAAACGTCGCATCCGGCCACTGGAGCCCAGCAATTCGGAGAGCAGCGGCAGGGTCTGGCTGGTCCAGCCCAGCACCACCACATGGTTTTTGAGGGTCACCGGTGTGAGGCCGCGCTCAAGGTCCGCCATTTTGGCAATCAACCACCGGGTCAGAATGGCCACCAGGGTACCCATGAACACCACGTAGCCACTGATGGTCAGCAGGGTTGAGACGAAGCGCTGCCAGGTTCCTACGTCGTCACCCAGGTAACCGGGATCAGTCAATCTCAGAAATGCCCACCAGATAGCCGAGCCCGGGTCCTCGAAATCGCCACCCTGGGGGACCACCAGCAGTCCGCCGATCAACGAGATCAGGCCAATGAACACACCCACCACAACAAGCTGGAACCCCGCTCCCTTAACGAGTTGGCGTTCCAGTATGAATTTCACTCGGTCGATCAGCCGGAAAGGCAGCATGTCATTCCTTCATTTTGACGAACTCTCATCGCCAAAGGGTAAACCATTCGGAGACTTCAAGGATCAACGTTTTATCCGGAAGACTGATCAGCTTCAGCGCCAGGTCGGGAAATCAGACGCAAGGCTTCGTCCAGGGAGGAAGTATAGCGGCTAACGCCAGCTACCGGCGTAACCCCGGCGCGAGCGAGAGTTCGCAATGGCTGAAACTGGAGATCGGCGATGACGATCTGCGTGCCGTCCCGTTCACAGGTGGCGATGAGCTTGTTCAGGGCAGACAGGCCACCGGCATCGAGAATTGTGACGCCATCCATATACAGAACGAACCCGCGGGCATTCCGGGAAAGCGCTGCCAGCTCGCCGAAAATCCGGTCGGCGGCGGCAAAGAACAGCGGCCCGTTGATCTTGAAGACCTGCCAGCCATCGGGCAGTTTGTAGTCGGCAATTCGATTGCTCAGGGTGATATCCGTGACCCTGGTCATCTGTGCCATTTCCCGCATGAACAGCACCGCCGCCAGCAAAACGCCGGTCGTGATGGCAATCACCATATCCAGCAATACCGTGAGCGAAAAACAGGTGAGAAAAACCAGAATGTCGCTGCGCGGCGCTGTTTTCAGCAGATGCAGCGACTTGGGCGCCTCACTCATGTTCCAGGCCACCATAATCAGCAAGGCCGCCATGGCCGGCATGGGCAAGTACGCCAGTAGCCCCGCCAGCGAAACCAGGGCGAGTAGCACGACCAGAGAATGAACCATTGCGGATACCGGTGACTCGGCGCCGGCGCGGTAATTGGCTGCCGAGCGTGCAATGGCTGCGGTCGCAGTAATGCCGCCGAAAAACGGCGTAATGATGTTGCCCAGGCCCTGCCCCATTAACTCGCTGTTGGCGCTGTGACGTTTGCCGGTCATGCCATCCAGTACCACGGCACAGAGCAGGGATTCGATAGCACCGAGCATGGCGATGGCAAAGGCTGCTGGCAGCAGATCCCGGACCAGCGACCAGGACACCCCGATCGGCTCGCCCGATGCCCCCGCCCGCTGCCAGGGCCAGGCAAATTCCGGCAGAAAAGGCGGTATACCCGCCCCCACCGAACCATCCGGCAACAGATAGCTGAACCTTGAGCCGATGGTTTCAACAGCAGCGCCCTGGCCATTCAACCACAGTGCCAGAAGACTCCCGATCACCACGGCCGGCAGGTGGGGTGGCACCGGGGTTTTCAGCCTTGGCCAGAGCAACATGCAGGTGAGCGTGACACCGGCCACAAGCGTGCTCATGCCATCAAACTCCGGCAGCGCGCCGGCCAGCAGCGCCAGCTTGTCCCAGTAGTGTTCGGGCATATCGCCAATCGGCAGGCCCAGAAAGTCCCGGACCTGCAGAGTGGCAATCACCACCGCAATGCCGCCGGTGAACCCCAGGGTGACAGACTCGGGAATGTACTCGATGAAGCGGCCCAGGCGCATCAGGGCCATAAGAATCAGCAGAACGCCGGACATCAAAGTGGCCAGCAACAAACCACCCAGGCCATAGCTCTGGGCGATGGGGTACAGAATAACGACGAAGGCGGCCGTGGGGCCGGAGATACTGAACCGGCTGCCGCCCGTCAGGGCGATCACAAACCCGGCAATAATGGCGGTATAGAGCCCATATTGCGGCGCAACACCGCTGGCAATCGCCAGCGCCATGGCCAGTGGTATGGCGATAATGCCCACCGTCACACCAGCCATCAGGTCGCGCAGGAAACGGCGTCCCCGATAGGGTTCATCAATGCAGGCTTCACGAAATGCGTGAGCCATCCGGAGTGAAAACAGGTGGGCGCGATGCGGCATGAAAGGCTCGTTAATTGCCAAGGTTCGGAAATTGCAACGAATGCCTGTAAATTATATGCTCATAATATATTCATTCAATGTTAATCTGATTAACATCACTGAAAATCACCATAAGTGAAGAACAACCTGATGGAAAAACGCACTGCCCGCCTGACACTGCTGATCGACCCGGAAAAAAAGGCCGCCTTTGAAGAACTGTGCAAGCAGGAGGATGTAACGCCCTCCCAGCGCGTACGCCAATTCATCCGGGAATACGTGGAAGAAAGATTGGGGCCGGACTGGCGCGAAGAACGCGAAAAAAGATCCTGACTGTGTTCAGAACGTAAGGACTTCCATGAAACTGTTCGCGCCCGCCCTGCTATTTGCCTCACTCTCTGCTCTGAACGGATGCACTGCCATGCCTTCTTCAAATGCTCAGGAAGCCACACTGTCGGCACCTCAAACCCAGTACGATGCCCGGATAGTGCAGCCGGAAAGCAACACCGTCCTGACTCCGGAGGAGTTGGCGCAGCGACTGGTCAACACGGATGTCGTGGTTGTGGGGGAATACCATGGGCACCACGGTTCCCATCTTCTGCAGTCCCGGCTTCAGACGGCATTGTATCGGCTGCGGCCAGAGCAGGTTCTTGCCATGGAGCAGTTCAATCTGGACCACCAGGATGAGCTGAATGGGTATCTGCAGGGTGAGATCGGCGAAACCGAAATGATTGAGGATGCCGGGGCCTGGGACAACTACCGCGCGTCCTACCGGCCACTGGTGGAATTTGCACGCCAGCAGAATCTGCCGGTAATAGCTGCCAATGCGCCGGCGGACGTGGTCCGCTGTGTCGGTCGGAAAGGCCCTGAATATCTCAGCGGTGTCTCGGACACCATAAAGCAGAAGTTACCCACCGATCCTTTCATGGACACCCCGGCCTACCGGGAAAAGTTCATGGCAGCCATTGGCGCCAGCCATCAGGCAGACGACACCATGAGCCAGCGGATGGAGAACACCTACAATGCCCAACTGCTCCGGGACAACACCATGGCCACCCGCATTCTTCAGGCCCGGAAAGAGCATCCAGGGCACCAGGTTCTGCACCTGACCGGCACGTTTCACAGTGAAGAGGGCCTGGGTACCGTGGCTCTGTTGAAACAGCGAGCACCAGAAGTGTCTGTTGTCGTTGTCAGTCCGGTATTCTGGCCCTCGGACGTCAACGAACCACCACTGAACCAGAATCGCGAAAAAGGTGACTTCATCTACTTTATCGAGCCCCTGCCCGACGAATTCCGGGACGCCGAGCGGGAACGTAAAGCCATGCAGGCCCGTTTCAGCCGATCGACCGACAAGACCTGTGACTAGAAATCGCCGCTACCGATCTGACAGTCTGGATTCGAGCTTCAATGCCTTATCGAATACGGAAAGATCCTGATCGCTGAACAGGACAAACCGGACCAGGCGAACAGAATTGAGATCCGCCAGGGTGCCGGCGACCGCTTTCATAGCCACGACGGCTGCATCTTGCAGCGGGTAACCAAAAACACCGGTAGAGATGGCAGGAAAGGCAATGGACGCCTGCCCATGACGGTCTGCCAGCAACAGGGCGTTCCTGAAACAGTCCGCCAGCAAACGGTCGGATGGTTCATCAACTCCGTAGACCGGCCCCAGGCAGTGGATGACATACTGGTTCGGCAGGTTATGGGCCGAACTGATTACCGCCTGGCCTGGCCTGATGGGCGCCAGTGCGCCGCATTCCTCTGCCAGCCCCGGTCCGGCAGCACTGTGAATGGCACCGGCCACGCCACTGCCGGGCAGAAGTTCGGCATTGGCCGCATTCACGATTACATCCATATCCTGCTGTGCGGCGATGTTGCCTTTGACACACTCAACTTTCACAGCCGTCATGATTCCTCCCTTTCAGCCTGGGGCGTGAAGCGCTAATCTTGTTCCTGATCTTCAGGATAGCAGCTAGCAAACGGACGCTTTCCGGAACTTTCCGGTAGTGCAATACAGGGAACACTCCATGAAACTTCTCGCCTCACTGATTCTCGGTATCAGCGCCATTATTTCCGCAGGCCTGATCGGCAACGGCCTTACCGACCTGCGCACCGGCGACCGCTATGTCACCGTCAAGGGCGTGGCGGAACGGGAAGTGAATTCAGATCTCGCCTTGTGGCCTATCCGCTTTGTTGCAACCGGGGCGTCGCTGAGTGAGGCCCAGGACAGGGCCCGAAACAGCCGGGATGCGATCATGGCATTCCTGAAACTGCAGGCCATTGACCAGGATGCGGTCGAGCTCCAGCGCCTGGATGTCACCGATACCAGGGCCAACCCCTACCAGGCCAATAACGGCGAACAGAAATTCATCATCAGCCAGACCCTGATGGTTCGCAGCACCGATATCGACCGAATCCGTCAGGCCGCCCAGGGTGTCAGTGAGCTGGTGGACTCGGGGGTGGTGCTGTCTTCCGACTACGGCCCATCCGGCCCGACTTATCTGTTTAATGGCCTCAACGAAATCAAGCCGGAAATGATTGCGGAGGCCACGGCATCGGCGCGGGAAGCCGCCGCCCAGTTCGCCCAGGATGCCAAGGCGGAGCTCGGGGGCCTGCGCCGGGCCAATCAGGGCGTTTTCCAGATACTGGCCCGAGATCAGGCACCCGGCATCATGGAAGGTCAGCAGCCGGTGAAAACCGTTCGGGTGGTCTCGACCGTTGAATATTACCTTCGGTAGTTCGCCGGCCTACTGCGTTGCCACCATCTCATCGGTCACCTGATACTCACCCGCCAGCCAGCGCAGAATCTCATTGGCCGCCGGGTGGTCAAAGGCGTCGTAGGTGTGTTGCAGACTCTGCCGCTTTTCATCACTGATCCGGCCCAGACCAGCGTCCTGCAGCACCAGTAAATCCGCATGCAGCTGCGCCGCCAGTTCCCTGCCCAGCACCTCCCGGGCGACATGGCGGAACGCCTGACCGTATTGATAGGACGGCCCAAGCCGATAGGACTCTGCCAGCGTGATGGCCGGAATCGCCGTTAATGTGGGCTGCAATGCCGGATTGATTCCGTGGCCGGCCAGGTGAGCCGCATTTGCAGCGGGTCGCCCGGTGAACGCTCGAAGATGCAGGTGCTGAGACATCCGGTCACCATCATTGACCGGGTAATTATCCCAGAGTACCGGCTTGCGCCCGAGCAGGTCCCCGACCCGCTTCAGGTGCCCGGGAGACACTTCCCGGGAACACACCTCCTCCCCGGTCCAGAAGACGTTGACCGAGTGGTCCAGCTTGCGTCCGAGAGTCTCCAGATAGTCCGCCGGACGCTCCCCGAAAACCCGATCCAGCACCGGATCGTCGGAATAGTAACTGGGACAGACACTCAGATGCCTGATGGTTGTGCGATCACGAACCCAGTGCACTATGTCTGCCTGGGTGCTGGCAAGATCGGGAGTATCGGAGCGCATGTCATCAAACAGGATCGCCAGTTCATCAATGCCGATACGCTCCAGCAGGGCGAGTTTGTCTGCCAACGCTGCGCGAGCCTCATCGTCAAACCGGTTGAATACTTCGAAGGGGCTCAACCCTACCCCGAAACGCACCCCCTCATGCCGGCAGAAACGGGAAAACTCGGCCAGCTCAGAGGCCATGGCCGGTGGGTGGGGCTGCTGCCATTTGCGACGCAGGAAGGCATCGGCCTTGGGGGCATAGAGATAGAATCCGTAACCGTGGGGAGCCAGAGTGCGGACCAGGTGCCGACGTTCCTGCCAGGTCCACATGGGGCCGTAGAATCCTTCAATGATGCCGAGTGTCGTTGCCATGGCCACTTTCCGCTCCGCTGGTTCCCGGGTCCGGTACAGGTACCCTATGCCCCCTAATTTTGACTAGACTTATCGATAATGCCAACTACAAACGATCCGCCCCGGCGAGGAGCAATGCAATGGAGATAAAAACGTTCGAGGACCTTATCGAATGGACCCGGCAACTGCACGCGTATCTGTCACGATGCCTGAAGGAATCCGCCAAACTGAACAACGACGAACGTGCCAGTGCACTGCTTGATTATCTTGCTGGCCACGAGGCCCTGATGGAAAGAGCCGTCACTGAATTTGAGAAGCAGGCTGATCCCAAGGCCATGCACACCCGCATGTACGACTATCTGAACCATAAGCCGATCAGGGCCAGCGCCGACTCCTACACGCACTACGCCTCCATGTCGTTCACTGACATCGCCAAAGAGGTATTCCATTTCCACGACCAGGTCATGGACCTCTACGACTCCCTGATCGGAAAGGCGGAAATTCCCGAAGCCAAGTCCCTGCTGGAGGACCTCCTGGCTCTGGAAGAGCACGAGGCCATGCGTCTCGCCAGCCAGATTGGCCGGATGGAAGACCTCTGATCCGCCTTACGACCAAGGTCGTACAACCAGCGGTTTTTGATTTCGTTTGTTAACGATAATTGCTAACGTGAACTAGCATCAAGAGTGGTTTTTCCCCAAAAGGGGGACCCTCGACCCACAAAAAAGATAAGAGGATAGAAGAGCAATGAAGATCCGTTCTGTTCTTTCCGCGGCTGTGCTGGCTGTGGCAACAACCTTTGCCTCCACACAGGCGCTCGCCCAAGACACCTTCACACTCCGCCTTGCAGAAACCTGGGGGCCAAACTTCCCGATTTTCGGTGATACCACCAAGCGCTTTGCCGAAACCGTAGAGAAAATGTCTGACGGACGACTCAAAGTCCGCATCGATTCGGCCAACAAACACAAAGCCCCGCTGGGTGTGTTTGATATGGTCAAGGCTGGTCAGTACGACATGGGCCACTCCGCATCCTACTACTGGAAAGGCAAGGTTCCCGAGACCCTGTTCTTCACCAGCATGCCGTTTGGCATGAACGCCATGGAACAGTACGCCTGGTTCTACCACGGCGGTGGCATGGAGTTGATGCAGGAAGTCTATGAACCCCACAACATGCTGTCTTTCCCGGGCGGTAACACCGGCGTGCAGATGGGTGGCTGGTTCCGCAAGGAAATCAAATCCCTGGAAGACCTGGAAGGTCTGAAAATGCGCATTCCCGGCTTTGCTGGTGAAGTGTTTGCAGAAGTTGGCGTAAACCCCACCAACATCGCTCCGGGTGAGCTCTATACCGCACTTGAGCGCAACACCATCGATGCGGTTGAGTGGGTAGGCCCGGCACTGGACCTGCGTCTCGGTTTCCAGCAGATTGCCGACTACTACTACACCGGCTGGCACGAGCCTGCCACCGAGTTGCAGTTCCTGATCAACAAGCGGGTATGGGAGAAGCTGCCGGCGGACCTGCAGGAAATCATGCGTGTTGCCATGCGCACGGCATCCTACGACATGCTGGTTCACTCCCAGCACGCCAACGCCGAAGCCTGGGCTAACATTCGTGAGGAATATCCGAATGTCCAGATCAAGCAGTTCCCGGATGACATTTTCGACGCGATGTACGCCGCCAACAACAAGCTGCTGAAGGAAGCTGCTGCTGAAAGCGACATGGCTGCCAAGATTATCGACTCCCAGCAGAACTATCTTGAGCAAAGCCGCGCTTACACCAACATTTCCGAGCGCGCTTACCTCAACACCATGGCCGAAGTCGAGTAAGATATAGGCTGTAACGGAGCCGGGATCGCTCTACGAGTGATCCCGGTTTTGTCGTTTATAGCAACTGAAAAATCGCCAGTCCGCCTGGCGGAGGATCATCAATGCGGTGGATTATCAAACTGGACGAGGGGCTCTCGCGCCTGTCCACATTCTGTGGCTGGGTTGCCTGTGTCGCGATGATACTGATGGCAGCCAACGTCTTTTACGACGTCGTAGCACGCTACGCCTTTAACAACGTCTCAATTGGCATGCAGGAAATGGAGTGGCACCTATATTCGGTGGTGTTCCTGCTGGGTATACCTTACGCATTGCGCACGGATGGTCATGTTCGGGTTGACGTGTTCTACACCCGCTGGAGCAATAAAGCCAAAGCCTGGGTTAATCTTGTCGGTGCATTGATTTTCGTTATTCCTTTTGCGTACCTGATCGGCATCTACGGTTACGATTTTGCACTGGACTCTTACCGCATGGGCGAAGGCAGTGGTGATCCGGGTGGCCTGCCACATCGCTGGATCATAAAGTCGGTTATCCCGATCAGTGCCGTGTTCATAGGCATTGCAGGGCTGAACATGGCCACCTACGCCCTGCGCGTGATGGCCGGCGACAAAGAATATGAAGGTGAACACAGCGCAGGAGGACTCGCATGATCGGTATGATTATGTTCGGTGTCGCCCTGCTGATGCTGATGCTGGGCTTCCCCGTAGCATTCACCTTTGGCGGCGTTGCCCTGTTTTTCGGAGTTTTCGCCGAGGGCATGGATCTCTTTGCCTTCATGCCCTATCGCATCATGAGCGTGATGCAGAATACGGTCCTGATGGCGGTTCCCCTGTTCATTTTCATGGGCGTTGTGCTTCAGCGCACGAAACTGGCAGCACAGCTGCTGACATCCATGGGCCGGCTGTTCGGTGGCCTGCCGGGTGGCCTGGCCATTTCAACCATTCTGGTGGGCGCCCTGCTGGCCGCCTCCACCGGCGTCGTGGGCGCCAGTGTGGTTGCCATGGGTCTGATTTCGTTGCCCGTCATGCTCGCGCACAAATACGACAAACGACTGGCTACCGGTACTATCTGTGCATCCGGGACTCTCGGCCAGATCGTGCCGCCTTCGATCATCCTGATCATCCTGGGTGACGTGCTTGGCCTTCCGGTTGGGGATCTGTTCAAAGCCGCGGTCTGGCCCGGCATCGTGCTGGTCGGGCTATATATCGTGTATATTCTGGTTCTGACCAGACTGAAGCCCGAAACCGCACCGGCCATGCCGGATGAGCCAGGCGTATCCCGCAAGAAGGAAATCTTCAATGCGCTGTTGGCGATCATTCCGCCGCTGGCATTGATTGTGGTGGTTCTGGGCTCAATCTTCACCGGCATTGCCACACCCACTGAGTCATCCGCGCTGGGTGGCGTTGGCGCTGTGGTTCTGGCGATCATCTACCGGCAGTTCTCCTTCAAGATGGTGTGGGACGCGTCCAAGGACACCGTCAAGGTGACCGCCATGGTCTTCGCGATCCTGATCGGTGCCACCGCATTCTCCATGGTGTTCAGCTACACCGGCGGCGACTACCTGCTGGAAGAGTGGCTGCTCCAACTGCCCGGTGAAAAGTGGGGCTTTATCATTCTGGCCATGGTGGTGATTCTGGTATTGGGTTTCTTCATCGACTTCGTTGAAATCTCTTTCATCATCGTGCCGATTCTTGCTCCTGTGGCCGAGGCTCTTGGCATCAACATGCTCTGGTTCGCCATCCTGATCGCGATGAATCTACAAACCAGCTTCCTTACGCCACCATTCGGGTTTTCGTTGTTCTATCTAAAAGGCGTCGCGCCGCCTGAAGTGCGAACGACGGATATCTACAAAGGCGTGCTGCCATTCATCCTGATACAGATGTTTGTGCTGGCACTGATTGTGATTTTCCCTGAATGGTTTGGTATGAGCTCTTCATACTGACCGACTGACCGAAAGTACCGGGCCTCAAGGCCCGGTACTTTTTTACCCTTCAATTTTTGTGCCTCGCTATCCTTCCGATAGTTTTCTTCTATTCTCGCTCAACCTGACAAACTCTCAGCCTTTTCTATACTGAACGGACAACCGGCGATTCTCAGACTGGTATTCGGGAACCCTGGCGTAAACACGTCGACAAACATTGATGTTGAGGTTATCAAGGGAGAGCGGAGTCCATGAACCAGAGCACTGCCCAGAAAACCCGTGACAACGGGCAAGAATCCAAAAGCCACGTTCTGACCCTGCCACTGGAAAGCACCCACGTTGACCGGTCACCGCACACTTATGAGCGCTGGCTGATTGCCAAGCTCATGCGTATGGCGGGATCACCCCCTCTCCGCTTCCGGCTCTGGAACGGCGATGTTATCGAACCGGAGGGCCAACACGCACAGTTCACTTTGCACCTGACCGACCCCAAAGCCCTGTACGCACTGGTGACCAATCCCAACCTGGCGTTCGGCGATCTCTACAGCGCCGGTCGCCTGGAGGTGGAAGGCGACCTGCCTGACCTGATGGAAACCCTCTATCGCTCAGTTCATCAGGCGCGCCAGAAATGGCCGAAATGGCTGGAAGCCCTGTGGCGCAATCACAACCCCCGGTCTACCGGCATCTCGGAAGCCAAGGAAAACATTCACCACCATTACGACCTGGGCAACGAGTTTTACCAACTCTGGCTGGACAGCGCCGAAATGCAGTACACCTGCGCCTACTACGAGAGCCCGGACCTGTCCCTGGAACAGGCTCAGCTGGCGAAGCTGGAGCACGTCTGTCGCAAGCTCCGGCTCAAGCCCGGCATGACCGTGGTCGAGGCCGGTTGCGGCTGGGGCGGGCTGGCCCGTTACATGGCCCGCAACTACGGCGTCAAGGTGCACTCCTACAACATCTCCCGGGAACAGTTGGCCTATGCCCGGGAAGAGTCCCGCAAACAGGGGCTGGATCATCTGGTGGAATACGTCGAAGACGACTACCGTAATATCAGCGGACAGTACGATGCCTTTGTCTCCATCGGCATGCTGGAACATGTGGGCAAGGGCAACTACGAGGCCCTGTCCAAGCTCATCAAGCGGAGCCTGAAACCCGACGGCATCGCGCTTCTGCACAGCATTGGCCGTAATCGCCCGATGCTGATGAATGCCTGGATCGAAAAACGCATATTCCCCGGCGCCTACCCACCGAGCATCGGAGAATTCATGCAGATCTGCGAGCACGGTGATTTCTCGGTGCTGGATGTCGAGAATCTACGCCTGCATTACGCCCAGACCCTGAGCCACTGGATGGAGCGCTTCAACGAGAACGAAGACAAGGTAACCGCCATGTACGATGGCCACTTCACCCGGGCCTGGCGCATGTATCTGGCCGGATCCATCGCCGCCTTCCGGGCCGGCTCCCTGCAGCTGTTCCAGGTGGTCTTCAGTCATGGCGATAACAACAAGCTGCCCCAAACCAGACAGGATCTCTACAATTTTCCTGCCGCACCCGAGGAGGGCTGATGGACTATTACGACCTGATCATTGTCGGTGCCGGTCCAGCCGGCTCCACCCTGGCCAGCGCTCTTGAGGACAGCGGCAAAAAAGTACTGATTATCGACAAGCAGGATTTTCCCCGGGACAAGACCTGTGCCGGCTGGGTGACCCCTGCAGTCATGGATACCCTTAAGATTAATCCCGGGGAATACGGCAAAGGACGAACAATTCAGCCCATTCGTCGTTTCCGCATCGGCATGATGGGTCAGCCGGCCGTTGAAAACGATCACGGCGAGGTGGTCAGTTATGGCATCCGCCGGTGTGAATTCGACGATTATCTGCTCAGCCGCGTAAACAGCCCCAAGCAACTTGCCACGCCGGTCAAATCCATCGTCCGTAAAGACGGCAACTGGGTGATCAACGACACCTGGGGCGCGCCCCTGGTGGTTGGCGCCGGCGGCCACTTCTGCCCGGTTGCACGGCTACTTGGCGACGGTCCGGGTGGCCATGAGACTGTCGTCGCCGCCAAAGAGGTTGAGTTCGAAATGACGCCGGAACAGGCCTCGTCCTGCCAGGCGAGGGGGGATACACCGGAACTCTGGTTCTGCCGCGATCTCAAGGGCTATGCCTGGGTCTTTCGCAAAGGCAATTATCTGAATATCGGCCTGGGCCGGGAGGACAACCACAAGCTGACCGGCCATCTGCAGGCGTTTGTCGATGAGATGAAGTCCACCGGACGCATCCCGGAGGACCTGCCAGGGCGCTTCAAGGGCCACGCCTATCTGCTTTATGCCCATGCAGAGCGGCCTCTGGTGGACGACGGCATTCTGCTGATCGGCGATTCCGCCGGCCTGGCCTACACCCAGAGCGGTGAAGGCATTCGGCCTGCGATCGAATCGGCACTGCTGGCAGCGGATGTGATACGCAACGCGCCAAATTATTCAGCTTCTTCATTGCAGGTCTACGGCGATGCCATTGCCGAACGCTTTGGCAACCGCGCAGCGGACACGGATCAGGGCTGGCAGGTTCCGGACTGGGTCAAGATGCCTCTGGCCAGTAGCCTGATGCGTTCGCACTGGTTTACCAGAAAAGTGGTGACGGAGAAGTGGTTCCTCCATCAGCAAGTGCCGCCGCTGAAAGTCGCTGTCTGAGACGGAAAACAAAAACCCGGGAGCACCGATAACGATGCCCCCGGGTCTCTTTCAGGCCCTGTGAACTCAGTTCGCAGTCAGTTCAATCACGTCGATACCGTACAGAGTGGTGGTTCCGCTGATCTCATTTCCGACAACCAGCAACGGCTGCCCATTGGGGCTGTCTTCTGCGGCGATGAAGGCAATGCCCTCCGGTCCGAGATCACCGGCCATGCCCGCTTCCAGGTCTGCATCCGACACCGAGAAATCCCGGTTGTTCAGGTACTGAACGAACCCCGGATTCTGGGGGTTGGTCACGTCATAGACCATGATTCCGCCAATCCGCTCAAGCCCGATAAACGCGAAGGTCTGGCCGTTGATTGCGCCAACTGTCACTGCTTCCGGCTCCGGGCCCTTGTCATCCGATCGGTTGTCGAAATTGTTCTCGTCGTTGGTGGCGTTGAAGTTGTCTGGCAGCAGACTGGCGGTGATACGTTCGAATTCGCTACCGCTGTCGAAGACCCGCTTGCCATCGGCGGACCAGATGGAGAACGACCGCGCGCCATACGTGTAGATTTCACTGTATTCGCAGTCGACTTCTGGATCTGTCGCCGGATCACTCGGCTCACATCCATTGCTGACACCCATAGTCGAAGTCACGTTGATCCGGCCAAGGTTCTCCTCCAGCTGAAGATCGACCGCATTCGGAAAGGCCGTGGCATCCAGGGTCAGATCCGCAAGCCGGAACTCTTCGGAGAAACCGTCATAATCCCTGGAATCGCCTTCGTTGGCGGTGATGTAGTAGGTCTTGCCGTTGTAACCGTAGCTGGTGATTGCATCCGGCATGTACATGCCTTTTACCGGCCAGTTCCGGATATTGATGCCGTTGTCCCGGTTGCTGGCGTCCAGCTCGTTGCCAATAATGCCGTGGTCCTTGAAACCAAGCGGCAGGATCGCATTGATCACGCCGGCTTCGATGTCCAGCTCGGCAACGGCATTGTTCTCCTGCAGGGTAACCCAGGCCGTCTTGTTATCCAGAGAAACCGCAATGTATTCCGGCTCCATGTCCTGGGCGACAGTTGCGCCCGGACCAAATACCCGCACCCCGCTGGCTTTCAGGGCTGCCTCGTCGGCATTAAATCCCTCGAATCCTGCCGTGGTTACTGTGGCGCCGGCGACGCCCGCGGACAGATCAATAATGCTGACGGATCCGACCGGATCATTGGTGTAATCGTCGCTCGGCTCACCTTCGTTGGCAACCAGCACTTTCATCCCATCCCGAGTGAAGGTGACCATATCCGGGAGCGCACCAACGGTGACTTCACCCACCTTGCCCAGGTCTATGGCGTTGTAGAATACAACCTTGCCATTGTCCTGTTTTACGGTCGCTTCAATGGCCACCGCGACCAGATTGCCGAACACCGCGACGCTGTTGGCCGAAGCCCCCTCAGCGGTTGCATCAATGGTCTGCAGCAACACTGGCTGGGACGGATCCTGAATATCCAACACATCGACTGTACGAGCACCGGCATTGACCACGAACAGACGCTGGTTGGCCGGGTCGTGGGCAACAATCTCGGCGGCGCCCACGTCGAACACGTCACCCGGAGCCTGGTAGGTGCCCAGAACATTGAGTTCGATCAGGGATTTGCTAGTGCCGTTTACACCATCAGCGCCATCGTCGCCGTCATCGGTACAGGCACTCAGGCCCAACAGGGAGGAAAGTATGGTTGCGGAAAGCAGGGTCTTTCGAAACATGACATTGCGCCTCTGGAATAGCTTGATGTAGAGAATCCCTACACACGCTAGGTCAAAGGCGTGACAGTTCGGCGTCAGTTTCGAGTCACTACGATTACCAATTGATGAAAATGACAAAAAAATGGCAACCCGAAGGTCGCCATTCCTTCAGTTCGCTCAATTCAGTGACCGAGATAACTGCGGTACATCCAGACAGTCTTCTCCTGCTGCGAGATGTAGTCGCTCATCAGGGCAACGGTGCCCTCGTCTTCCGCTTCGCCGGCCAGGCTGAGCAGTGTGCGCTGTTTGCCGATCAGTTTGGCAAAACTTTCCACGATGTTCTCCATCGCTTCCTTGCCGTCGGAAACATCCTTGCGCTCAGGAACTTCAGATCGCTCGATGTAGGTGCTGTAGGCGTGAGCCGGGCGATGGCCAAGCGTCAGTACCCGCTCTGCGATCTCGTCAATCTTGAGTAGCAAATCGTCGTACAGCTCTTCAAATTTGACGTGGAGCTCGAAGAAGTTGTCGCCCTTAATGTTCCAGTGGTATCCACGAACATTCATGTAAAAGATCTGATAGTTGGACAGCAGATCGTTCAGCGAATCTGCAAGTTTTGCCGTTTTCTCGGTATCCAGGCCAATAAAATTCTTACCCATAACGCGTCTCCTTGGCAGTTATGTGAACAGGATGAAGCTTAAGATACGCCCGTTGGCCGGACGCCGGGAAGTTTAGTTTGCTAATCTCGGTGATAGCGACGCTGCATAACACTATAAAAACCCCTAAACAGATAGTTAGAGGCTATCGAAATCCTCAATACAATTCATTTAACAATCATTCTCAACCGGCGTCTAATGGCAGCATCCTAGAACGTCACCGGAGAGAACCATGAGCGCCTTGAAACTGTTCGTACACAACCATGGCACGAATGGCGACCAGTCGCTGATAAAGACGGTAACGTTCGCCCTTACCCACTTTACCGTCGCCTTTACCGTGGCCTACCTGCTCACAGGTGACATCCTCATCGGAAGCCTGATCGCCATGGTGGAACCGGCCATTAATACCGTTGCCTATTTCTTCCATGAAAAGATCTGGGCCCGCCGCCAGCACAACGCAAGAACACCAGAAGGAACGGTCCCCCAGAGTCAGCCCCACACCTGTTGATCCCGATCAAGGGCCGGCTCAGACACCCGGCCCACAGTCGGTGCAGCCTTCCTCTGGCGCCGGTCCGATACTGAGATTGCGGTTGAGGTTTTTCAGTGCGGTTCTCAAACCTTCCTCAATGACCGGGTGATAAAACGGCATTTCCAGCATTTCAGTGACGGTCAGTCTTCGCTGGGCAGACCATGCCAGTAGATGGGCGATGTGCTCTGCGGCAGGGCCAAACATCTCGGCTCCCATAAAAAGCCCACTACCATGCTCACCGTAAACCCTCAGTAGCCCCCGGTTTTTGCCGATCACCCGACTGCGCCCCTGATCCTCGAAGGACACCTCTCCAACGGCAAAGCAACCGCGACAACGCTCGCCCACCTCCTGAATCGTCAGCCCGACCGTCGCAATCTGCGGATCGGTGAAAACCACAGCCAACGGCGTCCGACGAAGTCCGGTTCGCACATCCGGGTAGGATGCCGCGTTGTAGCCGGCTATCCGGCCCTCGTCGGCTGCCTCATGCAACAGCGGCAGACTGTTATTGGCATCGCCGGCGATAAATATGTGGCTCTGGCCACAACGCAGGGTATGGGGATCAAACAGGGGCATGCTCTTTTCATCCAGCTCAATACCGGCATTCTGGATATCCAGTCCGTCTATGTTTGGTCTGCGCCCAGTTGCCGCTAGCAGGTAATCGAAGGTTTCCGTCTTTTCACCAGCATTCCCATCCACGAAAGTTATGGCGACACCGTCATTAATCCGCTCAACGTTCTTTACGTCCGAATCCGGATCCAGCGGAAATTCATCGTTGAATGTTTTCAGCGCGTAGTCGCGGATGGCGTCATCCTGGATCGGGCCGACCGCCCCGCCAACGCCGAACATCCGGACGCGAACGCCCAATCTGCTCAGCGCCTGCCCCAGCTCCAGACCAATCACGCCCGGACCGAATACCGCAACCGAATCCGGAAGATCCCGCCATTCGAAAATATCGTCGTTTACCACCAGCCGGTCCCCGGCTTCATTCAGAAAGCCCGGGATATTCGGCCGGGAACCGGTAGCGATGATGATACGCGCGGCCTGTACCTCGAGATTGCCGTCCACCACCAGACGATTCGGGCCGACAAAACTGGCGTGGCCTTTCAGACGATGTGCTTCCGGAAACTTCTCAACTGAATCGATCACGGACGAAACGAACCGGTCCCGTTCGGTTCGCACCCGCTCCATTACCCGTCTGCCATCGACCCGGATGGCCCCGGAAGAGACGCCGAACAGGTCGCCAAGTTGCATCTGATGAGCGTTGTCAGCGGCCGCTATCAACAACTTGCTGGGCATACACCCGACTCTGGCGCAGGTGGTTCCATACTGGTCGCCTTCGATCAACACAACCTTGTCGGTCGCTTTGCGCACACGCTGGTAGGCCACCATACCGGCGGTGCCTGCTCCGATAATCGCAACGTCTACGGCTCGCTTTTCCATACACGGTTCTCCTGACAGGCATTCCCGGCTTTCGGGAACTGGGAAGGTTCGAAGGGTAAGAGCTCAGTATAGAAGCCATGGCAAGTTTCACCCACACCGTGAAAAAAGCCTGGATCCGGCCTATGCTGTCAGACTTTTCAGGCAACGGCAGGCGCAGGATAGGAGTAGGGAATATGCAGAGTTACTGGCCGGAATTTCTGACCGTAGCGGTGGTCCACTTGCTGGCCGTGGCAAGCCCCGGGCCGGACTTCGCGGTAATGCTCAGACAGGCGCTCTGCCAGAGCCGGAGGAACGCACTGCTGACCGCCATTGGTATCGGCGGCGGAATTCTGGTGCATGTCTGTTATTCCCTTCTGGGGATTGGCCTGCTGATCCAGCAATCGATCATGCTGTTCAATGTTCTCAAGGTGCTGGGGGCCCTCTACCTTGCCTGGATTGCGTTGCAGTGTCTGCGGGCCAGGGCCGGTGGCGTTCATGTGGAGCAGGACTCCGCAGGTGGGCAATCCGGTCTTGCAGCCCTTCGACTGGGTTTCCTGACCAATGCCCTGAACCCCAAGGCAACGTTGTTTTTTGTCTCCCTGTTCTCGGTTGTGATCAGCCCCGGTACGCCCATTGCGCTCCAGGCCGGCTACGGTATTTACATGGCCCTGGCCACCGGGCTCTGGTTTGCCATGGTTGCCGTGTTCTTTACCCTGCCCCGGGTTCGCCGGGGATTTAACCGGTTTGGCCACTGGCTGGACCGGCTGATGGGGGGCGTTCTGCTGGTGCTGGCCGGCCAGCTGCTACTGTCTACAGTGAGCGGATCAGAGCCTCCGTCTGGGCCCATCCCAGACACGGATCGGTAATCGAACAGCCGTAGCGCAGGTCTTCACTATCGTCCTGCCGGCCCGGTTCCAGGAAGCTTTCCAGCATCAGACCACGGATATGGTGGTTGCCGGCACGGCGCTGGGCCATCACTTCACGGGCGATATCCAGCTGTCGCTCGGCCTGTTTGCAGGCATTGTCGTGGCTGCAGTCCACCATCACCGCGGTGGACAGGCCGGCATTCCCTAGGGCGCCGACGGCCTGTTCAATACTTGCTGCATCGTAGTTGGTAATTCCGCGGCCACCGCGCAACACCAGGTGGGTGTCGGGATTCCCCCGGGTGGTAATCATGACCGGCGCGCCGGTCGCAGACACCCCAAGGTGGTGATGAGGATGGGAAGCCGACTTCATGGCGTTGGTTGCCACGGCAATTCCGCCATCTGTACCGTTCTTGAAGCCGGTGGGCATGGGCAGCCCGCTGACCATTTCCCGATGCACCTGCGATTCGGTGGTTCGGGCACCGATGGCCGTCCAGCTCACCAGATCGCCCAGGTAATCCATGGCGAACGGGCTCAGAGCTTCGGTAGCCAGGGGCAACCCCATGGCCGCCAGGTTCAGCAGCAGGCGACGGGAGCGGCGCAGCCCCTCATTCAGATCGCCTGCTCCGGTGCGCTCCGGGTCGTACAACAGCCCTTTCCAGCCGACGGTGGTCCGGGGCTTCTCCAGATAGGCCCGCATAACGATCAGGAAACGGTCGCTGACCTCATCCGCCAGCGCCTTCAGCTTCTCCCCGTATTCCAGGGCCGCCACCTCATCGTGAATGGAACAGGGTCCCATCACAATCAGGGTTCTGGTGTCGCTGCCGTGCAGAATTTCCCGTATCGCCTGCCTTTGGTTATGGACCTGACTTACGACAGAGTCGCTGGCAGGCATCTGCAGTTTGAGCTCAGCCGGTGATGGCAGAGTCACCTCCTCCCGGTGGCTGACGGGTGACTCCATTTGCTGGTGTGACAGCTCAGTGTTCAAGGGCATGTTCATGTCAGTGCTTCCGTTTCCCTGCGTCAGAATCAAAAAAGCCCCGGCTGGGCTACCAGTCGGGGCTTTTTGAGTCCGGTGGCAGCCTGGGTTTTCTGCCGGGCTGCCTTCCTCGTTATTCGTTCGATGAAGATGCTATGGGCGGCCCCGGCTCTGGCTAAAATAAAAGCCATAACCAAACCACCAGAAAAACACAGCAGCGACTGCAGCCGCCGGCTTGGTACCGAAAGCTTGCAAAACATTCAATTGACAGGTCGCGTGTGTCGTCTTCATGCTTTTCAATATATACCCCTGGTTTTCACCTTGGCAACCCGTGTGTCGGAGTTTTTTCAATACCGACGGAAGGGTTGGGAGTAATCAATGGCCATTTTTGTCCGACGACACCCCGTGCAGCTTGTCCTCGCTCTATTGCTGACGTTTGTTTCCAGCCAGGTTCTGGCCCAGGCGGAGTCCCGGGTTTATCAGCTCAATAACAGACCGGGCGACGATGTGGCCGTGCAGATTCGCGAGCTCTACCAGGGCTCGCCGTTGACGGTGACCGCCCGGGGTCAACAATTGGTAGTGCGCGGTGAGCCCGACCTGCTGGACGAAATCGGACGGCTTGTCGAGACTCTGGACGTGGCGCCAGTGCAGATTCGCATTACCGTTCGCTCCAGAACGGATAGCGGCGGCAAGCGCTCAGGTGCTGGCATTTCCGCTTCCGGAGGCCAGGCCGAAATATCGGCAGAGCGCCGCGTTACCACCACCGGCAGCGCCCAGGAAAGAACACTGGTCATGCAGGATGGGCAGTCGGCGCATATTACCTCGGGCCAGATCCGGACGATTCCAGTTGCCGTTCGCGGCGGACGGAATCCGGCGGCCTTCCTTCAGCAAGTCGAAACCCGTAGCGGATTTCTGGTCAGCCCCCAGGTGATTTCCGACCAGGCGGTAGAGCTGAGCATTGTCTCGTTCGAGGAGGAACCGGCAAACCTGGACGGTTATGAAACGGAGGCGGTAGTCACCATCCGGCGGGTTGAACCCGGACAGTGGGTGTCACTCGGCAGCACAGCGACCCGATCAACCCAGGAGCGGAGCGGTATTACCTACCAGGTGAACAGCAGCCGATCGGATAATCGGAGCTTTGAAGTGCGGGTCGATCTGCTGCCCTGACATCAGGCGTGTCGCTTGCCCAGAAGAATCTGCTTGGCTTCGTTCAGTTTGGCTGCCAGATAGTCGTTTCCGCCCCGGTCCGGGTGAAGCTTTTGCATCAGCCGGCGATGGGCCATCACAATCTCCTCTTCGGTACAGCCCACTTTCACTCCGAGGATATCGCAGGCCTCACGCTCTGACATCTGGCCAGTGAGATCCGTACCCGGGCCAGAGTGATCGTTCGTCTGCTCTTGACCCTCTCCCCGCTGCTTCCCTCCCATGAATCGGTTGATCTCTGGTGCAAATTTCAGCAAGGCGGGAAGCTTGCGCAACAGCGGAATCACAGCCGCCACAGCCGCGGTCAGTACATGGATCCGACCGGTCAGCACCATGAACACCAACAAGGCACCGCCAATCACCAGCACAACTTTCCAGGTGGCCGCCTTTTTCTTCTCTGCGGATAGCGCGCCCCACTGTTTCAGAATCACAAACACGGCGGCTGCCAACGCGATTCCCAGAATCCACTGCATGGTTGATCCTCACCCTGAATAACGTCGTAATTCTGTCACTGACGCCTGTTACATTACCAGTGCCCTGCGCGGACAACCGCCCGCAACAAAATAACCATGATATCCGTCAAACCCGGCGAGCCCGAAGTCTAGATAGAAATACTTACAACCCGGTGACAATAGCGACCCTGATTTTGTAGGATGCTATGCTTCCCCAAATCTGACACAGATCCTCAGGACCCGAACCATGCGCACTGCTTCCCGCTTTCTGATCGTCATTATATTTCTCGGCGTAGTGCTCGGAGGCATCTTCGGCTACAAGTTCTACCAGTTTGGCCAGATGCAAGAGCAGATGTCCCAGCCCCAGCCACCGGCCCAGATTTCCGCAGTTGAGGCTCAAAAAGAAGCCTGGACTCCGGCCATTAAAGCCGTCGGCAGCGTTGAGGCCGTCAACGGCATCCAGGTGGCCAATGAAGTGCCCGGCGTCATTGAGAACATCAATTTCGAATCAGGCGATGTAGTTAAGCGTGGCGACGTGTTAATCCGGATTGATGCAGCCATCGATGAGGCCGCACTTCGCACCCGTCGTGCCGAGGCACAATTGGCCGGGCAGGAATTCAAGCGGGTATCCGACCTGCTACCCAAGCGCGCAGTTTCCCAGTCTCAATATGATGAAGCCAAGGCCAACTTCGACGCTGCCCGCGCCCGTGTTAACGAAGCCGAGGCCCAGCTGAGCAAGAAGATTATTCGTGCGCCTTTTGATGGCACTCTGGGTATCCGGATGGTCGACCAGGGCGAGTATATTGCCACCGGCACTCCCATTGTCGAAATCAACATGCTGGACCCGATCTATGTCGACTATACCCTGTCGGAGAAGAACCTGCCCAACGTGAAGACAAACTATCCGGTAGTCGCCACTGTCGCAGCCGTTCCGGAGCAGGATTTTGAAGGATCCGTCAGTGCCATCAACACCTCGGTTAACCCGGAAACACGGACTGTCAGGATCCGAGCCACGCTCTCCAACCCGGACAACCTGTTGCGCCCGGGCATGTTTGCGACTGTTCTGACCCAGCAGCCTGAGGACGACGAGGTTGTGACCGTCCCGCGCACAGCCATCTCCTACAACACCTACGGCGACTTTGTGTTTGTGGTTGAGGAGAACGATCAGGGCAACCTGGTTGCTAGCCGCCGCACGGTAACCACCGGCGAAACCCGCAACACCCGTGTTGCCATTCTCTCCGGGCTGGAAGCCGGCGAAACCGTCGTCGAGAAGGGCTTGCTGCGCCTGCGCGCAGGCCAGCAGGTAGCCATCCAGGAAGAAGACCAGAAGCAGGGGGCATCTGAGTAATGCGCTTCACTGACATATTTATCCACCGTCCCGTACTGGCGACGGTGGTCAGCCTGCTGATTCTGCTCCTGGGTGCCCGGGCGGCCATGGAAATGGAAATCCGGCAGTATCCGGAACTCGAAAGCACCACGGTGACCGTCACGACCGCCTACCCGGGTGCCAGCTCCGACCTGATCAAGGGCTTCATAACCACGCCCCTGCAACAGGCAATTGCCGAAGCCAGTGGCATCGACTATCTGACGTCCACCAGTTCCCAGGGCACTTCCACCATCGAAGCAAAGATGGTGTTGAACTATGACGCCAACGCGGCGCTGGCGGAAATCCAGGCCAAGGTGGCGAGCCAGCGGAACGTATTGCCAGCCGAAGCTCAGGACCCGGTGATCACCTCTACCACCGGTGACTCAACGGCCCTGATGTACATCGCCTTCTACAGTAACGAGCTGGCGGTGCCCCAGATCACTGACTATCTGACCCGTGTGGTCCAGCCCAGGCTGCAGGCGCTCTCCGGTGTCGGCAAGGCGGAACTGCTGGGCCGGAAATTCGCCCTGCGGGTGTGGCTGGATCCGGAACGCCTGGCGGCGGTGGATATGACGCCTCAGGAAGTGGTGGCAAAGCTTCGCGCCAACAACTACCAGGCCGCCGTTGGCAACACCAAGGGCACCTATACCGAAATCAGCATGACCAGCGACACCGATGTGGCTGATCCGGATGCGTTCCGCAACCTGGTGGTCAAGCAGTCCGATGGCACCCAGATCCGCCTGCAGGACATTGCCCGCGTTGAGCTGGGCTCTGAAACCTACGACCAACTGGCGCTCTACAAAGGCCAGCCGGCCACCTATGTCGCCATTGAACTGGCTCCCGGCGCGAACCCGCTGACGGTTGCCGGGCTGGTGAAAGACGAGCTGCCGGATATCGAAAGCCAGCTGCCGTCCGGACTGGATGTGCGCCTGGCGTACGATGCGTCTGACTTCATCGAAGATTCCATTAACGAGGTTATCCAGACACTGCTGGAAGCCATGGTCATCGTTCTGGTGGTGGTGTTCCTGTGCCTTGGATCGGTTCGAGCCTCGGTTGTGCCATCGGTTGCAGTGCCGCTGTCACTGATCGGCGGCGCCTTCGTCATGCTCATGTTCGGTTTCTCGCTGAACCTGCTTACTCTGCTTTCCATGGTGCTTGCCATCGGCCTTGTGGTGGATGATGCCATCATCATGGTGGAGAACGTGCATCGACACATCGAAGAGGGTGAGTCCCGCTTTGACGCCGCAATCAATGGTGCCCGGGAGATGGCGGTTCCCATCATTGCCATGACCACCACTCTGGTGGCGGTATACGCACCCATAGGCTTTATGGGCGGGCTGGTTGGCTCGCTCTTCACCGAGTTCGCGTTCACGCTTGCGGGCACCGTGGTTATATCCGGCATTGTTGCCCTGACGCTCTCCCCCATGCTTTCGGGCAAGGTTCTGAAGCCTCATGGCAACCCCGGTAGATTCGAGCAGGTGGTTGAAAAAACCTTCAATGGCGTGGCGGCTGGCTACAAGTCTGCCCTGAGCTCGCTGATGCAGACCAAATCGGTTGTGGTTTTCTTCGCTATCGTCGTACTGGGCTCCATTTACTTCATGGTCTCCATGAGCCAGAACGAGCTGGCTCCCACGGAAGACCAGGGCATACTGTTTTATCAGGGGCTTGGCCCCCAGACCTCAACCCTGGACTACCTGCTCGAGCACGGCGATGAAATCCAGGAACGGATGTCTACGGTCCCGGGCTACAACGAGGACTTCATGATCATCGGTATTACCGGCCCCAACGCGGTATTCGGTGGCTTCAAGCTGGCACCCTGGAGTGAGCGGGAGATCAGTCAGTTTGAAGTCCAGCCGAAGCTGGATGCCGAGCTCAAAAACGTAACCGGTTTGCAAACCGCCGTGTTCCCGCGCCCCTCCCTGCCGGGTTCCGGCGGTGGCCTGCCATTCCAGTTCGTGATTACCACCGGCAGCAGCTATGAGCAGCTGGATCAGGTAGCGGATGAACTGCTGGGCAAAGCCATGGGCAGCGGTAACTTCATGTTCCTGCAGAAGTCCATCAACTTTGATCGTCCGATCACCCGCATCAACGTCGACCGGGACCGGGTGGCGGACCTGGGTCTGTCCATGCAGGACGTTGGTCAGAGCCTGTCGAGCATGCTTGGGGGCGGTTACATCAACCGTTTCAGCATGGAAGGCCGCTCCTACCAGGTGATCCCACAGGTTGACCAGCAGTTCCGGCTGGACGCCCAGGCGCTCAATGAGTACTACATTCGGGCGGATAACGGCGAACTGGTGCCACTGGGCAGCGTAGTCAGCTTCAGCCAGGATGTTGAACCGTCCAACCGTACCCAGTTCAACCAGCAGAACTCCCTCACTCTTGAAGGCGTGGTACAACCGGGCGTCGCCGCAGGTACCGCCATGGATTTCATGGAACAGACTGCCGCAGAGGTGTTCCCGCAGGGCTTCAGCTACGACTACACCGGCCAGAGCCGCCAATTGGCCACCCAGGGCAGCGCCCTGATGGTGACCTTCTTCCTCTCGCTGCTGGTGATCTACCTGGTTCTGGCAGCGCAGTTCGAAAGCTGGCGGGATCCGTTCATCATCCTGGTGTCGGTGCCCATGTCTGTGGCCGGGGCCATGGCGTTCATCGTGCTCGGCTTCGCCACCATGAATATCTACACCCAGGTGGGCCTGATCACGCTGATCGGGGTGGTGTCCAAGAACGGCATACTGATCGTCGAGTTTGCCAACCAGTTGCAGAAGGAACGTGGGCTTAACAAGGTGGATGCGGTGATCGAGGCGGCGGCGATTCGCCTGCGGCCAATCATCATGACATCACTGGCGCTAATCTTCGCCATGGTGCCGCTGCTGATTGCCATTGGCCCGGGCGCGGAAAGCCGCTTTGCCATCGGCCTGACCATCAGTGCCGGACTGGGTATTGGTACCCTGTTCACCATCTTTGTGTTACCGGCGTTCTACATCCTGCTGGGCCGGGATCATCATGGTTCAGCCGCGGATGAATACGGCAACGGCTCCGGAACCGAGGGTAGTTCAGCTCCGGCCCACTGATCCTGCAGGTTTCGCCGCCACTGTACCGTTTCACTGGGCAACTCCCCGAAGTGTTCCCGGTACAGGGCGGCAAACCGTCCGAGGTGGGAAAAACCTGCGTCGGCGGCATACCAGGAGATGTGCGGCACGTCGCACTGGCAGTCCACCAGGCGCTGCCGAACCCTCATCAGCCGGTTACGCTGGTACAACCGGTAGGGTGTCATACCGGTTTCCCGCTTCATCAGATAGTAAAGATTCCGTTCGCTTACGCCGGAGTGGCTGGCCAGTTCCTGCAGGTTGAACTCCCAGCCCGGCTCATACCTGATTTTTTCGATAGCCCTGAGCAACCGTCGATCGAGTTTCGGGCACTGGCAGATGTGGGCCGATTGTTCAGCTGAACGCGTCAGGTTGAGGAAAAGCTCATTCGTGACCCTGATGGCATGAGCATCATCCCGAAAGAAGGGTGACCGATGGAGATAACAGGTGATGAGCTCTTCGCATTTCGAGAGACCGGCGTCACTAAAGTCGGGGACAAGCGGGGCCGACTTGCCCGGTTCCAGTCTGAGAATCAGCACGCTCGCTTCCGAAGGCAAACGCAATCGGAACCGGTCTTCCGGCCATGCCAGGACGAGCTGGTTCAGGGATTGCCAGGGCGCATCCCGTGTTGCGATCTCCGGGTTGCCGGCCCTCGGTAACAGGAAAACAGGGGCAGTCGCCCGGCAGCCTGTAATTTCCATGCCCTCAGCGGCATACAGACAGATCAGTCGGCCACGCTCAGTGCTCAGCGTCGACAGGGCCCCTACCTGATGCCCACTCCCCTCGAACAGGGTGCAGTCAATATCGTCACAACCGGACAACTCGCGAATTGCGGCAAGCCACTCAGCAAGGGAGGCACGATTGAGTCGCAGGTAGGCATCGAGTTCCAGGTCTGGCACAGAATTTCGCATAGAAGTCCGGGGTAGAGATTTGCCCCTTGATAATTGAAACGGGGCCTCAGACCTAGCCAAATCTTGCAAAATGCCCCTGGAAAGGCATCCGACTCATCTAATCTTGATTTCAATCAATAAATAACGAAATCAGTTCCTGCCAGGGCGCAGGCCTGGCCATCAGGAAACCCTGGCCCCGGTGGCACTTTAACTCCCGCAATCTGTTGTGCTGATCTTCGGTCTCGATTCCTTCGGCCACCACCTCCAGATCGAGTGCCTCGGCAATTCCCAGGATCGCCGAGACGATGCGGGGATCGCGGGATTTTCCGCCGAGCCGCCAGATGAACTGACGATCAATTTTCAACACCTGCACAGGAAGCGCATGCAGATAGGCCAGAGAAGAGTAACCGGTTCCAAAATCGTCGATCGCGACCACCACTCCCTGCTCGCCGAATTCCCGCAGCCGGTTCAGGCACTGCCTCGACAGGTTCATCAGGTGCGTTTCCGTAATCTCGACTTCAGGTACCCAACCAACACTGCGAATCCGCTCAAACAACGGCGCCAGCAAGGCTTCCAGCCGCGAATCGGTAATCTGGCGTGCCGAGATATTGATGGCCAGGCCAAGTCCCTTGGGCAACTTGTCCGCGTGCGTTGAAAGGTCGGAGAGCACACAGCGCACCAGGTGTTCGGTCAATTCGTGAATATGGCTGCGCTGCTCGGCGATGGCGACAAAGTCCCCGGGCGATACCGGGCCGAATTCCGGATGGTTCCAGCGTAACAGTGCCTCCAACCCGGCGACCTTACCAGTCGCGAGGTGGTACTGGGGTTGATAGACCACACTGAATTCCCCCGGAGCTGTCTTCAACGAGGCAATCAGCGCCTCGGAAAGACGCTGTCGGTGCCTCCCCCTTTCGGTGTCCGCGGCACTGTAAATCCGGTAGCAGGCCCGCCCCACCATCTTGGCCGTGTACATTGCCCGATCTGCATTCTGCAACAACTCGGCGCCGGTTCGGCCATGGTCCGGGTAGACGGCGGCGCCAACCGACGCTGACAGAAAATACTCCCGGGCACCCACGATGATCGGCGCCTGGAAAATCTGCGTCATTCGCTGACATACATTCTCCAGGTCCTCATCATTCTGCAGTTCGATGATAACCGCAAACTCATCGCCGGAAAGCCGCGCTACCAGATCTCCCTTTCGTAGAACGCTCTGAATACACTGGGCCGCCTGCTGCAGCACCTGATCGCCGCATTCATGTCCGTGCAAGTCGTTAATAGACTTGAAAAAATCGAGGTCGACGTACAGCACGGCGAAACAGCCGCCGTCTCGCTCCCGCTGGGCCACGCGAGCCTTGAGGAATTCCTGGAACAGCGAACGGTTTGGCAGCTCCGTAAGCGGATCATAATAGGCCAGCGAGGCCAGGCGCTCATCGCTGGCAGCTATGTCCCCGACATCCGTGAAAATCCCTGCAAAGAACTGTCGCCCATCCCGGTGGACAGGATATATGGTCAACCATTGGGGATAGGTCTCGCCGTTCTTGCGACGGTTCCAGATCACCCCTTCCCAGCGCCCGTGATTGTCCAGGCTTTTCCACATGGCTTGATAGAACTCCGGGGAGTGCAGCCCGGAGCTGAGCACTGACGGCGCCTGACCAACCACTTCCTCGGCATGATACCCGGTCACCGATCGGAACATCCGGTTGACGTAGGCAATTCTGGGTTCCGTTGTCGACAGCATGATTGCCCTTGGATGGTTATCCACCAGGGCCCTGAAATCTTGTTGTTGTAATGCCTGCATGCACTGCTCACTCCCTTTTCGCAGCCCTGAACCTGGTCCCACCAGCTCCAGTCACCAGCATAATCAGTATCTGTCGCCAACCTAGCCACATATTGCAAAAACACGATTGTTACGACCAAAGCACAAGAAAACGTGAAGAAACGTTCAACTTTTGCAATAACCGGATATCGAAAGGGCCCAAGGCAGTCGATAGTTGGTTGATGTGAAGACTAATGCTAGAAAAGGCAAGGACAATTCATGCGAATCAACGAACCCGTCAGCCAAAAAGAACGGGGATACCCGGACCACTACCACCTGATCACCACCACCGACCTGCGCGGCAAAATCACCGCCGCCAATGAAGAGTTTGCCGAGGTCGCTGGCTATACGATTGACGAACTGGTCGGCCAGCCCCACAACCTGATCCGTCATCCGGACATGCCACCAGGGGCCTTCGAGAATCTCTGGCAAACCATCAAATCCGGCGAATCATGGCGCGGAATCGTCAAGAACCGATGCAAGAATGGCGATCATTACTGGGTGGACGCATTTGTCACGCCAATCCGCAAAGACGGCGAGATTGTTGAGTTCCAGTCGGTTCGCACCCGTCCCCGACCAGATCAGGTTGCCCGGGCCGAGAAACTCTATGCAGCCTGGAACCAGGGCAAAGTGCCTCGCCGATACCTGGCGATCAGCCCACCACTGCCACTGAAACTGGGTTGCCTCTATGGACTGCTGGCGATCTCGCTTCTCTGGTTCGGTCTGTCCGAGCTCACCCTGCCCCATCTATTGATATTGCAAGGACTGCTGCTGGCCGTATTTGCAGTGCTGGTCTGGCTTACCCTTCCCATGATGCGCAGCGCGAGGGCAGCCTGCTGCGAGGCCCACCCGGCCATGCCCTGGATCTATACCGGTCGTCGGGATGAAGGTGCCTGGATCGAGTTTGATCGCCAGAAGCGGGACGCCGTCCTCCGGGCAGTCTCTGCCCGCATGCATGCAAATATCGGCAAACTTCACGGCCGAAAGCAACGCACGGTCGAATGGGTTTCGAATTCGGTGGCCAGTATTCGCAGCCAGCAGGATGATATTCAGGACATTACCCGGGCCTTTGAGGAGCTTGCAGAAAGCGTTCGTCGGGTCAGTGAACTGACTGCCCGTACTCACGAGGCAACAGACGATGCACGTCAGTCAGCGGGCCAGTGTCGCGGCCAGATGACATCCATGAACCAGTCATTGACGGACCTCAGGGAGCAGCTGTCTGTCGCCAATGAACGCATGCAGGCGCTGTCTGAAAAGAGCGACGCCATCGGCATGGTTCTGGACGTAATCTCGGACATCGCCGAGCAGACCAACCTGCTGGCTCTGAATGCCGCTATCGAGGCCGCCCGCGCCGGCGAGTCTGGCCGCGGATTTGCCGTGGTTGCCGATGAAGTGCGGGGCCTGGCACAGAGGACCCATGAATCCACCCGCAAGATTGATGAGATGATCGGAGCCCTGCAGACCGAGACCCGGGAAGTGGTTGAGGTGATCAGCAACGGCACCCACTGCTGCCGGCAAACTGCTGGCATCGCCAGTGAAGCCAGCGAAACGTTGGAGGCGACACTCAGGGATGTTGATGTCATTACCTCCTGTACCCACGAGGTGGCCGGGGCTACCGAACAACAGGCCGCGCTGAGTGTTCAGGTTGAACGTCAGGCAGCACGGCTTCTGGAGCTCGGTAACCGGTCCGTCCAGAGCAGCGAAAACGCGCGGGAGGAGTCGGAACATCTGGGCAATAACGTGGATCAGGCCCAGTTGCTGACCAGTCATTTCCTGCAAATGCTGTGTGACCGGCTGTTGCCGGCAGCGGCACCAGAGAAGCGGCAACGATTCCCCGAGCCGACGCAATAAGGTAGGCTGGCGATCAACCCTCTGAGCAACCATGGAAGATCGCTGCAACCGTGACTCTTGGAACCCTGTTCTGGCTGTTCGTGGCCGGATTCGCTGTCTGGTACTGGTGGCGCGCCAAAGCCATCAAGGATTTCGTGCTTCAGGCCGCGCGCCGCTACTGCAAAAGCATGGACGTGATGCTGCTGGATGACGCGGTATTCCTCCGTGGTCTCTGGTTCAAGCGCGACGATCAGGGCCGGATCCGCGTATGGCGCCGTTTCCTGTTCGATTTCACCTCCACCGGTGAGGAACGCTATACCGGTCGCATCATCATGCTGGGCCAGCGCATCCAGCATATGGAACTGGAACCCCACCGGTTTTCCTGAATACGCAGCCTCCCTGTCCTCACCCATTTGGGCGATTCCTGATCACGACGTTCGAACCAATAATCGACAACGCATCGACGACCGTCGGCTGCCTGACGCAGCCGTCAACAAAAACAACAGGAGTCAAACATGCGTATTCGATTTACCACAGCAGTTCTGCTGGGGCTGGCCTTGCTGTCCGCCTCATTTCTGAGTCACGCCGGCTATACCCAGACCCGCCATCCGATTGTCCTGGTTCATGGTGTAACGGGGTTCAACACCATTGGCGGTCTTGTAAACTACTTCCACACCATCCCCTGGAATCTTGAGCGCAGTGGCGCACAGGTCTATTCCGCCAGCGTTTCCTTCGTCAACAGCAGTGAGCAGCGGGGCCAGCAACTGGCGAACTACGTCAACAGTCTTGGCCATGCCAAGGTCAACCTGATGGCCCACAGCCAGGGCGCGCCTACCTCCCGGGTGACCGCAGCCCTGATTCCCCACCGGATTGCCTCAATCACCTCCATCGACGGCGTCAATAAAGGCTCCAAAGTAGCCGATGTGGTCCGAGGGATTCTTCCGCCGGGTAGCTATGTCGAAGGCGGCGCCAATGCCATTGCCAACGCCCTGGGCGACCTGGTCAATGCATTGTCCGGAGCGAACAACCCGCAGAACGGGCTGGCAGCCCTGGAGACCCTCACAACCCCCGGCACAACCAGCCTTAACGACGCCCTTGGCTGGAAAGGCGTGAACCGGAATAGCTGCGCCGGCACCAGTGAGGATGTCTGGATCGACGGCAACCGCATCAAGTTCTTCTCATGGACCGGCCGGGGCGTGTGGACCAATGTTTTCGACATTACCGATCCTTTCCTGGGTGTTACCGCACTGGCCTTCGGCAGCGAGCCCAACGACGGTCTTGTGGGCGTCTGCTCCACCATGATGGGCCGGGTGATCGGTACCCACTACGACATGAACCATGTGGATGCTATCAACCACCTGCTGGGTGCCCGCTCCCTCTGGACCAACCCGGTCACCCTCTATCGCACCCAGGCCAACCGGCTTAAAAACCGCGGTCTGTGAGGTGACCATGAAACGGACATCCATCGAACCCCGTCGATGGCTGTTTCCGAGTGCCCTGTCGGCCATTCTGGCCGGCAGTGGTCTCTGGTACGGCCTTACAGGAACACCGCAGACAGAAACCGGCATGGCGGCTTCAGTCCCATCGCCATCCGCCACCCTGGCGGACTCTACCGGACCCTCCCTAGGCTCCAGCGGAAAGCTCGCCACAGACAACGTGGCCCAGGGGCCGGAGCATGCCGCAACACCGGATTCACTCGGCCCACAACCCTTCGCAGCCTCACTTTCGGGCACTGAAATCGACGGTGCCCTGACAGCCGATGAAAACGGTGAGCTGGTTATCAACCTCCAGGTCCGGGATTTCTTCGATTACTTCCTCAGCACGGTCGGCGAAGTATCTCCGGAAACGGCCATTCAACAGATCGAGGCTATGGCCCGAACTCATCTACCGGAGCCCGCGTCTTCCCAGGCGCTGACTTTGCTTGATGAATACCTTGCCTATAAGCAGGCGTCACTGCAGGTCATGCAAACGCGCCTCGATCCTGCCCGGGCAGGCAATCCGGGCTACCAACTGGGTGCTCTGGGCGACGCCCTGGCACAGCTGAAACAGCTGCGGGCGGCCACCTTCAGCTCCGAGACGCACCAGGCCTTCTTCGGGCTCGAAGAGGCCTACAGCGAATACACCCTGGCAACCCTTGCCATTCAGCAGCGCACCGACCTTAGCGACCAGGGCAAGCAGGCTCTCGTCCAATGGCACCGCAACCAGCTACCGGAACAACTGAGAACAACCGAACAACACCTGCATGCCAGCACCCGACAGCAACAGGCACGGACCGCTGCCATTGAGTCTGCCTCTTCTCCAGAGGCAGCCGGACGGCAACTGGCAGAGCTGGGCGTGAATCAGGACGGGGTCGAAAGTGTCGTGAGTTATCTGAAGCAGCGAGAACAGTTTAACCAGCGTTTTCAGGACTTCCGAAAAGCGATGGACCAGACAGACTCGTCAGGATTGGCAGAGGCCGATCTGGAAAAGCAGCGGCAGGCGTTGCTGGAGCGACATTTCCCGCAGGAGCAGGACAGGACCTGGGCACGGCTGAAGATGCTGGGCAACGGCTGACCAGAATGTGCTCGGGTTCCCGAAGAGGCGGGCCAGGGCCAGCTACAATCCAGAGACTTGCCCGCCACTGGACACGTCCATGACGACCGAGCAGATCGAACAGCAGCAGGCCGCTGGTTTTCGCAACCTGCGTTTCGCGCCAAACCTCGAAGAGGCATACCGGCAATCCCGGGCGGGCCTGATCCGGCAGCGGGCCCGGCCGGTCTCGGTAGCCGGGCTGTTCCTGTTTCTGGTCTACGCGGTTATGGATGTGCTGACCCTGCCACCCGAGCTGGCACAGGTCACGGTATCCATCCGGCTCGCGATCACCTGCCCGGTCATAGCCCTAGTGGTCTGGCTCGCCTACCGTCCGGCTCCCTCCGACAGTACCTTTGAACGCATCTATACACTCGCCTATCTCCTGGGTGGTCTGAGCGTTGTGGCAATCATCGCAGCGGCGCGGCAGCTTGCGTTTCCACTGCCCTACGAGGGCATGATCCTGATGCTCATGTTCGGATACTTTGCCATGGGGCTGCCATTTTCCAGCGCGTCCCTTGTCTCACTGGTGCTGGTGATCAGCTACCTGATGATTGAGCTTTGGTACGGGATGTCCGGCTCTGTTATTGCATCCAATCTGTTCTTTCTGACGACGGCCAACATCATCGGCATGGTGGGGGCCTGGACCAGCGAATACCGCCACCGCGCACACTTCCTGGACCGTCAGCTACTGGATCGACTGCACCGGGCGGCCCGGGAAGAAAGTCGGCGTAAAACCGACCTGATCACCGCTGCCAGCCATGACCTGCGCCAGCCCCTGAACGTGATCGACATAACCCTGGAAAACCTGTCGCCGGGTAAAGGCGGCACCAGAGCAAACTCTGCCACCAGGCAGTTAAAGGACATGATCCGACACCTTCGCCGCCTGCTGGGCACCGTCTTCGACAGCGCCAGACTGAACGAGGGCATGGTGCAGGCCGATATCCGCCCGACGCCACTGGCGCCGATTTTCCGGGATATAGGTGATTTACTGGCTGATTCTCTGGGCAACAGTGAGATGAACGTCGAAATTGACCACGGCGCTGGCAACCTTATGGTCATGGCGGACCCCGCCCTGCTGTCCCGGGTACTCCAGAATCTGATGTTCAACGCGGTGCAACACAGCGGCGGCAATGGTATTAACCTGTCTGCACACAGGGTGGATGCGCAGGTTCTGCTGGAGGTCTCGGATAACGGAACCGGCGTGCCACCCGGGCTGAACGATACCCTGTTCTCACCTTACGTCAGGGGCCATGGCCAGACCGATTACCCGGGCCTGGGACTGGGCCTGACAATTGTTCGCGAATTCGTCGCCCTGATGCGGGGAACGTGCGGCGTAGACACTGAGCCTGGCCAGGGTTCGGTGTTCTGGGTACGACTACCTGCGGCCGTCACAGCCACCCGCGTGCTCGGGCCAGATTCACGCACTCCGTCCGGTTATGAACACCAAGCTGGGTGAAAATCGCCTTGAGATGGGTTTTCACCGTGTGTTCGGTCAGATTCAGACTCTGGCAGATACGTTTATTGGGAAAGCCCTGGGCGAGTAGCAGGAGGACATCCATCTGCCTCGGTGTTACCGGCAGAGCCGGCGCCACGGGTTCAACACCACCCGGGAAGTACCCCTCACCACGGGTTACAGACCTAACCATATTCACCAGCGCCGACCGACCGGCGGATTTCGCCAGAAAGCCACTGGCACCGGCCGCCCTGGCCGCCCGTACCGTCCTCTCATCTTCGCTGCTCGAAATAATCACCACCGGAGGTGTGTCGCGGTAACCTGCCAGCCTCGGTAACAGGGCCAGCCCCGTCTCACCCTGAAGGGCAATATCGAGCAGGATCAGCTGAAAATCGTTCTGGCGGGCCAACAGACTTGCGGCAACCTCGACCGTGCTGGCAGTGATAACGCATTCGGCCAGCCCTTCCTGACGGATAAGACCCGCCAAACCCTGGGCGAACAGGGCATGATCATCAACCAGCAACACCTTTTCCAGTGGAAGCGATTGAGTGGGACAAGCAACAGCCTGCCCCGTTTCTGATGTGATGGCATCCATGAATGTGCCTCTGCCCGCTGTGTTTATTTTTGTTACGGCGGATGCATCACTATAGGCCAGCCGGGCCTTGCACTCCGCGGACTGCTTAACACTTTTTTACAGATCCTTCCCGGTCACCGGCATGGCGCGCGATCAATGAAACATAACTGTCATATTTTTGAAGCATCCTTCTCGGTTCTCAACCACCTGACTGGTAAAGGTTTTCGTAAAAATGCCGCGACTTACACGGATGACTGCAACACTTTCGGGACTGCTACTACCGGCCTTACTGGCGTTCCAGGCCCAGGCCTATGATCTGGAAATCCACGGTTCCAATACCGTTGGCGCTACCCTGGCGCCAATGCTGGTTACCGGCTACCTGGAAGAGCATGGCGGCGGCCAGGTTGCAGCCAGGGGCACGGGCGCGGAAAACGAGAAGATCCTGCGAGCGCCTGTGAACAGCCGGACAACCGAAGTGCTGGTTGCAGCGCACGGATCAAGCACCGGCTTCAAGGCGCTGGCCGCCGGCGAGGCCGACATCTGGGCCTCCTCCCGCCCGGTAAAACCACAGGAAGCAGAGCAATTCCAGGCCCGTGCGGACCTCACTGCGCCCGAGAGCGAACACGTGATTGCCATTGATGGACTGGCCGTTCTGGTACATCCATCCAACCCCGTCAGCAAGATGAGCATCGAAACCCTGGGCCGTGTGTTCTCCGGTCAGATCCGGAACTGGTCAGAGCTGGGCGGCCCAGACCGGCCCATCCACCTTTATGCCAGGGATGACCGCTCCGGCACCTGGGACACGTTCAAATCCCTGGTGCTGGGGAAACAGTTCGAACTGGACAGCAATGCCAAACGCTATGAATCCAACGACCAGCTGTCGGATGACGTTAGCCGGGATCCATCGGGCATCGGCTTCTCCGGCCTGGCCTCAGTTCGGGACAGCAAGCTCCTGGCCATTTCGGAAGGCAATGCACCAGCTCTGCGCCCCAACCAGCTCACCGTCGCCAGCGAGGACTACCCGCTGTCACGGCGATTGTTCATGTACACGCCGGGAAGCGATGTCCCACCGCTTTCCGCCGGTCTGATCGGATTCGCCCTGGGCCAGCAAGGTCAGGCACTGGTGGCCGAGTCCGGCTTTATCTCGCAGAACCCCATCGCAGTACAGCCGGAATTCGACGAAGCGACGCCCGAGAGTTTTCGCCGCCTGACCGGCAACTACCATCGCCTGACGGTCAATTTCCGCTTTTCAGAAGGCCGGACCAGACTCGATAACAAGGCGCGCAGGGACCTGCAGCGGGTTCAGCAGTACCTGACCCAGAACGGCCGATCCGCTGACGATCTGTTACTGATCGGATTTGCCGACACCCAGAGCCACGAACTGCGAGCCCAGATGATCTCTGAACTTCGCGCCCTGTCAGTCCGCAAGGCTCTGCAGGAAGTAGACGTGCCGGACGTGGCCTACACCGGCTACGGCCAGTACATGCCGGTTGGTGGCAGTGGCAGCCCACGCAATGGTCGCGTGGAAGTCTGGATCAAATCCCGCTAGCCGAGACCAAAGTCTGACGAAAAACTGCGGCAATCACCTATCCGCTACGGCATCACAGATATGTTTGGGTTTTCTATACTGACGGGGTCATTTCCAACCAACAGACAGGGACAATGGACATCCAAAACGACCACCGTTACGCGATCAACCTGAACGTTCGGGGCATTCAGCCCTCGGCCACCCTTCGCATCAATGAACTGAGCAACCAGCTCAAATCCGAGGGCAAGGACATAATCAAACTCGGGCTGGGGCAGTCCCCCTTCCCGGTTCCTGATCGCGTGGTGGAAGCGCTCAAGGAGCACGCCCACGAAAAGGATTATCTTCCGGTCAAAGGCCTCAAGGGCCTTCGCGAAGCCATTGCCGGCTACATCAACCGCAGCGAGCGAATGCGCTGTACCTGGGAAGATGTTCTGATCGGCCCGGGCTCCAAAGAGTTGCTCTTCATACTTCAGCTGGCCTACTACGGGGATCTGCTGATTCCACGCCCCAGCTGGGTTTCCTACGCACCGCAAGCGCGGATCATCGGCCGCTCGGTACACTGGCTGCCCACCCATGCCGAGAACAACTGGCAGCTCACCGCGGAAGAACTGGACATCATCTGTCGCGATGATCCCTCGCGACCCCGGATCCTGATCCTGAACTATCCGTCCAACCCCACCGGGTGCACCTACACCGACGACCAGCTGCTGGCCATCGCCAACGTGGCCCGCAAATACCGGCTGATTCTGCTGTCGGACGAGATCTACGGTGAAGTGCATTTCGAGGGCAAACACAAATCAATCGCCCGTTATTACCCGGAAGGCACCATCATCAGTACTGGTCTGAGCAAGTGGGCGGGTGCCGGTGGCTGGCGCCTGGGCACGTTCATCTTCCCCCGGGAACTGCGGCCGCTGCAGGACGCCATGGCGATCATCGCCAGCGAAACCTATACCGCCACCAGCGCCCCCATCCAGCACGCAGCTATCGCGGCGTTCAACGGCGGTGACGACATCGAGGAATACCTGAAACAGTCCCGCCGGGTGCTGAAAGTTGTTGGCGAGTACATGCATCGCCGATTGAGTGAGATGGGCGCGGTGGTACAGAAACCGGAAGGTGCGTTCTACCTGTTCCCGGACTTCTCCGGGTTCCGGGAGCAACTGGCCAGCAAAGACATCAAGACCAGCCAGGCCTTCTGCCAGGCCCTGCTGGAAAACACCGGCGTCGCCATCCTGCCCGCCAGCGATTTCGGCTTCGTGCCGGATCACCTGGCAGCCCGCCTGGCCTTCGTCGACTTCGATGGCGCCGAATCCCTGCAACTTGCTGGTGGCGAATACGCCGATCAGGATTTGGGCGATGAGTTCGTCAAGCAAGCGTGCCCAAGGCTGGTCAAGGCCATGGACAAGATGGAGCAGTGGCTGAACAGCCTATGATTCTGCCGTGTTAGACTGGCGCCCTCACTCTCTAACGGGATATCAACGGGGGCGCCATGCCTGATTCTGTTTCTCTGCTCGAGATTACCGACTTTGCCGAAAACCTGGCCCGGGAAGCCGGCGTACTGATTCGCCGCGAGCGGGACAGCAACACCCTGCGCACCGACTACAAACACCAGACCGAGTTGGTCACCCACGCCGACGTGATGGCCGACGAATTCATCACCGGTGCCATCCGCAAGCGTTTCCCCGGCCACCGAATCCTATCCGAAGAAACCATGCCCGACCTGAGCCAGGCCGAAGAGCTGGACACCCCGCTCTGGATCGTCGACCCCATCGACGGCACCGTGAACTATGCCTATGGCCATCCCCAGGTAGCCGTCTCCATTGCCTATGCTGAAAAAGGCCGCGTTCAGGCGGGTGTGGTGCATGCACCCTTCCCGGGCGAAACCTTCCGGGCGACCCGCTCAGAAGGCGCGACTCTGAATGGCCGCCCTATCCGCCACAGCGGCGCCACGGTTCCCAGAGACTCCCTGTTTGCCACCGGATTCCCCTACACCAAAGACGGCCTCGAGCCGTTGGTCAAACGCCTGGACGCCATGATTCACCAGTGCCGCGACCTGCGCCGCATTGGCTCGGCGGCCCTGGATATCTGCTGGGTGGCCTGTGGCCGCCTGGATATCTATTACGAGAACGTCAGCCCCTGGGACTTCGCCGCCGCACGCCTGATCGCCCTGGAAGCGGGCGCCACCGCGGGCCACTTCAGCGAAGTACCTGAGGGCTATCCTGCCGACCTCTGGGGTCGCGATATTCTGATCTCGGCGCCGGCTGTCTGGGAGCCTGTTCGTTCAATTTTGCGGTCGGCCTCCGGATACGACTGATTGCGCTAGTGCTTGCCTTCAGAGTGTGTTCCCTAGCCTGACAGCTTTGGGGCAGGCACGGAATGGGAACCTTCTTCCCGGAACCGCTACGAGCACATCCATGTGCGCTTGGCGCCGGCCATCCCTGGCCGTCGACATTCCGGGAAGAAGGTTCCCATCCCCTGCCGGCATTGCTGTGGTGATATCGCGAATCTATCGTAGTGAGTTTGGTAGGTCGGATTAGACGAAGTCGTAATCCGACATAGTGAAAGCAATCACAGAGTGTCTTGTTGGATTACGGCTTCGCCTAATCTAACCTACAGGCTTCGTGATTCTATTATTGGAGAGATATCGGAAAGGCCTGAAAGGCGGAGGCAGGAAGGGCTTTCCCGAAATGTCGGCGGCCATGGATGGCCGACGCCAAGCGCACATGGATGTGCTCGTAGCGGTTCCGGAAAAGCCCCACCTAACAGCGCCAGACTCCCCAGCTTTCAGGCTACAGAGTTTAAAGAGGCCAACTCCAAGCTCAGCCCCAAACACCTTCTGCAACCAACCCCCAACTCTCGTCGAAGTCAGTAGAAGGCAACCGCGAGAACGACGAACGGATAAACCGCTGAATCCGGCCTTCAACGAACACCAGGACAAAATCTGCGCCCCGAGCGGACGTGGTTCTGGGCCGCAGGCCCTGGCGGATTTCGCCTTCCTTGAGGGTCTGGCGTACCTGGGTTTCCAGGCGCTCGAAGAACTGGGAAGCACGTTTGCGCAGGGTGTCGTTTTCGCCCATCAGCGCGTCTCCGGTCAGTACACAGCATAGGCCAGGGTTGCGCTCGGCAAACACCAGTACCAGGTGCACCAGCTGTTGAAGGCGGACCCGCACATCCTCCTGCTCCTGCAGGATCACTTGGCAGCGCGAGAACACGGCCTCTTCCGCGAACTCGATAAGCGCCTCGAACATCTTCCGCTTGCTGGGAAAATGGCGATACAAAGCCGCCTCGGTAACGCCCACGGATTTAGCGAGGCCGGCAGTGGTGATTCGGGCACCCGGATCGGTCTCCAGGAGTTCCACAAGAGCATGGAGAATCGCCTCGCGGCGACTGGGTTTCTGATCAGTCATGGCAGGACAGCAGCGCTCTGATTTATCGTTGTCGGGACCGGTCGTTCAATGCCGGCCCTCGGTTATCTTTGAACAAGGGTCAGATGAAAGCTTTCATCTGACCCCATTTTCAGCTTTTTCAGAAGAAGGTGCCATCAATGGGCGAGGATGCACTGGCATAGAGTTTCTTGGGCATCCGGCCCGCAAGGTAAGCTTCCCGACCCGCTTCGATAGCAAGGCGCATGGCATTGGCCATCCGGATCGGGTCTTTGGCCTGGGCAATCGCCGTGTTCATCAACACGCCATCGCAACCGAGCTCCATGGCGATGGTGGCGTCTGAGGCAGTGCCGACACCGGCATCCACAAGCACCGGTACCTTGGCGTTTTCCACGATCAACCTGATATTGTAGCGGTTCTGAATACCCAGTCCGGACCCTATTGGCGCGCCGAGGGGCATGATGGCCACACAGCCCATGTCTTCCAGGCGCTTGGCCAGCAGCGGGTCATCCGAGCAGTAGACCATCACCTTGAAGCCATCCTTGATGAGTTCCTCGGCGGCCACCAGCGTTTCGGTCATGTTCGGGTAAAGGGTCTTTTCCTCACCCAGCACTTCCAGTTTCACCAGATCATGGCCATCCAGGAGCTCCCGGGCCAGCTTGCAGGTGCGCACGGCATCTTTCGCGGTATAACAACCGGCAGTGTTGGGCAAAATGGTATAGCTGTCCGGGGAAATCACATCCAGCAGATTCGGCTCATCCGGGTTCTGGCCAAGGTTGGTACGGCGAACCGCAACGGTAACAATCTCTGCACCGCTGGACTCTATGGCATGACCGGTTTCCATCATGTCGCGATATTTGCCGGTACCGACGAGCAAACGGGACTGGTAGACCCGTCCGGCGATTTCGAGCGGTCTGTCTTCTGGAAGCTGAAGTTCGGATGTCTCTGTCATAGTGTTCCTGAATAATTTGAATACGGGAGGATGGAAACCGCCGTGATCGGTGAATTACACGGAGCGGGCTGTTCAGCCGCCGCCAATAGCGTGAACGACTTCTACACGGTCGCCATCGCTCAGGGTAAATTCCGGGTGCCGGCTTCGTGGCACAATGTCCTCGTTCACCTCAACCGCCAGCCGCTTGCCCGCGAGAGCCATCTTTTCAATCAGCGTGGCAATGGTGGCGCCATTCGGCAGCTCCATTGCGTCGCCATTTACCTGAACCTGCATCGTGACTCTTGAACCTCTGTATTCATCACTTGTTCCGGCGAAGACCGGAGGTTATTAACAGCGCCCAGCCCACCATGAAACACAACCCTCCAAGGGGCGTGATCGGGCCGATCCAGCGGATATCTGTCAGCACCAGCAGGTAAAGACTGCCACTGAATAACAGGATGCCGGCCAGAAAAAATCCCGCTGACAAACCCAGTAACTTTCTGGAAAGCCCCTGTCCGGCCAGCAACGCCAACAGAACCAGCGCTATGGAATGATACATTTGATATGTGACGGCGGTCTGGAAAACTTCAAGCCCCCGCTCGCTGACCAGGTTGCGCAGCCCATGTGCGCCAAAGGCGCCAGCCATCACCGCCAGGAGCGCCAGAAACCCGCCCGCAACCAGAGGAAACCCAAGGATTTTGCCTGCGGAATGTTGTACGGACTCAGCAGTCACAGTGGATCTTTTCTCCCGTATCCAGATTCATCATGGTCAAGGCACCACCCCAGACACACCCGGTATCCAGGCCGATAAACCGGTCGCTGCCGGTTTTTCCTTCCAGGGCTGCCCAGTGACCAAACACCACACGGACATCGTCAGCACGGGGGAAATGAAACCACGGTTCGAAACCTTCCGGGGCGCTGTCGACACTCTCTTTGGCCGCCAGTTCCAGGGTGCCATCCTCGGCAATAAAGCGCATGCGGGTGAAATAATTGGTAATGATCCGCCAGCGGTCCATACCCTGCAGGGTTTCATCCCAGCGTTCGGGCTGGTTGCCGTACATGTGGGTGAAGTACTCCCCGGCGGCATCTCCCCGGATCACCGCTTCCACTTCCTGAGCGCAGGCCATGGCCTGACTGACTGTCCAGATATGGGGCAGACCGGCGTGGGTCATCACCAGATTCCGGACCGGGTCGTGCACGCAGAGATTCTGCTGCCGGAGCCAGTTCACCAGCCGGTCATGATCTGGCGCTTCAAGGATATCGGACAGGGTATCTTTGCGGCGGGTCTGATGGCCGCCCAGCGCCACGGCGAGCAGATGCAAATCGTGATTTCCAAGCACCACCACCGCCGAATCTCCAAGGCTCTCGATATACCTCAGGGTTGCCAGTGAGGACGGGCCACGGTTGATCAGGTCCCCGGCCACCCATAAACGGTCACGGGAAGGGGAGAAATCCACTTTGTCCAGAACATCTCTCAGGCGTTCGTAACAGCCCTGAATATCGCCAATGGCGTAGTCAGTCATCACTTACCTCGTTTGCGGGGTTAGCTGAGGCCTTCTCCGCAAAAAGCAGGTCTGCAATGGCCACGTAATCGGCCAGGGAGAGGTTCTCCGGACGCAGACCGTCATTGATTCCCAGGCTCTGGAGCTGCTCGGCCGACACCATGCCGCCCAGTGCCTTGCGGAGGGTTTTACGCCTTGCATTGAATGCCGTGCGAACCACGGCCTGAAGTGTCGTCAGATCCTTCGCCGGGTGCGGAAGCGTCTTGTGAGGCACCAGCCGGACAATCGCCGAATCCACCTTGGGCGCCGGGCGGAAAGCGCCGGAACCCACTTCGAACAGCGGCTGCACCTTGCAGAAATACTGGGTCATGATTCCAAGACGACCGTAATTGTTGTCACCGGGCACCGCTGCCATCCGCTGTACCACCTCTTTCTGCAGCATAAAGTGCATATCCTGCACAACACCGGCCTGGGACAGAAGGTGGAAGATCAGGGGCGTGGAAATGTTGTACGGCAGGTTACCGATGATCCGCAGGGGACGATCAACCATAAGCTGGCTGAAATCAAACTTGAGCGCATCCGCCTCGTGAATCCGGAACTCGGGGTAGTTGAAGAACTTGGTGCGCAGCACAGGAATCAGGTCGCGATCCAGTTCCACCACCTGAAGCCTTGGGTTCACGGCCAGTATCTCTTCGGTCAGCGCGCCCAGGCCGGGACCAATCTCCACGATGGCGTCATCGGGTTTCGGATTGATCGCGCGGATGATCTGCTCGATGACCCCCGGATCATGGAGGAAATTCTGGCCAAACCGCTTTCTGGCCTGGTGGCCGGCTTTGTTACTCACGAACAGGTCTCTTCAATTGCAGATTTGCGACAACGAGCCATTTGCTCGCCCACTTTCAGGGCCGTATGCAGACTGCCGGCATCAGCCCGGCCAGTGCCAGCCAGATCCAGGGCGGTGCCATGGTCCACGGAGGTGCGAACAATCGGCAGCCCCAGGGTAATATTGACGGCCCGCCCGAAGCCCTGAAACTTCAGTACCGGCAGTCCCTGATCGTGGTACATGGCCAGTACCGCATCGGCCTGGTCCAGCCAGTGCGGGGTAAACAGGGTGTCGGCCGGCAGGGGCCCCGTCAGCGACATGCCTTCGGCACGAAGACTCTCGAGGGTTGGCTCGATGATGTCGATTTCCTCCCGACCGAGATGGCCGCCTTCCCCGGCATGGGGATTCAGGCCTGCCACCAGAATTCTGGGCCGCGCAATGCCGAAGAACTTTTTCAGATCAGCATTGAGAATTCGGGTGACCTGGGCCAGGCGCGCCGGGGTAATGGCGGCGGAAACGTCTCTGAGCGGTAAGTGGGTGGTTACCAGCGCAACCCGAAGCTCTTCGGTCGCCAGCATCATCACCACTCGTTCAACTCCGCACAGTTCCTGGAGGAACTCGGTGTGGCCGCTGAACGATATGCCGGCCTCATTGATAACACCTTTGTGGACCGGCGCCGTCACCATGCCGTCAAAATCGCCACTCAGGCAGCCATTGGCGGCAACTTCCAGCGTTCTGAGCACATAGGCACTGCTGCCAGTATTCAGCGTGCCCGGCTGGTGATTGGCGCAACCGTCCACGTGCAGCACCGATAGCAGGCCTGCTTCCATTTCTGGCGCTTCTCCGGGCTGCCAGTGACGCAGTTCAACCGCCAGATTCATTTGCTTCGCCCGGGCTTCCAGCAGCGGTTTGCTGGCAACCACGACCACTCCCGCGGTCCTGGCCTCCAGCGCCAGCTGCAGACACAGCTCAGGGCCAATGCCAGCGGGTTCGCCGGCGGTAAGCGCCAGCACCACGGGATCAGCCATCAGGATACCGGCTCTTCTTCGGCAGGGGCGTCCTTGGCGTACTCGCCCTTGAACTCGATAAAGGCCTCATCGCGGATTTCCTGGAGCCAGTTCTGCAACTCGGTCTCGAACTTGCGGCGATAGATGGCCTGACGAGCCTCAGCGTCGCGCACATCACCGCTGATGTCTTTCTGGCGGCGTTCCTGAACCTGCAGGATGTGCCAGCCAAACTGGGACCGGAACGGCCCGCGCAACTCGCCGATATCAGCAGCCAGCATGGCCTGCTCAAACGCCGGCACCATCTGGCCGGGGCTCACCCAGCCCAAATTACCGCCATCGGAACCAGACACCGGGTCATCAGAATACTCTCTGGCCAGGGCACTGAAGCTGGCTCCGTTCTGAAGCTGTTGGTACAGGTCGCGGATCATGGTTTCGGCCTGATTGTCGGTCCTTGCCTCGGAAGGCCGAACCAGGATGTGACGGACACGATGCTGCTGGATCATCTGCTGTTGCTCGCCACCGCGTTTATCCATCACCATCACCAGGTGGAAGCCGCTGTTGTTTTCCAGAACTTCCGATGGTTCTCCCACTGGCAGCTCCGGCACAACCGGGGCTACCAGAGACGGCAGCTGGCCTTCGGCACGCCAGCCCATATCGCCACCTTCCAGAGCGTTACTGGCATCGGACTCGGCAACGGCCACCTCGCGAAAATCACGGCCACTGGCAATCTGATTGCGCAGACGCTGAGCTTTTTCCCGGGCCGCATCCACCTCTGCCTCGTTCGACGGATCGTCAACGCTGACAAAAATATACGCAAGCCGGTATTGGGCGTTATTGCCACCGCGGGCTTCCAGGCTTTCCAGGTAGTTTTCCACTTCCCGATCGGTTACCCGAACCCGGTTGCCTACCTGGCGCTGTTGAACGCGGCTGGTCAGCATCTCCCGGCGGATCTGCTCGCGAGCCTGGTTGTAGGCCACGCCTTCGGCAGCCAACTGGTTTTCAAACTGCGCCAGGGTCATGCCATTGCGCTCAGCGATGTTGGCCATGGTTTCGTTCAGCTCGTTATCGCTGATGCGCATGCCGGCACGATCTGCCATCTGCATCTGGATCGACTCGGTGATAAGCTGGTCAAGCACCCGCTCTTCCAGAACCTGGCGCGGCGGCAACGCCGTTCCCTGGGCATTGAGCCGGCTGGCGATGGTGCTGATTCGCGCCTCCAGCTCGGTCTGCAGGATGACATCCTCGTCGACAATGGCTACCACCTGATCCAGCAGCTTACGCTCGGCCTGAACAGACAGCGGAGCCAGAACGGCAAGAAGAATCAGTAACGCTTGTACACCATGGCGAAGGGTCGCCTTCATAATCACCTCTGCAAATAGAATTTGAGCTTTCTGGCGTTTTGGGGGCCTTAGTCAGGGATCCACTCAGGGAGTTCCAAAACGACGACGCTCCCTTTCATCGAAACCGTAAATGGCCTCGGAAATACTCGACGATGCACCACCGCTGCCACCAAGCCCCTTCAGCTGGACCTGAAACAGTATGCGGCTCTCAAGCTCCCGGTCGTCGGTCAGGTAGTTCTGGTGAACCATCTGAACACTCCAGCAGCAGTTATTGTATTCCAGCCCGGCGAGGGATCCGACCGTTCGGTCAAGGTCGGAATCATAGACCCAGCGGCCGATAAGACTAACACGGTCCGATACCGGGAAAACCGACGCAATATCGGACTGTTCCAGCTCGTCTCGGCTGTATGTATGCCCAACACTGGCCAGGTAACGGTAATCACTGGAGTGGAAGGTCAACTGGCTTCGTCCTTCCTCGGTATCCCCGGTATCAGGATCCCACAGCCCGGAAGAGCGGATTTCGAGGGTATCGAGTGGGTTAAGCACGACCTCGCCGGCCAGCGGTGAACGGCTCCGGGTACCGGCACCTTCACCAAACAGCGTCACCTCGCGATCCTCAAAATACTGGACCTGGCCAATACTGAACCGGGCACGCTCGGCCCCGGTGAGCAGGTCATTGAAACGGCTGGTCAGGGCAACGGTCAACTGGTTGGCATCGCCTACCCGGTCACCGCCGGTGAAGCGGTCCGGTCGAAACAGCTGTTCAAAACGAAAGGTCTGGAGGTCAGTGTCGAAATCCGGGATATCGTTCTGGTCCGGGTCGGCATCGGCCCAGGCGTAATAGAGCCGGGGCTCCAGAGTCTGGTTGTAAGGCACATCAAACAGGCTGCTCTGTCGGTCGAAATACAAGCCGTTATCCCATTCGGCAACCGGCACAGTGCGATCAAAGGTGCCATCGCCCAGTACGTAGTCATCCAGGTCATAGCGGGTGTAATCAAGGCTGACCGAAGGCCGGCTGAACCCCCACAATGCCCGCATCGGCAATGCCAACTCCGGCCGCGCCCGGAAACGCTGGCCGTTAGCCCGGTCGAGACCGCTCAGTGCTTCGTTATCCCGGTAAAACACCGTGTACTGGCTTTCCAGATTGGCCTCCACAATCCCCGCACCGGTCTCCCCTGCGTAGATAACTTCCGGCAACTGGGCATAGGGCTTATCCACATCAGCGATGCGTTCACTGATGGTCTGGTAATCGTTGAGGTAAGCATCGAAATACCGCTGATCGCTTCGGTAGGTCACCCCGCCCTTTCTCTGCAGGTGGGTCGCCTGGTTGATCTCCAGGCTCCGGTTCAGGTCGCTGAGATAGTCCTCGTCGCTTACCACGGAAAAATCCCCATAACCTCGCCAGCCACGGCCCAGGGCAGCGCGAGTGGTGGCATCGAGGGCCCAGCGCTCACCGGACTCACCGGGATTTTCCTCCCGGAACGCCGAATCATTGCCGATGTACCCAAGCTGCAAGGTGGTTTCCCCGAGGGAACTGAGGTACCGACCTTCGACTTCGTTGAACAGACCTCGGCCGTGAATGTACTGGGGCGTCAGTGTCGCGTCGTAATGCGGCGCCAGGTTGAAATAGTAGGGTACGGCGATAAAACCACCACTGCCGGCACTGGAGGAGCCGAACTGAGGGTACAGGAAACCGGACTTGCGGCGATCATCAATGGGAAAGCTGGCCCAGGGCCAGTAGAACACCGGCACATCGAGGACCTCCAGCCGCACATGTTTGGCGGTGCCAAAACCCTCGGCCCGATCCAGCCGGATATCCGAGGCAACGATGGCCCAGTCGTTCTGTCTGGGGCCGCAGGTAGTCAGAAATCCATCTTCAATGACAACCTGTTCCTCACTGATTCGTGACAGACTGCCGGCGCGACCGCGCATTTCGGGCCCGTGCAACAGAAATGTCGCGGTATTGATGTCAAGGCGACCGGTATCCACGTCATAGTTCGCGTTCTCACCGGTCAGGAGGAAGCCCTCACCTCGACTGACCAGTGGCCCCTGGACTGATACTGCGCCCTGCTGCTGACTGTAGCGAGCTTCTGAACCGGTTACCTGGAATCCTCCCTGTCGAATCCGGACATCGCCCTGGAGAAACAGCTCGCGGTCAATTTCATACCGGGCATTCAGGCCGCTGGCCTCCAGCGGTTGTTCGGCATTAGCGCCATTGGCAAACGCACTGCCGACGCCATTGCTTCTACCGGACGGCAAATAACCACCGTCACAGAACAGGGGCAACGAAGACCGCTCCTCGGCTGGCAATTCCGCCCTGGGCCTCCAGTCAATTTCCGCTGCGGATGGCGCTGTCTGAGCGTGACCTGCCGTCCCCATCAAACCCAAAAGCGTGGCCAGCAACCCGCGGCCATACCGGCTCTGCCACCGGCTTTCCGGCAATTGCAGTGGGCGTTCGGGACATGGCACGGTGGCTGGATCCTGTTCCGGGTGAATTGGAGGACGGGCAGTAATAACCGCCGCCTAGTTTACACGTGCCCTCCGGGGTTGTTAACGGAAACTCCGCTGCAAAACCGATTTACCCTCTTTATACTCGTCTGCTAACTTTCGCTGTCAGCGACAACTTATTTTCAGGATCGCAACCCGAGCTATGGATACCCGCCTGCAGTTGCTGACCAACTGGGTCAGACAGTTTCCCGGCTTTGAACAGAGCGAAGCCGAACCGGTTTCCGGCGATGCCAGTTTTCGCCGCTATTTCCGGGTCTGGCAGCACGCCGATAAGGCGCCAGCTCCCGGCGACGGCGCGCCGTTTATTGTTATGGATGCACCCCCGGAACACGAAGACTGCGAGCCCTTCGTGACCATCGCACGGCACTGGCACCACCAGGGCATTGCCGTGCCGGAAATCGTCCAGGCCGATCTGACGCAGGGCTTTCTGCTGCTGGAGGATTTTGGCGACCAGTTGATGCTTGGCCAGCTGAACGCCGATTCCGCAGACCAGCTTTACCGGAACGCCCTGGAGGAATTGACCCTCATTGCCCGCCAGCCCTCCCCAGAGGATTACCCGCTACCGCCCTACGACGCCACCCTGCTCGAGCGGGAAATGGCGCTGTTTCCGGACTGGCTGCTGGAGCAACACCTGGGCATGAGCCTGGAAAACAGTGAGCGGGCTCTGCTGGAGACCACCTTTTCCATGCTGCGGGAGAGCGCCCTGGCACAACCGGAAGTAACGGTTCACCGGGACTACCACTCCCGCAACCTGCTGGTCCGCCCCAATGAACCGCGCCCCGGTGTCATCGATTTCCAGGATGCAGTCACCGGGCCGGTCACCTACGACGTCGTATCCCTGCTTAAAGATTGCTACATCCAGTGGCCGGAGGAGCGCATCTGCGACTGGCTGGAGGTGTTTCGCCAGAGCAGCCGGGACGCAGGCCTGCATCGGGCTGATCCGGAAACCTTCCGCCAGTGGTTTGAACTGATGGGCATGCAGCGTCACCTGAAGGCCGCCGGGATTTTCGCCCGGCTGTCGATCCGCGATGGCAAGCACGGCTATCTCGATGACATTCCCCGAACCGTGCAGTACCTGATCGTTGCCAGCAGTCGGCAGCCGGCCCTGCGACACTTCCACGAATGGCTCAGCGACACGGTCATGCCGCAAATCGAGGCGAACATTGGCCCGGCCCCCGGTCAGGAGCGCCCGCAGCCGTGAAAGCCATGATTCTCGCCGCCGGCAAGGGTGAACGCATGCGGCCACTGACTCTGGCCACACCAAAGCCCCTGCTCCGGGCCGCCGGCAAGCCTCTGATCAGCTACCATCTGGACCACCTTCGCCAGGCGGGAATCCGGGAAGTGGTGATCAATCATGCCTGGCTGGGTGATCAGATTGAAGAGACCCTGGGCAATGGCGAGCAGTTCGGTCTGTCCATTCAATATTCCCGGGAAGGCGAACCCCTGGAAACCGCCGGCGGAATAGTGCGCGCCCTGCCCCTGCTTGCCGACGATAAGTCTGACTGGATTCTGGTGATCAATGGCGATATCTGGAGCGATTTCGACCTGTCCCGACTGACACCGCCGGCTGACTCGGATGCCTTGCTGGTTGTCACCGACAACCCGCCACACCATCCTGAAGGCGACTTTCACCTGACCGATCGGGGATGGCTCATTGGCGACGGACCGGACAAGTTGACGTTCTCCGGCATCAGCCTGTTGCACCGGCGGCTGTTCGAAGGCCTGACCGACCAGGCGGGAAAGCTGGGCCCGGTACTGCGCAAAGCCATGGCCGAAGGCCGCGTGAAAGGCCTCTATCATCCAGGACAATGGGTAGACGTGGGCACTCCGGAACGGCTGCAGGCACTGGACAGGAAACTGGGCAACAGGGAATCCGAAAGCCATGGCGGGCAGTAACAGACAACCGGTGCTGCCGGCCCGGATGGAAGCCGAGTTCTCCAGCCTGATGCGGGAACTTTCTGCCTGCGGCCATCAGGCCCCGGCTCTGATTGAGCGCGCCCATCTGCCGCGCTGGTGCAGGCGCCCGTTGTTCTTTTTCCTGGGTTACATCGCCAAGGCCGAGGGGCGGGTGACAGAGGCCGATATTGGCTATGCTGAATCCCTGATCAAGGCCATGAAACTGTCCAAACGTCAGCGACGGCGGGCCATTGGCTGGTTCCAGCAGGGCAAGTCGGCCAGGCAACTGCCCTTCATCCGCGGGCTGGCCATGCGCCTGTCCCGTCGCCTTTGGCCGGCTCCGGCCCTGAAAACGGCCATCTGCCTGTGCCACGCCAGCCAGCTTAACGGCCGGCCCGGCAAGCCCAGACGCTACCGCTGCGAAGATGCCATTGACCAGATTGGACTGCCGGTAAGTATCAGCGAGGACATCTTCGACAGCTATGCCAGCAAGGTCTGGACCCGGCATAGCGAAAATCTCTCCCGTCCCACCAGTTATCAGCAGGCCTGCGAGCTTTTAGGAGTTACCCGGAGGGATTCTCTGGAAGTGATCAAGCGGGCCTACCGCAAGAAGGTCTCCGAGTGCCACCCGGACAAGCTGGCCCAACAGCAGGTCAGCCCCCGCGATCAGAGCCTGGCCAAGGAACGATTGCTTCACTATCAGCAGGCCTGGGAACTGATCAAGCGCCACAACACCTCCCGCTAGTCCTGGCGGGACTCCAGCCAGGCGGCAACGCGACTGGCGATCCCATCGCCCAGGGTTCCGGGCGCGGGAGTGAGCCAGGGAACCGGTTGTCGCTCAAAGCCACTCATGCCGGCCCGACGTAACCTCATCCCAATACTCCATTTCGTTTGATCATCAGCGGCTCCGGAAGGATACAGCTCCAGCAATTCAGTACTCAGCGACTCCAGACGTTCGGGCAGATCTGGCCGGTCAACGGGGTAAAACTGTGGAGCCACCCAGACAAGCGCAGCGGCATCAGCCCCCTCCAGCACCTGGTTGGTCACGTGTATGCTGGCTCGCCCGATTCCCAGAACAGCCGGTGTTTCATAGCCGCGCTCAACCAGCAGGGCCAGCCCTGCTTGAAGCGTCTCGCCGATCCGGCTTCGGTAGCGGGCCTCGAGATCATCGGCACTCTCTGAAGCCATGACATCGATCATTACCGATTCCGGTGCTTCCTGCTCACCCGTATCCGTTTCCGCCGATGGTTCTTCTACCACGGGGCGCATCAGGACTTCTGTCAGAACCGTTGACGGCGACTCCAAACCAAGGGTGAGCACGGCCCAGCCCCTGGAAGCCAGCCCCGCAGCCAGAGCCCCGGTCACTCCGGAAGCGGCGGTTTCGCCCTCGTCCGACAGAACCAGCACCGCGCCGCGGGCCGGCAATCTGGCCTCCGGATAGAGCAGCCCCAGCGCCCGGTCGCCCTCCTCAAGCTCCAGCCATACCGCTGCCTCGGGAAAGGTCTGGTTCAGGGAGCGCTCGCCGGTGCCTGTCCAGATCAGGGACCGACTTGCAGACTCGGTAGCCGGCGCCACCGAATCTTCAGCCTCGCCGGCCTGCGTACCCTCTTCCTGGCCGAAGCTGGTGGACGGCATGGCTAACATCAGCACCAGGATAAAAAACCAGGACACGACCGGCCGGTAAATCTCGAATCTCTGCACAGATACTGATCCTTTGACTGCGAAAAAACGCGACTGAGCTGTTAGACTAGCAGCCATCCTGAATGTGCGGCAGGGACCGCTGACCACGCCATTATCCATTGTTGTGAGAGAGCCGTCATGAATCCTTACCTGATTGCCCCATCCATCCTGTCCGCCGATTTCGCCCGCCTTGGCGAGGAAGTCGACAACGTACTGGCCGCTGGCGCGGACGTCGTGCACTTCGATGTAATGGACAATCACTATGTACCCAATCTCACCATTGGTCCCATGGTCTGCGAGGCGCTGCGCAAGCATGGCGTGACCGCCCCGATTGACGTACACCTGATGGTATCGCCGGTGGACGACCTCATCCGTATGTTTATCGACGCCGGGGCCAGTTACATTACCTTCCACCCGGAAGCAACCAACCATATTGATCGCTCACTGCAGCTGATCCGCGACGGTGGCTGCCAGGCCGGCCTGGTGTTCAACCCGGCCACGCCGCTGCATTACATGGACCATGTGATGGACAAGCTGGACATGGTGTTGCTGATGTCGGTAAACCCCGGCTTCGGAGGCCAGAAGTTCATTCCTGGCACCCTCGACAAACTGCGGGAAGCCCGCAAACGCATTGATGCCAGCAACTACAACATCCGGCTTGAAATCGATGGTGGTGTGAAAACCGAGAACATCCGGGAAATCGCCGAGGCCGGTGCCGACACCTTCGTGGCGGGGTCTGCCATCTTCAACACCGATGACTACAAAACCACCATTGATGCCATGCGCGAAGAACTGGAGCAGGCCCGCAGGGTGATCAGCCAATGAGCCTGGCCGGTTTGTTCAATCCCCGCTGGCCGGGCGTTGCCCTGTTCGATCTCGACGGCACCCTGGTGGACAGTGCGCCGGATCTCGCGGCCGCGGTTGATCAGATGCTCGAACACCTTGGCCGCTCTCCGGCCGGCATTGACCGGATAAGAAACTGGGTAGGCAACGGCGCCAGCGTTCTGGTTCGCCGGGCGCTGGCCGGCCAGGTAGATTGGGAACCGGCCCGGCCAAAAGACGATGCCCTGTTCAAGGATGCCCTGGCGATTTTCTATCACGCCTACGGCACCATCAACGGGCAGCATTCAGTGGTCTATGCCGGTGTCGAGGCCTGCCTCACGCATCTGAAGAACCAGGGCTGCCGACTGGGCATCGTCACCAACAAACCGGAACAGTTTGTGGCACCGTTGCTTGAGCAGATGGGACTGGACCACTGGTTTGATCTGACCGTGGGTGGCGACACCCTCCCGGTCAAGAAACCCGATCCCGCGCCCCTGCTCCATGCCATGGAGGCTTTAGGAGGAACCCGGGGAACCACGGTGATGGTGGGCGACTCCGGGGCCGATATTAATGCCGCACTGGCAGCAGGCATTCCCTGCGTGGCGGTCCGTTACGGCTACAATTATGGGCCCGCCGTGGATACCCTCGGTGCCGATGCGGTTGTTGATTCGCTGGCCGAGCTTTTGTAAAGATGCAACTCCGATTTCAGGAAACCGCACCATGACACCCGAGCAATTCGCCGAGCTCGCCGACGCCGGCTTTAACCGCATCCCTGTATACCGCGAGGTTCTGGCCGACCTCGACACACCGCTGAGCACCTATCTGAAACTCGCCAGCGGGCCCTACTCCTATCTGTTCGAATCCGTCCAGGGCGGCGAGAAATGGGGCCGTTATTCGATCATTGGTTTGCCCAGCCACGAGGTGCTGAAGGTCTTTGACCACAAGGTCGAAATCAGTCGCGGCGGCGAGATTGTCGAGACGGAAGACGTGGACGACCCTCTGGCCTTCGTCGAGGCTTACCAGAAACGCTTCCATGCGCCGGACCTGGACGAGCTGCCCCGTTTCAACGGGGGCCTCGTGGGCTACTTCGGCTACGACACCGTGCGCTATATCGAAAAGCGGCTGCGCAAGAGCTGCCCGCCGGACAAGATCGGCACGCCGGATATCTTGCTGATGGTGTCCAACGAGATCGTGGTGTTCGACAACCTGCGTGGCAAGCTGCACCTGATCGTGCATGCCGATCCTGCCGTGGAAGGCGCCTTTGACAAGGCACAGAGCCGAATTGATGAACTGGAGAACCGTCTGCACCGGCAAACCGCCGACGCGCCACGCACCCCCGAACACCTTCGTGGCAAGACCGTGGACGAAAGCGACTTCATCTCCGGCTTTACCCAGGACAAATTCGAAGCCGCGGTGGACAAGATCAAGGGCTACGTGCTCGACGGCGATGTCATGCAGACGGTGATCTCCCAGCGCATGTCGATTCCCTTCGAGGCACCACCGCTGAACCTGTACCGGTCGCTGCGTGTACTGAACCCGTCCCCGTACATGTATTTCCTGGATCTGGAGGACTTCCAGATCGTGGGCTCCTCTCCGGAAATCCTGGCCAGGGTGGAAGACGAGGAAGTCACCGTGCGACCCATCGCCGGTACCCGCAAGCGCGGCGCCACCGATGCCGAGGACAAGGCGCTGGAGGCGGAACTGCTGGCCGATCCGAAAGAGATCGCCGAGCACCTGATGCTGATCGACCTGGGTCGCAACGATGCCGGCCGGGTGTCGGAAACCGGCACGGTTCGGCTCACCGACAAGATGATTGTCGAGCGCTACTCCCACGTGATGCACATTGTCTCCAACGTCACCGGCCGGCTGAAAGACAACACCAGCTGCCTGGACGTGCTGCGCGCCACCCTGCCCGCCGGCACCCTCAGTGGTGCGCCCAAGATCCGGGCCATGGAAATCATCGACGAGCTGGAGCCGGTCAAGCGCGGCGTCTATGGTGGCGCCGTGGGCTACCTGTCGTTCAACGGCAACATGGATACCGCCATCGCCATCCGTACCGCCGTGATCAAGGACAACACCCTGCACATCCAGGCCGGCGCCGGTGTGGTGGCTGATTCGGTGCCCCGCCTCGAGTGGAAGGAAACCATGAACAAGGGCCGCGCCATTTTCCGCGCGGTGGCCATGACCTACAACGATTTCGACCACTGAGGCGGAGGAACGGATTATGTTGCTGATGATCGATAACTACGATTCCTTCACCTACAACGTGGTGCAGTACCTGGCAGAACTGGGCGCCGATGTGCAGGTGTATCGCAACGATGAAATCACCATCGAACAGATTGAAGCGATGAACCCGGAACGGCTGGTGATATCCCCTGGCCCCTGCACCCCGAACGAGGCCGGTATCTCCATGGAGGCCATCCGGCATTTTGCCGGCAAGCTGCCAATCCTGGGCATCTGCCTGGGCCATCAGGCCATTGGCCAGGTCTACGGCGGTGACGTTATTCGCGCCGGCCGGGTCATGCACGGCAAGGTGTCCCCGGTATTCCACAAGGACACCGGCGTATTCCGTGGCCTGAGCAACCCGCTGCAGGCGACCCGTTATCACAGTCTGGTGATTGACAAGACCACCCTGCCCGACTGCCTGGAAGTGACCGCCTGGACCCGCAACGACGACGGCTCCATTGAGGAGATCATGGGGGTTCGCCACAAGACGCTGCCCATTGAGGGCGTGCAGTTCCATCCGGAGTCTATTATGACGGAACAGGGCCACGAACTGCTGCGCAACTTTCTGAGAACACAATAAGAGGCCGACACATGGACATGAAAGAAGCTCTCAACCGCATTGCCTCCAACCTGGACCTGTCCCGGGCGGAAATGAAGGACGTGATGCGCATCGTCATGAACGGCGAGGCCACGGACGCCCAGATCGGCGCGTTTCTCATGGGGTTGCGCCTGAAAAGCGAAACCATCGATGAAATCACCGGCGCCACCGAGGTCATGCGCGAGCTGGCCACCAAGGTAACGGTCAAGGCCGAGCCTCTGGTGGACATCGTCGGTACCGGCGGCGATGGCGCCAACCTGTTCAACGTGTCTTCCGCTGCCTCGTTCGTGGTGGCAGCGGCCGGCGGCTTCGTGGCCAAGCACGGCAACCGGGCCGTCTCGTCCAAGAGCGGCAGTGCCGACCTTCTGGAAAAGCTGGGTATCAACCTGAGCATGAAACCGGAGGAAGTGGCCCGCTGCGTCGAGGAAATCGGTGTCGGCTTCATGTTCGCCCCGGCCCATCACGGCGCCATGAAGCACGCCATTGGCCCCCGCAAGGAGCTGGGCTGCCGGACCATTTTCAACATCCTGGGCCCGATGACCAATCCCGCTGGCGTTAAGCGCCAACTGGTGGGCGTGTTCACCCGGGAACTGTGTCGCCCGATGGCGGAAGTGCTGCATCGCCTGGGGGCGGAGCACATCATGGTAGTCTGCTCGAAAGATGGCCTGGACGAGATCAGCCTGGCCAGCGCCACCCATGTGGCGGAGCTGAAGAACGGCGAAGTCACCGAATACGACATCACCCCGGAGGATCTGGGCATCAAGAGCCAGTCGCTGGTTGGCCTGACCGTCGATACCGCCGAAGATTCCCTGAGGCTGATCCGCGCCGCGTTTGGTCGAGGCCACGATGAAATGGCCGAGAAAGCCCGGGACCTGATTGCCCTGAACGCCGGCGCGGCAATCTACGTTGCGGGACTGGCAAGCAACGCCAAAGAAGGCGTCGATATGGCCCTGGACGCCATGGGCTCTGGCCTCGCCGCCGGCAAGATGTCGGAACTGGCTGATTTTTCTCAGTGCTTTTGATCGACTAAGACTGCCGGCTTTTCGGCAGGACGATCCGGTGGGGCAGGGCTTTCCAAAACACGCCCGTGAATACATCCCTGTAGGGCTTGGCTGCAGCCATCCATGGCTGCAGACAGTTTTGGAAAGCCCTGCCCCACCGGCTCTCGCTAACTATTTGCAGGCATGTAATGACTGACAGACATTTGGATAAGACACCTACGATTCTTCGGAAAATTGTTGATCGTAAGTGGGAAGAAATCGACGACCGGAAACTGAAGGTTTCGGTCGCTGACCTGAAGGCAATGGCGGGCGACCAAGAACCCGCACGTGGTTTTGCCAACGCACTTCGGCAGCGAATCGAGCAACAGAAACCCGCTGTTATCGCCGAAATCAAGAAAGCCTCACCGAGCAAGGGCATCCTGCGCGATCCGTTCGAGCCGGCCGTTATTGCCGAAAGCTACGAAAACGGCGGAGCGGCCTGCCTTTCCGTGCTTACCGACCGCGACTTCTTTCAGGGCCATGAGGACTACCTGGTCGCCGCCCGCAATGCCTGCGGCCTGCCGGTGATCCGTAAGGACTTCATGGTCGCGCCCTACCAGGTCTATGAAAGCCGGGCCATCGGCGCCGACTGCATCCTCCTGATTGCTGCATGCCTGACCAAAGACCAGATGCAGGAGCTGGAGGGCATTGCCCATGAGATCGGTCTGGATGTGCTGGTGGAAGTCCACGATGGCGAGGAACTGGACGATGCGTTGACGCTGACGACTCCTCTGGTCGGCATCAACAATCGCAATCTTCACACTTTCGATGTATCGCTGGACACCACCTTCGATCTGCACGAGCGGATCTCAAGGGATCGGCTGACCATTACCGAGAGTGGCATCATGACGCGCAGCGACGTGGAAGCGATGACTGCTCGCGGGATTTACGGCTTTCTTGTAGGCGAATCTTTTATGCGGGCGGACCAGCCTGGCCAGAAACTCCAGGAGCTGTTCTTTCCAGAAGGCTAACTCACAGGCTTATACAGACTAGCGGGTACGACCTGCCAAAATCGTGCGGAGCCATGGATGGCGGAGCCGAGCGTACAGGGACGTATTCACAGCGTATTTTGGCAGGTCGTACCCGCTGGTCTGTGCACAAAAGTACGCAACAGGCAATTAAGACTAAGCCTCGGCCAAAGCCTCCTGTAGCAAGTCCAATAAATGCGCCGGCATGCCCTCCGCCAGCCTGAGTGCCGCCTCGTGCCCACGGGGAGACATCTTGCCCCAGGTCCGGCGCACGATGCGTAACCACTTCTCCCGATCGTAGTCCGCTTTTGCCTCGTAGAAATCAGCGAAATATCGTTCCAGAAAGACCATGCAGGCAACGTCTTCCAGGAGCTGCGTGTCGGCATCCTGCCTCAGTTCCCGCTTGGTCAGGATGGTCTCTACCCGCTCACACTCGGCCGGCGGATAACCACATTCTGCCATGATTTCCGCTGCCCGCCGGCCGTGCATCCGGCCACAGGCCTGACGCCACTGGTAATAGGCTTTGCGACCTTCCGGATAGTCCTTCCGAGGCATGGTCCAACGCTCTATGTGCTGGGCGCGGCAGGCGATCTGCATGCGTTCGGACGGTTCGGATGCAAGCTCGAACAGCCAGCGGGTCATGTGCAGGCTGTAGGCATACTCCTTTGGCAGGAGTTCATCGCCAACCCGCTCCTGGTTCGGGTCGGCCTTATTCGCCAGGTCAATCGCAGCCAACGCGCATAGGAGGCTCGAATCCGTTGTGGTCATTAACGTTTCTCTTCCAGTTCCAGGGTAGCCCGGGCCTCAGGCCTGGGCCGAAGGACGGGCCTTGATGCGGTCGTACCAGGCCTGCAGATTGGTCTGCTCCGGCTTGATACGGATACCTACCACACGGGCAAACGCCACCGTGGTGAAGGCATTGATGTCGGCGGCCGTGAACCGGTCGCAGCAGATATATTCCTTGCCCTCCAGCTGCTTGTCGAGGAAGTGCATGAACTTCTCCACATTCTTGCCGCACTCCTCGCCCCACTCCTTGATCGGGTTCATCCGGTCCTTGAAGTAACCCGTGGTGTGCTGGAAACACATGCCGGTGGGCATGAAAAAGTAATACTCGATCCAGCGCAGCCACTGTTCGAGTTGTGCTTTTTCCAGAGGGGTGTCGCCCAGCAGGCTCGGCGTATCCGGGTAGCTCTCTTCAAAGTAACGGCAGATCGCCATGGTCTCAGCAATGCAGGTGCCGTCATCCAGCTCCATGACCGGCACCTTTTTCATCGGATTCCGGGCGGTATATTCCGGGGTCAGGTTTTCACCCTTCTGCAGATCAATCTCGATGAACTCAGCCTTGTCCAGAAGACCTTTCTCGGCCATGAACATGCGCACGCGGCGGGGGTTGGGGGCGGTTTTGGTTTCGAAGATTTTCATTATTATCGGCTCCGTTCCTTTTCAATGACGGCTTTGGCGGTTCAAAACGAGAAGACTGACCGGAAAGAAGAGTTGCGTCAAGCAACCGGCGCTAGCGCGGCAACCAGTTGCGGAGCTGCTGGATAATCCACTCCGGGTCGTCGAGGGGGAGGTCATGCCCTGCATCCGGGTGCAGTTTCATGGTCCATTGCCAGCGTTCTTCCAGCGCCGCACTGCAGCGCCAATGAACAATACGGTCACCCCGGCTGGCCAGCACCAGGGCGTCTGGCAGCGGGCGCTTCTCGCCTGGCTTATAGCGGGCCGCTGCAGTCAGCTGGTTGAGGGCGTTTCGGGGGCTGACAGGGCGCTGCCGCTGGATACTGTACCACTGTTTTGCCAGTGATAAGGGGATCTCTCGATTGGAGGTAAGCCTCAGGATGTCCCGCTCGCGATCAAACAGCTCCCGGCGCCCCAACAGGCGCAGCACCCTTGGCCAGGCTCCCGGCCGCATGCGCTGCCAGGGTGGGCTGAAGCCGGAACTGGTGTTGATCAGAACCAGATTTTGAATCTGGCCCTCGGGGGCGTGCTGGGCCCAGTCCAGTGCCACCATACCACCCATCGAGAGCGCCAGAATGCTGAAGGGTCCGGGAATATGGCTGACTTGCCTGGAAACCTTCTCCCGGATAGCCGTCACGGTTGACGGGCTGTTTTCCCGATAGTGCACACCCGTGCCAGGCAGATCAACCGTATGGAACTGGTAGTCGGGAAACGCTTCCCGCAGGCAAGACGGAAAATCTCCCCAGTGCGCGTGTTCCCTAGTGAGCCCCCGCAACAGAATCCAGTGCATACAGAAGTTCCGATAAATGGTGCCCAGACCCACTGAATCGCTAGTGAGAATCGCGATACCAGTGCATGATCGCGGCTTCCCTCAGCATGGACTCCTCCTCCCGAACCGGCAACCAGTTTTCGTGGCTGGCGGCGGCGTTAACCAGAAAGTCCATCCAGGCCAGGTGGCTGCGCAAAACCCGCTTGTGGCGATGGGGAACCAGGGGATTGAAAAAGCCATCCAGTCTCAGCAGCTGACGCGGGCGCTTGCGGATCCACCGCCAGGAACCCATTTCCAGTGTCAGAGGCAGGAAAACACCGGCGTTTTCACGATTTACCTGCTTATAGAAGTAGTCCCACAAGTCACCGTGAGTCAGGTAATGTCGGGACTGGGGTTCAAAACGGTAATCGTGGTTGGGATAGGCCTGCTCCCAGATCAGTTTCAGCGCCATAACCGAAGCGATCCGGCGCATGGGCCGCCGCCGGTAGGCATACGGAAACCAGATTTGATCCTGCATACCGAAGCCGGAATGGCAGTCCAGCGCAACACTGAACGGTCGCCCTGGCAGCAATCCCTCGATCACCGCCTCCAGCGCCTGGTTTTCAGGCTCCATGCCCTGTTCGGGGTCTCCGGTGTACCAGGGTAAACGGGGGGAGATCCGCTGCCCGCCGAGCAGGAACGCGCTGCGATCCTGGGCGGTGATCGGCGCATTGCGCATCAGATCCACGCCATTGGGATTACTGCGCTGATTCAGGTACATGCCGCCCGGGTTGAGAATGGGCAAAAGGGTAATCCGCACCTTCTGCAACAAGCCCGCCAGATGTTCATCCCAGGTCACTCTGGCGAGCAGCGACTTCACCCAGGCCATCACCACCTGGCTGCCAATACGCTCCAGCCCATGCACACCACCAACAATCAATACCGCCGGCACATCCGGTCGGGATGAACCGATATCGACCCGGTAGATGGGCAGCAGCAGATCCTTCATGGCGATGCGCTCAACCACCTGTGTGGTTGCAAGTTCCGGCGCTTCTGCCAGCAGTCGCTCGAGCCCGACCAGTTCCGGGAGAAAGGTTCTCAACAACCGGCGCTGGCGACCATCACGGCTGGCCTGCTCCTGGGAAATCGACGTGTGGGGTGTCAGGTCGCGCAGCTCTGTCATGGCGTTCTCCGGTATCAGGTCCGCGGAGTGTAACCGTTGATTGCTACAACTTATTGACAGCTCTCCGAGAGCATAATGTGTCCCCTTTATAGATACATTTGGAATACGCCCTTGTAACTGAGCTGAGGTTCGTTATCCTTGTTGATAGGTATTAACCGAGATGTTTTGATTTGTTCGACCATAACAGCGACCATAAACCAGCTGTTTTCCCGATCCTTCCGGATCGCGGCCTCCTTGTATCGGCAATAACACCGACAACACCCTCCAAAAATCACAAACCCTGAAGAAGGAGAAGTGACTATGCGAAAGCTCAAGTCTACTGCACTGCTTTGCGCGCTATCCGTACCCGTCGCGGCCCAGGCCGATTGCGGCGAGGTATCCATCACGGAAATGAACTGGGCGTCCAACACGGTCGTCACCAACGTGGCCACCTTTATCATGGAGCAGGGCTACGGCTGTGACGTCACCATCGTTCCTTCCGATACTGTTCCGGCGGTCACCTCGGTTGCCGAGAACGGTGAGCCTGACATTGTGACCGAACTGTGGCTCAACTCCGCGGGCGAGGCCTACCTGCGCCTGGAAGAACAGGGCAAAGTCGAGCGACTGGGCAAAGTCCTTGATCCGGGTGGCGTTGAAGGCTGGTGGATTCCCACTTATCTCGCGGAAAAGCACCCTGAACTGAAAACCATCGAAGGTGTGATGGCCAATCCAGAGCTCGTCGGCGGTCGGTTCAATAACTGCCCGGACGGCTGGGGCTGCCGTGTTGTCAGTGACAACCTGATTCGCGCCCTGGATCTCGAAGAGTCCGGCATCAAGGTCTTTAACCACGGCTCTGGCGAAACCCTGGCGTCCTCCATGGCCTCCGCTGTCCAGAAAGAAGAGCCCTGGTTTGGCTACTACTGGGGCCCAACCGTCCCGCTCGGCAAGTACGACATGACCCGGGTTGACCTCGGTGAGATCAAGCCGGACGTGCACCAGAAGAACCAGACACCGGATGTTGATAACCCGGGTGTTTCCGACTTCCCCGCGGCCACTATCCTGACGTCGGTAACCACCGACTTCAAAGATCGCGAGCCGGAAGTGGCAGAGATGCTCAGCAAGCTGACATTCAAGACCGAGACCATGAGTAACATCCTGGCCTGGATGGACTCTAACAACGCGTCTGGCGAGGAAGCTGCGGTTTACTACCTCACCAATAACAGCGACGAGTGGTCAACCTGGCTGAACGACTCCGCAAGAGAGCGGCTGGCCAACGTTCTTAACTGATCGACCTGCCCCGCCCGGGACACTCCCTAGTGGTGTCCCGGGCCGTTTCCCGAAAACCGTTCTGATTTCAGACGCGCGCAGGAGAGACTGACCGCCCATGGCAACCTACGACTCGCTTTTTTCATCACTGGGCCTTGAGCAGTGGTGCTCGGAAGGCAAAAGCAGCGGCCCCATGTCGATGGCCGATTTGCTGAATAAAAACAAGGGAGAGAGCGCCGAACCGGCCTCACTATGGGAGCTCCCGTTTCCATCCATGGACGCCCTGAACGAATCCTGTGCCGCATTTCCCCAGTCCCGGGAGCTTACCAAGGGCCTGGAACAGGGATTTCTGGCAATAAAAGACAGCCTGAGCCTGGTTCTGGACCCATTAACCCAGCCGCTCAGCTGGTTCCTGGATGGGGCCCTCTACGCCATGCTGAACACACCCTGGTGGATCGTGATCCCACTGTTATTGGCGGTCGTTTACGTGGTTACCAAATCCTGGAAACTGATGCTGTTCGTAGGTGGCAGTATCGTGCTGCTGGCCTTCATCGACCATTATGATTACGCCATGCAAACCCTGGCGATCATCTTTGTGTGCGCCTTCCTGTGTGTGTTGCTGGGTGTACCCATAGGCATCGCCATGGCCCGGAGTAATTCGCTGCAGCGCATGATCATACCGGTTCTGGACATGCTGCAGACTCTGCCACCCTTTGTGTATCTGATCCCGCTCATCTTCCTGTTCAGTGTCACCGAATCAAAGCTGTACGGTATTGCCATCATCCTCTACGCCATTGTTCCGGTAATCCGGCTGACGAACCTGGGTATCCGGCTGGTGGACAAGGACGTGATTGAAGCCGCCGACGCCTTTGGCATGACGCCCAGACAGAAACTCTACAAGGTGCAGATTCCACTGGCACTGCCCAACATCATGGCCGGGGTTAACCAGACCATCATGATGAGCCTTGCCATGGTCGTAATCGCATCCCTGGTGTCCGCACCCGGGCTTGGCGTTCTGGTTCTTCGGGGTATCCGTAATCTGGAACTGGGTGTTGGCCTGGTATCCGGCCTTGGCATTGTGATCCTGGCGGTGATTCTCGACCGGGTAACCAAGGCGTCCCTGGCACGCATCAACGTCTCCCAGAAGCAGTGAGGTAAGCCCCATGGCAAAAGACATCAAGATTTCGATCCGGAACCTTTACAAGATCTTCGGCCCGACCCCGGATGTTGCCCTGGAGTATGTTCGCAAGGGCATGGGCAAAGCCGATCTGCTGGAACAACAGCGACACGTCCTCGGCCTGCGTGATATCAACGTGGATATGCACGATGGCGAGATTACCGTAATCATGGGCCTGTCCGGTTCCGGGAAATCCACCCTGATCCGGCATCTTAACCGGCTGATCGACCCTACAGCCGGTGAAATCCGCGTCGACGGCGAGGACATCATGAGCTACACCGAGGAGCAGCTGCGCAAGCTCCGCCGGGAACGTATGTCGATGGTGTTCCAGAAGTTTGCCCTGCTGCCTCACAAGACGGTGCTCGAGAACGCCGGCATGGCCAAGGACATTCGGGGCTACACAACCTCGGACTTTGAGGCCGATGCCCGTAAATGGCTTGCCCGGGTTGGACTGGAAGGCAACGAATACCAGTATCCGCATCAATTGTCCGGCGGCATGCAGCAGCGCGTGGGTATCGCCCGGGCCCTGGTGTCCGACGCCCCGATCATGCTGATGGACGAAGCCTTCTCGGCACTGGACCCGCTGATTCGCTCCGATATGCAGGACCTGTTACTGGAGCTGCAGGAAGAGCTCAAGAAAACCATCGTATTCATCACCCACGACCTGGATGAGGCCCTGAAGCTGGCCGATCACCTGGTCATTTTGAAAGACGGCGAAGTGGTGCAACAGGGGGATCCCCAGGAGATTCTGCTAAACCCGGGCGATCCCTACATTGTCGACTTCATCAGCGATATCAACCGGGCCCGGGTGCTCAGGGTACGATCTGTGATGAGCCCGCCGGACGATGGTGATTCCGAGTTTGCCGGGGATATTTCGGAAAAAGACAACCTGGAATCGGTACTTCTGAAATCCGAAGGCGACATGTCTTTGAATTTCCGGGTGGTCCGGGACGATCAGCATGTGGGCACTCTGCACATGAAAGATCTGGCCCGTGCACTGGTGCCGACAGCCGCGTCAGCCGACAGGAGCAAAACCGCGGCCTAGCACCATTTTGTTCATTACAAAACCGCCGCCAGGGTCTATGCTTCAGGTAAAGCCGACGGTTTCGGCATTCTGGTTTTATCGCCATGGCAAAACCCCTGGTTCTCTCGATTGCGCTCTTTCTTGCCGCCTGCTCGCAGCCAGAGGACCCGCCATCGCTGGTTCCTGAAACAGTAGCAAAGGCAACGAAGACAGCTCCCGCAGCGCCGGCTCCCACAGAGCCGCGTCAGAGCATAGTTATTGCCGCTGATCCCTGGTGCCCTCACAATTGTGAAGCCGGCTCCGGGCACGAAGGATATATGATAGATATCGCCAGGGAAGCGTTTGGCCTGGCAGGTATCAATGTGGAATACGTGAATATGAGTTGGGCTCGGGCACTCCAGCAAGCCAGGGACGGCTATGTGGATGCCGTTGTCGGAGCCCTTCCCGGAGATGCACCGGACTTTGTGTTTCCCAAGGCCGCCATTGGCTACTCCAAGATTGCGCTCTACACCCACCCTGACAACAATTGGCAGTTCAGTGGCGTCGATTCACTCAGCCAGTTCACCCTGCTGGCGATCAATGGCTATGCCTATTCACCGGAACTTGATAGCTATATCGCGAAGTATCAGGACGACCCGGAAAAGGTCTGGATACTCTCGGGCCCGGCGCCGCTCAGCCGCGCTATCGAACTCCTGCACCAACGCCGCTCTGACGTATTTCCGGAAGATCGCTACGTGATGCAGTGGCAACTGGAACAGGATGGCAGCGCTGAAAGTCTGAGAATGGCCACGGTGATCCATGAGTCACCGCTGTATGTTGCATTTTCCCCGGTCGGCAGTGACTCCCTCGAGCTCGCAGCGCTCCTGTCGGAGGGAGCCAAAGCCCTGCAGAGCACCGGCCGGGTAGCGGAGATACTGGCCCGTTACGGACTATCATGGTCGGACTGAAACGCCCGCATCGTCCCGCCGTCGGCTGTCGACAGGAGCAACTCGCCGTGTTGACCAATACGAACTGACGTCACCTGACCCAAAAGGGTGAGAAACCGATCCTCCTGATTCATCAGCGCTGGCGCGCAGGCCATCCGGGTTGATGCCAATGGACCGATGGCAACGCCTTCGCCCCTGAGCTGATAGCTGCCGGTATAGCGGTTGCACGAAGCCTGCCCCGCCATTCTGTTGTCCTCAAGAAACTCAATGGTGATCCGTGACCGGTCAATAATGCCTGTTCCTGCAAGATCCTCAACAACCCACACGGCGCCCCGCAAGAGGCGTTGACGATCCCCGCCACACCCGGTGAATTCGTCACTGCCAACTACCAGGCGCACCTGCGCCGGGTATTGCGCCCCGGACATACTGTCTTCGCAAAGTTGTCGGGCCACCGTGAGCCTGATGGGCAGATCATCCAGCGTCGCCACATACTCCCGACCGTGGCGGTTGGCTGTTTTCAGTTCAACCGAAACCCGGCGCGTGCCCTGCTCCTCGAATGGGCGTGTTAACAACAGCTCGCCTCCCTCAAGCGTCGCATGCCAGAAGGGCTCATTGCCACGGGCCTCAAAAGGCATTTCCAGGTCACCCGGCTGTAAACATTCCGGGTACGTTTGCCCCCGTATCGTCAGGGTCGCTTTTTCACCCTTGCTCCAGAAACGAGTCTGGTCATCGCCCGGGGCAACATACAGGGCTCCCGAGGCGCTTTCCTCCGGCTTGAGCAGAACCCGCCGGTCCAGATAATCGACACTGATCAGATCGCTGTCCTCATTACCGGATACGGCTATATCAAGTTGCCCGCACGCATAGCTGCCGGAAACCGGCTGACTGGTATTGGGCAGAGAGGAGCAGGCGGAGACAGCAAGGCCCGCCGCCGTGACGACGGACAACATCAGAACTCGTCGTGAGTGCATGGTCAGTTCCCTTGTAGGCATGTTTTCGACCTACATTTTAGAAGCCAACGACGGACGAGGCCACCATGAGTGTTCGACGAGACTTCTTATACCGCCTCACCGGCAGTATGCTAGAACGCTGAACCGAGGAGACGACCCCATGGCGCTGAAACTTCACCAATTTGCCATTTCCCACTATTGCGAAAAAGTCCGATGGGCCCTGGATTACAAGGGACTCAACTATGAAACGGTCAATCTGCTGCCCGGGCAGCATGTAAAAACCATCCGGAAACTGACTGGCCAGGCCTCGTCAGTACCGGTCCTGGAGCATGATGGCCAGGTGGTTCAGGGCTCAGCGGCCATCCTGGATTACCTGGATCAGACCTTTCCCGAGCACTCCCTGACTCCGAACGATCCGGAATTGCGCGAGCAGGCGCTGGCCTGGGAACGGCGGCTGGACGAGGAAGCCGGCCCCGCCATACGCTGCTACTCCTACCACCACTTCCTTCAGCGCCCCAAAATCGTGGTACCGATGCTGGCTGCCGGTACGCCATTCTATAACCGGATAATCCTCAGCCTGGCGTTCAGTCGGGTTGATGAAGTCATGCGCCAGTGGATGAAGATCAACGAGAAGACCTCGGAAAAATCCCGGCAGGTAATGGAAGATCTTCTTACCGAGCTGGCAGGCATCTATGCCGGGCGCCCTTTCCTGGTTGGCGACCAGTTCACCCGTGCCGACCTGACGGCCGCGGCCCTGTTTGCGCCCATGTTCCAGCCCGCGCAATACCCGGTGCCCTGGCCAAAACCTGCCCGGATTCCCAGGGACATCAAGACCTGGCTGGACCAGTGGCAACAGCAGATCCTTCCCCTGGAGAAAATCTACAGTGAAAACCGCCAGCCCAACTGAGTCCGCCGGTGTCGGAATTCGTCAGCCAATCTGGCGTGAACCGACATTCCACTGCCCGGGTTACATGCCAGAATAAGCCTGTAGGAACTGGAACCCGGCGGGAACTCTATGGCTTTGACCGACATGATGCTGGCCGTACTGGAAGAAAGCGGTCTGCTTGCCCTCTGGAAGGTGGCGTCGCCCTGGCTGGCGCTGGATGAACGGCAACTGATTTTTGTGGTTGCCACCCCCGTCTTTGTGGCCGTTACGCTTTGGGAATACCTGAAGATTCGCCACGATCCGAGGCTGATGGATACTCGTGAAGCGGTCAGGAACTTTGCCCTTGGCGCCGGCTACCAGGTGACCGAGCTGCTCTTCGCCGGCCTGATTGCATTTCCTGTTTACGCCCTCTGTTACCACTACCGCCTGTTCGATCTGGAATTTAATGCATTCACTGCCTTGCTGACCTTTCTGGGCGTGGATTTCTGCTTCTACTGGATGCACCGGGCCAGTCACAGGGTACGGTGGTTCTGGGCCGCGCACGTGGTGCACCATTCTTCCGAACGGATGAACTTTTCCACCGCCATGCGACAGAACGCCACCAACATTTTCAACGGCATGTGGGCGTTCTATCTACCCCTGGCACTGCTGGGACTGAACCCCGTCTGGATCGGCGTGGCTTACGCACTGTCACTGGTTTACCAGTTCTTTATTCACACCACACTGATTGGAAAACTGCCCCGATGGGTTGAACTTGTTTTCAACACCCCGAGCCATCACCGGGTTCATCATGGCCGCAATCCCGGTTATATCGACCGTAATTACGGCGGCACGCTGATAGTATGGGATCGCGTGTTCGGCACGTTTGTCGACGAAAATGCCCAGGATCCGCCCGAATACGGAATCACCCGGCCCATCCGCTCCAACAACCTGATTGTGCTATGGACCCACGAATACGTGGACCTGTTCCGCGACATGGCGCAGCCAGGCGGACTATTGTCTCGCCTTACCCACCTATGGAAGCCGCCGGAGTGGCAACGCCCGGCCACAGTGAAAAACAACAAGGAAACGGGCCGTGACAATGAACGAACATCCCCTGATGCTGAACGCTGGTGATGGCCACACGATAACCGGGACGGTCTTCAACCCGGCGGCACCGACCGCCATTCTCATTATCAGCCATGGCATGGCCGAACACGGCGACCGTTACACACCACTGGCACGCTGGCTCGGCGAAAACGGCATAGCCGTTATCACCTATCATCACCGGGGCCATGGCCCGAGCTGCCCTTCGGAGAACCTGGGGTACTATGCCGACCAGCATGGCTGGACCAGTGTGGTTGACGACCTGCATCAAGTGGCTCAACACACCCGTGCCCGATTTCCCGGGCTGCCAGTCAACCTGCTGGGTCACAGTATGGGTTCCTTTATTGCCCAGGCCTACGCCCAGAGCCACGGCGACATGCTGGACTCTCTGATCCTCAGCGCCACCAACCGCATTGACCGGGGCCAGCTCCTGGCATCCCGGACCCTGATCGGTCTGATCCGACTGGTTCGCGGCAAGCGGCACCGCAGCCGCCTGGTGGCCCGAATGACCTTTGAGCAGTTCAACCGCAAGTTCCGCCCGAACCGAACCAATGCCGATTGGCTTAGCCGGGATCCGGACCAGGTGGATCGCTATATTGCCGACCCGCTGTGTGGTTTCGAATGCACGGTTGGCCTGTGGTGGGATTTCACTGGTGGTATGCTACGCCTTTCGCCGGCGACCTGGCGCAAAGATCTCCCGGTGCATCTGTTTTCAGGCACTGCAGATGCCGTCGGGGAAATGGGGCGTGGCGTCCGGAGGCACTTCCAGACCATTCGTGAGGCGGGTGTTGAAAACGTCACCCTGAGATTGTTCGAAGGCGGCCGCCATGAGATGCTCAACGAGACCAACCGGGACGACGTCCGGGATTACCTCCGGTCTCTGTGCCTGACCTCAGGTTCACCGTCAACGGTCGCGCATCCGGAAATGTCACCACAAACTCAAGCCATCATTGATTGAATCTGTAAGGACGTTGCATGGGTTATCCCCGAGGCCTCAGGCTGTCCCGTACCTTGAGACTGGCTCTGTGCCTGTCTGGCTTCACCATCACCGGGGCTGTTGCTGGCGAGGTCAGTCTCGGGGCCGCCGCCAATTTTACCGACACCACCCGGGAACTGGCGCAGCAGTTTGAAGCCGTAACCGGGCACACCGTGTCCGCAAGCTTCGGATCCACGGGTAAACTCTACGCCCAGATCAGAAATGGCGCGCCCTTCGACGTGTTCATGGCCGCCGACGTGCGACGGCCAGCGCTGATCGAACAGGAGCAGGCTGGCATTTCTGGCACCCGGTTCACCTATGCCCGGGGCAAACTGGCGCTCTGGAGTCCTGCCGCTGGAGCTTTTGAAGATGCCCGGAACTATCTGGCCAGCCAGCCCTTCGCGAGGCTGGCCATCGCCAACCCGAAGACGGCCCCGTACGGCCTCGCCGCGCAGCAGGTTCTGGAACACATGGGTCACTGGGATGCCCTGCAGCCAAAACTGGTTCGGGGGGATTCCATTGCCCAGACGTTCCAGTTCGTTGTCAGCCGCAATGCCCAGGCCGGCTTCGTAGCCTTGTCCCAGATACGATCCTGGAAAGATGATAAAGGCACTTTCTGGGCAGTTCCCCAGAGTTACTACCACCCCATTGATCAGCAGGTTATCCTGCTGAATCGCGGAGCCGGCAACGAGGCCGCCCTGGCCTGGATGGATTTTCTGAAATCAGACGCCGCCATTGCTATTATCCGGAGCTATGGATACGACACCGGAAATGACACGACCAACTGATGTTTGAAACCTACTGGGATCCGGTCTGGCTGACATTGAAGCTGGCCACGACGACCACCGTACTGCTGCTGTTGATCGGCACCCCCATCGCCTGGTGGCTGGCCCGGACCCGACACTGGCTTCGGCAACCGATAGCGGCCGTGGTTGCGCTGCCCCTGGTTCTGCCGCCGACCGTGCTGGGTTTCTATCTTCTGCTGGTCATGGGTCCGGAAGGCTGGGTGGGCCAGATGACGCAGTCCCTGGGTATCGGGCTGCTGCCATTTACCTTCGAAGGCCTGGTGGTGGCGTCGGTCATCTATTCCCTGCCCTTTACCGTTCAACCTCTACAGAACGCGTTCGAAGCCGTCGGTGAGGGTTTCATGGAAGTTGCTTCCACGCTCCGGGCAGCGCCCTGGGACCGGTTTCTGTTCGTCGCGGTCCCCCTGGCCCGGAACGGCTTCCTGACAGCCGCCGTACTGACTTTTGCCCATACCATTGGCGAGTTCGGCGTAATCCTGATGATCGGCGGCAACATCCCGGGTGAAACCAAGGTGCTTTCTGTCGCCATCTACGACCATGTGGAATCGCTGGAATACACCGAGGCCCACTGGCTGTCCGCCGGCATGGTGGTGTTCTCCTTTGTGGTTCTGGTGACTCTTTACGCGCTGAACGGCAAAGCCCGCTCTGGAGCCATCAGATGACCGCCTCCAACACCATCCGTGCCCGCTTCCAGTGTACCTTCCCCGGCTTCGGCCTCGACGTCGACCTGACTTTGCCAGGCACCGGCATTACCGGCCTGTTCGGACATTCAGGGTGTGGCAAAACCACTCTATTAAGGTGCATGGCAGGCCTGCAGGGTGCCTCGGGCACCATGACCGTTCTTGGCGAACCCTGGCAAACCGAGACGTTCATTCGACCAGTCCACAAGCGGCCCCTGGCCTATGTATTCCAGGAAACCCACCTGTTCCCTCACCTGAGCGTGCGCAAGAATCTGGAATTCGGGTATCGGCGCATTCCGGCCGGCAACCGACAAATCGGATTCGACGATGCCGTGCGATGGCTTGGCCTGGAATCACATCTGGACAGAATGCCTGTCGGCCTCTCTGGTGGTGAGCGCCAGCGGGTGGCCATTGCCAGGGCCCTGCTGACCAGTCCACGGCTGTTACTGATGGATGAGCCGCTGTCCGCTCTGGACCTTAACAGCAAGCAGGAAATCCTTCCCTATCTCGAACGGCTGCACGATACGCTGGCCATTCCGATCATCTACGTATCCCATTCAACCGAGGAAGTTGCCCGGTTGGCGGACCATATTGTGATGATGACGGAAGGTCGTGTGGTCGCGCAGGGGCCCCTGAGGGAAACCCTGGCCGGCATCGATAACCCTTTCCGCGTCCAGGACGACGCCGGTGCCTTGCTGGAAGGCCAGATCATCGATCTTGACGAGTACTGGCATCTGGCACTGTTCCGGTTCGATGGCGGCCAGCTCTGGCTAAGATGTGACCACCGGGTAAAACCGGGAGACCAGGTTCGGGTGAGGGTATTGGCCCGGGATGTCAGCCTGGCCCTGACCGAGCATTCCGACCAGAGCATCCAGAACTTGGTACCGGCAGTCATCGACCAGATTGATCCCGATGTGGCTCCGGGGATCAGCCTGGTGCGACTTCTGGCCGGAACGACCCCTCTACTGTCGAGACTGACCTCCCGTGCCGTCGCCCAGCTCGGTCTCGAGCCGGGCATGAACGTCTGGATGCAGGTCAAATCCGTGGCCCTGGTGGCCTAGCTCGGGCACAGCAACTGGCTACGCTGACTGCGTGACGCAAAAGGCCGCTGTTGAAAGCGGCCTTTTCAAAGCAGGGTGATCGGTAAGACTCAGCGGGTGCCGTAAACCACCATGGTCTTGCCCTTGACCCTGACCAGTCCCTGATCTTCCAGAGTTTTCAGTACCCGACCGACCATTTCCCGGGAACAGCCAACGATCCGCCCGATTTCCTGGCGCGTAATCTTGATCTGCATACCATCCGGGTGAGTCATGGCATCCGGCTCCTTGCACAGATCCAGAAGGGTACGGGCAACACGACCGGTGACATCCAGAAACGCGAGGTCGCCGACCTTGCGGGTGGTCTGGCGCAGGCGAGAGGCCATCTGCTCGCCGATGAAGTACAGAACCCGTGGATCCTGCTGGGCAATCTCCCGGAATTTGGTGTAGCTGATTTCAGCCACTTCGCATTCAGTCTTGGCCTTTACCCAGGCGCTGCGGGAATCCATGTTGTCGAACAGCCCCATCTCGCCGAAGAAATCGCCGGCGTTCAGATAGGCCATGATCATCTCACGACCATCGTCATCCTCAATAATGACGGTTACCGATCCCTTGACGATGTAGAACAGGGAATCGCTCTTGTCACCGGCATAGATAATTGTGCTCTTGGCTGGGTAACGGCGGCGATGGCACTGCGAAAGGAAATAGTCGAGATGCTTGGTTTTCTGCTCAACCGGCTTGACGATAGTGGCCATAATGCGAGTCGTGCCTCCTCAGATACTGGCGGGTCCCAATGTTTGTTATGCACCCGGCTTTCCATGCGGGTTCGTTCTTTTTTATTGCAAAACTCCGCAACTTATAACAAGAAGGTCTGTTGCGGGCAACCGGAAAGAGTATACAACATGTATCCGTGATCGGCCTGCCTGGCGAGGCCGGTTGTGCTAGCATCCCGACACAGGTCATCTTTGCCGGGGCTTTGACGCAAATTAATCCCGCGCAATTACAACGGAGAAGCATCCCATGAAAGCAACTGTAGACTGGACCGGCAATGCCAGTTTCAAAGCCACCAGCGGCAGCGGCCACAGTGTCCAGCTTGATGGCCCGCCGGACCACGGTGGCCAGAACCTGGGCCCGCGGCCGATGGAAATGCTGCTAATGGGGCTGGGAGGCTGCTCGGCGTTTGATGTCATGAGCATCCTGAAGAAAAGCCGCCAGGACGTAACCGCCTGCCACGCCGAACTTGAAGCCGAGCGGGCCGATGCAGTACCCGCAGTCTTCACCCGGATTCACCTGCATTTTGTAGTAACCGGGCACAACCTCAAGGAGAACCTGGTCAAGCGGGCCGTCAGCCTGTCGGCAGAGAAGTATTGTTCAGCATCCATCATGCTGGAACAGGCTGGCGTTAAGATCAGTCACACCTATGAGGTTTACGAGGCCGATTAGCAGGCCGGACAAACCGCTTCGGCGCCCCTCATGAGCCAAATCCCCGGGCCCGGGTGCAGCGGAAATCACGGATGCTAAAATGTCATTGCAAATACTATTCAACATCACTTGCGGTGTGCATAATACGCACCCTCTCCGCCGGTCTGCGCAAAAGGTGAACAACCCGGTCAGTAGTCGGTGGCGGCCTCGGCAGAGCGCAGCAATGCAGCTCTGCAGTCATTCATCTCCACGATCCGGAGGGGCTGAGCATGGAATCAAAACTCCAGCTGCATGGTTTCAACAACCTGACCAAATCCCTGAGCTTTAACATCTACGACATCTGTTATGCGCAGACCGAAGAACAACGCACGGCCTACATTGACTACATCGATGAGATGTACAACGCCGAGCGCCTGACCCAGATTCTGACCGACGTCGTCAAGATTATCGGTGCCAACGTCCTGAACATTGCGCGTCAGGATTACGAGCCCCATGGTGCCTCGGTCACCATGCTGATTGCCGAGCATGAACTGACCCACGGTGAGGAGCCGGACAACGAAGAATCCCCGGGCCCGCTGCCGGATGCCATTGTGGCGCATCTGGACAAGAGTCACGTAACCGTCCACACCTATCCGGAAAGCCATCCCCACGATGGTGTGAGCACTTTTCGGGCAGACATCGACGTATCCACCTGTGGTCTGATTTCACCACTGAAAGTGCTGAACTATCTGATCCACAGCTTTGATTCCGATGTCGTCACCGTGGATTACCGGGTTCGCGGATTTACCCGCGATGTGGACGGCACCAAGCACTACATTGATCACGACATCAACTCGATCCAGAACTATCTGACAGAGGATACCCAGAACGCCTATCAGATGATCGACGTGAACGTGTACCAGGAAAACCTGTTCCACACCAAGATGATGCTGAAGAACTTCAACCTCGACAACTATGTGTTCGGGGTGAACGCCGGCGATCTTGATCCCGCCGAAGCGCAGTCCATCGAGGACCGTCTGCGTCGGGAGATGCTGGAAATCTTCTATTCCCGCAACGTCGAATGATCGCCTCCTGTGGCGCCCCGCCCGGGGCGCCACAGGTCCTTCAGTTTTTTTGATGTCACCCGCCAGATTTCTGCGTTTTATTCTCTCCTCCTATCCCGTTTAAATAGAGTCACGAGCTAACGAGAGGAGGACACCATGACCCAGCGCTCCCTGAAACAGATTATTCCAGCCCTGGAAACGTCCGACGGGGCCGGCGTGCGCATCAAGCGCTCCATCGGTCAGCAACAGAACATACGTCTGGACCCGTTCCTGATGCTGGACGAATTCGGTTCCGCCGAAGCCGCCGACTATATCGCCGGTTTTCCATCGCACCCCCACCGGGGTTTCGAAACCGTGACCTACATGATCGAGGGGCACATGCTGCACGAAGATCATCTCGGTAACCGGGGCGACCTGCGCAACGGCGGTGTGCAATGGATGACCGCCGGTCGCGGCATTATTCATTCTGAAATGCCCCAGCAGGAAGAGGGCGTGATGCGTGGTTTTCAGCTATGGCTGAACCTGCCGGCGGCGGAAAAAATGACGGAAGCCGGCTATCGGGACATTCAGCCGGAAGAGATCCCCGAGATCAGCCTCGACGGCGGCAAAGTGAAGCTTATCGCCGGTTCCATGGCGATTGATGGCCAGCCCCGCGAGGGCACAGTGGCGGGCGGCAGTACTCAACCGATCTACGCTGACATTCACATGCCCCCCGGGGGACGTCTTACCCTGCCGGTTCCGGAAGGTCACAATGCCATGCTGTACCTGTACGAGGGCACAGCCAACCTGGGTGATCGCGCGCTGCAGCTCAGCGCCGCCAACATTCTGGCTGACAGCGGTGACCAGATTGCACTCAGTGCCGGAGACTCCGGGGCGCGCCTGCTACTGATTGCCGGCAAGCCCATAGGTGAGCCGGTGGTCCAGTACGGCCCCTTCGTGATGAACACGCGGGAGGAGATTGAGCAGACACTCCGGGATTACCGGGACGGCCGACTGACTGCCTGACCGATCAGGCGAACGGCTTTCTTGCCATCAGCCGCTGCACCATGGGCCTGACAATCAGGTCCATGGCCAGCGGCATTTTTGTGCCCGGAATCACGAGGGTATCGTGCCGTGACAGACTGCTGCCAGAAATCACCTGCAGCAGGTAGGGAAAGTCCACTTCCGACTGGTCCCGGAACCGGATCACCAGCATGCTCTCATCTTCAGTAGGCACATCCCGGACGACAAAGGGATTTGAGGTGTCCACCAGGGGGATACGCTGGAAATTGATGTGGGTATGGGAGAACTGGGGCACGATATCGTGAACATAGTCATCCATTCGGTTGATGATGGTTTCCACCACCGCTTCCTGACTGTAGCCCCGCTTGTGGGTGTCCCGATGGATCTTCTGGATCCATTCGAGGTTCACGATCGGTACCACACCGATCAGCAAGTCCACGTACTGGGCAATGTTGCAGGTCTCGCTGACCACGCCACCGTGCAACCCCTCATAGAAGAGCAGGTCCGTATCTGCAGGTAAGGGGCCCCAGGGGGTAAAGGTTCCGGGTTTGTGTCCGGCTTCAACCAGCCTGCGATCCTCATCATGGACATATTGCCGGTACCGGCCATTGCCGGTGTGGCCGTAATCGTAGAAAAGCGCTTCCAGCTTGTCGATGTGATTGGCAGCCAGGGCAAAATGGTTGCGCTCACCGAACTGACCTTTGGCCGCCAGCCTGGCCATTTGTTCACGATTGTAACGATGGAAACTGTCACCACTGACCATGGCGGCGTTCAGCCCTTCACTGGCGAACATCCGGCTGAAAATCTGGCCGGTGGTGGTGGTTCCCGCGCCGGATGAACCGGTAACCGCAATGATCGGATGGCGTTTTGACATAGGGGCAGACTGCCGGAATCAGGTGAGGCTGTCGAGTAAACGGGGCTTCTCGACCACGAAGCCCTGGGCGTAGTCCACACCCAGTTGCCGAAGCATGTCCAGAACGTCCCGGGACTCAACCTGGGAAGCAATCACTTCCCGGTGCATGTAATGGGCCATATCCACCATGGAGCGGACCATCGCACGATCGGTCTCGCTGGTTGCCAACTGGCCGGTAAAGGCACTGTCGATCTTGATCAGATCCACCGGCAACGAGCGCATGAATTCGAACGAACTGGGGCCGCTGCCGAAGTTGCCCAGACAGAACCGGCAGCCAAGTTCTTTCATCTCAACAATGAAATCCGCCACCGACTGAACGTCGTTGATCGCCGAAGCTTCGGTAAGCTCGAACCAAAGCCGCTCAATGGGTGCATCCTTCTCACTCAGCTTCTCATAGATGAATTCCAGCAGCGACTGGTCGTTCATCGAGTAGCCGGACAGGTTGATACAGACACCGCCGAAGTGCCTCGGGTCTGGCGCCTGTTCCCTGAGCCAGTCCAGCATGTGCCCGACCACCCAGCGATCTACTGCCTGCATACGGTCATAGCGCTCGGCCATGCGCACGAAGTCCCGGCCGGTAATCAGGGTGCCCTCATCATCGTACATGCTGATCAGCACCTCATACTGCGCCGCCATAGAGGCGTTCGCGTGCAGAGGTATGATTTTCTGGCAGCGCAGCAACATGCGCTCTTCGTTCAGGTCACTGAGGCTGGCAACCTTAGCGGCGATCTGCTCTTGGCGGGACTGATCCTCGGCATCCAGAGCATACTCCGACACCTTCCCATGCCCCTGTTGCCGGGACGCTGCCAACGCCTGTTCAGAGGCCCGTAACCAGCGTTCTGCGCTGACCAGTGCCGGCAAAGTGGGAACCACACCGGCGCTGGCCGAAAGCCGATAGGCCCGACCGCCAAAACTGAACTCGGCGGCCTCGACTGCCCTGATCAGATCCCTGGCCGCATCGCTGGCACTCTCGGAGGGCACCAGCATGGCAAATTCATTACCTGCCAGTCTGGCCACGGGCATTCCATCACCCACGTGGCTACGCAGAATATCCGCGACCCGTTTCAGGGTCTCATCGCCGGCCTGGTAGCCGGCAGTGTCATTCAGCAGGCGGAAGCGGCGAAGATCCAGGCGCACCAGGGAGCGCTCATCTTCCCGGCGGGCCAGTTGCTGATCCAGCATGCGCTCGAATTCCCGCCGCCCCAGAAGGCCGGTCAGTTCATCATGGGTTGAGGCCCAGGACAGCTGGTCGTAGACCTTGCGAACCATCCGGTCGATACTTTCATCCACCAGCGGCCGCTCATACTGGCTATCGGGAACGATAACCCCCTTTCGCATCTGACGGGCCAGAGCCTCAAGCTCCAGCTCCACCACCCGCATGCCCTGATGATTCACAAACACGAAACGGCTGAATCCACGGGCAATCCAGACCAGACGGATGTACTGGGGCTCGTTCGGATTTTCCTGGTCCCGGAGCCAGTCACCGGTACGCAGTTGCTGGGCCCGGTTGATCCAGCGCTGCAGGCTGCGCTGTTCCCGATCAGACAGTTTTTTCGTGTCTGCCTGCTCCGGCCTGGCCGGCGGCACCTCAACCAGCTCGGGGCTTTGTTCCGGGCTGCGGACCAGGAACTGCTTGAGCTCGTCCCGGATCTGCGAAGAGGGCATGTGGTTGCTGGAAATGGAAGCCAGGCCATCCTGAATGACCCGCAGCAATTCCGGCAGGTTGATCGAACTGTTGGGGTCGTCAGCGAAAGACAGCAAGGAGTCAATCACCGCCAGGTAATCCTGCCAGAGCTGGCTGTCCGGCCCCTGCCGGATCCAGGTCAGCGAAAGCAGGTCCCGCCAACCGCCGTCCAACAGACTGAGCACGGCCTTGGGCACCTTGCGCCCACCCAGTTTCTGATCCAGCACCTCGGCCACGGCCTTCTTGGATTCGGCCACCTTCTGGGCGCCTTCTGCCGCCGCTGTAACACGCTCCACGTTCCTGCGATACACGAGATTCTGACGGTCGATCAGGGTGTCCAGCTCCTGAACCGTGTGCTCAAATACTCCGGTGTCCTGCTCGAAATCCGTGGTAATCCGCTGTACCAGCTCATCAACCCGACGCTGAACCACCGGGTTGATACGGCCACCCTTGACGCCCAATTGGGCCAGGCGGTTCATCACCCCCCGAACCGGGCTGTCCTGATCATCAAAAAACGCGGGGTCGCGCATGACAACTTTCAGAACGGGCACTTCCAGCTGCCGCATACGCTGCTGTGCGTACTCACTGAGCTTCGGGCTTTCCACCACCGACTTGAAAAAGCGGTCGACCACATCGACCGTTTCCTGCTGCGCCTCATCCAGCCTGTTGTCACCGCTTGCCTTGACCTTCTCTACCACCCGGTCCTTCAAAGGCGCGAGCTCTTCACCCCCCTCAACGGTCTGTGACTGCAGCTGCTGAAGCTCCCGCTGGAGTTCTCCGGATGACAGTGGCCTGGCGTTTGGCTGAAACGGCATGGGCTCCGGATCGCCCCGGGCCACACGGCTCGCACTGAGGGTGTTGAGCAGATTGCGTACGGTTGCGAATGCAGTCTGGGCGGCCTGGGCATAGCCCCGGAATTCACCACCCAACATTCCGGGTTTCCGGCGTGGCTGGGCCTGTCTGGCAGCACCCTCATCCGCTTTTGGCTCGGACTTCGACTTCGCAGAGGCACTCTCCTCCGCAACGGGCTCTGGCTGAACCTGCTCCTTCTTTTCCTCCGGCTTCGCCTCGGCCTGCTCGCTCAGATATTTGCTCAGATCCAGGTCTGGCAGAACACCATGGCGAATCAGAATATCGTTCAATTCTTTATAAAGGGGACCCAGCTGTTGCAACACCGTCTGCTCAAACACCCGCAGGCAGACCTTCTCCACCTCCCGGGAAGCCTTGAGCTGGTTAAGGCCATGGTGGAACGCTTCGCAGACCAGAGAGGGTCCGAGGGGGTTGTGGTGGCCCGTGGCGTTGGCGATGCCAAGTTTGTCCAGCCGAAGCTTCAGCTGCAGCAGGTCACCGCGATACTGGGTATCTGCCTTGGTCACCATCACCCGGATGGTCAGCCAGTCCTCGAACTCGCCCTTGTCCACCACCGACAGCTCGGAGCCGGGAAACCCTTTGGGGGCGGGCTTCAACGGCGATTCCAGGCTTCGCGCCATCTGGTGCCAGATCACCCGTTGCCGGGCCTGGATCTGGCCGGAGGCGTCCATGTACTCATTGGCCTGTTGATCATTCGAGGCTTTCTGGGCTGCCTGCTTCAGGCCATCCACCATCTGAACGAAACAGGCGTCCATCAACGGCTCGATGAACTGGATCACTGCCTTGGCAGACTGGTGCAGGACAAACTGGACCCGGTCGCTGGGGGCCCGGAGCGAGGAGCGATCCTGACGGCGGGAGCCGCCACATTGCTGCAGCATGGCATCAACCGCTTGCGGGTTCGGGCGGCTGAAATTGACACCCATGGCGCCATCAATACGCCGGACAATGCTGACATGAAGTTCGTGGCGCCTGGCGCCATCAAGGCCACGAAAACGTATTACCAGTTCTGGCGGTGTTCCGGAAGCAAACGCCCTGTCCAGCTTCTTCGAGGTTTCACTCGAATAGCGAACGAAAAGGCCCTCCGCACAAAAGTCGGCAATCTGGCACGGCCAGGCCTCGCCGGTTCCCAGATCAATCTGAGCGGCAAGCTTGATAGGTTGGCGGGGGCTGCTACGACGTTCTCTCGGATCCATGAACTACCTGATATCTCGCAAAGCCGGACCAGTCACCGAACACACTGCCCGGTACCGACTCACGTCCCTGAAACGATGGCGGATGCCAACGGCTGCTACTATAGAGACCATGATTGTACTATAGCGGCCTGGCCCCCACAGGCAAACCAACCCACTATAACATCCTGACCCATGAAACAGCTTAGTCAGATCTATCTACTTTTGCTACTGGTAACAATGCTTAACGGCTGTTCGACCATTGGCTACTATTCGCAAGCTGTCAGTGGGCATATCGCCCTTATGATGTCCGGGGAACCGGTGGAAGAGGTCCTCTCAGACAACACAACACCGCAGGGGCTGCGGGAACAACTCGCTCTGGCACAACAGGCCCGGGAATTCGCCGCACAACGATTGGCCCTGCCGGTGGGAGGCGCCTTCAGCGACTACGTGCAACTTGAAAGACCCTGGGTGGTGGTAAACCTGGTGGCCGTACCGGAGTTCTCGCTGGAACCGCATCGCTGGTGCTACCCCGTTCTTGGCTGCCAGGCCTACCGGGGGTACTTCAGCCTGGACGATGCTCGCGCCGAGGAGGCGAATTTCCTTAACAACGGCTTCGATACGTTCATTGGTGGCGTAACGGCCTATTCCACCCTCGGCTGGTTTGATGACCCGCTGCACACTGGCTTTACCCGGCTGGCAGAGGACCGCATGGTCGCCCTGATGTTCCATGAACTGGCCCACAGGGTGGTCTACATTGCCGATGACACCGCATTTAACGAAAGCTTCGCCACCGCAGTGGAGCTGGAAGGGCTCAGACTCTGGTTATCGGAAGAGGGAAAGCCCGGACAGTTCCGGGAGGCTCTCGGCCGTTTGGCTCGCCGGAATCAGACCCTTGCCCTGGTGGAGGACTTCAGCGCCCGACTGGAAGTCCTGTACGCTCAAGCGGACAGCTTGCCAGACCAACATCTGCGAAACCGCAAGGCCGCCATCCTCGAAGACCTGGCTCTCGCCTACCAGGAACTTTCCGCAGGCTGGCCGGAACCCGGGCCGTTCGGGCCGGCACCGGTCAGCCTGAACAATGCCAACCTGGCGCTGTTTCGTCAGTACAACCAGCATGTACCCGCGTTCCGGCAGATGCTTCGGAACGCAGACTACGATTTCCCGGCTTTTTACCAGGCCGTGGAGGCGCTCTCCGAAAAACCCGAACCCCGAAGGTCCGAATACCTGGCTGCCCTGTCACAGCGGTTTGAAGAACACCTTTGAGTTCCTCTGGGTGTTATAGGAGGCCAGCTTGGGCCCCGGCAGGGCCTGGACGGTGGAAGGCTGAAAACCACGCTCTCGAAACCAGTGCTCGGTCTGGGTAGTCAGCACGAACAGCTTCTGAATGCCCTGCCCCCTGGCCAGCTTTTCGACCATCGCCAGAATCTCATCTCCCCGCCCGGCCCGGCGATAGTTCGGATCCACGGCAAAACAGGAAAGCTCGCCGGCACCCTCCTCGGGGTAACTGTAGAGTGCGGCACAACCCACGATGGTGCCGTCACGCTCTGCCACAACAAACCGGTCAATCTCGGTTTCCAGCATCTCCCGGGAACGACGAACCAGAACGCCCTGTTCCTCCAGTGGCTGGATCAGCTCCAGAATCCCGCCAATGTCCTCCACCCGGGCCTGACGAAACTGCTCGTAGTGATCGCCGCTGACCAGTGTGCCGGCACCGTCCCGGGTGAAAAGCTCCTTCAGCAACGCGCCATCGTCCACATAGCTGATGATGTGGGCGCGCCGTACACCCTTCACACAGGCATCACAGGCCGCCCTCAGGAGGTCGGCATCGTGACCGGTCACCGCACCGGAGGCCAGACGCTCAGACGCCTGGCGCGCCGACAGCTCCCTGATCAGGGCACCGTCCTCTTCCTGCAAACCGGGATCATCAATAAACACCATCAGCTTTTCGGCCTGAAGGGCCGCCGCCACCTGGCTGCCGACATCCTCATAGGAGAGGTTGAAGGTATCCCCGGTGGGCGAATAGCCCATGGGCGGCAACAAAACAATGTGACCAAGCTCCAGCAGTTTCTCGATGCCGGCCACATCGACCCGGCGCACCTTGCCGGTATGGCCAAAATCAATACCGTCCAGCACACCCACAGGCTTGGCGGCCACATAGTTGCCGCCACTCACCCGGATACGGGCATTGTGCATCGGCGAATTCACCAGACCCATGGAAAGGTGGCTCTCCAGGTAGGCTCTCAGGCCACCGACGGCCTCCATCACCATGCTGAGGTGCTCGTGCGGTGTAATCCGAAGACCTTTCGAAAACGACGATTCGATTCCGGCAGCATCCAGCCGCGTCTGGATTTGCGGGCGGGCACCAAAGGCAACGACCAGTCGCACGCCGAGACTGCTCAGCAGCGCGATGTCATGGATAATATTGATGAAATTCCCGTGCTCAATGGCATCCCCCGGAATGGTCAGCACAACCGTACGCCCGCGGTGGGCGTTGATGTAGGGGGATGAATGGCGGAATCCATGCAGCCAGTCGTTTGATTTCAATTCGAATACTCCAAGCTTTTTTCTTTACGCGGCCTGCAATTCAGTCTGACGAACACTGTCGGGAGCCCTCTCCAAAACCGTGGAGCGCCAGGGATGGCGCGACCGAGCCCTACAGGGACGTATTTACGGGCGTGTTTTGGAGAGGGCTCCCGACAGTGTTCAGCCCCCTATTTGACCCCGACTCCAGCCTAAAGGCAAAACTGTCGGATGAGGCCCTGCAGAATCTTCACGGTTGGTTCCAGTTGAGACAGCTCTATAAATTCATCGGGCTGGTGCGCCTGATCGATCGATCCGGGGCCCATGACCAGGGTTTCGAGGCCGAGCTTCTGCAACCAGGGCGCTTCCGTGGCGAAGGCAACGGCATGAGCGGTATGGCCAGTCAGTTTCTCACAGGCTTTCACCAGGGCCGCATCGGCCGGGGTTTCGAACGGTGGCACGCCGTCAAAGAGCGGCTCGAATTCAAGGGACAGTTCCCGGCGGTCCGCGATCGGCTGGACCTTGCTCAGGATGGTCTGGCGCAAGGTTTCCATGTTCATGCCAGGCAACGGGCGCAAGTCAAAGTGCAATTCGCACTGGGCGCAGATGCGGTTGGGATTGTCACCACCGTGGATGCAGCCAAGGTTCAGGGTTGGAAACTGCACTTCGAAGTTCGGGTTCCGGTACTTTTCCTGCCAGCCTGAACGGAGTGCCAGCAATTCGGTGAGCGCTTCGTGCATCCCTTCCATGGCGTTGCGGCCGAGGGCCGGGTTGGAGGAATGACCGGACTGACCCTCGAACTTCAGACGCTCCATCATGATGCCCTTGTGCATGCGCACCGGCTTCAGGCTGGTGGGTTCACCGATGACCGCGTAGCGGGCCTTGGGCTTGCCGGCTTCCGCCAGTGCCCGGGCGCCATCCATGGAACTCTCTTCGTCGGCGGTGGCCAGTATGATCAGGGGCTGCTTGAGATCTTCGTCGACAAAGGCCCTGGCCGCTTCGATGGCCAGCGGGAAAAATCCTTTCATGTCGCAGGTACCCAGCCCGTACCAGCGGTTGTCCCGCTCGGTCAGGGTAAAGGGGTCGCTCTGCCAGCGCTTGTCATCGAAAGGCACCGTGTCGGTGTGGCCGGACAAGACAAGGCCACCCGGGCCGCTGCCCAGGGTTCCGATCAGGTTGAACTTTCCAGGCATCCCGGGTACTTCCAGGATTTCCACGGCAAACCCGAGGGCTTCCAGCCACTCCGCCAGGGTTCGCACCACCGGCTCGTTGCTGTGATCCCACTTCGCCGACGCGCTGCTGATGGAGGGCAGCGATATCAGGCGGGCAAGCATGTCACGAATGCCCGGCACCACTGCGGATTTGCTATCGGACTGCGACATAGTTTCCTCTCAGATTCCCGATGGAATCATTGTGCACGGCCGCGCCGCCAGACTTCAAAGTTGACGATGGCCCGGATCAACATCGGATAGGCGACTTCACCACCAGCAACAACGCGAGCCACTTCCAGCTCCCGTTCGCTGACGCTCACCAGACGACCCTCGACAACATTGTCGTTTGAGAGGGTTACCCGGACCTGCCGGTCAATCCATTGTCCGGCGTTCTCGAGGTCCGCGGGATGCCAGCTTTCAGTCTCTGGATCTTCCCTTGGCACCACCGGCTCAACCGCCACCTCTGGCGTTTCCTGCATAACAGGCTCAGCCTCGGTCAGATAGACGTCTGGCACACCTGCACCATTGTAACGAACTTGCCAGCTCGGGCCCTCGCCATCGCTCTCGCCCGCTCTGACGGGAACACCGAACAGTGGCTGATCCGGCTGCAAGTTCATGGTGAGCTCGCCGCCTTCCAGTAGCCACTGTCGGTAGAGCGCTCTCAACTGGTCACTGGCCGCCAGGCCCCGGGCTTCAAGTCCGGCAGCCAGGGCCTCCACCGCACGGCCGGCCCATACGGTGGTTTCAATGCCGGCTTCGCGGGCACAATAGGCGGCAATGCGGCGCATCAGGCCGCCATCCCGAACGGTCAGGCTCATGGGTTCGGAACCACTGGCAACCGACACCTCCGAATCCTGTACGCGGATTCGGGCTTCGGGCCAGTCCAGTTCCAGGCTGCCGGTATTGATGGTGTTCAGCTCGGCGTGGAGTTTGCCCGGGTTCTGGCGGACGAAACCGTCTCCGGCAAGCGCTGTGACGCCCATCCGGATCAGATCCCCACTCCCCAGTTGCTGGCGGGGATCTGGCGCACAGGAAAGGACGAACAACGCCGGATCACCATCGCTGTTGGCACCCTCTGCGGTTACCCAGTTCCGGAGCATGGTCGGATCCAACGTCAGGCCCAGGCCATCGAGTCTCAGGGTCCACTGGGCCGGCAGAGTATTGGGATCGACTAGAGCAGACAGCAAGCTGACGGTGGAGCCGGTATCAAGCTCTGCCCGGGTAATGCCCAGCGGCTGGGTAAGCTCAAAATCCTGCCAGCTGGCGCCGTTCAGAACCAACCGACCCTCAACGCCGGAACTGATGCTGCCCCGATGCAGCACACCATAGGGTTCCAGCGTCTGTCTTGCTTCGGCCATGCGCTGGTCTGCCAGCCACCAGACACCCGCCTTGAACGCGGCGAAGCCGATCAGAACCAGTATTACCAGCGTCGCGAGCAGGCGCTTCATCCGGAGACTCCTTGTCGGGTGCCGTCAGTTACGGGAAATCAGGGTGCCGACACCCTCATCGGTGAAGATCTCCAGCAGACACGCGTGAGCGACCCTGCCGTCAATAATATGAGAGGTGCGGACGCCGTTCTCCACAGCACTCAGGGCACACCGGATCTTGGGCAGCATGCCGCCATGAATGGTGCCGTCCTCGATCAGATCGTTGACCTGTTTGGCCGTGAGCCCGGTCAGCACCTTGTCGTCCTTGCTCTTCAGCCCGGACACGTTGGTCAGCAAGATCAGCTTTTCGGCTTTCATGGCCTCAGCCACCTTGCCCGCCACCAGGTCGGCATTGATGTTGTAGGAAGCGCCGTCAGGTCCCACACCAATCGGTGCAATCACCGGGATAAGGTTGCTGCGGGTGAGCATGTCGATCACGTCCACATTTACACTGGCGACCTCGCCAACGTGGCCGATATCGATGATTTCCGGCCGCTCCAGCTCGGGTGAACGGTTGACCACCTCCAGCTTACGGGCCCGGATCAGGTTGGCATCTTTACCGGTAAGCCCCACCGCCATGCCGCCATGGGAATTGATCAGGGACACGATTTCCTTGTTGACCTGGCCACCCAACACCATCTCCACCACATCCATGGTTTCGGAATCGGTCACCCGCATACCGTTGACGAAGCGGGACTGGATGTTCAGCCGCTCCAGCAACTCGCCGATCTGGGGGCCACCGCCGTGGACAACAATCGGGTTGATGCCCACGAGTTTCATCAGCACCACATCGCGGGCAAAACTGCTCTTCAGGTCTTCATTTTCCATGGCGTTACCGCCGTATTTGATGACCACGGTCTTGCCGGTAAATCTTTGAATATAGGGCAGGCCCCGGCTCAGTACCGAAGCCACCTGCATTGCTGTTTCACGATCCAGCGCCATGTTTTCGCCTTGTTAATCCTGAGTTAATACGTGTCTGAAAATCGCCGATGGACTCACGGATCAGAAATCCGCCACCAGATCCGGCGCCGCCTTCTGCAGCTGGTCCCGGAACACAGACTTGATACGTTCCAGTGCCTCCTCGGTTTCCGCCTCAAAGCGCAGAACCAGCACTGGCGTGGTATTTGATGCCCGGCACAGCCCCCAGCCATCGGCGTAGTCCACACGAATGCCATCGATAGTGCTGATGTTGCCGTCACCGAAGTCGCCGGCCTCGCCGAGACGTTTAATGATGTCGAACTTGGAGCTTTCGGTCACTTCGACATTCAGCTCCGGCGTGCTGATATCGTCCGGGAAATCCTCGAAGACTTCATCGCTGTGCCGGTCTTCGATGCCCAGAATTTCAAGTAGGCGGGCCGCGGAATAGAGGCCATCATCAAAGCCATACCAGCGCTCGCCAAAGAAAATATGACCGCTCATTTCCCCGGCCAGAAGGGCGCCAGTCTCTTTCATTTTTGCTTTCATCAATGAATGACCGGTTTTCCACATGATGGGCCTGCCACCAGCTTCGGATATCACACCGGCCAGCCTGCGGCTGCACTTCACGTCGTACAGAACGTCAGCACCCGGATTCCGGGACACCACATCCCGGGCAAACAGCATCATCAGACGATCTGGCCAGATGATCTTGCCGGAATTGGTCACCACACCCAGTCGGTCGCCGTCGCCATCAAAGGCCAAACCGATGTCAGCCCCTTCGGATTCAACCCTCGCAATCAGATCGGCGAGATTCGCGGGCTTGCCGGGATCGGGGTGGTGATTCGGGAAGTCACCATCCACATCGCAGTACAATGGAATCACTTCACAGCCCAGCTCCTCGATCAGCATGGGCCCGAGTTCACCGGCAATGCCGTTGCCGGCATCGACCACTACCTTAAGTGGTGCAGCGACTGCTATGTCGCCAACAATCCGGTCCAGGTAGGCACGACGAACATCCTCGGTGCTCTGACTCCCCCGACCGCTGGCAAAATCCCCGGTCTGGATGCGCTGATACAATTTCTGGATGGCCTCGCCCGAAAGGGTTTCACCACCCAACATGATTTTCAGACCGTTGTAGTTGGCCGGGTTGTGGCTGCCGGTCACCATAACGCCGGAGCCGGTCTGGAGTTCGTGGGTGGCAAAATAGAGTACCGGCGTGGGCACGGCGCCCACATGAATCACGTTACACCCGGCGGCCATCACACCGCGTGCCAGGGCATCCGCGAGATCCGGGCTGGAGTGGCGGCCATCATAACCAATGCAGAGGCCGTCGACACCGCGCTCCAGGGCCTCGGAACCAATGGCCCGACCAATGACCTCTACGCCCTCGGTGGTCAGGGTCTCCCCGACAATGCCCCGAATGTCATAGGCCCGGAAAATATCCTGGGACAGCTCCACCTGGGGCAGGGCCACCTCTTCTACATCCGGGGTGTCACCCGCACCCAGGACGGTATCATCGCCGCTGCCAAACCCGAGCACATCCTCGTCGCCATCAAGCATATCGATGTCGGGCATGTCCTTGTCCTGGAACAGGGGCTCATCGCTGCCGCTGGCGGCACCTGCGCCAGACTTTCCGGAACCGGCCTGCCTGGGTTTTGCCGTCTCTGCGGCCTTGGCAACCCGCTTGTCGACAACCTGGGACAACCGGTACAGAACCTCACCGGTTGAGGCCACCATATCCCAGCGGAAAGTGGGCAGTTTCACCCGCTCTCCGCCGAACACCTTGTGGGCCCACTGGATCAGTGCGGTCACATCCTGGCGCAGACCTTTCTGGGCACCACCCAGCAGCACCCAGACGATGATGGCAGCGATCAGGGCGGGAACTCCGACCAGAATGGCGATCATCACCGTGTCCACCGGCGCTGCGGATGATCTGGCGGGGGTGTAGGTCACCGTCCAGTCAGGATTGCTGAGTCCCCGGGACTCAGCATTTCCCGAGCCACTGCCATTACTGACCACCGTCCGGGACGAGCCGGACACAGTCTGAACCAGAGCCAGCTGCCCCCCGAGACTCGAGTTGACCACTTGCAGCAACGGCTGGATCTGGCCGGAGTCAAAAATGATCAGCAGGCTTCCGATGACCGCATTGCTTGTCGGGTTACGTACCGGAGTCGCCATCTGGACAAACCATCGGTTATCCCGGGGAAAGGCATCGGGGAACAGTCTTTGCCCGGTTTCAGCGCGTCGGGCGAGTTCAAGGCCCGAGAAGCCCAGCAGTCCGTCACTGCTGGAAGTGCGCGGAATGTCACGGTAGGGAAACAGATGGACCGCCTCAATGCCTGGCAATGAATCCGCCAGCTGCACCTCGGTTGCCGGTATCTCGTTCCGGCTGTTGAGGGCCTGAATCACGTGCGGCTGGGTAGCCAAGCCATCAACGCTTTTCTGGACCTGGTCAAAATACTGGTTCAGACGAAGCGCTGCAGCATCCGCCTCCAGGACTTTCAATGATTCGAAGCGCTCCTTTGCCGAAGGCTGGACCACCAGAAAATGAAGCAACGCAACGGCAATCACGCCCGCCAGAACCACGACCAGTGACTGGTTTACCGCTACGGAGTTGAGCCGCTTGAGCTTGGGCCCCGAGGCACTGGCCTTTTCCTTTTTTGCCGCCTTCTTTGATGGCTTTTCATCAACGGACGCGTCGGCATCTTTCTTTTTACCCAGCTTCATAGTCCATCCTGCATTTGTAATTTTATCGTCCTGGACAAGCAGTTACCCGCAAAGTATAGACGCCGGCGCGCGGTTCTGCGTGGCCGGCCTCCAGGTCACCGCGTACCAGTGGAACCAAAGCCACCGTCACCACGGGCACTGGCGTCAAATTCCGAAACCACCTCAAAATCGGCCTGGACAACGGGTACCAGCACCAACTGGGCCAGGCGTTCGCCCACGTCCACGGTAAAGCTGGTGCGTCCCCGGTTCCAACAGGACACCATCAACTCGCCCTGGTAATCCGAATCGATCAACCCCACCAGATTGCCAAGTACAATGCCGTGCTTGTGGCCGAGCCCGCTTCTGGGCAGGATCATGGCCGCCAGTGACGGGTCTGCGATGTGGATCGACAACCCGGTGCGAATCAGTTGGGTATCACCCGGCTCCAGGGTCAGCGGTTCGTCCAGGCAGGCCCTCAGATCAAGACCGGCAGAGCCTTCGGTGGCATACTCGGGAAAGGGAATCTGGTTACCGATACGGTCATCCAGAATACGTACCTGAAGATTTTTCCTGCTCATGAGGGATCCTGTCGATTGTGGTATCGGGTACGCTTCGCTGAATCAGCGGGCGGCCTGACCAAGATGTTCACTTATCATTGCCACCAGCTCTCGGGCAATGTTCGTTTTGCTGTCCGGCCCGAGAGACGCCTGACCACCCGGCCAGAACACGGTTACCGCATTATTGTCACTGTTGAAACCCAAGCCCGGAGCCGACACATCGTTGGCCACGATCATGTTGAGCTTCTTGCGTTGCATTTTATCGGTGGCGTAGCTGGCCACGTCGGAAGTTTCTGCCGCGAAACCCACTGTAAACGGCGCATCATCACGCCCGGCAATGGTTGCCAGGGTGTCCGGGTTGCGCTTCAGCGAGAGCGCCATGGCCTCACTGGATTTCTTGATCTTATCGCCGGCACAGGTTTCCGGGCGGTAATCCGCCACCGCGGCCGTCGCAATAAACAGGTCGCAACCTTCATCCGCGGCAGCAGAGGCTTCCCGCAACATGTCCTCGGCCGTTAACACCTGCCGCACTTCGACACCGGCAGGCGGCGTCAGTGCCACCGGTCCGCTGACAAGAACCACCCGGGCGCCGGCCTTGCTCGCTGCGCTGGCGAGGGCATAACCCATTTTCCCGGAACTGTGATTGCTTATGTAGCGCACCGGGTCAATGGGTTCGCGGGTGGGGCCTGCCGTAATGACCACTGTCTTGCCGGAGAGTACTCCTGTGTGACCGCGATCAAGGAGACCGAAAATGGCCTCCGGCTCAAGCATTCTGCCGGGACCAGTATCGCCACAGGCCTGAGCCCCCTGATCGGGTCCCCATAACTCGATCTGGGGATCCTCTTCCAGAAGCCGGATATTTCTCTGGGTACGGCCGTTACTCCACATCGCCTGATTCATCGCAGGCACCACGGCAATAGGCGCTTCGGTTGCACAACAAACGGTGGTCAGCAGATCGTCCGCCATACCTTGAGCCAGACGGGCAATAAAGTCAGCCGACGCCGGCGCAATCACCACCCGGTCTGCCCATTTGGCCAACTCGATATGCCCCATGCCAGCTTCCGCCTCAGGGTCCAGCAAGGACGTCCGAACCGGTTCGCCACTCAGGGCCTGGAAGGTGAGTGGCGTCACGAAGGCTTCCGCTCCCCGGGTCATGACCACTCGCACCTCATGGCCAGCCTTCTTCAGCTGACGCACCAGTTCGGCGCTTTTATAGGCGGCAATACCACCGGTCACTCCCAGAAGGATTCGTCTGGCGGCCATAGGGGCTCCGTTTCCGCATAAAATGAAAGGCTTATAAGATAGCATGCTCAGGCCGGGGCGACAGCCTGCCAGGCCCTGCATACGTTTACCGATTGTTACTTTTTAAAGTAACCTTTGTAACCCTGAGATGCCCGTCGCGGTGCAGGAAGCACCCGGGCAGGACACGACAACGCAAGGAAGCCAAAATGACTGACTCCACCTGGCCCACGGACGAACGCCCGCGCGAGCGCCTGCTCGCGCACGGGGCGCAGACCCTCTCCGACGCCGAACTGCTCGCCATATTTCTACGCACCGGTACCACCGGCATGCCGGTTATGGCCCTGGCACGTTACCTGATTGAGGAATTTTCCGGGCTTCGGGGGCTGCTGACAGCCTCCCAACGCCAGTTCTGCAGCGTCAAAGGCCTGGGAACGGCAAAATATGCCCAGGTGCAGGCGGCCATGGAAATGGCCCGCCGGGTCATGGATGAACCACTGCGCCAGGGAGACCCCCTTCGCTCTCCCGAAGACACCCGCCGCTTCCTCACCAGTCGGCTCGGCACATACCCCCACGAGGTGTTTGCCGGCCTGTTCCTGGACAATCGCCATCGCGTTATCCAATACCGTGAGCTGTTCCGGGGCACCATCGACGGCGCGGCCGTCTATCCGCGAGAAGTGGTGCGACAGGCCCTGGAGGACAATGCAGCGGCGGTGATTTTCGCTCACAACCACCCCTCGGGCGTGGCAGAACCCAGCCAGGCCGACATTTCCCTGACCCGTCGACTTAAAGAGGCTCTGGGCCTGGTGGATATCAGGGTTCTTGACCATATGGTTATTGGTCATGGTGAGGTAATATCGCTCGCCGAACGGGGTCTGCTGTAAAGCCTGGTATGTAGCGATGCACGTCAATGCCGGAAAACTGGCCAAATTCCCAACAATTTTTTGCGTTGGGGGGCCAGTTCTGGTATAAAAGCGTCCCTTTCTGGCGGCGTCTGGCGAGCAGCGTTCAGTTTAGAGGCGCGAATGGGGGTGTAATAGCTCCTTAGCAACCAGAGACGCATTAAAAACGAATTCGTATTATTGAGACCATTGCTCAGGTCGGAGGCAAGTATGTCCAGAGTTTGTCAGGTTACCGGTAAGCGTCCGGTATCCGGTAACAACGTTTCCCACGCGATGAACCACACTCGTCGTCGTTTTCTGCCGAATCTGCAGAACCATCGTTTCTGGGTTGAGTCCGAGAAGCGTTTCGTGAAGCTGCGCGTGTCCACCAAGGGCATGCGCATCATCGATAAAAAAGGCATTGACGCTGTGCTGGCCGATCTTCGTGCCCGCGGCGAGAAATTTTAAGGAGCCGCATCATGCGCGAGAAAATCAAGCTGGTTTCATCAGCAGGTACTGGTCACTTCTACACGACCAAGAAGAACAAGCGTAACACTCCGGAAAAAATCGAGATCAAAAAGTACGATCCGGTTGTCCGCAAGCACGTTGCGTACAAGGAAGCCAAGATCAAGTAATTCCTGATCCGGCAGCCACAAAAAAGCCCGGCCAATGCGCCGGGCTTTTTTGTGGCTCGCCGCCGCTCAGAACTTCTCCAGATAGCCCTCGGGTAATGCCACATCCATGGCGATAGGCAGGTGATCCGACATTGGATAGCTCACTACCTCGGAGCGCCGGATCTCCAGTGAGGGGCTTACCAGAATATGATCAAGGGCCTTCTCTGGCCGCCAGCTGGGAAAACTGTGGGCGGTGTCTGGCAGGGGCACCAGATCAGTTTCCTTCAGGGGAGTCTGGGTAAGCAGCTGCTCGGCGTGGGCATTCATGTCCCCCATCAGGACAACATGTCGGTAGTCAGCAATCAACTCCCGGATATAGCCCAACTGACGTTGCTGGGCCGTCTTGCTCAGGGAAAGATGCATCAGCACCAGCACCAGCGGATCATGCTCGGTTCCATACCTTGCAATGATGGCGCCCCGCCCCGGGATCAGACCCGGCAATTTATGTTCAGTGACATCCAGGGGCCGGTACCGGCTTAACAGACCGTTACTGTGCTGGGCAATCTGCCCGAGATTCCGGTTCAACTGCTGGTACCAATAGGGAATACCTGCCGCTTCCGCCAGGTACTGCACCTGGTTGATATAGCCACTGCGCAGGCTGCCGCCGTCGCACTCCTGTAAAGCCACCACGTCGTACCCGCGCAGCAGGGATGCAATCCGGTCCAGATTTTCGATGCGATTACGGTGAGGCAGTATATGCTGCCAGCTTCGCGTCAGGTAATGGCGATAGGAGGAGGTGTTGATACCCACCTGGATGTTGAAGGTGAGCAGGCGGATGTGTCGCTGCGGCTCGAACTCGGGAACATGCTCGGTCCCGGAGCAGGCACCCCTGGGCCCGCCGGCCGGCTTCAGGATGCCATTCAACTGCTTTCTTATATGCTTGTACATAGTGGCGGTCTCAACCGGCCGGCTGCTTGTTGTTCTCGGCTCTGGCGTATTGGCGCGGCCTTACTCCACCTCGCCCCGCTCTTTGGCGACAAGGTAGTCCACCACGTCCAGAACGGCCTCGTGGCTGCCGGCCATGGATGCACTGACAGTGTACTTACCATTAACCAGCATAGTTGGAGTTCCGGTGATGCGCGCGCCGCGGATTTTCGACTGGGCCTTCTGCATGCGGGCATTCACACCAAAGCTTTTGTAGGTGCTGACAAATTCATCTGGATCCACGCCATAACCCGCGACGAAGTCGGCCAGGGCTTCCGGCGTATTCAGGGGGCGGCGCTCGCCAGCAAGCGCATCGAACAGGGCGTCGTGCACCTTGTCCAGCTCACCCATGGCTTCCAGGGCGTAAAAGGCGTAGGCGTGAGGCTCCCAGTTTCTGCCCAGTGCCGCAGGGATCTTCACGTAGTTGACGTAATCAGGCGCATTGGCCGCCCACTCCTCAACCAGGGGCTTGAAATTGTAACAATGGGGGCAGCCGTACCAGAAGACTTCCGCTACCTCCACACCGGAATCGCTGTCGGTTCTTACCGGGTTATCCAGCCGGTTGTAATGGGTACCTTCTTTCCACTCTGCGGCGTTGGCCAGGCCAGAAACAGACAGTGCCAACAGGAGCAGAAAAGCCGTTCTGAAGGATCGAAACATGAAAAATCTCCGGTTATCTGAATATCGTTTTGGGAGGATTATGACCCAGCGTACCTGAAAAGTTCCACTGGTCGGCAGTTACAGAAACGAAAGGCAACAAAAAACCCCGCACCAGGCGGGGTTTCTCGCTGCAAACCGGCGGCTTCTTAGTTCAGGCCGGAGATGTAGCTGGAGACCGCTTCGATCTCGGCATCGGTCAGCTTCGAGGCGACGTCCATCATGATCGATGCGTTGGCGCCAGAATCCCGAGCACCATCCCGGTAGGCATTCAACTGCTTGACCAGGTACTCTGCGTTTTGACCGCCGAGCGCCGGGTAGCCGGCGGGCTCGTTGCCAACGCCTTGCGGGTTGTGGCAGCCGGCACAGGCCGGGACGCCCGTTGCCATGTTGCCGCCACGGTAAAGTGCCGCACCCTGATCGACCAGATCCGGGTCAGCCTGACCAACCACCATGTCCTGGGCGTTGAAGTAGGCCGCCAGATCCTGCAGATCCTGGTCGTTCATATTATCCAGAATACCGGTCATTTCCGCGATATTCCGCTCTTTATCCTTGATCAACACCAGTTGGCGATACAGGTATTTCTCGCCCAGACCGGACAGCTTGGGATAGGCTCCCATAATGGGCTTGGCACCATTCTGGCCGTGACAACCGGCACATACCGCTGCGTTCTGTTCGCCTGCTTGAGGATCTCCCGCCCCGTGCGCCATCGCCGTGAGGCCAACACCGAGAACTACTCCTGCGATCAGTTTTTTCATGCTCGCTCCGCTTCTCTCATCTTTTAAGGGTATTCTTCGCTATGCAGCCGGTAGGCGCTGACCAGTCAGGCTCAAAACCGGGGCTGACAGCGGTCGCGCGCAGCGCGCCGCCCGGAATTGGTGTAGCATTATACATTAATCCCTGATAACTGAAATCCAAAGGAAAGCCAACCGCTGTGGACCCTGATCTGACTCAAAAAAGCCTCTCTTTTAACAGCGCCCGATTTCTCATCAGCGCTTCCCGCCTGGATGAGTGCCCGCCCGATTTCGGTGCCGAAGTCGCCTTCGCCGGCCGCTCCAACGCCGGAAAATCCAGCGCGCTTAATGCCATAACTGCCAACGGCAAGCTGGCCCGGACCAGTAAGACCCCCGGACGCACACGGCTGATCAACTTCTTCTCTCTCAACCGCGAGAATTGCCGAATGGTCGATTTGCCCGGGTACGGCTATGCCAAAGTATCCAGGGACATGAAAGACGACTGGCAACAGCACCTGGGCCACTACCTGAATGACCGGCGCTGCCTGCGTGGCCTGGTTCTGGTGATGGACATCCGCCACCCGCTGACCGATTTTGACCAAATGATGGTGGAATGGTGCGAGCATAACAACCTGCCGTTGATGATTCTGGCCACCAAGGCAGACAAACTGAAGTTCGGCCAGGCCAAAACCGCCATGCTGGGCATTGCCCGGGATCTGAAAGCGTATACCTGCGTGGAGCACCTGATCATGTTCTCCGCAACGTCAAAACGGGGCGTGGACGAATGCCGGGAGGCGTTGATCGAGTGGCTGGAGGGTGATGCTGGAGAAGCAGAGACCACGACCTGAAGGCATAAAAAAAACCGGCCTGCCAGATAGCAGACCGGTGAAACGTCAGGGTTTGCGACGTGCTAAAACCTGAGATCGCACTCAGGAGACGCGAGGAATGTCCGAATTCCCAACGTCACCTTTATGATTCGTGTTTTCGACGAAAGTTCCAGAGCAGATCATTTTTTGAACAGATTTTCGGGTTTCACTTACACGCCGCGGCACCGGGATCCTCTCTGTCGTGCAGTGCCGGGCGATATTTTTCTCTAAGGGCCATCACCCGTTCGCGATACGCCGGAGTCAGGTAGGGAATCTCGAGGGTCAGCACCTGGTAGATGCCCTGCTTCAGCTCCGTCAGAGTAAGGCAGGCGGACTCCTCGGCCGCATGGGCGGTTTTCAGGAACGCCATCCAGTTGGTAATCACCAGCCACACATTCAGCGACATGGCAGACCGCAGATCTTCTTCCTGAGGTTCAATAATGCCCGCTTCCGCCAGCTTCTCGAAGATGCGACTGATTGATGCCAGGCAGCGGTTGGTGAAATCACGATAGTCCTGCCGCAGCCTCTGGTCGCTGTCCAGAAGGTACTCGAGGTCCCGGTGGAAGAACCGGTAACTCCAGAGACCGTCAAAGACCGACTCCAGATAGAAGGTCATGTCGTCCAGGGTCATGGCCCGGTCTTCCGGAATATCCAGATAGAAATCTACCAGTTTTTCGTATTCCAGGAAGATCTCGTAAATGATGTCGGACTTGTTGCGGAAGTGGTAATAGAGGTTGCCCGGCGAAATGGCCAGGTGCGCCGCAATATGATTGGTGGTGACGTTGCGCTCGCCCCGCTCGTTGAACAGCTCCAGGCTCGAGAGCAGTATCTTGTCTCTTGTTTTCATAGACCCCGTCGGCGTTTGTTGTTGTACAGCTCACAGATGGCCTGATTCGCCACCCGCCTCCGCTTGACTCACTAGAGTATATACTCTAATAATACCCTCAGACGCAAATTGAACACTTTTTCGCCAGTCGTTCAATAACGGAAATAACAGGCCGCCGACGGACTCTGATCGGGGCTAAAGAGGAGAAAGCATCATGGGAGCCACTGTCGTCCAGCTCACCGAGAGCAAGAAGCAGATCCAGCACACCCACCGTGTGTTTGAGGACCAGAAAAAGGCGTTTCGCAACAATCCCATGCCCTCCCTGGCCGAGCGGCAGGAGAATCTGAAACGCCTCAAGCGGGTTCTGCTGGGCAACCAGGATCGGCTGCTGGAAGCCATTGATCGCGATTTCAGCTGCCGCTCGAAAGACGAATCCCTGATTGCCGAGGTCATGCCGTCGATCCAGGGCATCAACTACACCCTGAAAAACCTCAGCGGCTGGATGAAGCCATCTAAACGCCACGTATCGGTGCTGTTCCAGCCCGCCAGCAACAAGGTTCACTATCAGCCCAAAGGTGTGGTGGGTGTAATCGTGCCCTGGAACTACCCCTTGTATCTGGCGGTAGGCCCGCTGGTCGCATCCCTGGCCGCGGGCAACCGGACCATGATCAAGATGTCGGAGTACACACCCCATACCTCAGCCCTGTTCAAGGAACTGATCGAAGCTAGCTTCCCGGAAGATCTGGTCTCGGTGATCAATGGCGAGGCCGACGTGGCGGCAGACTTCTCTTCGCGGCCGTTTGATCACCTGCTGTTTACCGGCTCCACATCGGTGGGCAAGCTGGTCATGAAGGCGGCAGCGGAGAACCTGACACCGGTTACCCTGGAACTGGGCGGCAAGTCCCCGGCCGTGGTCTCGCCGGACGTGCCAATGGAAGACGCCGCCCAGCGCATTGCCTTCGGCAAGGCGTTCAACGCTGGCCAGACCTGCGTGGCGCCAGATTACGTGCTGTGCCCCGCCGACCGGGTACAGTCGTTTGTCGACGAAATCCGCGCCCGCTTTTCCGAGATGTATCCGAGCCTGCGGGACAACGACGATTTCACTGCCGTCATCAATGAGCGGCAATACGATCGACTGCAGGGTTACCTTGAGGACGCCCGGCAGAAAGGCGCCGAACTGGTGGAGATCAACCTGGCCCGGGAAAACCTCAAGGATGGCACCCGCAAGATCCCGCTGACGCTGGTCCTGAAAACCACGCCGGACATGAAGGTGATGCAGGATGAGATCTTTGGTCCAATTCTGCCGGTCGTGAGTTACGGCAGCCTTGACGAGGCCATCCATTACATCAACGATCGTCCGCGGCCCCTGGCCCTGTACTTCTTCGGTTACGACAAGACCCAGCAGCAGCATGTGGTGGATAACACCCATTCCGGTGGCATGTGCATCAACGATTCGCTGATGCACGTGGCCCAGGACGATCTGCCATTCGGTGGTATCGGCGATTCCGGCATGGGGCACTACCATGGCCGCGAAGGGTTCCTGACCTTCTCCCATCACCGGGCCATTTTTACCAAGCAGAAATTCAACAGCGGCAAGTTTGTCTATGCGCCCCACGGGACGACTGCGCACAAGCTGGTTTACAAGTTCTTTATCCGCTAGGACTCACAGTTGGTAGCCTGTCGAGCGCTGGCGCTGCCTTCCGAAACACGCCGTTAATACGTCCGTGTAGGCTTGAGCAAAACATCCCTGTTTTGCACAGTTTCGGAAGGCAGCACCAGCCCTCGACGATCTGACAGTTTCAGTGCCTTCAATACAATAAAAATGAGAATCCACCCATGAATCACCCTCTTCCTGACTCATCAGGACAACCCCAATTTACCGATCTCAACCGCCGAAGCTTTCTGAAAACCGGACTGAGCGGTGCCCTCTTCCTGGGTACTGTCAGTGTCACCGCCGGGCTGAGTGGTTGTGCCACCGAGCCGGCAGGTCGGCTGAGTGCCGTTGGCACCCGGATGGACGCCAGCTACCAGTTCCGGTTTTTGAACGAGGATGACATTGCGCTGTTCGAGGCTTTGCTGCCCGCCATGATTGGCCCGGGTTTGCCAGAGCAGTCCCAGGCTAGAAACATGGCAATTGCCGGGACCATTGAACGTATTGATGCCGGCATCCACAAGTTCGGGCCGGCCAACCAGAAGGAACTTCGGCAACTCTTTGATCTGCTGAACTTCGGGCTGACCCGGGTGACCGTTGCCCGGGTCTGGTCCAGCTGGCCGAACGTAACCACGGCGGAAGCGGATGCGTTTCTTGAGCGCTGGCGCACCAGCCGCATCGGGCTGTTCAACAATGGCTACATTGCCCTGACCAAGATCAGCAACGTGGCGTTCTATGGCTATCGGGATTTCTGGCATCTGTCCGGCTATCCCGGGCCGCCGCAATATGCGGTCGACGCATTGCCACAATTCCAAAATGCCTGATTGCCAGCTGATCTGACGGAGCCAAGCATGTCATTAACCGATCGTATTGCCCGGGGCCTGGAATCAGGCTGGAATGTTACCGATGGTGCCCACCTGACGGAACACCTGACCACGGAAGCCGACGTTGTTGTTATCGGAACCGGCGCCGGTGGCGGCACCACCGCCGAGATTCTGGCCCGCAGCGGATTGTCCGTAATTCTGGTTGAAGAGGGCCGGTTGTACTACCAGAAAGACTTCAAGATGGACGAGCAAACCTCCTATGCCAACCTCTATCAGGAAGGCATGAGCCGGGTCACCCGGGACGGGGCGATCGCCATCTTGCAGGGCCGCTGCGTTGGCGGCTCCACCACCGTGAACTGGACCAGCAGCTTCCGCACACCGGCGCCGACCCTGAATTACTGGGCCGACCAGTTCGGACTGGAAGAACTCCGGCCAGACGCCATGGCGCCCTGGTTCGATGGCCGGGAAGAACGGCATTCCATGTCACCCTGGCAGGCAGATCCCAACGTCAACAATGACATTTTGCGCCAGGGCTGCGAGAAACTGGGGTACAGCTGGCAGATCATTCCCCGCAACGTCAAAGGTTGCTGGAACTTGGGGTATTGCGGCGTCGGCTGCCCAACCAACGCCAAACAGGGCGCGCTGATGACGACGATCCCGGGGGCACTCGACAACAACGCCCGATTGTTCCACAGCCTGCGCGCCGACCGCCTGGTCATGAAACAGGACCAGATCGACCACCTGGAAGCCTCTGCGTTTGCCGATGACGGCGTCACCCCGACCGGAATCAAGGTCAACCTCAAAGCCAGACACTTCGTGGTCGCCGCCAGCGCCATCGGCAGCCCCGGCCTTCTGCTTCGCTCCGAGATTCCAGACCCGAACCAGCGTGTCGGCAAGCGGTCGTTCATCCACCCGGTCAACGCCACCGTCGCCCAGATGCCGCAACGGGTCGACCCATACTACGGCGCGCCACAATCGATCTACTCCGACGAATTCAACTTCCGCAACGGCGTTGACGGCCCGGTTGGCTACAAGCTGGAAGTGCCGCCTTTACACCCTGGCATGTCCAGCGGCGTGATCCCCGGCCACGGAGAGAACCAGATCAACAACATGGCCGGCCTGCCCCACATGCAGTCCACCATCGCCCTGCTCCGGGATGGCTTCCACCCCGACAGCCCCGGCGGCACCGTCTCCCTCCGCGACGACGGCAGCCCGGTACTGGACTACCCGGTCACCGACTACCTCTGGACCGGCATCCGAGAAGCCTTCCACACCATGGCCGAAATCCAGTTCGCCGCCGGCGCCGACAAAGTCCGCCTGATGCACCTGGATTCCGACTGGTACACCAACTGGACCGACGCCAAAGCCGCCATCAACCAACTACCCATGGCACCCCACCGGGTCCGCCTGTTCACCGCCCACCAGATGGGCGGCTGTGCCATGGGAAGCAACCCACAAAACTCGGTCGTCAACGGCTTTGGCGAACACCACCAGGTCAGCAACCTTAGCGTCCATGATGCCTCGATCTTCCCCACCAGCATTGGCGCAAATCCGCAGCTGTCGGTGTATGCTTTGGCAGCGAGAAACAGCGCCAGGCTTGCGCAGAGACTGTCTTGATCATCCGGCTAACGCTGCCCCTCGGGGAGACCTGCACGGGGATGACAGGGCCGGCTGGAAGGGCTGATCCGGGAATGTGAGAAGCCAGGGATGGCTTCGCTCAAGCGCACATGGGTGAGACAAGCGATTATGAAGCGAAGCTTCATGCGCAGGCGAACGACAGCAATCTGTGATTGCTGGCCGGACCCCGAAGGGGTGCTCGTAGCGTTTCCCGGATCAGCCCTTCCATCTGGCACCACCCGCATAGCAAACATGCGTTTACCAATGCCCTGGCCGCCAACTACAGGTGGCCAAAAAATGCTGCTATCCTAGGCTCTTGCAAAGAAAGGAGCTGTGCATGTCCAAAGTCATCTATCCGGGCACCTTCGATCCCATCACCAACGGCCACACCGACCTGATCGAACGGGCCGGCAGAATGTTTGATGAAATCGTCGTCGCCATCGCCTACAACCCCAAGAAGCAGCCACTTCTCGATCTTGAGGAACGCTGCGAACTGGTCCGCCAGGCGACCGCGCACCTCCCCAATGTCAGCGTCACCGGTTTCAGCAACCTGCTGGCCGATTTCGTCCGTGAACAGGGCGCCACCGTGATCCTTCGTGGCCTCCGGGCAGTGTCTGATTTCGAATATGAATTCCAACTGGCCGACATGAACCGCCGGCTTGCGCCGGAAGTGGAAAGCGTATTCCTGACACCAGCCAATCACCTCTCCTACATCTCCTCCACCCTGATCCGGGAAATTGCATCCCTGGGCGGCGATGTCTCGGAATTTGTCGATCCGGCGGTGGAAGCGGCCCTGAAAAAGAAATTCAGCTGAACCTGATGCCATGAAAAAGCCCCGATCAACGGGGCTTTTTTTGGGTTCATCGCAGGTTAGCGTGAAAAAGTAGGAGACGGCGGTAAAACCGGTTAGTTTTGAGTTCGCCAAAACAACAAAATTAACCAATCCACCGCCGTCCCTATGAATGCTAATCCTCTTGCCC
>NZ_PSSX01000015.1 GCF_002933275.1 Marinobacter maroccanus
GGAATGAACAACAAGATCAAGGTGATCAAGCGGATGGCTTATGGCTACCGGGACAACGATTACTTCTTCCTAAAGATAAAAGCAGCGTTTCCCGGTAAAGCGCGATGAACCAAAAAAAAGCCCGACAAAGGATGCCGGGCAGAGGCGTGCGAGTAGTATCCATGAAAGACTTCCAGACAAACCGGCATCAGCAGGGACGCCGGTATTGGGAAGTATTGACTATATTTTGAACACTTCAAGCGAGAGCGACTTTCGTTTGAAAACATTTTTTCATATCGGATACGTCTTTATACTGCGGCCTTTCATGGTGCGGCTTCCAGACCGACTGAAATCCGGTCAAACCTGTAATACAATAAGCCTTCGAAAGAAATATCCGTACCCCCGAGGTTGTTACATGTCTGACGAGAACGACAATAAGCCGGAGAATGATCCGCAACTGGCGGCAAAAATCAAGGGTTCCGCCCGCCAGATCTGGCTGGCCGGGCTGGGCGCCTACACCAAGGCCGAGGAGGACACCGGCCGTTTCTTCGATCGTCTCGTTCAGGAAGGTGAGCAGCTGGAGAACAAAACCCGGGGCGTGGTCGAAAAACAGATCAAGTCCGTGGAGGACCGGGTTGAAGGGGTTCGCGAACGGGCGACTGGCACCTGGGACCGGCTTGAGCACATGTTTGATGAACGGGTATCCGGGGCACTGAGACGCCTGGGGATCCACCGTCGGGAAGAGATCGAATCCCTGGAGCGGAGGATTGAGGCCCTTGAATCAGAACTCGCCCGCCTGCGCAATCGTGCCGGCGACGATGAAGAGGAATAATTACGCCGGTCAAAGATAGTCCCGGCTCATCAACCGGGCTTCTTCCCGGTGGCCGGGTTCCAGGTAGGGGAGGATGAGGTGCATCATCTGATAAACGCCGCGACCCGGATCCACCGACTCCCTGTCGTCCAGGTGAGATAGGGTATCAAAAGCACTCCAATAACAGGCAGTTAGCGTTAACTGTTCACATAAAGATTCAAGTTCTTCCGGTTCGATTGCCATAATTCCCTGGCGCCGAAAGCTTTCGCAAATGGTTTTGAAAGCGATCATTTTTTTCTTCTGAATTCGCTTGAAGCGCACCTGCAACTGATCGTAGCGAGACAAAACGTTCACCAGGTCCTGGTAGAGAAACCGGTAGCGGGCAACGGCCTCGAAGAGCAGATGCAGGAAAAATCCCTGTTGCTCGAGGCTGATGTCGGCATCTTCCGGGACCGCCAGCAGATCCACCATGTCGCGCTCGTAATCGTCGAACAGCTCCTCGACAATGTCGCCCTTGCTCTTGAAGTGGTAATAAAGGTTGCCCGGGCTGATGTCCATCTCATCGGAGATCAGCAGTGTTGTGACATTGGGCTCGCCGACGCTGTTAAACAGCGCCAGGCTGGTCTGGAGGATACGGTCGCGGGTTTTGATTTTTTTCATGTCGCGCCGGGCCAGCCCCTAGAGTTCGAAGCTCGCCCAGACCGGACAATGGTCGGACGGCCTTTCCATGGCGCGGATATCGTAGGAAACGCCGGCTTGCCGGGCTTTCGGCAGCAGGCTTTCACTGGCCATGATCAAGTCGATCCTGAGGCCCCGCTTGGGGTCGCGTTCAAATCCCTTGCTGCGGTAGTCGAACCAACTGAAGGTATCCGCCTCATCCGGGTGCAGGTGCCGGAACACATCGGTATAACCACGGGACTCAACCTGGCCAAGCCATTCCCGTTCTTCCGGAAGGAAAGAGCATTTGCCGGTCCGCAACCAGCGTTTGGCGTTGTCTGCGCCAATGCCAATGTCCTTGTCGGTTGGGGAAATGTTCATATCACCCATGACCACCACGTGGCCGCCGGCTTGCTTGAGCTCGTCCAGGTAGCGCATCAGGTCCGCGTAGAATTTTTCCTTGGCGGGGAACTTCACCGGATGGTCACGGCTTTCGCCCTGGGGAAAATAGCCGTTAATTACTGTCAGCTTTTCACCATTAACGGTGAAATGGCCGGTAATCAGTCGGCGCTGGGAATCCTCGCCGTCCCAGGGGTAGCCTTTAACAACCGTTTCCGGCTCCGCCTTTGAGAGCAGGGCAACGCCGTAGTGGGTTTTCTGGCCGTGGAAATGCACGTGGTAGCCCAGTTCACGGATCGCTTCTACCGGAAAGTCATCGTCCTGAACCTTGGTTTCCTGGAGACCGATAAAATCGGGAGCGAGGGCGTCGATGACGGCTTCAAGCTGGTGCAGGCGGGTACGGATACTGTTGACGTTGAAAGAGACGAACATCATTGCAAAAAACTCTCCGGCGTTGGTTCCCGCCGAAGTTTAACACACTGGCCCCCGGGTTCTGACTTGGCAGAGGCGACAGTTTCAGGGGGTCAGTTCACAATCCGGGCTGGTTTCGACGGAATAGCGGATGTGAGCGGTGTAGTTCTCGTCCTGATTTTTCCGGATATTGGTCAGGCCAAGATAATCGGAAAGAGCTCCCGAGTCGCTGTAACCCAACACAATCGGATCTACCAGGAACCTCAGCACCATGCCGGTCGGGCGTATCTGGACAACATGGTCGGCATCCACCCGGTCGTTTTTGACCCGTTCCAGCACGAAGCCATAGTGCTCGCCCCGGGTAGGCCCGAGAAACCGGAATTCCACGGGCTCGCCGGCTACCACACTCTGCCAGTTCTGGCGGACAAAGTTGTCGAATCCCGCGTCCACAACGGTATTGGACGGGTACGCAACCTCGAACCTTTCCGATTCGCCCCGGGGCGTCTGCCAGTTAATCACCAGGGTCTCCGGTTCGGGGTAGGTTATCTCCATTTTTTCATCGAACGTCGGTTGATAGAAGTCTACGGTGGGGCGCAGCACTGAGGCGTCATATTCGAGCGCCTTACTGGCGAACGACTCCTCTGAATCTGGTTTGTGATAGGCCACCTCATGCTGTTGAGGTCGGAAGATTCCATCCTCACAGGTGCCGTTAACGGCGTGGCGCTCCTCGTAGATGACGCTACCGTTGTCAGTGGTCGCGGTACCGGTGAAGCGGAAATCCTGAGCTACCGCTGGTATAGAAGCAGTCATCAGGGCAAGGGTAACCATCACGGTTTCGTTTCTCATCGCACCAGCTCCGGATAAAGCGTTTTACGGGCGAACAAGAGTAGTGGGAAAACAACCAGCCAGCCAAATGCGAGTGCAATCAGCGAGGGAATCAATTCCGGCAGCTGCACTGCACCGAGCTGGCTTGCGGACCAGTAAGCGAATGGACCGGCGAAGGGCGCAAGCACGAACGGCAGCCAGGCTTTCTTGCTGATCCAGTCCAGAGAATGGCTCAGGGTGGTCATGAAAATGGCCCAGATAGCCACCAGCCACGGTGGTGTCAGCATTACCTTGCCGGTGCCGTCGTCCAGAATACCGGTCTGGAACCAGATGCCGTCCAGAACCGAGCCAACCACGGTGCCCAAGCCGATGAATTGCAATTCGGTCATCCGGTTCTGGCTAACCAGCACAAAATGCAGGATCAGAAACACAACGACGATCCCGGCACCAGTCAGCCCCGGATAGAACACACAGGCAAACCAGCCTGCCTGGAACAGCAGGAAGTTCAGTACGTTACGGGCCGTTTCTGACGCAATCATACGCTCAAAATATTCTCGCGTTTGTTGCCGGGCTTGGCGAACACCAGCTGAGCCACGCCAATGGCGCGCTCGCTGAAGCCCGCCTCACAGTAGGCAAAGTAAAAGTGCCACAGCCGTCGGAATGCCTCGTCGTAACCCATCGAATCCAGTTTATCGCGCTGGGCCATGAAGCGGTCACACCAGTCGCGAAGCGTGCGGGCATAGTGGAAACCGGTGTCTTCCGCATGGGTCAGCACCAGCTTGCTTTCCTTGCGAACCGACTCGAGGATCGCCCCGAAGGAGGGAATAAAGCTACCGGGGAATATGAAGCGCTGGATGAAGTCCACGTTCTTCAGGGCTCTCTGGTAACGCTGCTCCGGCATATTGATGGCCTGCACAAGCGCCAGCCCATCCGGCTTGAGCAGGGCGTTAATCTGGGAGAAGTAGCTATCCAGGAACTGCGGGCCAACGGCTTCGATCATCTCGATGGAGACCAGTTTGTCGAACTGGCCGTCAAGATCGCGGTAATCGTCGAACAGCAGGGTTATACGGTCTTCCAGACCTTCCTTCTGAACCCGCGCTTTTGCCAACTCCAGCTGTTCTCTGGAAATGGTCGTCGTGGTCACGTGACAGCCATAATGTCTGGCAGCGTGAATCGCAAAACCACCCCAGCCGGTGCCGATTTCAATCACCTTGTCACCCGGCTGGAGATCCAGTTTCTGGCAGATGGTATCCAGTTTGTGAACGGCGGCTTCTTCGAGCGTGGATTCAGCACTCGGGTAGATGGCCGAGGAATACATCATGGTCGGGTCGAGGAAGGTCTCGAACAGGTCGTTGCCCAGGTCGTAATGGGCACTGATATTCTTCCGGGAGCCTTCCTTGGTGTTGCGGTTCAGCCAGTGCAAACCTTTCAGAGCCGGCTTGGTAACCCAGCTGAATCGGTCTTCGAACTCGTTCATGCGGTCGACGTTCCGGGTAAAGAACCGGAGCAGGGCGACCAGATCGGGCGTCGACCAGTCACCGGCCACGTACGCCTCTGCTGCTCCAACGCTGCCGCCGGTCAGCAAGTCACGCCAGGTACTGTGATCATGAACAATCAGTTCGGCGGGCTGGTATTGGCTGTTGCCGTCTCCGAATACCAGGTCTTCAAACCCGGATTCCTTGACCGTCAGTTGCCCTTCGCCCAGTAACCGGAGCTGCTGAATCACCAGCGTCCTCGCAAACCGGCTGAGGGCCGGCAGGCTGCCGGAGCCGGATGAGGTGTTTTCAACCGAAGTATTCAGGTTCTCCATGAGCTTACCCTTCCGCGAATCTCGTCATTGGTCTCGGCGCTGGTGACATCCAGCCCGGAATCATCGTGCCCACGGCGGTAGGCACCGTCGTCTTCGGGCAGTTTGTCCGGGTGGCTGTAAAACGGTGCACCCTTCAGCTTGAGACGCAGAGCATGCCAGTAGATGCCTGCTACAACCTTGAACGCCTCAAGCGGAAACTTTCGAAGACTTCTGTGCACATCTTTACGATTGAGAGGGGTGCGTTGGACTACCAGGGTGGCATCAAAATGCTTCCGGCCTTCCTCCAGAACATTCATGTGGATTCTCAGATCCGGGCCCCGGAAACTGAATGTCCACTCGTAATGCTGATTCATGCCATTGAACGGCGACACATGGAAGCGTTTGCTGAAGCCAAACTGCTCGGTGCGCCAACCGGCCTGGTTGGGTTCCGTTCCTGTGGTTTCCAGGCAATAGGCATGGCGATCGTGCCAGGGTGTGTTGGTAATCTGGGCAACGATCACTTTGGGAACCACACCATCAGCGGGACATTCCCCGGACCGATAGCAGAAATAGAAACTGACGGGGTTGAAGACATAGCCGAAGTAGCGGGGGTGGGTAATCAGTTCCACTTCCCCGTCGGGGCGCCAACCGGTGGCTTCTTCCACGTGATCGCGAACAGCCACCGACAGGTCGCCAGTGTCCGGGCGAAAGTAATCCTTCCGCTTCAGAGAAATCCAGTTGAATCGCTCCAGGGAGAAAACCGGACTGACCCCGGCAACCTTGCCCCACTCATCGGTATCCAGAGCCAGCATGCCGGTGCTGTAGCTGAATTCGTGTTGCACCGGGTACTTCCGTCTGTGCCGGACAGTACCCTCCAGCCACTGGCTGTTCATGGTCAAAGCTCCACCCCGAAGGCCTGTGTTACCCGCAGCGCACTGCGGACACCGTCTTCGTGGAATCCGTTGAACCAATAGGCGCCACAGTAATGGGTGCGATTCTGGTTGCCGATTTCATCGTAGCGTTCCTGAGCGGCCACTGCATCCAGGGTGAACACCGGGTGAGCGTATTCAAAGCGCTTGATCACCTTGTCGGGATCGATATCACGGCTGCGATTGAGAGTCACACAGAAGGTTTCCGGAGCATCGTGGAAGTTCTGCAAGATGTTCATGTTGTAGGTAACGGAGACAGGCTCCGTGCTGTGGGTCGGGATAAAGTAGTTCCAGGCGGCCCAGGCGCGGCGATTATCCGGTAACACGCTGCTGTCGGTATGAAGCACCACATCGTTGTTCTGGTACGCCATGGCGCCCAGAATATCCCGCTCGTTGTCAGTTGGGTTTCCAAGCATGGCCAGCGCCTGATCGCTGTGGCACGCAAAAATGACCTGGTCGAAGTGATGATCCTCGCCCTTCACCGAGACGGTGACACCGTTTTCATCCCTCACCACCCTGTCCACAGGGCTGTTCAGGTGGGTGGCGTCACCCAGGCGTTCCATCATCTTTTTCACATACTGGGCGGAACCGCCGGAAATCACCCGCCACGTGGGGCGATCATCCACGGACAGCATGCCGTGGTTGTTAAAGAACTGCAGGAAGAACCGGATGGGAAACTGTTCCAGAATGATCTCCGGCGCTGACCAGATCGCCGCACCCATGGGCACGATGTAGTAATTCCGGAAGTAACGGGAATAACCGTTCCGGTTCAAATATTCGCCAAGGGTTTCCTCATTGTTGATGTTGCCCGCCTCAAGGTCTGCCCGGGTTTCCTTGTTGAAGCGCAGAATCTCCCGCACCATTTTCAGAAACGGCAGGTTGACCAGATTCTTTCGCTGGGCAAACAGGGTATTCAGGCTGGTACCGTTGTATTGCAGTCCGGTGCTGCTGCAATCCACGCTGAAGCTCATGTCGCTGACTTCCGATGGCACGCCAAGCCGATCCATCAATTTGATGAAATTGGGATAGGTCCAGTCGTTGAACACGATAAACCCCGTGTTGACCGGCCAGGTTCTACCACCGGCTTCAACCTGCTCGGTGTTGGTGTGACCGCCGGCATAGTCACCTGCTTCAAAAACCTGAACCTCGTGTTTCTCGGCCAAAAGCCAGGCAGCCGTGAGGCCGGAAACGCCGGCCCCAATGACAGCAATTCGCTGACGTTCACTACTCATCCATTGTTTTCCTCTTCGGTGTTGCTTTTTCGGGCCATGGAGGCCGACATACGGTCTATTAGGGGCCGGGGAAGGGCGCCCAGCGCTTTCAACATCCAGGTGAAACGCTTGGGGAATGCGATTTCGTTCTTACCACGGGCCAGGCCACTGACAATCCGCTCCGCCGCGTCCTCTGTCGAGACCAGAAAAGGCATCGGGAAATCGTTGCGGTCGGTCAGCGGGGTCTTTACAAAGCCGGGTGACACCACGACGACGTCGATACCTTCGGCGGCAAGATCGGCCCTGAGGGCATGGGCGAAATAGGTCAGAGCGGCCTTGGAGGCGCCGTAACCTTCGGCCCGGCCAAAGGGAAACCACCAGGCCGAGGAGCTGACAATCACAAGGGTGGCAGGCTGCCCCTTTGCCCGGCTGCGGCGAAGGGCGGGCAGGGCGATGTCCAGGCACCGGGCCGTGCCGATTACGTTGGTGCGTATGTTCTTTTCGATCACGTCACTGCTGTAATGGGCAATCTCGAGATACTCACAGGTGCCGGCATTAAGTATCACCATATTCAGGTCGCCGTGGTTCTCGAGTGTCCCGGCAATGGCTTGCAGATCTTCCTTGCTGGTGGTGTCTGCTGCAGCCGGAATGATCCGCTCGGGCGCAACCGAAGCAAGCTCCTCAAGGGCTCCCTGACGTCGACCGGTAATCACAAGGCGGTGACCACCGCGTGCAAGAGCACGGGTTACGGATTCGCCAATGCCCGAACTGGCTCCGGTAATCCAGATATTCGAGGTTTCCTGAAGTCGATCACTCATCCTGCCTGATCCTTGATCCAGCGAATGACCCTGCCAACGACTGGCAGGTTCTCGTAAAGCATTTCTCCGGCGTCAAAGTAATCCCGGTGGTAGCACACCATGCCATCCCGGATTTCCAGGTGGCTCATGCCCTGCACCTGAACTTCCTGGCCCTTGCGAATGCGTTTGTGGCGCAAATGCATAACCCAGGGAAGCGCAGCAAACTCTCCCTGTACAACAGCGTCACCGAACTCGAAGCGACAGGAGATCACGTTGGCGTAGGCCCCAGCGAAGTAATGTGTGAGCTCATCAAGCCCGTGAACCGTGTTCAGCGGGTCCTGAAACCGGATATCCTCGCTGTAGACCCGGGAAAGTTTGTTGAGATTGCCCTTATCGAGTTCATTGAACAGCGCCCGAAAATTGTCGAGCGTTGCCGGCACCGCCGAGTTACGCGCACCTACTTCGATCTTTGAGGCGGTTGTCATTGCCTGCTCCTCCTCATTCTGTCCAGTTCGCGTGTTTCTTCCTGAATGTGTTTCGGGATCGGGTTCAGCTCCCAGATAATTCCCAGCTTGGACATCAGCCAGAGCCCGTACCAGGTAATATCAATTTCATACCAGCGGAACCCCTGGCGCACAGACTGGGGCCAGCGGTGATGATTGTTGTGCCATCCCTCGCCGAGGGTGAGCAGGGCCAGCCAGAAGTTGTTCCTGCTGTCATCAGATGTCTCGAACCGGCGCTTTCCCCATACGTGAGAAAGGGAGTTAATCGACACAGTGGCATGGAACAACACCACCGTAGAGATAAAGAACCCCCACACCAGAAGCTGCAAACCATTGGTTCCCAGGCCTGGTGCCCAGGCGGCCAGAGCCTCACCCAGGGCGTAGATACCCACTGCGGCCAGGGCTGGCACAAGCGCATCAAACCGGTTGATCAGTTTCAGCTCGGGAAATTTGAGCCAATCGCGAACCCGGCGTTCGTCGGTGGCGAAGCCGGCGTCACAGGTGAACCAGCCCATGTGCGACCACCAGAAGCCACCCTGATGGGGTGAGTGGAGGTCCTGGACATCATCGGAATGCTGATGATGATGCCTGTGGTGAGCGGCCCACCACAATGGTCCCCGCTGGGCAGCGCTGGCGCCAAGAACGGCGAAAACGAACTGGGCAGGGCGGCTGGTCTTGAACGTCTTGTGTGCAAAGTAACGATGGTAGAATCCAGTGATCGCGAACATGCGCACCAGGAAGAATGCGATCGCAAAACCGATGGCGAAGGCGCTAACGCCGGTATAGAACGCCAGCAAACACGCCAGGTGAAGCGCTATGAACGGAATAACCCGTAAAAAATTGAACGATCTGGACGTGGTGTCTATGTGATCCGAACCCGCCTCGGAGTCGAACCACCTCAGAATGTTTGTAAGCCAATGCTGCATTCGGGTCATACCCTGATTGCCCTTTCTCTTTTGTGGAACCTTGATCGCACGCTCAGCCTTGTGGCCAAAGCAGTTTCATGGGGAGTTGTACGATCTAACTACCGGAATTGGATGCACGATAAACCATGTTTAATCAAACCTTTCATTCGCCTCTTATACGCCGTATCGCTATTGTTGGTTCAGGCCTCGCCGGCCTGACAGCGGCTATTAAACTGCAGGGCCTCGGCCATCACGTCACCGTCTTTGAAAAAAGCCGGGGGCCTGGTGGCAGGCTCGCAGCAAAACGGGTAACCGGCGGTTCGGCCGATGTGGGCGCACAGTACTTCACCTCCCGAAACCCGGACTTTCTGCCGTTTCTCCGTGAATTTGCCGGCACTGACAGTTTCGGACCGTGGGAAGGCCGGTTTGGTTTCCAGACAGAGGCAGGTAATTGGGAGCCGTTCCCTCCGGAAACGCGTTTTGTGGGCACGCCACGTATGACCGCCATCACCCGGGCGTTGTCCGCTCATGCCTCGGTTGTCACTGAAACCCGGGTTGGCAAATTGGCCCGAAACGACCAGTCCTGGCGTGTTCTGGATACCTCCGGCACCCACCTGGGCGACTTTGACCAGGTGATCATCACCGCGCCTCCGGCACAGGCCCGGGATCTGCTTGCCGACAGTGGCCTGGACGAACTGGCCGCGCATCTCGATGATCCGGTGAGCCGGGTTTTGCCGTGCTGGGCCGTCGCCGCCCACTTCCCGACCTCACCCTGGCCGCATCATGAAGGCATGCGTTGCCAGCAACCGGCACTGTTCTGGGTGGCCAACAACTCCAGCAAACCCGGTCGGGATGACGACGGTCAGTGGTGGGTTTTGCATGCCAGCCCCGCCTGGACGGAAGACCATGTGGATGCACCCGCAGATGAGGTTGCCGACAAACTCCTCGCTGCCTTCCAGGAGCTGACGGGCTTTGATGTCGGGCCAGACGACGTTGTCACCCATCGCTGGCTTTATGCGCGCTCTGAGGGCGGAGAACAGCCCGGTCACCTGTGGTTCCCGGATTACGGGCTCGGACTGGCGGGCGACTGGCTCAGCGGTGGTCGGGTTGAGGGCGCGTTCGACAGCGCCTGCGGAGTGGTTGCTGAGCTGAATGCAGAGACTGCTACTCAGTAAGGGATTCCTGGCTACCGGTGGTGACATCCGGGCGAGTGTAAAAATGGGTGATCGTGCCGTCACTGAATTTACTGAAGAAGGCGCTCACATCGGTGATCTTCTTCAGTGAACGGGTGCGATGAATGGGCTCGCGCACCAGCACCTTTATACCGTTGAAATTGTCCTGGATATTCGAGAAGCGCGCCCGCATGGAGCAGGTCACCACCTGGGCCGGATTCAGGGAGAGCTCCCCGGCCAGCCAGGCGCTGTGCCGCTCAATTCCCCTGGCCGAGAGGTCTTCCCGGGTATCCAGGTGATTCAGCTTCACCCGGTTCACAATACAAAAGGAGAAACTTTTCGGGTGTTTGCGCGCCACTTTGCGGAAGGCCTCCCAGAAAAAGTTATCGGTGAGCTCGGCAAAGTAGGCCATGTCGCTCAGGCAGGTATCCACCCATTCGAAATTCTCCGGGTCATCCAGTACTTCATTGATCGCTTCCCGAAGCAGCCAGTCAAAGCCAAGCGCAGTCTTGTGGGCATACACCTTCCGGTACATCTGGTGGCGACTGTAAACGAAGTCTTCAAGCGCCCCCAGCCCTTTCTGGGTAATGGCAAGCCCCAGCCAGGGCTCAGATACATCCCAACCAAACCGCAGGTTACTCAGCAGGTGGTCCAGATTGAAACCGCCTATGGTGACTGATGAGTGGAAGCCATCCCGCAGCATATAGTCGGCGCGGTCGGCATCGATTTCGCCGGAGACAATGGACGACAGGAGGTCCATCACCAGGCCGGGAATATTTTCACTCAGGGGCGATCCCGCAGCGGCATCCTCACCGGCTATAAAAGCCCAGAAAGTCCGGGCATGACGGCAGAATGTCTCGCTTGGCCTGACCTCGGTGGTCTCCATGATGCCGATGACATCCCGGGCGTAAAGACCGGCACTCTCCAGATCTACGGCCGTCAGTACGTCATGAGCGACCCGTACGGAATAATGCTCGTGTTCCAGTTCATCGGGCTCTTCCGGGTGGTAGGCGGAATAATCCACACCCCGCCAGAGATCCGCAAAACGGCCCGGCCGCGACATCAGTTCCCGAATACGCCGGGCCTGGGTGAACTGGTGGGAGAAACTGGAATGGCCACTGTCGTGCAGCAGACAGCCCAGCCGGATGGTTTTGGCCAGGTAGTCGATGGCATCCAGCTGGCTCAGGCTCAGGTCCGTCTGCTCACTGAGCTGCCGTTCTCTCAGATAGGCGTCAATCATCGACCGGAACATCCGCGTACCTACATGCATCACACCAATGCTGTGAAGGAATCGGGAATGGGTCGCGCCGGGAAAGACCAGGCTCAGGATGTCGTTTTGACAGATGTTGCGCAGTCGCTGGAACAGCGGGTGGTCGATCACCTGGATTTCGTGCCGGTAGAGTGGAATCCCTCCGTGAACCGGATCCATGATCAGCTTGTCATAGGCTCCGAGAAGATCGTTAACGGCACGTCGCATCAGATGGAATCTCCCAATTTCATAAAACTGGCCTTGTTATATCACAGGGGCGTGCCAGAATAGGCTTAATCATGCCAATTTATCGTTTATCGCTGGTAGTTTAGGGCAGTCGCCATGACCTCGCGCACCGAGCGCATACTTATAATTGACGCCGATGAAAAGGCCCGTACGGATCTCGCCCGGTATCTTGAAGCGAGGGGATTCTATGTGACGGGATATCCGGATCTCGCCGGCGCCAAGGCACTGTTTGACGATAACATTCCCGACGTCATCTTTGCAGATCTGTCTCCGGAGGCCATCCGGGATCTTGCCAACCGCCTGGAAGAAGCCGAAACCTTCACCCCGATCGTTGCCTGCTCATCGAGTGAATCCAGTGCCGATGTGGTCAGTGCGCTTCGGGCCGGGGCCGCGGACTTTGTGCTCAAGCCCTGCAACGACGACAAGGGCGCCCTGGATGACGTTCTCGGCAAACTGTTCGACAGGGTGCGGGTCAACCGCCTGAACCAGCTGTACCGGCAGGAACTGGAAGAGGCGAACCGGGATCTTCGGGATGGCATTGCCGAGCTCAGGGCAGACCAGCGTGCCGGCCGGAAAGTCCAGTTACGGATGCTGCCTGAACACGAGCAGGTAATGAGTGGCCTGCACGTCGATCATCTGATCAAGCCGTCGCTCTACCTGAGCGGTGACTTTCTGGATTACTTCCGCATTTCCGACGACAAGGTGCTGGTGTACATCGCTGATGTTTCCGGTCATGGCGCCAGCTCCGCGTTCGTGACCGTACTGCTGAAAAACCTCACCAACCGCCTGCAGCGAAACCTGCGAAGGGGGTCCAGTGAGGATATCCTGTACCCAGACCGATTCCTGGAGCGCATCAACTCGGAGCTGCTGGATACCGGCCTCGGCAAACACGTAACCGTTTTCGTTGGCATCATTTCCCTGAGTGAGCGTAAATTGAATTACGCAGTGGGTGCGCATTTCCCAATGCCCATCCTGTCATTCGAGGGAGGAGAGACGGCTTTTCTCGAAGGCAGCGGGCTGCCGGTAGGGCTGTTCGAGACGCCGGAGTGGGAGGTGTACGAAGTACCCCTGAACAAACCTTTTCATCTGACCCTGTTTTCGGATGGAATTCTGGAGGTTATCCGGGAAAAAGGTTTGGATGAAAAGGAACGGACACTACTTGAACTCGTATCGGGAGGTCGTCACACTGTCGCCTCTCTTAGTGAAGCTCTGGATCTCGATCAGATCACAGAGCTACCGGACGATATCGCTATCGTGTCCGTAACTGATACCATGAACGGATCAGATAACACCCCGTCGAAATAGTGGCAGTGTGAAACATGGCTGGTTACAAGATCCTGCAAGCTGAAAAACAGGGCATATATGTCCTGAAGTTTATCGGGGAAATCCGGCTGAACCTGTGTTCGACGCTGGACAATCTGGTTGAGTCCATCACCCAGGACCCTCAGTTCAAAACCGTGGTGATCGACCTGACCGAAACCGATATCATCGACAGCACCACGCTTGGCCTGCTGGCCAAGATCGCCATGGCGGCCCAGAAACAGAGTCATTTCCTGCCCACACTCATTTCGACCAACCCCGACATTACCCGCATTATCACTTCCATGGGGTTCGACAAGATTTTCATCATTGTTCGAGAACCCGCGTCCCGTATTGAAGAGCTTGAAGAAATACCTGTACTCAGGGCCAGCGAACAGCAGGTTCGGGACAAGGTTCTCGATGCCCACAAGGTGCTGATGGGCCTGAACAACCGAAACAGGGAAGAATTCAAGAATCTGGTGCGCGCTCTTGAATGTGAAGAGCCCGGCTAACGCCTCCTGCCCTATGTGCGCGGCGCCGCCGGTTTCACACCTGATCTGACAAAACGGAAGAACTATGTCTGAACAATCGATGCCTCAAGACACTGGGGCAACCGGACCAGTGCACGATGTAGCGGTTCTCGGCGGTGGCAGTTTTGGCACCGCCATGGCCAAGGTACTGGGTGAAAACGGCCACCGCGTCCATTTCTGGATGCGCGGAGAAGCCCAGGCTGAGGAAATTCGCACCACCCGCGTCAACAGCCGCTATATGCCAGGCATTGAACTGGCCGGTGATATCCAGCCCACCACCGACCTTGCGGATGCTGTCAGCAAGGCCGAGATTGTGTTCGTTGCCATTCCCAGCAAGGCCTTTCGGGCCGTTATCCGTGAAAACTGCGATAAATTCCGCGACGACCAGATTGTTGTCAGCCTGACCAAGGGCATTGAAGAACACGGCTTCAAGCTAATGAGCGAGATTCTCCAGGAAGAGATTCCCCGCTGTCGCATTGGCGTGCTCAGTGGCCCCAATCTGGCGGGGGAAATCGTCAACCGGGACCTGACCGCCACTGTAATCGCAGCCAAGGATCCGGATGTTCGCCGTGCTGTTCAGGATCTCCTGGGCTGCGAGTACTTCCGGGTTTACGCCAATGTGGATGTGTATGGTGTCGAGCTCGCCGGGGCACTGAAGAATATCTATGCGATTGTTGCCGGCCTTGCCTCGGCCCTGGAGATGGGGGAGAACGCCAAGGCCATGCTCATTACCCGTGGCCTTGCAGAAATGAGCCGGTTTGCCGTCAGCCTCGGTGCCAACCCGATGACCTTTATGGGGCTGGCGGGTGTAGGCGACCTGATTGTCACCTGCACGTCGTCGAAGAGCCGAAACTATCGCGTGGGCTACGCAGTGGGGCAGGGCCAGAATCTGGACGATGCCGTCGCTGAGCTTGGGCAGGTTGCAGAAGGTATCTATACCCTGAAGCTGGTGAAGGAAAAAGCCGAGGCGATCGGTATCTATATGCCCCTGGTCCGTGGGCTTTACGAGATTCTTTACGATAATGCTTCAATCAGGGCGGTGATCAATAGCCTGATGATGTCGGTCCAGAATTCCGACGTAGAGTTTATATTGCCCCGTACCATCAGCCAGTAAAACGGCCCGGACACGCCGGAGAAGGTCTGAAAGGAGAGAGCCCTTGCAACTGCTCATCATGCGTCACGGCGAAGCTGGCTGGCATACACTGGATCAGGAGCGCGAACTCACCGAATCCGGCCGGCTGGGCGTTGCCGAGGTTGCTGCCCGCATCGCAGAGTCGCCCTGGCGGCCAAAGCTGATCTGGAGTAGCCCTTACGTACGGGCCCGGCAAACCGCCGCTATTGTGTCTGAGATCCTCAATTGCCCCGTAGAGGAAAAGATGTTCCTCACTCCGGACGACGACCCCGGCGAGTGCCTCGATGCGCTGATCGAACAGCACGCATCGCCATTGATGATCGTCTCCCACATGCCACTGGTTGGTGGCCTTGCCACCCTTCTGGTAGACGCCCACCGCCGGGGCATTCCGTTCATGACCTCCCAGGCGGTGATGCTCGACATGCCGGTGGTTGGCCCTGGCTGCGCAGACTTGAAAGCGCAGTTTCTGCCCTGATACTCCAGTTATCCGACTTCTGAATCCTCAAATTCGAGCCTGACTATGTACAGCTTTCCGATTGACTACGTAGAGCCGGTATTTCGGCCCCCCAGCGAAGCCAAGTCCCTGATCCTGCCGGTTACCAACGGCTGCTCCTGGAACAAGTGCACCTTCTGCGAGATGTACACCCAACCGCAGAAGAAATTCCGGGCCCGCAAGCCCGACGACGTGCTCCAGGATATCCAGAACGCCGCCCGAAGCCTTGGCGGCGTGCGCCGGGTGTTCCTGGCGGACGGTGATGCCATGGTGCTGCCGACCCGCCGGCTGCTGGAGATTCTCGGCCAGCTCCGAGAGGCTTTTCCGGACCTTCAGCGGGTTTCCAGTTACTGCCTGCCTCGCAACCTTGCCAAAAAGACCGTGGAAGAGCTGGCACAGCTTAAAGAAGCTGGTCTCCAGATTCTCTATGTTGGAATGGAATCCGGCGATGATGAAATTCTACGCCGCGTTAACAAGGGCGAAACCTGGGAATCGACCCGCTCGGCGTTGCTGAAGATCCGGGAGGCCGGCCTGACCAGTTCTGTGATGGTGCTGAATGGTCTGGGCGGTGAGACCCTCTCGCGCCAGCATGCCATCAACACCGCCACGCTCTGTAATGAAACCCAGCCAGACTACCTGTCAACCCTCGTGGTGAGCTTCCCCCAGGGTGAAGAACGTTTCCGGGAAGGTTTCGGTGATGATTTCGTCCCGCTTTCGCAGCAGGGGCTGTTCGAGGAAATCCGTCTTTTCCTGGAACATCTGGAGCTCGACAGAACCATCTTCCGCAGCGACCACGCCTCGAATTACCTGGTGTTGAAAGGAACCCTTGGGCGCGACAAGCAGAAAATGCTGGAGCAGGTTAACCTGGCCATCACAAATCCTGGCGCGGCGCCGCTTCGCGCGGAATGGATGCGCGGGTTGTAAATCACTGAACCGGGAGCCACCGTTATGAGCATGAATCCGGATAATCTCGCTAAAAAGGTGGAGGAAACCGTGATAAACCCCGGCAATCCGCCCATTGATCAGTGGAACCCCGAACTGTCAGGCGACATGGATCTTCGCATCAGCCGTGATGGTCAGTGGATCTTCAAGGGTGAGCCGCTGGCACGGGAAGCCATTGTAAGACTGTTCTCCACCATTCTGCGCCGGGAGGAAGATGGTGAGTACTACCTGGTGACGCCGGTGGAAAAGTGGCGCATTCAGGTCGAGGACGCACCGCTTCTGGCGCATTCGCTCCGGGTGACCGGGGAGGGCGACCGGCAGATCATCTCACTGACCACCAACGTGGGCGAAACCCTCGAGATTGGCCAGCACCACCCCCTTGAAGTGGGAACCTATCCGGACTCCGACGAACCGCGGCCTGTCGTCAAGGTTCGCCACGGCGTCGAAGCTCGCCTGGTAACCGCCGCCTATTATGATCTGGCCGAGCATGTGGTCGAGCGGAATGAAGGCGGTCATCCTGTTCTTGGCGTTTTTAGTCACGGAATTTTCTACGAAATCGGGCAGGGTGGTTGAAAACCCATACTACGGCCCCAGAATTACGGTAGAAAACGCATTAGCTCAGTTGTTAAACTGTGTTTTCATACTTGTTATGAGCCTGGCTCTCTAACGAGGCCCGGTGGTCGTTAGTCCCTCTGTGCAGTCTGGCTGTTCACGATCACTTTCGATTGCCTAAATCAATTAAACAGTCATTGCGACACGCAAGGAGATCACATGGCCCAACCTCGTGTTGTCACCATCCATTACACGCTCACCAACGATCAGGGAGAGCAGCTTGACTCCTCCCGTGTAGAAGGTCGTGAGCCTCTGTCTTATCTGGAAGGTGCACAGAACATTATCGGTGGACTGGAAAGTGCACTGAACGAAAAGAACGCAGGCGATCAGGTTAAGGTTTCTGTAGAGCCTGCTGAAGGCTACGGCGAAGTTAACGAAGAGCTGATCCAGCCGGTTCCGCGTTCTGCATTTGAAGGCGTCGATACCATCGAGCCGGGCATGCAGTTCCAGGCGCAGACCCCGGGCGGCCCTCAGGTTGTTCGCGTGGTTGAAGTTGGCGACGAAACCGTCACCATCGACGCCAACCATCCGCTCGCCGGAGAGACTCTGCACTTCGACGTAGAAGTTGTAGAAGCTCGCGAAGCGACTGACGAAGAGCAAGAGCACGGCCACGCTCACTAAGCTTTTCCGAAGCGCTACAGAAACGGCTCCCGCGGGAGCCGTTTTTTTGTGTCCGGAAATAATTATGTCGGATTACGGCTTCGCCTAATCCGACCTACGGGTTGGTGTGAAGCTTCGAAATGTGTCTTTGTAGGTCGGATTAGGCGAAGCCGTAATCCGACAATAAAAGTGGGCTCAGATGAATATTTCATCCGCCCCCTTTTCCGAAAGCAAAAAAAACGGCCCACGCAGGGCCGTTTTATAACCGGAATCCAAACTTACATGTTCGGATAGTTCGGGCCACCGCCCCCTTCCGGAGTCACCCAGTTAATATTCTGGGCAGGATCCTTGATATCACAGGTCTTGCAGTGAACACAGTTCTGGGCGTTGATCTGGAAGCGCTTGCCGCTGCCATCATCTTTCTCGACAACTTCGTACACACCAGCCGGGCAGTAACGCTGCGCAGGCTCGTCGTATTTCGGCAGGTTATCGCGAATCGGCAGTTCCGGATCCGTCAGCTTCAGGTGTACCGGCTGATCTTCCTCATGGTTGGTGTTGGAGATGAACACCGAGGACAGACGGTCAAAGGTCAGTGTGTTATCCGGCTTGGGATAGGTCACCTTCTTGCACTCGGCCGCCGGCTTCATAGTGGCGTAGTCCGGAGTGGTATCGTGGAACGTGATCGGCAGGCTGCCACGGAGAATGTTCTGCTCGAAGAAGGCGATAGCACCGCCAACCACGTTGCCGAACTTGTGCATGGCCGGGCCGAAGTTACGCTCAGCGTAAAGCTCCTTGAACAACCAGCTGTCCTCAAACTTCTTCTGGAAGCTGCTGATCTCTTCGCCACTCTTGCCGTCTTTGAGCGCTTCGAAAACAGCCTCGGCGCCCAGCATGCCGGACTTCATGGCGGTATGGGAGCCCTTGATCTTGGAGCCGTTCAGGGTGCCAGCGTCACAGCCCAGCAGCAGACCACCCGGGAAGCTCATCTTGGGCAGGGCGTTGTAGCCGCCTTTGGTTATTGCGCGGGCGCCGTAGGAGACGCGCTTGCCGCCTTCGAGGTGTTTCTTGATCTCCGGGTGATGCTTCAGGCGCTGGAATTCCTCGAACGGGCTCAGGTGCGGGTTGCTGTAGGAAAGATCCGTAATCAGGCCCACATATACCTGGCCGTTTTCCAGGTGGTACAGGAAGGAGCCGCCGGTGGAACCGGTCTCTTTCAGCGGCCAGCCGGTGGTATGAACTACCAGGCCCGGCTCGTGTTTTGCCGGATCAATGTCCCACAGCTCTTTGATACCGATACCGTAGTGCTGGGGATCCTTGCCTTCATCCAGGTTGAAATCGTTGATCAGGCGCTTGCCAAGGTGACCACGGCAGCCCTCGGTGAACAGGGTGTATTTGGCGCGCAGCTCCATGCCCGGCATGTAGCCGTCTTTTTCGGAACCGTCACGGGCCACGCCCATATCGCCGGTAATAATGCCTTTAACCTGACCGTCCTCAACGATGGTCTCGGAGGCGGCAAAGCCCGGATACACCTCAACGCCCAGCTGCTCGGCCTGTTCGGCGAGCCAGCGGCACAGGTTGCCCAGGCTGATAATGTAGTTGCCATGGTTGTGCATGTTCTTGGGCACAAACGCATTGGGGATCTTGGTGGCGCTTTCCTGGTTCTTCAGCAGGAAAATATCGTCACGGGTAACCGGCGTGTTCAGCGGGGCACCTTTCTCTTTCCAGTCCGGGAAGAGTTCGTTGAGGGCAGTGGGCTCGAATACGGTACCGGCCAGAATGTGAGCGCCGATCTCAGAACCTTTTTCTACCACGCATACGGTAAGTTCCTCGCCAGCTTCCTGCGCCAGTTGCATGACACGGCACGCTGCCGACAGGCCCGCCGGGCCGCCGCCGACGATCAGAACATCAAATTCCATCGATTCGCGTTCCACGTTGGTCTCCTCAAACATCTTTAATGGAAATTATATGCCCGCAGGCCAATTATTCTGGGCCGCCATCATACCGGTAAAAGTCCCTATAGACGACTGCCCCAAGCCGTTTGACCCGACTTGCATAGCCAAAAGGATACCGTATTTGAAGAATCAAACAAACGTTTGTTTGAAATTCGCTCTGTCCTTTGGCATTGTAAGAGCACACTGAAACATCGTGTGTTTTGAGTCGAAATCTAGTATCGTCTCATTGCCGTCCCCGGTCAATACCGGGGAGTTGGCTGAAAGTTCAGTCCTGGCGCGTCGTTTGAGGCTATTGATTCTGCTGAGTGTTGCCTCCATCATTAGTGCGCATTGAATGTCGGCAGGCTCTGCGCGAGGACTGCAAGTCATAAACCCATCGTAGAAGAACGAGGAATCTATGAAGGTTCTGGTCGCTGTAAAACGAGTAATCGACTACAACGTAAAGGTGCGCGTCAAGCCGGACAACACCGGTGTTGATCTCGCCAACGTCAAGATGGCAATGAACCCGTTCTGCGAAATCGCGGTAGAAGAAGCCGTTCGCCTGAAAGAGAAGGGTGTTGCCAGTGAAATCGTGGTGGTTTCCATTGGTCCCAAGGCCTCCCAGGAGCAGATCCGTACTGCGCTGGCGCTGGGTGCTGACCGTGGTATCCACGTCGAAACCGACGAGGAGGTTCAGTCTCTCGAAGCGGCCAAGCTGCTCAAGGCTGTTGTTGAGAAAGAAGAGCCAAAGCTGGTCATTCTTGGCAAGCAGTCCATCGATTCCGATAACAACCAGACCGGCCAGATGCTGGCCGCGCTGACCGGCATGGGTCAGGGCACTTTCGCTTCCGAAGTGGTTGTTGAGGGCGACAAGGTCAATGTAACCCGCGAGGTAGACGGTGGTTTGATGACCGTTGCCCTGAACCTGCCTGCGGTAGTCACCACAGACCTGCGTCTGAACGAGCCGCGCTACGCTTCTCTGCCGAACATCATGAAGGCCAAGAAGAAGCCGCTGGACAACATGAGCCCGGCCGATCTGGGTGTCGACATCGCTCCGCGCCTTTCCACCCTGAAGGTTGAAGCGCCTGCTTCCCGTCAGGCGGGTGTGAAAGTGGCCGACGTTGCCGAGCTGGTCGATAAACTGAAGAACGAAGCGAAGGTGATCTAAATGAGCATCCTTGTAATTGCTGAACATGACAACAGCAGCCTGAAACAGGCTACCCTGAATGTTGTAGCGGCTGCCAAGGCCATCGGCGGAGACATCGACGTACTGGTTGCCGGTGAGAACTGTGGTGCCGTTGCTGAAGCAGCTGCCAAGGCCGAAGGCGTTAACAAGGTACTGGTTGCCGATAACGCTGCTTATGGTCACTTCCTGGGCGAGAACCTGGGTGAGCTGGTTGCCGAAGTAGGCAAGGGCTACAGCCACATCCTGGCCGCCGCTGGCACCGTGGGCAAAGACTTTATGCCACGTGTTGCTGCACTGCTGGACGTTGCCCAGGTTTCCGACATCATGCGTGTGGAGTCCGAAGACACCTTCGTTCGCCCGATCTACGCTGGCAACGCCATTGCCACTGTCAAATCCAGTGACAGCATCAAGGTCGTTACTGTTCGTCCGACCGCATTTGATCCGGTTGCTGGTGAAGGTGGCTCCGCTGCCGTTGAACAGCTGGACGTTGTAAAAGACGCTGGCCTGTCCCAGTTCGTAAGCGAAGAGCTGGCCAAGTCTGACCGTCCTGATCTGGCAAGCGCCGGTATCGTTGTTTCCGGTGGTCGCGGCATGCAGAACGGCGACAACTTCAAGATGCTTGAGCAGGTTGCCGATCTGATGGGTGCCGCTGTTGGCGCATCCCGTGCTGCAGTTGACGCCGGCTTCGTGCCGAACGACATGCAGGTTGGCCAGACCGGTAAAATTGTTGCTCCGCAGCTGTACATCGCCGTGGGCATTTCCGGTGCCATCCAGCACCTGGCCGGTATGTCTGACTCCAAGGTGATCGTTGCGATCAACAAGGACGAAGAGGCACCGATCTTCCAGGTTGCCGATTACGGCCTGGTCGCGGATCTGTTCGAAGCAGTTCCGCAGCTTGAGGAAGAGCTGAAGAAAGTTCTGTAACTTTTTGTCCGGCTTGAGAAAAGGCACCTACGGGTGCCTTTTTGTTTTGGGTGAAACCAAAATTCCTGCCATGATACCCGGCCCCGACTTGTTAACCGGATACACGAACCATGACCACGATGCCGTTTGACGCTTTAGCCTGCCCACTGGATGGCTGCCCGCTCACGCCTCATGAAAAGACCTGGCGCTGTGAGAATGGGCACAGCTTTGATGTTGCCCGGCAGGGTTACGTGCATCTGTTGCCCGTTCAGAAGAAACGTACCCTGGACCCGGGTGACAGCAAGGAAATGGTCTCTGCCAGACAACGGTTCCTGAGTGCCGGCTTCTACACAAAGATCGCCGAGGCGGTTAGCGATCTTGCGATCCAGTCGTTCCCGAAGGAGGGCGCTGGCTCGGTGCTGGACGCCGGTTCGGGGGAAGGCTACTACCTCCGACACCTTGCAAACGTGGCCGGCAACACAGAGCTTGCCATGATTGGCGTTGATATCTCGAAGTGGGCAGTCCTGGCTGCGGCAAAACAGGATAAACAGACCCGATGGGTGGTGGGCAGCAATGCCAACCTGCCGGTCCTGCCGGAATCGCTGGATCTGGTGCTTTGCCTGTTCGGGTTTCCGGTGTACAGCGAATTCGCCCGGGTGCTCAAGCCCGGCGGGCGGGTGATACAGGTGGATGCCGGTGCGGACCATCTAAGGGAACTACGTGAAATCATTTATCCGGAGCTGAAGCCGCCGGCAGACGCTGAAAGCGCTGCCCCCGAGGGTTTCCGGCAGCTGGATTCAACTGCGGTGCGTTTGCCGCTGAACCTTCCAGATCAGGCCAGCATTGCCGATCTGCTGGCCATGACACCGCATCTGTACCGGGCTACCCCTGAGGGGCTTGAGAAGGCTGGGGCACTCGAATCCCTGGAGGTAACCGTCGACGTGGTTCTGAAACGTCTGGAAAAGGTCTGACCGCCGAAATTCATTAACCGTCGTCAGTACCCTCAGCTTTTCCGCGCTTGCGGGAAGCGAGCCGCTTTTCCGCCTTTCCGATGATCAGGGTATCGGCAAGGATATGCAGTGCCTTGTTGGTGGTGCGCACGGTTCGGTAGATCTGCTGACTGGTCTGATCATGAGTGGCCCGGGCTTTACGGGCCGTCTGCCGGAACTCTTCATCCTTCGAGAAAAGATCAATCAACCCGAAGGTGGTGTTGGAGATCGCCTTGTGGAGTTTCTCTACCGCGCTGGCGCCGCCTGAGACCGAGTCCTCCAACAATCGGGCACGGTTCCGTACTTCCAGAAGGTCCATCCTGCTTTTCTGGATGGCGCTGTGGGCCGCCACCCGATGGGAGTTGAGAATCCGGGCCTCACGGCGGCACAGCAGCAGCTGCCAGTAGGCGATGCAGAACCCGCTGAATGCCAGAAGCAGCAACAGGATTACGATGGCGGTAGTGATCATGAAAGTGCGCTTCCATTATTCATCTTGAATATTCCAATCATCGATACTCGATCTGCATTTCCACGTCTATTTCACGCTCGGTCAGCTCTTCCTCGAGCTCTTTCATCACTTCCTGATACACCATCTTGCGCACCATGACGGGGAGTTTGTCGGCAAGCACCCGGGCAGAGCGTGATTCCCTCTTGGCCAGGGCAATCGGATTGAGCACCCGAAGCGTAATAACCAGCTCCGGTTCCTGCTCGGAATCTGCGATGTCGTCGTTCTCCATCATTCGGGCGATCACTTTACGCTGTTCAAGAACCTGCCAGCAGACAAAACCGCTGAACAGAACAAGCAGGATACTCAGTACCATCAAAAAGGTGATCAATTCGAACCTCCGGAAATCGTTTCGTGCACTGCCCTCCAGTGTGCACCAAGCAGTGTGACAAACGATTGGCCGTGACGACGGATTCAACGGTGCGGCCAGGAAAGTAGAACGAGCGCTCAAAACTGTTAATATCGGTTGCAGTTGTGAAATGAGCTACGCAGAATCAACGAGTTAAGGCCAACTATTCATACCAACAGAGGATTGTTCATGGTTTGGTTCAAGGCGTTTGCAAGTGGTTTTCTCGCGACCCTGGTGTTTCATCAGGGCCTGTTCGCACTCTTCTGGCTGGGCGGTATTGTGCCCGCAGCGCCGTTTAACCTGTCTCCGGTACCACCGCTCGGCGTTCCCCAGGTTGTATCCCTGGCATTCTTTGGTGGCCTGTGGGGCATGTTGCTCTGGCTGATCCTCGGCCGCCTGGCGGGGGTGAAGTTCTGGCTGGGGCATGTCATTGTAGGGGCAGTAGGTCCCACTGCCGTCGCCATGCTGGTGGTATTTCCCCTGAAAGGGCTCGATGTGTCTGCCCAGACCTGGGTAGGCGGACTTCTTCTTAACGGGTTCTGGGGCCTGGGCGTGGCCGTATTCATGCGCCTGATGGGTGCGAAAGCGCCTGTCGGAGTTCGTTAAACTCTGAACCAGCACCCAATCAACTCTCTATCAACTTGTTTTCAATGCAGCTGACTAAGGAAGAGCAATGACCAAATCCGCTGAAACGGCCTATGATCTGGTGGTGTTCGGTGCCACCAGTTTCGTTGGCCAGATTCTTACCCGCTACTTGCTGGAAACCTACGGAGTGGGTCAATCGGTGAGATGGGCGATTGCCGGTCGCTCCGAGAGCAAGCTCAATACCCTGAAGGGCGAACTTGGCGACAAGGCCAGCACTGTTCCGGTGATTCTGGCTGATGCGTCCGATGAAGACGCTCTGAAGGCCATGTGCGATCAAACCCGTGTGATCATTTCCACCGTCGGTCCTTATGCCCTGTACGGTGAGCCGCTGGTACAGGCGTGTGTTCGCAGTGGTACGGACTACTGCGACCTGACGGGTGAAGTGCAGTGGATCCGCAAGATGGTGGAACGCTACGAAGAGGAAGCCAAATCCTCCGGCGCGCGCATTGTTCACTGCTGCGGCTTCGACTCGATCCCCTCTGATATGGGGGTGTGGTTCCTGCAGAACCAGGCAGAGCAGACCTTCGGTGCGCCATGCCGGGATGTTCGCATGCGCGTGAAAACCGCCAAGGGCGAGTTCTCAGGCGGCACTGTTGCCTCCCTGATGAATGCGGTAAAGGAAGCGGCGGCCGATCCGAAACTGCGGAAACAAATGGCCAACCCGTTCTCAATTTGCCCGCCGGAGCATCGCTCCAAGACCCGTCAGCCTAGCCTTAAAGGCGCAGAGTTCGACAAGACCTTCAACGCCTGGCTCGCGCCTTTCGTAATGGCAGCGATCAACACCCGAGTGGTGCATCGTTCCAACGCTCTGCAGAACGCGCGCTATGGCAAAGAGTTTACCTACGACGAAGCCATGATGACCGGGCGAGGTACCAAGGGGCGTCTGGCAGCGTATGCCGTCACCGGTGGCCTGGGGGCATTCTTGATGGCCTCGGCCGTCAAACCGACTCGCTGGCTGGTTGAGAAGTTTGTACCCAAGCCGGGCGAAGGCCCCAGTCCTGAGGCCCAGAAAGCCGGGTTCTATGACCTTCGTTTCGTTGGCCGCACGGAAGATGGCAAAACCATCATCACCAAGGTGACCGGCGATCAGGACCCGGGCTACGGGTCCACCGGCAAGATGCTGGGCGAGGCGGGCATGTGCCTGGCGTTCGATATTCCGGCGGATCAGCCGGGTGGGTTCTGGACACCATCCTCATTGCTGGACGGCAAGCTCATGGACCGACTCACCAGCAAGGCGGGCCTGACCTTCGAGGTTCTGGAAACCCGCTAACCACTCAGGTAGATCACACGGTCGGTGCCCGGAAGGGCATCCGGCCCGTGTGCCAGGCTAACCACGGTTTTTCCTTCCAGAAGTGTTTCCATCCGTTTCGAGATACGCGCTCGGGTTTCGGCATCCAGGCCGGTAAAGGGCTCGTCCAGTATCACCAGCGGGGCAGGGTTCAGTAGCACCCGTGCCAGGGCGACACGCCGAGCTTCACCGCCGGAGAGTCGGCTGCCGGCACTGCCCAGCCAGGTATCGAGCTGATCCGGTTCCGTGGCGAAGCGCTCGGCCAGTTCCATCTGCTCCAGAATGCTCCAGAGCTCGGTGTCCGAGGCCTCAGGTGATCCCAGCAACAGATTGGCGCGAAGGGTGTCCTCGAACAACACGGTTTTCTGGGTCAGGTAGACGCAATCCTTTTGCGTCAGGCTGCCCTGGGCAGTGAGCAACAGGCCGGCGAGTACATCCGCCAGAGAGGACTTGCCGCTGCCGGAATGACCGAGAATACCAATGCGCTCCCCGTCCTCGATCCTCAGATTGAAACGCGTGAACAGAGGCACGTAACCATCATGTTTTACCGCAATATTTTCTGCCAGAAGCGCCGTGTTTGGGGGTAATTCGGAACTGGAGGTCGCAGCGGCTTGTTCCTCCTCACGACAATCCCGGTTCAATCGCGCAGCGGAAGCGACCGTTGCTCCCAGCTTGCCAAAGGCATCCGGCAGCATGGCATAGACCTCGGCAAGGCCGAGCAAGGCAATGGGCAACAACACAAGCACCGGGCCGGAAACCGAACCCGACTGGAACAGGGCAAATCCGGCCCAGAGCGCCAGAACCGCAGAAAGGTTAACGAAAAGATGGGAGCCGGCCAGATGCCAGCCTACACGGGTGTCGGCCTTCGCCTGCTCTGAAGTAACCTGATGGGCCTGGCGCATTAGCCAGGCTGCATGTTTTCCGGTACGCCCGGCGGCAGTCAGTTCGGAGAAACCTTCGATGTGTTCGATCACCGCCGTTCTCAGTTCTTCCTGCCGGTCGCTTTGCCGGGCGGCCAGGCGCCAGGTTCTCAGATAAACCCCGGCGGTGGCGATCACCAGGGCAATCACCAGCAACAGGCTCACCAGCAACGCCGTGCCGATATTGAAGAGAACCCCGGCCAGAACAACTACCAGTAGCGTTACCAGGCCTGCAAGTGCGGTAGGCGCGATTAAACGCAGGTACAGGGTGTCCAGGGCATCCACATCGCTCGTGAGGCGGGACAGCCACTGTGCGCCGCTCAATTCCCCACGGCGAACGGGGCTGGCACGCGAAAGGCGCTGGAACAGGGCCACGCGAATATCTGTCAGCAATCTCAGAACGGTATCGTGGTTGTAGACCCGCTCCAGATAACGGAACACCGTGCGGGAAACGGCGAAAAACCGGATGGCGCCGCCGGGCACGTAAAGGTTTATGGTCGCCGCCACGCCGGCAGCCAGTAGCAGGCCAACCAGTGCGGTTTCGGTAATAAACCAGCCCGAAACCGCCAACAGGCCAATGCCGGAAAGCAGGGTGGCGAAAATCAGGAATCCGCCGACAACCAGGCGCCCCGGGCGCTTGAAGATCAGGTCCAGCCAGGGCTTCAGGTCACGCATCCCGTACCTCCCCGCCAGAAACCAGCAGCACACGGTTTGCCAGGGCCAGCAAGGCTTGATGGTGAGTGGAGAAGATCAGGGTTTTTCCGGCTACCGCCAGTTTATGCAGTGCCTCCAGCACGAACACTTCACTGTCGCTGTCCAGCCCGGCGGTGGGCTCATCCAGCAGGATCAGGTCGTAATCCGCCAGAAAAATACGGGCCAAACTCAGCCGCCGGGCCTGGCCACCGGAGAGCCCCTGGCCCTCTTCCGATACCGGGCTATGAATCCCCTGTTTGCGACTGTCCAGCAGGGAACCGAGGCCGACATTGCGCAGGGCGGTTTCAATGGCAATATCAGAGGCATCCGGAGTAGTCAGTCTGAGGTTATCGGCCCAGGTTCCCTGAACCAGAAACCCTTTCTGCCCCAGCCAGCCAAACCGGAAACTGCCCGGCGCTTCGCCGAACAGATGGATTTCGCCGGTGTCCGGCGCCAGAAAACCCGCCAACATATGCAGCAGGGTGGATTTGCCGCCGCCGGAGGGGCCGGTCAGGGCAATCACTTCACCTTTCTGGATGGTCAACGCGAGATCCTGCAGAACCAGTTGGTCGGGCCGGAAGTTTTTACTGACAGAACGCAGCTCAATCCTGTCTTCCGCACCCTCGACAGAGGCCATCTCGGTCTTGCTCTCCGGGTTCACCGGAGTGTCCAGCCGCTCGAGGATTTCGGTGCCAGCGCCCATGGCGGCGGCACGATCATGGTAATGCTGGGAGAGTGTTCGCAACGGCTGAAAAAACTCCGGGGCCAGCAACAGAATCAACAGCCCGGAAAACAGGGTTAGATCCTCGGAGGGGCCATAAGTGATGTACCCAAGCAGACCAAACCCGATGTAGATGGCGATAACGGCTATGGCCACCGAGGCAAAGAACTCCAGAACCGCTGAGGACAGAAACGCCACCCGGAGTGTTTTCATGGTAATGCGCCGATAGTGATCCGAGCGTTTGCGAATAAGTTCGGCTGCTCCGGCTGTCTGGCCAAACAGTTGCAGCGTGGTCAGGCCGCGAACCTTGTCCAGAAATTGCCCGGAAAGCCGGCTGATGGTTTCAAAGTGCTGCTGGTTCAGTTTCTCCGCGCCCATGCCCACCAGGGCCATGAACAACGGAATCAGCGGCGCGGACAACAGAAGGAAGATGCCAGCCAACCAGTCCAGCCAGAACACCAGGGCGAGAATCAGCACCGGCACAATTATCGACAGGGTCATCTGTGGCAGAAAGCGGGCGAAATAACCGTGCAGGGCTTCCACGTGGTCAATCCATTCCCGGGCAAGGGTGCCTGCGGAGGACTGGCCCAGTTCCACAGGACCGGTGGCCTGCCAATGCTTATGGAGCTGACGCCGGGCATCCCGGCGAACCTGTTCGCTGCAACGGGCCGCAAACCGGGTTTGATAACCCTGGCCCAGTGCTCGAACAGCCAGCGCCAGAATCAGGCCGAGAAAGAGAGGAGTGAGGTCCGCAACGGGGACCTCGTCAATCACACCCAGATGGATAATCCGGGCCAACAGCACCATCTGAATGATGGTGGCAATGCCGGCAACGATGCCGGCAACCACAGTGCCGCGAATCCACAGGCGGCTGCCACGGGCCAGGTCTGCAAGCCACCCCTTAACGGCTTTCTGATCGGTGGCGGAGGCATTCTCCCCGCCACCCTTGGCCCGTGGCTCCAGCACTTAGTGGTATCCCTCGCCCGCGCGGACCTTGCCGCGGAAGACCCAGTAGGTCCACGCGGTGTACACCAGCACGATGGGGATCACGAACAGAAGGCCCAACAGCAGGAACAGCTGGGATTCATAAGCAGATGCGGCATCCCAGAGGGTGTATTCCGGCGGAACCACATAGGGCCAGCGGCTGACCACCAGGCCCAGATAGGTGGTGATAAACAGCCCCATGGTGGCCACGAACGGCATGCCATCCCTGCGATCACGAACTGAACGGTAGATCTGGATAGCGCACAGCAATGTCAGAACCGGCAGAATCCAGATAATGCTCAGATTTGAGAACCAGCGTTCACGGACCATTTCATCCACAAAGGGCGTCCAGACACCGATGATGCCAAAGACCACAAGAACCGCCAGGAGCAATGGCAGGGTGATCTTGTAGGCCCACTGCTGCAGATAACCCTCGGTTTTCATGATCAGCCAGGTGGAACCCAGCAGGGAATAGCCAGCCAGCATGCCCAGGCCGGTAAGCACGGTGAACGGCGTGAGCCAGTCAAGCGCGCCGCCCACGTAAACGCCATTGGCGGTTTCAAAGCCCTGGATATAGGCGCCCACAACTGCACCTTGGGCGAAGGAGGCAACGGTAGAACCACCGGCAAAGGCCCAGTTCCAGAGGTAACGGGACGTCCGGGCCTTGAACCGGAACTCGAACGCCACGCCCCGGAAAATCAGCCCGGCCAGCAGCAGGAACACACCAATGTACAGCGCCGGCAGGAAGATTGAATAGACCATCGGAAAGGCCGCGAGCAGGCCAGCGCCGCCTAGCACCAGCCAGGTTTCGTTGCCGTCCCACACCGGGGCCACCGAGTTCATCATGGTGTCCCGCGCTTCCTCATTCGGCGCGAAGGGGAAGAGAATCCCCACGCCCAGGTCGAAGCCATCCATCAGCACATACATGATGATGCCGAAGCCAATAATGAATGCCCATATGAGCGGCAGATCAAACAGTTCCATAATCAGTGACCTCCCTCGTTGACTGGCTTGGCGGTGCCGACTGTGCCACCGGATTCATGTTCAATTTCAAAGGGCACATGGGCGGCAGAGAAGGGACGCTTTGGTCGCTCGGCCTCATGCTCGTCTTCATCCCGGTCTTCAAGACCGACATACAGCACCCGCATCAGGTAATACACGCCGGCGGAGAACACCAGAGCGTAGACAACGATATAGCCGATCAGTGTGAATAGCGCCATACCGCCAGTCAGTGACGGAGTCAGGGCCTCTGCCTGAGTCATCTGGCCGTAGACCAGCCAGGGCGCCCGGCCCACCTCGGTGACGAACCAGCCGGTCAGCACCGCAAAGAAGGGCGCAATACTCATGAAGCGCATGCCCTGCAGGAACCAGCCGGTGCGCCAGTACCGACCGCCGGCACGCAGAACCAGGCCGGTAACCGCGAAGGCAATCATCAGCAGGCCAATACCTACCATGACTCGGAACGACCAGAACACGATCGCCACCGGTGGCTGCTCGTCAACAGGCACTGCGCTCACGCCCGGCACTTCACCGTCCCTTTCATGGGTGAGAATGAAACTGGCCAGGCTGGGAATACCAATCTCGTAAAGGTTCCGCTGGTTCTCCTGATCGGGAATGGCAAACAGCAGCAACGGCACATTGCGGGAGGTTTCCCAGTTGCCTTCCATCGCCGCTACTTTGGTGGGCTGATGCTCCAGAGTGTTCAGACCGTGGAAATCACCCAATACCGCCTGGGCAGGGGCAATAAACAGCAGCAGCCACAGACACATGGACAGTGCCTTCTTGTTCGCCTCAACCTCACGACCCAGCAGCAGATACCAGGCACTCACACCGGCCACCACAAAGCCACCGGTCAGGAAGGAGGCCAGTGCCATATGGGCGAATCTATAGGGGAAGGAGGGGTTGAAGATCGCCTCGCTCCAGGAAGTCACATAGAAGACGCCATCACGGAGCTCGGTGCCAGCCGGCGTCTGCATCCAGCTGTTGGCCGACAGAATCCAGAAGGAGGAAATAAAAGTACCCAGCGCGACCATAATGGCGGCAAACAGGTGAACGCCGGCCGGCACCTTATCCCGACCGAACAGAAGCACCCCGAGGAAAGCCGCCTCCAGGAAAAACGCCGTGACCACCTCATAACTCAGGATAGGGCCAAGGAAGTTGGCGGAGGCCTGGGCGAAGTTACTCCAGTTGGTGCCGAACTGGAACGACATCACAATGCCCGACACCACACCCATGCCGAATACCACCGCAAACACCTTGGTCCAGAAGGCAGAGAGCTTCACCCACAACGGATTCTCGGTTTTGAAAGCCAGGCCTTCGAGTACCGCGATGTAGGAAGCAAGGCCGATGGTAAACACCGGAAAAATGGCGTGAAATGACACCACAAACGCAAACTGGATTCGCGATAGGATGAGAGGATCAAGTTCCATGGGAACCCTCCGGTAAAGTTCACATCAAAACAAACGGGCCCAGCGAACCCGTTTAGCCGCTGCCTTAGCTCATTTTGTTGTGTTGTTATTACCGGCAGATGATTACCATGCTACTAAACATGGCGATAAACCCGATAGGGCGTTTTGTCGCACCCCTTGATTTATAACAAGTATGGGGAACCCAATGAGCTTTTACGAAGACAGAATATTGCCCCACATCATAGACCGCGCATGCTCGATGGGCCAGGTAATGAAGCTGCGCAGCCAGGTGGTACCCCAGGCCAAAGGAGTGGTCCTGGAAGTGGGCATGGGCTCGGCCATCAACATGGAATTCTACAATGCCGACCACGTGGACATGGTGTACGGCCTGGAGCCCTCAGAAGGCATGCGCCGCAAGGCCGAACCGAATCTCGCAAAGTCTCCCATCAAGGTAGAGTGGCTGGACCTGCCCGGAGAGAAAATCCCACTGGAAGACCACTCTGTCGACACCGTACTGCTCACCTTCACCCTGTGCACCATCCCCGACTGGCAGGCCGCGCTCCAGCAAATGTGGCGGGTACTGAAACCGGGCGGCGAACTCCTGTTCCTGGAACACGGCGAATCCTCCCACGATGGCACCCGCAAGTGGCAACACCGCATCACCCCGGGATGGAAAAAACTGGCCGGCGGCTGCCACCTGAACCGCCACATCGCCGACCTGATCCGACACGCGGGCTTCGAAATCCAGGAACTGGAAAACCTCTACATCCCCAAGGCACCAAAAATCGCCGGATACATCTACAAGGGCAGGGCAACCAAGCCCGCAGCAGCCAGCCCAGCCGCTTGAGGGCGGGGGTGGAATCCGAATTGCGTTACCCCACGCAGACTTATACAATTCTGCCCGTCAAAACCTCCCCCGAATGCTCCGGTGGTGAAATTGGTAGACACAAGAGACTTAAAATCTCTCGACCGTTAGGTCGTGCCGGTTCGATTCCGGCCCGGAGCACCATATAAACTAGTACGTAGCAGGGGGGGGGGCGCTCAGATTTTCACTTGTTCAAATTTTTTGGTGCCTCATTGATGCATCAGGATAGAAAATTTAGCCGCTCGCAATGGATTGCCAAGGGGTAGCGCCACCTGCCGAATGGTGGGACCGTCAGGAGAGACTGACGTCTAAATCAATGATGCGGAATCTATGCATCTCTGGCTTTGCTGCCAAACTTTAGTACACTGGATTGAAAGGGAATTTATGTTTGTCGAATTGATAAACTCTATCAAAGCCAGCCTATATGACCGGGTCGTTTCGCCACTATCCGGGGCTTTTATTTTGTCTTTTTTGGCGATTAACTTTAGAGCAGCTATTCTGGTTTTCGATGACCAAAACTATTACCTGAAAATTAATCATTTGGAAACGTATCTTTATCCTAAGGAGACTCTGAATAAGTCTACAAAATCAGCGATAATACGGCCATCGTCAACCGCATAGGATCGTTGCCACCATGGATCAGATCACCTTCTCCGAAGCCGAGTACCAGACCAAGAAGCGCAAAACCCGCCGCGAGATCTTTCTGGAACGCATGGACAAGCTGATTCCGTGGAAGCAGCTGGAGAAGAAGGTGGCCCGCTATTACCCCAAGGGTCAGAACGGACGGCCTCCCTATCCGTTATCTGCCATGCTGCGCGTTCACTGCATGCAGTTGTTCTATAACCTCAGCGATCCGGCCATGGAAGACGCCTTATACGAGATCGAATCCATGCGCCAGTTCGCTGGCCTGAAGCTTGATCGGCTACCAGACGAAACCACGATCCTTAAGTTCCGCCATTTTCTGGAGCAGCACGGTCTCGGCAAGGTGCTGTTCAAAGAAGTGAACAAGCATCTGGAGAAAAACGGCCTGATGCTGCGTGAAGGTAGCATTGTTGACGCCACCATCATTTCCGCACCGAGCTCCACCAAGAACGAGAGTGGCCAACGTGATCCGGAAATGCACCAAACCAGGAAGGGTAATCAGTGGCACTTCGGCATGAAAATGCACATCGGCGTTGATGACACTCTCGGACTGATTCACAGCATCGACACCACGGCGGCCAACGTTCATGACATTGTGCCCTCCGGCAAATTGCTGCACGGCGAAGAGCGTCGAGTCTTTGGTGATGCCGGCTACCTCGGCATACAAAAGCGAGGCGAGCACAAGCACCGTAAAAGTGTGTCTTGGTTCATCGCCAAGCGCCCTGGTTCACGGAAAACCCTGGATGCTGACAAGCTGAAGGCCGAGAAAATCAAAGCCAGCATCCGCTCAAAAGTGGAACATCCGTTCCGGTACATCAAGCAAGTGTTCGGCTACAACAAGGTTCGCTATCGCGGTCTGGTGAAAAACACCAATCGGCTGCACTTGTTGGCCGCGTTCAGTAATCTCCTAATCGGTGAAAAATACCTGCTGGCGTAGGGCCAGTGCGCCTGTTTTCCGCCAAAATGGCGGGAAATGGGCGAGAAACATACAAGTAACGGGGAAATAACGTCTGAAATTCGAGATTTTTGCTGCTTTGAAACAACATCGGCAAAAATTAGCGGTTATTCAGACCTTCCCTAACTTCATTGACTCTGCTTTAAATCTGCTCGTATACCCCCTGGCGTCGGCTTTCGCATTTATCTTTATTTATCCTCTTTTTTCAAAGTTCGCGTTTCAATACTGGAGCCTTCAGCAAGTTAAGCTAAAGCAAATCAAGATCAGAATAGAAAACGAGACACCATTGACTGTAGAAAAGGCACGGGAGATAAGGCAAAAGCTGTCTTCACTTCAGTCAGAGTTCCACGATGAGCTTAATGAAAGAGAGTTGGAGATAGAGAATTTAAAAGCAAAAGTTGATTCTATGCAGGTCGAAAATGAGCAACTTCAGAAGAAGATTGGTCAAGCCAAGAACAGATACTCGACAGAACTGAGCCCGAATGGGTTTTCCAATATGAAGGAAAACGAGGAGAGCAAGGTTTCCCAGCAAAATTTGGATTTGTTGGTTTTTGAAAATGATGACTCAGACAAAATAGAAGCTTTTTTTAGGACGATGGTCGACGCCGGGCTACCTATAAGCCCTCAAGACATTGAGCGACTTTCAGGGCTGAATTCTATTCGCGTCGAAAATACTATAGATCGACTCAATCAGTTGGGTGTCGTGCAGATAGACGATACTATGCCTGGAGAGTTTTTAGTATCGCTGACGAAAACAGGCAAAAACTTCGCTCTTCGGCACGGATATGCATGACGCTGTTCAGTCATCCAGTTCACACCAGCGGATAAACGTCGCGCTCACGTATTCCGGGTCTAGGTCGTTTCACCAGGCAAAGCGGCGCGTAATCGGCCCGCACTCCAGCACGTCATCAAACGCTTCCCGCAGGTCAGTCACATCCACATCGGCGGCCGGTTGGGTTCCTTTTGCAACCATCCCCTAAAATCGGTGCATGCGTCACTAGAGTTCTTCGGCGCACAATTAGGCAAGTTGAGAACCCAAAGAAGAAATTATCGCAACACTCATTTACCAGTCGCCTGATGACTTCAGCAACTGCGGAACAACATAGAAGTACTTCCGGTTTGATGGATCATTTTTTTGAGCTCGAAAAGCTCAGACTTCTTTAAAAGTTGCCGCCAAGTTTTGCAGTGGTAAATTCTTGGACCAAGGTCTGGCCGCTTTTGTTGCATCATCCCGATCGCTGACTTTAAATCCGTCCAGCCATCACGTGCCAACTGTTCTTCTGCCTCGAACAAAAGGTGAACAGCGGTCGTATCACGCCAAACAATGGGCAGACCGGGATAAACGCCGTAGCTCAGCACAGATCCAAACTCATCCGACTGCATAAATTCAACGGCTTGCTTGGCCGCTGAGCGGCGCGTTTTATCCCACTCTTTGAGTCTTTTAAAATTCTGAGCGACTACTTGTTGAACATTAGCGAGATGCCTGACAGCGTCGTCGCAACCGGAAACCTCATTGAGATTGAAGCGTTCGAGAAAATGATGAACCAGTTCGTTTCGAATCAAGACGATTTCTGCAAGTTCTGCCCTTAAAGTCTCATGCCGTTCTTCGTTCATCGACATCGAGAATCGAAATTGGAACTCAGAAAGTTTCGGGTTTTCGAGCGGTTCATCCGGCGGTGGCGAAGAATCCTCGTCAGCTGAGTAAGGAACAAGATATTCTCCCGTAAGCTCTCCGATCAGTTGCCCAAGGGTTTTATTGGAGAAGTGGGCCTTGCGAGCTTCCTGATGGGCTTCCAAGGTTTCAGTGTTTCCCCTGATAACCGTCGTCGACAGGAAGCGCTTCAGGCCCAGCTCATACCTCTGGAGCTGAAGCAGGCATTGACCGAAGCTTCTCTCGATCTTCGCTCGAAGGGACTCCAAGCTCTCTCCACCAAGATCATTCATTGCTTTCTTTCAGCTCCTTGATACCGGAATAGTCCTGCCAGATTTGTGTGAACGCTGGCCATCACTTCTTCGACATCGCCTCCAGCATTCTATTCACCGCTTCCAGATGCTCCGGCTCGTTGTGGCACATGCCCTGGAAGTTGGCACAAACGTCCAGAAAATCCTTCAGTTCCATTCTCGGCGCCATTTTCATCAGGCGCTTTGTGAGCCGCGTGGCTTTTGGCGGCTGGCTGGCTATGCGGCTTGCCATGGTATTCGCAGCGTTCATCAGTTCTTCCGCTGGCACCATTTCCAGAACAATGCCCAACTCTTTTGCCTCGGCGGCGTCGATCACACGGCCGGTGAGCGTGAGCTCGAAGGCGCGCTGGTAGCCGATCAGGCGCTGCATGAACCAGGCACCGCCGTCGCCGGGGATGATGCCGAGGTTGAGGAAGGTTTCGCCGAACTTGGCGCTTTCCGAGGCGATGCGGATGTCTGCCATGTTGGCCAGATCAAAGCCGGCACCAATAGCGGGGCCGTTTACGGCGGCGATGATGGGTACTTCCACGTTCTGAAGGGCCAGGGGAATGCGCTGGATGCCTTTGCGGTAGCGGTCGGCGCATTCGGCCACGTCTCCGGCGAAATCGCCGCTGCGGTTGGCCATATCCCGGATGTTGCCGCCTGCACTGAACGCAGAGCCCGCTCCGGTGATCACCAGTACCGACACATCCTCGCACTGGTTCACCCATTCCGCCGTGGTTACGATGTCGTCAATCAGGTTTGAGCCTGTGAGCGCATTGCGCAGGTCGTGACGGTTGAGGGTAAGGGTGGCTACCCGGTTTTCCAGGGTGAGCAGTGCGTCGGTGAGCTTGGGTACGGTGGTCATGATTGCGGTTCCTTGTTTTTGATCAGCGCGTATCTTCGCGCGCGGGAACCGGATTAATCAACTGCCAGCCGCGCCTTTCGGTAACGGCTGACTTCTGTCCAGCCGTGCACTGCCAGGGCGGAGAACACGATGACACCGCCCACCAGGCTCAGTTTTGGCGGCACCTCGCCAAGGAACAGCCACACCAGGAAGGACCCAAGCACGGTCTCAAGAAGCAGCATCAGGCTGACTTCTGCCGCAGGAATATAGCGGGGGCCAATCTGGATCAGAATACAGGCGGTTGGCAGGAACACCAGGCAGAGCAGGGCGATAAAGAAGAAATCCCGGCCCAATGGCATCTGGGCTCCGCCAAATACAGCGGCCACGACTGCCAGCGCCAGGGCACCGAACATGAGCATCACGCTCATATCGCTGTCGGGTTTGGATCGGGCCACGTTAAGGTTGGAGGCCAGGGCCGTGGCGGCGACCACTGCCATCAGCAGGCCCAGCGGGTCACCCTTGCCGAATTCACCCACCGCCATCAAGGTGGCGCCGCCGACGCACACCAGGATGACTACCCAGGTTCGCAGCGGCAGGGTTTCCTTCCACACCGCCCAGGCAATGACCGCCGCGATCACCGGCGCGGTGTTGAGGATCACCAGCACGTTGCCCGCAGCCGTGTTCTTCATGCCCACCACGAAGCCGAGGGTGCTGATGGCAAAGGCACTGGCACAGAACAGGCCTTTACGGCCGCATTTGCGGATTTCAGGCAACAGCCGGGAACGGTAACGGGCCCAGCTGATCACAAAAAAACTGATGGCCAGCAACAAGCCCCGCCAGAACAGGAACACCACCGGGTCCACGGAGGTGATTTTCACAAGCAGCGCATCCGGGACGATAAAAAGCACGCCGAGGGCGGCGATGGTCAGTCCTTTGATTCGGGTTGTCTGCAATGTGGGTTCGCCTGTTCCGGAGTGGTTTGTGGTTTAGCTTACGGGTTGTCCTGCTCTGGCAGCGGCTGGATGCTGTTGATGTCGCCGGTTGGTGTTGCAGGTTCGTCTTTGATGATAATGAAGATTGCTCCGCCAATAACTGCGATGGCAAAGATGGCTTTGAGGATTATCGATTTCGACATGCGTTCTTCCTCTCTGCGTTTTGGCTTATACAGACAGCCTATGGGCGGCAGAGGGCGATAACAACCTCAAGGCCCCGAAAACTGAGCATCCTACAAAAGTCGCTTCGACAGTATAGACGCAGTCAGCAATACTCTGGGTAAGTTTGCAGGTTGCCTGGAGCAGCAATGATAAAAATGGAGTGTCCTCATGACTGAACAAACCGCAGATCTGGTTCACAAGTACAGCGACAATGGCATTACCACGCTCACGCTGAACCAGCCGGAGAAGAAAAACAGCCTGTCCATGGCCATGCTGGAGGCCCTGTCTGAAGAGCTTGAGATCATCGCCTCCGATACGGAGACCCGGGTTGTGGTTCTGGCGGCCCATGGCAATGTGTTCTGTGCCGGCCACGACCTTCGGGAAGTGCGGGAGCAGTTTGATAGCCATGAATTCCAGATGGCGCTGTTTAACCTGTGCAGCAAGGTGATGCAGCAGATCGTCAATCTGCCCCGGCCGGTGATTGCCAGGGTTGCCGGTGTTGCCACCGCCGCAGGCTGTCAGCTGGTGGCCAGTTGCGACCTGGCTGTAGCGGCAGATACCGCACGGTTTGCCACGCCAGGTGTGAACATCGGGCTATTCTGTTCCACGCCGATGGTGGCGCTGTCCCGCAATGTCTCGCGCAAGCACGCCATGGAAATGCTGCTGACTGGTGAAATGATCGGTGCCGTGAAGGCGGAACGGATCGGGCTGGTCAATCAGATAGTCGACGAGCAGCACCTGGACGAGATGGTCTACAAGCTGGCCCGCACCATTGCCGACAAGTCCGGGCACACTCTGAAGATTGGCAAAGAGGCCTTCTACCGGCAGCTGGAAATGCCGCTGGAAGACGCCTACGAGTACACCTCCAGGGTGATGGCCGACAACATGATGGCCAACGATGCCCAGGAAGGTATCTGCGCGTTTCTCGAGAAGCGCAAGCCGGAGTGGAAAGACAGTTAGGCTCGCTTGCAGGAATCAGCCCGGTCTATCGTGCCGGGCAGTTGTCCTTGCCTACGTAGAGCCGGTCGCCAGGCCTGATTTCATGTTCCCGGAAAAAGCCCGCGTTCATCTCCACCGCCTGAATAAAGGGCACACCGGCGGGGTAGGTGGGGCAGCCGGAACCGCTGGCCGAGGCGCAGGGTACCATCTGACGAATACTGCCGATCACGCCGTGCTGGTTCAGGAAAGCGATGTCCAGCGGAATCAGGGTCTTGTACATCCAGAAGCCGTGGCTGGCTTGCCTGGGCTCGCTGTATTCAAACAGCATCCCAGCGTTAGGCGCCAGAGAAGTGCGGCCCATCAATCCCTTCTGGCGCTGTTCGGAGCTGCTGGCCACTTCCAGTGTGACAGGCACTGTGCCCGCCGCAGACACAAAGCAGCCCTCGATAACCGGAAGACCTTCCTGTGGTGCAGCGATGCCTGAAGAGCAACCGTAAATCAGAGTACTGAGCGCCAGTACAAACCAGACTTTCAGCCCGCCAACAACTCCCGATGGCGCTGTCACGAGCGCAACCGGTAGCCGGTTTTGAAGATCCACCAGATACCCACCATGCACGCGGTGAGAAAGACCAGGGTCATGCCCACGCTGATGGCGATGTGGACATCAGATACACCGTAGAACGCCCAGCGGAAGCCGCTGATCAGATAGACCACGGGGTTGAACAGGCTCACGGTCTGCCAGACCTCCGGCAGCATGTCGATTGAATAGAAGGTGCCGCCAAGGAACACCAGAGGCGTGACGATCATCATGGGTACAATCTGGAGCTTTTCGAAACCATCTGCCCAGATACCGATGATGAAACCGAACAGGCTGAAGGTCACCGACGTGAGCACCAGGAAGGACAACATCCAGAAGGGATGCAGCACGTCGTAATCGACAAAGAATTTCGCCGTGGCAAGGATGATCAGCCCCAGGATGACGGACTTGGTGGCAGCGGCGCCAACGTAACCCAGAACTACTTCGACGTAAGATACCGGGGCCGAGAGTACTTCATAGATGGTCCCCGAGAACTTGGGCATGTAGATGCCAAACGAGGCGTTGGAAATGCTCTGCATCAGCAGGGACAACATCACCAGCCCCGGGATGATGTAGGCACCGTAGGCGATGTTGTCAATATCACCCATACGCGAGCCAATGGCGGAGCCGAAGACGACGAAATACAGGCAGGTGGAAATCACCGGCGAGAGTACGCTCTGCATCACCGTGCGGCGCATTCGGGCCATTTCGAATTTGTAAATTGCGCGGATACCGTAAAGGTTCATGCCTTTCTCCGTTGGGCCGGCCGGCTTACTCGTGCACCAGGCCGACAAAAATCTCTTCAAGGGAGCTTTCCCGGGTTTGCAGATCCCGGTATTCGATACCCAGATCCCCGAGTGTGCGTAGCAGCCTGGCAACGCCGGCCTGTTCCTGCTGGGAATCGAAGGTGTAGATCAGCTCGTATCCATCCTCGGACAGCTCCACCGGTTCCAGGGTGAGTTCGCCCGGCACCTTGTCGAGCTTTTGCGCAAGGTGGAGGCGCAGCTCCTTTTTGCCAAGTTTGGTCATCAACTGGGTCTTGTCCTCCACCAGGATGATTTCACCCTGCCGGATTACCCCGATCCGGTCGGCCATTTCCTCGGCTTCTTCAATGTAATGGGTAGTGAGGATGATGGTAACGCCACTTTCCCGGAGTTTGCGGACCATCTCCCACATGTCCCGACGCAGCTCCACATCCACGCCGGCGGTTGGCTCATCCAGGAACAGGATCTGAGGTTCGTGGGATAGTGCCTTGGCAATCATTACCCGGCGTTTCATGCCTCCGGACAGGGACATGATGCGGTTGTTGCGCTTGTCCCAGAGGGAAAGATCTTTCAGCACCTTTTCGATATGGGACGGCTTTGGCGGCTTGCCAAACAGGCCGCGGCTGAAGGAAACGGCATCCCACACGGTTTCGAACGAATCGGTGTTCAGTTCCTGGGGCACCAGGCCGATGGTCTCGCGGGCTTTGCGGTAATCTTTGACAATGTCATAGCCGGCGGCTTTTACCTCGCCCGAGGAGAGATTGACAATGCCGCAGATGATGCTGATGAGCGTGGTCTTGCCGGCGCCATTGGGGCCGAGCAGGGCGAAGATCTCGCCACGGCGGATGTCCAGGTTGATGTTCTTCAGGGCCTGAAAACCGTCACCATATACCTTGCTCAGGTGCTTAACGGAGATATCCGGCTGCACGGGCGTGTCCTGTGGTCAAAATGGGTCGAATTGAAGGCGCGGTATTTTCTCATGACTGGCGCCGGTTTAGAAACCTTTGCCTTGGCGGGAGAAAACTCCATAATGCCCCGCAGGTTTGTTCGGGGTGCCGTTATGTTACGCGCTATTGCAGTGGCAGGATTGATTCTGGGTCTTATTGCCGTGGCTGTTTTCGGTCCACGCATGCTAGGGGACGATGAGGAAGACCCGGAGACCGGGACTGTAAATGAGAGTGCCGCCGCCAACACCCGGTGTGATTTGCTGCAGGATAGCCCGTGCCGATGGTCAGACAGTTCCGGGGACTGGGAAGTCAGCCTCAGCAAGCTGGGCGAGGGCACCCAGGGCATGGAATACCGCCTCACGGTTGTTACACCAGAGCATCCCGAACGTTTTCTCGCCGTTCTGCGGGGCGAATCCATGTATATGGGCGAGTACCCGGTACCGCTGGGCAACCAGGCAGGAAATGAATACGCCGCCCGCTTTACCGCACCCTTCTGTGCCGTAGACGCCACTATGACGTGGCGTATTGACCTTCAGCAGGGCCAAAAGCCCATCGAGGGTATCCCGGTAAAGCTGGTTTTTCAGGCCGAACCGCACTGAGCCATCTGGAACTGGCGGCCCGTCGGCTGACAACGGGCCGGGATTGTGTAAAATCACCATACCGCCACTATCAGGGACAACGTGATGGATTACGGAGATAGCGTTCAGAAGGTACTGCTGAGAAAAATCCGCAAAGCCGAGCAGGACCTGATTCAGCTCAAGCTGGATTACTGCCGGTTTGTGTTCGGATTGACTCACCGGGCGAAAGTGTTGTCCGGCGGCGTGACCTACGTGGTTCGTTCGGTAGATGTGGACAGCATGGCCAATACCGATGATGGCGGGTTCAGCCGGCCCGAGATTACCGGCACCCGTGCAGACGAACAGGATCATGCCGAACCCGTGGCGCTGGGCACCGACTGGGTGCTTGAAACCGCCCCAAGTCGGGCTGCTAAATAAATGCGTTAGCGGTAATGGCTTCGTAGAGACTTGATGTCGGCGGTACGTAGTGGTTATACCGCCAGAATTCCGCGCCTTCCAATCCCGCCCTGAAACAGGCCAGGTAAACCGTGCTGGCCGTCAATGTTGTTATCGCCTGAACAGCCTCCGGCTGGCGAATCCCGGTTTTTCGACTGGCAATCTGCGCAACGATGCCGATCAGCGCTGCGGAGTGTCGGGTGTTTTTATCGCTGAGGGCACAACCGGCGCCATAGAGCCAGGCAGCGGCATAAGCCTTGACCGCTTCTGGCGCGGTTGCCAGTTCCAGGCCGTTAACACGGCAATCCCTTTCCTGCAGACCTGCCAGGATATGCAGCCGGGTAATGAGTCCGGCACGGTCCGGGGCAGCCTCCACCACCGGTTTTCGCTCCGCAACAGGCCATTCTGAGGTGCTTAAGGGAAGTTCGGAGTGGTGCGCGTCGACCAGGTGACTGCCTGACCAGATTTTCTGATGGCCCGCTGCCAGGGGCTCCGAGCGCACCAGTGTGATCATCCGTATAGCGAGCAGGACAAGGAGCGCCAGCAGACCCACCTGAATAAAAAGAATCAATCCGTTAACCATCATCACCAGAACTCTGAATGTTGCAACAGGTGATCGGATTGTAACGGAATGTATCCTGCAAATACCGCCAACCCGTCCCCATAACCTGGCCTACGATTGACTGAAATGACGGAACTGTGACGGGGATCGCACCGATCGTGGCTAGCAGGTAGGCATGGTCTGCAGGGCCAGCTTGCGGCGAATGTAGCGGCCAAGAATGTCGACGCCAATGTTCAGCAGTGCCGTGATCAAGATCAGCACCATCGCTCGATCAAAACGGATGTTCTGGATTGCGCTGTCGACGTAAAAGCCCAGCGTGTAAATTCCGAGAATGCCGAGAATCGCGGTCTCCCGCATGATGATTTCCCAGCGGTAAAAAAGGAACGCCAGGAACGAGCGGTATACCCGGGGCACCAGTTCCCAGCTGTAACGGTTGAAGCCGGTTGGTGCGTCTGGCCGCAGACGAATGCCATTGGTCTGGCGGCCAATCAGGTGGCCGATGATTCCGCCATTGTGGAGCGCAAGCGCCACCACCGCAGGTAGCATCGACGGGCCCCAGAGCTGAAGCAGAATGTAGGCGAGGATGTATTCCGGCGTGGACCGTGCAATCACCAGAAATACATGGCCAGAAGTACGCCGAACCGGGCCGCCAAAGTGGTTGGAGATCAGGGGGAAGGCGAGCGAGGTGAGTATGCCCGTGGCTACAAGCGCAATCTGGGTGAGTATCACGGTGTTCCAGATACCGGGCATCGCCTCGTTGATCATCAGATCGTTGAGCCAGGGGATCAGCCCGGCAAGACCCTCGCCGTTGCGCAGTGGGCTCGGGACAATGTCTTCCGTGAAGAAACGCTCTACGTTACCCCAGACAATCGGCAAACCCTCACCAAGAAAGAAGGGCGCTCCCAGAATATACACGGGCAGTAGTTTCGGCTTCACCCACAACGGCATGGTAGCGATCAGCACGTAAAACAGAATGAGCATGGCGCCCGCGTCGGAATAGAGACCCTGTGAAAACGAGGATTCAAGGTAGAACCCCAGGGTCGGCAGCCCTACGAACCCGAGAATGGCGCTTGAACGGAGGCCGCATTCAAGGCGATAGGCCGTGTAGGTACGAAGCTGCACCCAGCAGTCGGGAATTCGGGTATAGAGAAACGCTGCAATGGTACCGGTGCCCGGAGGCAATAATCGCCCCGGTTCCGGGTCAGTCTCATCCAGGATTTCGGAATACACCTTGGCAAAAATCCCGGAATAGGGGATGGCGATTGCCAGTACGCCGGTCAACGGGTGAAAACCGAAAAACTGTAGAAAGATCAGGGCCCAGAAAAGCTCGTGAATGGCCCGTATGACGGCACAGAAAACTCGCACCGGCAGAAAACGGTAAACCAGCGACAACAGGAAGCCACACACACTTCCCAGTGCCACCCCAACAAACGCAAAGGCAACCGTTCTCAGCAGGGCGGTCATCAGCCCCTCGCTGCTGAAGAAATTTGGTGTTACGACTCCAAGAAAGAAATTCCCGAGGTCTCTCCAGGGATTGGAAGCGGTTATGGCAATGTCTGCAAACAGCAAGCCGATCAGGGCGACGGCAACAAAGATGAGACTGGTACGGACCGTTGGGGAAGAGAGCATGGAGAGGCCGTTTCCCTAATACAGCGACGTAATGTCGCTAGCGGTGAGGCGTTTACTGGATTCATCCAGAGCCACCTGGCCATCCTGAATGCCGACAATACGGCTGCAATACTTCAGCGCCATTTCAACATCGTGCAGCGCAATGATACTGGTCTGGAACCGTTCCTTTAACAGTGCCATCACCAGATGCGCCATGGGGCCATCCAGGGCGGAGATGGGCTCATCCGCCAGAAGCACTGGCGCGTTACGATACAAGGCACGGGCAATGGCCACGCGCTGGCGCTGGCCGCCCGAGAGCGAGGCCGTCGGTAACCAAAACTTTTCGGCCATGCCCAACGCCTTGAGCAACTCACGAACCTCGTCACGGTTTCTTGAGAACGGACGGATCAGGGTGAGGGTGTTGTACCAGGTGGCATGTTTATCCAGTTGGCCCATGAACACGTTATGGAACACCGGCAGAGCGTTCACCAACCCCAGATCCTGGGGCACCAGGGACGACTCCCGGTTTACCCGCTCGTGGATCAGTCGGATCAGTGTGGATTTACCCGCTCCGCTCTTGCCAACCAGGGCGACCTGTTCGCCCTCTCTAACCGTCAGCGAGAGCGGGCCGATAACCCGCTCGCCGCCAAAGGAGGCCGTCAGGCCTGAAAGATCAAACCCTGACATCAGTCCAGGATTCCAATCTCTTCCGCTGTTTTGCGAATGGGCTCGTAATCGTCGTTGGATGCGGGAATGAAACCGGAGCGTGGGAAGCTTTCCAGCAACGCCTGGTCGTCCAGGTTCAACAGAGCTTCTGTTACACGATCTTTGAAACCATCACCGAAACGTTCGTTGACGTCACCGCGGATGGTCCACTGATAGTCCGGGTAGGGCGGGGTTTCCCAGATTACCTGAACCGCATCGGTGTCAATGTTGCCGTCGGCCAGTTCTTTCTGCCAGACCTGGAAGTTAAGGGCGCCAACCTGGTAGGTGCCGGCTTCAACGAGGCGCAGAGTACGTGTGTGGTTGCCACTGAACCCAACACGGGAGAAGAAGTCCTCTGGCTGGGCGCCAAACACGTCGCGGATGTAGAACTCGGGCATCAGGCGTCCTGAAGTGGAACCTTTCGATCCAAAGGTGAAGGTTTTACCTTTCAGATCTTCTTCAAGAGCGGAGAGCTCTTCGGCGCTTTCGATTCCGGTGCTGGTGTTTGCAATAAAGTAAGTCTGGAACGCTTCGTCTTCCACGCCCTGGGCAATGGCCTCGGAACCAGGCACCAGGCGACGTGCCTGAACGCCGGACAGTCCGCCAAACCAGGCCAGTTGAACCTGGTTGTTACGGAACGCGGAGACCGCTGCGGCATAGGATTTAACCGGGATGTAGCGGACATCTACGTCCAGTTCCTTGGAGAGATAATCTGCCACACCTTTGAATCGCTCGACCAGCTTGGTTTCGTCTTCATCGGGGATGGCGGTAAACACGAAGGTCTCAGCCGATGCCGATGCCGCGGTGAAACAAAAAAGGCTGGAAACCATCAATTTCCGTATAAGATTAAGGGCCATTGCAGTTCCTTACTTTGCCAGACTGTGTGGGTTGTAATACTTGGGAAGTCAACGCTTCTCGGTGCCTTGCAGGATACCTTGATTTACGTTAACTCTGAACAGCTATACGGTTTGCGGGTTTAATTGGCTCAGGACCGAAGGCTTCATTTTTCAGTAACCTGGGTCTGACCAGAGACTATGCAACTTAAAATGATCACGCCGGCACCGCCCGGTTCGAAAGCAGGAAACCGGGCAACGGCAGAGCGCTGGAAAACCTTGCTGGAAAACGCAGGCCATCGGGTGGAGGTTGTTACGCAATACCACGGTGAACCCTGTGATGCCCTCGTAGCCCTGCACGCCTGGCGCAGTGTGGATGCCATCCGTCGGTTCCGTGAAGCCTGGCCTGAAAAACCGCTGATCGTGGCGCTGACCGGCACGGATATCTACCATCACCAGCACACATTCCCGGAAGACACTCTGTATTCCATGGACGTGGCGGATGCACTTATCGGTCTGCACGATCTCGTGGCCAAGGACATACCCGCCAGGTTCGCCAGCAAACTCGTTACGCTATACCAGTCGGCGGATGGTCCGGAGTCCTTTCCTGTAGCACGCGCGGAAGAGAAGAACGGCACGTTCGGCGCATGTGTGATCGGCCATCTGCGGGACGAAAAGGATTCGCTCCGGGCGGCCTATGCTGCGCGATTGCTGCCGGAAGATTCGCAGATCCAGGTTTGCTGTGCCGGCAAGGCTCACAACGAAGAGTGGCAAAGCAAAGCGGACGCTGAAATGGTGGAGAACCCCCGCTTCCACTGGCTCGGGGAGTTGGATAAAGCCCACACCCGGCAGTTGATGGCGAACAGCCAGGTGATGGTGATCAGCTCGGTAATGGAGGGGGGCGCAAACGTGGTATCCGAGGCCTGCCGGGCTGGCTTGCCGGTACTGGCATCCGACATTCCCGGAAATGCCGGTTTGTTGGGACGGGACTATGCCGGATATTTCCCCGCAGGAGATGAACAGGCGCTGGCCGATCTGCTGTACCGTGTAGAGACCGATCACGGGTTTCTCGATACCCTCAAAAAGCAGGTTGGCGGACTGGCCGAGCGGTTTCTGCCAGAAAAAGAACAGGCATCCCTGGAACAGGCGCTACAGCTTGCGATGCAGCGCTGCTCACAGAGAAATTAATCCCGGAGTGAAATGGGCTCGATGGGCCCGGAATCATCCTGGGCAGTAATGCGCCCGATGATGGCTGTATGCGGATAACCCAGAGCCTTTAGCTCCCGAACACATTCCTCGGCCTTGTCTGCCGAAACGCTGGCGAGCAGCCCTCCTGCCGTTTGCGGGTCGAAGATCAGTGGGTACCGGGCATGGTTAACCCATTTTTCCTGATCCCTGATACCCCGGCGCAAACGGATATTTGCCGGTTGCAGAGAACTTAGGATGCCCGCTGCGGCTGTCTCCTCGGCGCCCGGAAGGATGGGGATCGCAGAGAGGTCCAGCTCGGCATCAACACCCGAGGGTTTGGTCATTTCAACCAGGTGCCCGAGCAGGCCGAACCCGGTAACGTCGGTACAGGCTTTGGAACCGAATTTCCTGAGACAGTCCGCCGCCGCCTTGTTGGACTGAACCATGGAGGCCAGCGCAGAATCGATCCAGCGGCCCTTGGCAGCCAGTTTTGCGTGGGCGGCGAAGAGGGTGCCGGTACCTATCGGCTTGGTAAGGATCAGAGCGTCCCCGGCCTTAAGCCCGCCCTTGCTCATGACTTCTTCCGGGTCAATCAGGCCGTTCACCGCAAAGCCCAGAGCCAGCTCCTTACCCTCACCGGTGTGCCCACCAACCAGTGCGCACCCGGCTTCGTTGAGAACTTCCACAGCACCGGACATCATCTGATAGACCACGTCCTCAACCTTGGATTCAATGCCGTAGGGCACAGTGGCAACGGCCGTGGCACTCTGCGCCTCGGCACCCATGGCAAACACATCACCCAGACTGTGATTGGCCGCCACTTTGCCGAAGATATAAGGGTCGTCAATGAAAGCACGGAAGAAATCTACTGTGTGAACCACGGCCTTGCCCGGTGGCACCGTCAAAACGGCGGCATCGTCCGGGGCGTGAAGGCCGATCAGGATATCGTCCCGCTCAATGGGCTTGAGCTCTCCCAGGGCCCGCGAGAGCACCGTGCTGCCCACCTTGGCGCCACAACCGCCGCAACGCATGGCAACGGCCGAGATCGCCTGTGAAGCTTCCTCGGCATTCTGGGCCGCGGCGGTATCCGGCAGTTTGGATTCTTCCTCCATGGGAGGCAGATCATTGAATTTCTTCATGAACCGGCGATCAATCCAGTCCTTCCAGCGCCAGACCATGGCGCCATCAAACTGCATGTCGCCCCGGGAGGCGACTGCGTATTTATCGCCAGTGCTGATCAGCGCCAGCCATTTTTTCTGGGGGGTGAAGTCTTTTGGATCCTTGCCGGTCGCCAGACGCTTGAGGTTGTCGGCCAGTGGGGGACCCTGCCTTACAGCGAACACGCCCGCTTTTTCACGGGGGTGGTTAAGCACATTGGCGATGTCGCCGGCAGCAAAAATGCTGTCGTCGTTCTCCACCTGCAAGGTATCGCGTACCCGCAGGAACAGCCCGTCATCCAGCGCGAGGCCTGTGTCTTTCAACCATTCCGGACCACCGGCCCGGGTCACCCAAAGCACTTCGTCAGTTTGCAGGGTTTCACCGGATTCGGTGACCAGTAACCCTTCCTGAACCTTGCTCACCGGAGATCCCAGGTGGACCTTCACACCGCGTTCCGACAATGTCCTGCGAAAAACCTCGCGAACCTTCGGGTTATGGGTGGGAAGGATTTCATCTGCGGCGTCAAAGAGGTGGAAGTGAAGCTGCCCCGGATCTTTACCCCGCTGCTTCAGTTCGTTCTTCAGGCGGAATTGCATTGCCAGGGTGAGTTCCACACCACCAGCACCAGCCCCGACCACAGCAACCGTAAGAGGGCCGTCGTGGTTCTCAATACGCGAGAGCAGGGCAAGCCAGCGGTTATTGAAACCGGTAATAGGTTTTACCGGCACCGCATAGTCGGAGGCGCCTTCCACCTCATTAACCCGGGGTGACGAGCCAATGTTGATGGAAAGAATGTCGTAGGGAACGTCCGGACGGCCACGGCAGATAACCCGTTTCCGAACACGGTCGATACCCATGGCCTCGGCACGATAAAACCGGGCGCCTGCGTATTCGGCCAGGCGGCTCAGATCAATGTGAACATCGTCGTAGCTGTAATGGCCAGCCACGTAGCCGGGCAACATGCCGGAATAGGGGGTGTGGGTGTCGCGGCAGATGAGGGTCAGGCGCACGCCGGGGACCGGGTTCATGGCGAACCGTTTCAGTACCCCGACGTGGCTGTGCCCGCCGCCAATCAGGACAATGTCCCGTAATACAGGCTGGTCAGGCGTTCGCATCAGATGATTTTCTTGGCTTCAGCTGTGAATTCGCTGTATCCCTTGACGTTTGAGAAGGCCTTCAGCTTTTCCTGGTCTTCCGCAGACGGGTTGGCGATCTGGTCGATGGAGGTAATGCCCGCATCCTTCATCTTCTTGGCGGTGGCAGGGCCAATGCCTTTGACCAGTGTCAGGTCGCTCTTGTCCACCGGCTTGGCAGCTTTGGCAGCCGGTGCTTTCCGGGCCGCAGGCTTCTTCGCGGCTGGCTTTTTAGCAGCCGGCTTGCTGGCAGACGTTTTTGACTTGGAGGCCGTTTTAGCCGTTTTCTTCGGAGCCGACTTCTTGGCGGCTGTGGTGGCTTCCTTGCTCACTTCATCGGTGAGCTTCTTCACTTCCTGGCCCGCTTCCTTGGAAGCCACACCCAGTCGCTCCAGAATGCTGCTCTGCAGTTCATGGAATTCCTCAAGGCGCCGTTCAAACTCTTCGTGGAAACGCTTCATCTCGCGGTCGCGAAGCTCGTCAATTTCCTTGAGCAATTTGCGCACCGGCTCCTGAACCTGATTCTGCAGGCTGTCGAACTGCTTCAGCGCATCGTTCACCAGCCCCTCGATCTGGGAGGAAGTCTTTTCGAACTCCTTGTTAACCTTTTTGACGATTTTATCAACGTTCTGTTTGGCTTTCTTCGCCATGGAATGTCTCCTTACGGATAGGTTTCAACGAAAAATCAGGATCAGGCCATTTGCCGGAAACCGGAAATGGAGCCTGGGGAACGACGGGATTTGAGTGACTGCTTTTTGGATACCACTTCCCGGATTCTGCGGAGCTTTTCCGCCAATGATGAACTCCCATTTGAGTCGAGTTCCACAAAATCGATGGAGTAGAAGAAATTGCTGCAGTGTTTTCTGCGCTCGGTCACCAGGCCAGACAGGCCTTCTGCCCGGATCTCGTCAAACGGCATATCCATAACGAGGTCCAGCACCACCGTATCACCGGGGTTGAACACTTTGTCGGTTTTCATCACGCACCCATAGCCGTCCAGTTCGTAGAGGGCAGCCTCGACAAGCTCCTTTCGGAAAAGGCCCTGTCTGACTCGAAATCGGGCAACAAGATCCGGCAATGCTTCGTTCATGAATCAGGTTCTCTGGTGATTTCCGTATCCACAGCAACCTGTCTCATCGGGAGACAGGCTGGATATTGATTAAACAATAGACACTGAGTTTTGGTTTTGCAACGCCATCAGTGCCATACGTTCGACCGCTAAGGCAGTTTTTTAACAGTCTCACCTGGCCAACCAGGCCAGTTTACTTTGTTTTAAGCTCATACATATCAACGCGGCGATCTTTCAGGTTGGTGACAGACCCCTCGTTGCGAACCAGCTTCAGTTTCTCAAGGTCCATATCGGAGAACATGATCATCTCCGTGTTGGGCGTTGTTTCGGCCATCACCGCATCGTGAGGGAAGGCGAAATCCGACGGCGAGAATACGGACGACTGGGCGTACTGGACGTCCAGGTTCTCGACTTTCGGCAGGTTACCAACACTCCCGGTGATTACGACATAACATTCATTTTCGATTGCCCGGGCCTGAGCACACTGGCGAACCCGAAGGTAGCCGTTCTTGGTGTCTGTCCAGAAGGGCACCATGATGATATCGACTTCCTGGCTGGCAGCAATACGCCCCAGCTCGGGAAACTCAATGTCATAACAGATCATGATGGCAACCCGGCCGGCATCGGTGTCGAAGACCTCAAACTGGTTGCCGCCTTCAATAACCCAGTCCCGACGCTCGTGGGGCGTAATGTGAATCTTGCGCTGCTCATCCACGCGGCCATCCCGGTGGCAGAGGTAAGAGACGTTGTATACCCGGTCGTTCTCGATCAGCGGCATGGAACCGGTGATGATGTTGATGTTGTAGCTGACCGCCATTTCGGACATCTCTTCACGGAACTGCTGGGTGAACCCGGCCAGGAAGCGGATGGCCCGGGTCTGGTCCATCTGGTCGGTCAGGCCCATCAGTGGCGCGTTGAAAAATTCCGGGAAGATCGCAAAGTCGCTTTTGTAGTCAGATAGCGCATCCACGAAGTACTCCACCTGCTCGAGCACCTCTTCAACGGAGGTAAATTCACGCATCTGCCACTGCACAGCACCAAGCCGAACCTGGGTTTTCTTTACGCTCAGTACCGGGGAGGGAGGGGTGTAAAGGATATTCCTCCACTCCAGAAGCGTGGCGTAGCCCTGGGATTTCTCGTCTTCCGGCAGGTACTTGTGCATCAGGCGGGTGACCTGGAAATCGTTCGAGAGCTGGAAGCTCAGGATCGGATCGTAGATTTCCTTGCGATCGACGCGCTGAATGTACTCCTCTGGAGAATACTGCTCGGCGTATTTGAAGTAGCTCGGGATACGCCCGCCCGCGAGAATGGCACGCAGGTTCATGGAGCGACAGAGTTCTTTCCGCGCCTCGTACAGTCGACGCCCCAGTCGATAGCCCCGGTAGTCGGGGTGGATGAAGACATCCAGTCCGTAGAGGGAGTCGCCATTGGCGTTGTGCCAGATCTTCTCGTTCCGGAGGATGAGATCGTCGTAGGTGTGCGGGTTACTGAAGCGCTCGTATTTCACACAGACCGTCAGTGCAACCGCAATAAGCTGGCCGCTTTCCTCAATACAGATCTGGCCGTCAGGGAACTGCTCCACCAATGCTTTGATGGTTTCCTTGGGCCAGGCGCCTCCGATGTCGTCGTAAACGCGATCCATGAGCTTCTGAAGCTGTTCGTAGTCTTCAAGCTTCAGGTTCCGGAGGTTGAGGTGCAGTTCTTCATGGGCCATTCAGTTCGGCTCCCGTTCGTTTATGAAGTGAGGACAAGCTCAGCATTTGCATCAATACTGTAAAAGTTTAACAGAAGCCGCTAAAGACTTCGCATCGCAGGCCGAAAGACAAGTTAACGAATATCAATTTTTATTGCTGAGGATTCGACTGTGCAGCTGACATTCGGGCAAAAGCTCCTGATTGCTTTCGGTATTCTGTTGCTGTTGGTAATGGGGGCTTTCACGCTCTCCGGCGATTTGCGTCTGCAGAACACCACGGAAACCTACGTAGACGCTCTGATCGACGATACGGTGCAGCAAAGCACCTCAAGCATTGCCGAGTGGCTCAACACCCGGCTGGTGATGACCGAAGCAACTGCCAAAGCCCTGGAAAGTGCCAACAATGATGAGGAAGCCAGGGTAGTGCTGCAAGCCATAACCACTGGCGGCGGGTTCCGGGATGTTTATGTCGGTCGCACCGATGGCTACATGCTCATGAAGTCGCAGGAAGCCAATGCAACGCTGCCGTCCGATTACGATCCCCGGGAACGTCCCTGGTACAAGAAGGCCATGAGTCTTGGCAGCGCATCATTTACCGAGCCGTACCAGGACGCCAGCACCAACGATATGATCATCTCCACGCTCGCGCCTGTGAAACGCGGCGAATACGAAGGCGTTGCCGGCGCTGATATCGGCCTGGGTGCCATCGCGAAAACCCTGTCTACCGTGACCCTCGCGGACACCGGTTATGCAGCCCTGATCAATGAGCGCGGTACCGTGTTGTTCCATCCGAGGCAGGCTCTCGTCGGCAAAAACATCAGTGAACTGATTGGAGGCAAGCCAGACTTCGGCGGGGCTGCCAGTGAATACAGCAATGAGGAGGGGAACTGGGAGGCCAGTTTTCACCCGATCAGTGAGGCTCGGGGTGTGAAATGGTACCTGGGCACGTTTGTGAATGCCGACAAGATCAACGCCCCGGTTCAAAATGCCCGGATGACCGGGCTGATCATGGCGGTCATCGGCCTGATTGTCTCACTGGTGATTCTGCACCTGGGCATCAAGGTGCTGATGGCTCCCGTTCGCAGGCTGAATAGGGCCATGGCCGACATCGGTAGCGGCGATGCAGATCTGACTCAGCGCCTGGACGACAGTGCAAAGGATGAATTTGGCGAGTTGGCGAGAAGCTTTAACCGGTTTGTTGAGAACATCCATAACGTGGTTCGGGATGTTCAGCAGGGTAGCGCCGAGCTGGGCCAGAATGTCAGCTCCCTGAGAGACACAGCCAGTACCAGTCGCTCAAGCGTAGAGAGCCAGCAGGCGGAGATCGACATGGTGGCCACTGCCATTAACGAGATGTCTGCCGCCGCAGGCGAGATCGCCCAGAACGCACAACAAACCGCCGATGCCGCCAATACTGCCGACAGCGACAGCCGGGCGTCACTGGAGACCGTTGCTGCCTCTCGGGATGCGGTCCAGAAGCTTTCGAAGGAGATTAATGCGGCAGCGGAAGTCATCGATACACTCGGCCAGGATGTTGCCTCGATTACCACGGTGCTTGAAGTTATTCAGGGCATTGCCGAGCAAACCAATCTGCTTGCGCTGAATGCCGCCATTGAAGCTGCTCGGGCCGGTGAGGCGGGACGGGGTTTTGCGGTTGTGGCTGATGAGGTGCGCAACCTTGCTCAGCGCACTCAATCCAGCACGGAGGAAATCAACAACATGATCGAACGACTGCAGAAAGGCGCCAATGATGCGGTCGATGTGATGAAAGCCTCAACAGCGGTTTCCAATGTCAGTATGGAGAAAGCCCAGGACGCCATGGAAGCCCTCAATCGTATTGCGGAAGCCATTACCTCCATCAGCCAGATGACGTCGCAGATTGCGACAGCCTCTGAAGAACAGACGTCTGTAACTGAAGAGTTGAACTCGTCAATTACCCGAATTGCGGATCAGGGCCAGGAGGCGGCCGCCGCCGCGACGGAAAATGACGTCTACAGTGGCCAGATTGAAAGCATCGGCAACGCGCTGAACCAGAACGTGGCTCGTTTCCGGGTGTAGCGGGCCAGCCTAACGACTGAGCAGATCGAGGCGCCGACGCAGGTTTTCCAGTGTACTGCGCCCGACGTACCGCGATTCCTCGCTAAGAAACGGATTTTCCAGAGCGATCACCGTGCGGGTGTCGAGGTTGAGATCCCTGACGGCTCGGGCGTAATAGGCCCTCAGGAAGTCGCTGAAACTTCCGTCATATATGGCGCGTTCAATGCCCAGTTGCAGACGATGGGCAGTCTCCTGATCGTGGGGGCCGACGAAAAGATAGGAAGGCATGGGGTAAGCAATCAACAGATTGGGTTCGATCACCAGGTTCGGATCCTGCTCCATTTCCAGGTCGTAAAGTACCTCACTCACGCCCCGGGCAAAACAATCAAAGCGTTTATTCCGCAGCATCCCGAAAAGTATCTCGTATCGGGAGTGGGTAACCACCGGAATGCCATTAGCTTCCAGTACCGGGGTGTCCGGCCAGTGCGAACCCTGACCGATCCAGATCTGACTGGCCCGGAGATCGTCCAGATTCTTGATGCCTTCAAACTTCGGCAAGGACTCCGGGAGAACCACGCAGACCCGAAAACCCAGAAGCCCGCCATCAACCGGGAAAGGAATTGCGGTCAGGAACTCCTCCCGCTCGGCCGAGGTGGCTACATTGGCTATATCAACCAGGCGGGATTGGCCATCTGTCAATTCGCGAAGCACCCGTCCCTGACTCAACTCTTCGCTTCGAATAATCCTGAAATCGCCATACTCCGGAGTCTTCTTCAATGCCAGTTCAACGAGTGCGCGAATGGCCGGGCTGTCATAATTCCGGTACCAGAGGACATAATCGCGACTGGTAGCTTGAGGTGTTGTGGCGGCTGACTTTGCAGCGGACAAGGGTGCCGCACCAAAGCAGAGGCTCACAACCGAGAGGCAAAGTACCAGTGCCCGAAGGCGGAGACTGGATATGAAAGCGGGCAGAGAACATTCCAAATCAGAGATCCTTTCTTAATACTGGAAACGCTGGCCTGTTTGGCAATCGTGATTCATATGGGCACCTCTCACTCTAGAACAAAAACTCAAAAATAAATCGGACTATCTCCAAAAAAATTGTAAAAGATTCTTGCGGCTGCCGGAGACCATTGTAATCATCGGCTTCGACCAAAAAATGGAGCAGGATAATGGCAATTATCGACAACCTCATCGGTGCCACCGGCCAATGGGTGGCCAGCGCCGATCCGAAGGCTACCTTGACCAGCCCGCTGGCCTGGCTGAAGAAAACCGGCGGTTATGCGGCGGTGAACAAGATCATTGGCTTGTCCATCCCTTTTGCGCCGAGGAATAACTTCAGTGTTGAAGAGGTCAGGCCGGGCTATGTGCGGGCGAAAATCCGGCTGAAAGGCAACAAGAACCACTTCGGCAGCCTGTATGCCGGTGCCTATTTCCTGGTGGCCGAAATCCCCGGTGGTGTGCTGACGCTGTTTGATCTGGGCCCTGCCTACACGCCAATCCTCAAGGAAATGACTCTGCAGTTCCTGCAACCGGCCAACAGCGATGTCACCGTAGAGTTCACGCTGCCGCCGGAAATCGTGGCAGGCATTCTTGCAGACGCCGACGAAACCGGCCGGGCCAAGTTCACCCTGGAAGGGAAGCTGATGGATGAGGAGGGCAACCATGTGGCTACCTCCATCGCTCATTACCGGGTACGGAAAAAGGGCTTTAAAGCGGAGGCCTGAGGATCAGGCCTGATCAAGCCGGGCAATAGTCTCGAGGAAAATCTCGCCGTATTTCTCGAGCTTGGCAGCACCTACGCCGCTGACTTCTGCCAACTCCTCCAGCGTGCGGGGCTTGCGTTCAAGCATTCCAAACAGGGTTGTGTCATGGAAAATGACGTAAGGCGGCACGCCCTGTTTGTCGGCCAATTCCTTGCGACAGGCCCTCAGGGCTTCCCAGCCTGCCTGGTCGGTAATCTGGTCTTTCACCGGACTGTTGGCCCGGCCACCGGAGGACCGGCCAGCTGTTTTCTTGACCACCGGATCCTTACGCAGCTCGATGGCCTGCCGACCTTTTAACAGGGGGCGGCATTGCTCTGTTAACTGGAGTGCCCCGTAACCCTCCGGGTCTGCCCGGAGGTAGCCGTTGGCCACCAGTTGGCGGAAGACAGATTTCCATTCGTTGGCGCTGAGTTCTGTGCCAATGCCGTAGGTGGAAACCTGATGATGGCCGGATTGCAGAATCCGTTCGTTTTCCGAGCCCCTGAGCACATCAATCAGGTAGGTAACGCCAAAGCGCTGGCCCGTACGGAAAACACAGGACAGCGCTTTCTGCACGGCCACGGTTCCATCCCAGGTTTCCGGAGGGTTCAGACAGGTATCGCAGTTGCCGCAGGGTTGCTCAAGCTCGTCCCCGAAATAACGCAGCAACACCTGACGACGGCAACTGGTGACCTCGCAAAGGCCCAGCATGGCGTCGAGCTTCTGGCGTTCCACCCGTTTGAAGTGGTCGTTGCCCTGGGAGCTCTCCAGCATTTGCCGCAGTTTGATCACATCCTGCAGGCCATAGACCATCCAGGCCGTCGAGGGCTTGCCATCCCGTCCGGCCCGGCCGGTTTCCTGGTAGTAGGCTTCAAGGCTTTTCGGCAGATCCAGATGAGCCACAAAGCGCACGTCGGGTTTATCGATACCCATGCCGAAGGCGATGGTGGCGACAATAATGACCCCGTCTTCACGCAGGAAGCGCTCCTGGTGATGGGCGCGTTGCTCCGAGGACAGGCCCGCGTGGTAGGGCAGAGCGGTATAGCCTTTCTGGGCGAGGGTTTTCGCGGTAGCGTCCACCTTGTTGCGGGAAAGGCAATAGACAATGCCGCAATCGCCTTCATGTTCAGCTTTAATAAAATCGAGTAACTGTTTGTTCGCGTTTATTTTTGGCGCGATTCGATATTGAATGTTCGGGCGATCAAAACCACTGACAAAGTGTCTTGCCTCGGTCAGTGACAGCCTTTCCGCAATCTCCTTTCGGGTGCGCTCGTCGGCCGTTGCCGTCAGTGCAATGCGCGGAATGCCGGGAAATTGCTCGGCCAGCATGCTGAGCTGAAGATAATCGGATCGGAAGTCGTGGCCCCACTGGGACACACAATGGGCCTCGTCGATGGCGAACAACGAGATGGAAGCGTCATGGAGCAGTTCGATGGTGCGTGGCTGTATCAGCCTTTCCGGCGCGCAGTACAGCAGGTCCAGCTCACCGGTCATCAGTGCATACTCGGTGGCCCGGGCCTGCTCGAAATCCATGGTGGAGTTGAGGAAGGCAGCCCGCACACCGAGCTCTTTCAGTGCCGCAACCTGATCCTGCATCAGGGCGATCAGAGGCGAAATCACAATCGCCGTGCCTGAGCGCACCAGTGCCGGCACCTGATAACAGAGGGATTTACCCCCGCCCGTAGGCATCAGCACCAGGGCGTCGCGCCCTTCCGATACTTCCCGGATGATGTCACCCTGCAGCGGCCGGAACGATTCGTATCCGAAGACTTCGTGCAGCACCTGTTCCGGATCCCGTCCCGAGGTGGTGGGGCGCTCGGTGGAAAGCTGTTCGAAGTCCTGATCAAGATACATAGAGTAACCGGTTCATCGGCCTGGAGCCGCTGTATTGAGACGGGTGAAATGCCGGGTTCGGCGCGGTGGCCAATGATACCAGATTAACCCTGAGGATTGGCCAGCAAACCCATGTGCCGGATGGAGGCAAAGTAGTGGAAGAAACGCTACAATACCGCGTTTTTGAACCACCGATTCACGCCATACTGTGACAGACACTGATAATAACAGGGCTTCCATGCAGGAATTTGATGCCATCCGTCCATACTCGGACGAAGAAACCGGCGCTGCTATTCACCGCCTGGTCAATGATCAGGAATTTCTGGATATGGTTGGTCGCTTCAAGTCTCCGACCCTGGCACGCTGGGCGCCGGCCATGTTGCGTGTGTTTACCCGCCGCTGGCTCAGCAGCCATTTTGGCCACTACACCCGTGTTGATGATCTGCAGGCCGGGCTTTCCGGCTACGTGGGTGAACTGGTTGATAGCACCACCACAAGAGTGACGTCCAGCGGGCTTGAAAACCTCGACAAGCACGGCGCTTACCTGTTCATCTCAAATCATCGGGACATCGTTTTTGATCCCATGGTGGTGAACTACCTGCTGTTCCAGAACGGTTTTCATACCACCCGAATTGCCATAGGCGACAATCTGCTGGCGAACCGGGTGTTTGCCGAAATGATGCGGCTTAACAAGAGCTTTGTGGTGCGCCGGAGCATGACCAGCCCGCGGGAAATGCGCGATGCCTACATCACGCTTTCCGGCTTCATCAACCACAGCATTGATACCAATCACAGCATCTGGATTGCCCAACGGGAAGGCCGGGCGAAGGACGGTCTTGATTTCACCGATCCGGCCATCATCAAGATGTTTTACATGAGCCGCAAAAAGAGCGGGCTCAGTTTCGCAGAAGCCATGAACCGGCTTCACGTTGTGCCGGTTTCAATAGCTTATGAATACGATCCCTGTGATGCCGACAAGGCCCAGGAACTGGAAACCCGGGCCAGAACCGGCCAATACATCAAGCGTGAGGGCGAAGACACCGAGCAGATCATGAAGGGATTGACCGGCTTTAAAGGTCACGTACATGTGCATTTTGGTGCCCCTATTCATGACTCACCGGATAACCCGAAAGATCTGGCAGGCCGTATCGACCGGGAGATGCATGCGAACTATCACCTGCATGCGTCAAACCTGGTGGCTTACCAGCAACGAGGCCTTCATCCCCAGTCTCACGACACACCGGATACCGTCAGCGATTCGGTGGTCACTGCCGAAACCTGGTCACCGGCGGAGATGGAGGCTGCCGAGGCTGAGATGGAGAGGCGCCTGGAAGCCTGCGATCCGGCCATCCGGCCTTATCTGCTGGACATGTATGCCAATCCGGTAGTCACCGCGCTTGAGGCCAATGCCGAGAAATCCGGCAACTCCGAATAAGCCGGCACACAATTTTCAGACGAGAGGTAAACCGTGCAGGATCTTCAGTACATTGAAATTGAAACCGGAGACAACCCGACCGCAGCCGTCATCTGGCTCCATGGCCTTGGTGCCAGTGGCCACGACTTCGAGCCGGTGGTGCCGGAACTGGGCCTGCCGGAAGACGCTGCGGTGCGGTTCATCTTTCCCCATGCGCCCAACCTGCCAGTCACCATCAATGGTGGGATGTCCATGCCAGCCTGGTACGACATCAAGGCCATGGACATTGACCGGGTGGTGGATACCGAACAGTTGCGGGCATCCGCCGATGCCGTAGCAAAGCTCGTAGAGCGTGAAAAAGAGAAGGGCGTTCCGGCAGACCGGATCATCATTGCCGGTTTTTCCCAGGGCGGGGCAGTTGCCTACGAATTGGGGCTCAGCTATCCGGAACGGTTTGGCGGCATTCTTGCACTTTCAACCTACTTCGCCACCGCCGACACGGTTCAGCGTTCGGAAGCCAACGCCGATGTGCCAATCAGTGTCTATCACGGAACGTTCGATCCGATGGTGCCGGAATCACTGGGTGTGCGCAGTGTCGAAACCCTGAAGGAAATGGGCTACGACCCCTCGTACCAGACCTTCCCCATGGAACACAGTGTGTGCCTTGAGGAAATACAGGACATTGGCCGGTTCATCCGCCGACACCTGCTTTGAAAAACCGCCATGCCCGGGCTCAAACCCAGAGCATGGCGCCCATTTCCAGCGGATGGGTCAGCGATTCATGGTACGGATACATCCGCAACCTGAGGGTCTGCAAGCCAGGATAGGGTGGCTGCACACGGGTGGCGAACACGGTTCGGCCCTCCGCTTCACTTTCCCTCTCCAGAAAGAAACTGTCAGGCCCGGGGCTGCCGTGGGTTCCGGTGCATTCAGGGCTGACCAGGCATTCCACGCGAACATCAGCCGCTGACAGGCCATTGAGCGCTGCCTCTACCCGAAGCTCCACGGCACCGTTGTGGGGACACGAGGACTTCACGCAGCCAACCACTCGCAACTCCACACCAGGCCAGGCCTGCCGAACCCTCGCTTTCCAGTCTGCCAGCGCGACAGCGACCTGGCCGCCCTCGGCCATCAGTAGCGCACCCTGTTGCGACGCCGGCTGGTAATAATTGTTCACGTAGTCCATCACCATGCGCTGGGCGTTGAACCGGGGCGTTATGGATTTCATGGAGGCCTTGGAGCGCTTCACCCAGCCCTTGGAAAACCCCTGGGACGCGCGATCGTAATACAGGGGCACAACTTCGAATTCGATCAGGTCGATCAGGTCCCGGGCTTCCTCTTCGTTCCGGAACTCTGGATCCAGCTCGGTATCCCTGGGCGGAATGCCCCAACCGTTCTTGCCGTTGTAGCCTTCTCCCCACCAGCCATCGAGTACGCTGAGATTAAGGGCTCCGTTCAGGGCGGCTTTTTCACCAGAGGTGCCGCTGGCTTCCTTCGGATATTCCGGCGTGTTCAGCCACACATCCACACCACTGAGCAGGCGCCGGGCCATGGCCTGGTCATAATCCTCCAGCAGAATCAGGTGTCCCATCAATGAGGGGTGCATCGACAGGTCATGGATAACCTTGATCAACTGCTGACCGGGCTTGTCTTTCGGGTGGGCCTTACCGGCGAAAACCAGCACTACCGGCCGGTCCTGATTGGTAAGAATCCGCTCCAACCGCTCCAGATCGGCAAAAATCAGGGTCGCGCGCTTGTACGTGGCGAACCGTCTGGCAAAACCGATGACCAGGGTGTCTTTTTCGGAGGAGATCAGCTGACGAGTCATCCGGTCTGTCACGGAGTGGCCGGTGCCATTGCGTTTATGCTGGCGTTTCAGGCGACGGACAATGTATTCGCCCATTTGCTGTTTTAGCGCCTTGTGTACGCTCCAGTAGTGATAGTCCGGAATCTGGTCGATAAATTCCCAGAAATCCGGATTTCTCAGCTCGCTCTTCCAGGTGGGCGCCTGTATATCAAACAGACTGGACCATTCCGGCGCAAGAAAGGTGGGCACGTGCACGCCATTGGTGATGTAGCCGATGGGGTTTTCTGCCGGCGGCACCTGGGGCCAGATATCGCCTTCCATCATCGAAGCGACGCCTCCATGAATACGGCTGACACCGTTATGGTACCGAGAGCCACGCAGCCCAAGGCTGGTCATGTTGAAGCTGTCGCCACCATCTTTTGCACCCAACGCGAACACCTTCTGGAAATCCAGCCCGGCTTCTTCCAGATATCTACCAAGAGCGTGATGAACCAGAGCTCTCGGGAAGATGTCGTGCCCGGCCGGTACCGGTGTATGGGTGGTAAACAGGGTAGCGCCGGCAACAGCTTCCAACGCTGATTCAAAGCCAAGCTCCGAGTTCATCATGGTATTTCGGCAGCGTTCGAGGATCTGGAACGCGGCATGGCCTTCGTTGATGTGCCAGACGGTCGGCTTCAGGCCCAATGCTTCCAGGACCCGCGTTCCGCCGATGCCAAGCAGCATTTCCTGGCCGATACGGGTTGATTCGTCGCCACCATACAGTTGGAGCGTAAGATCCTGATCCTCGGGGCCGTTTTCCTCGGTATTGCTATCCAGCAGATACAGACGGATATGACCAACCCGTGCCTCCCAGACCCGTGCCACCACGTCGCGGTCAGGGAAGGGAACGGAGACCTTTAGCACATTGCCGTCGATTTCCACCGGCGTGATGGGGAGTTCATCACTGGAATGGGACTGATAGCGCGCAATTTGTTGACCGTGGGCATCGATACTCTGGATAAAGTAGCCCTGCCGATACAGAAGCCCGACGGCCACAAAGGGCAGAGCTAGATCACTGGCGGCCTTGCAGTGATCCCCGGCCAGGATGCCGAGACCACCGGAATAGATTGGAAAACTCTCGTGGAAACCGAACTCGGCGCAGAAGTAGGCCACCAGGGCCTGCTCCGGGTCCAGCTTCTCCGTCACTTCAGGGCCGGGGCCGGCCTCAAGATAGGCATCGTAGCTGCTCAGCACCCGGCGATACTCGGCCAGGAACGCCCGGTCTTCGGAGGCTTCATTGAGCCGGTCCTGGGCAACCCGGCGCAGGAAAAGCTTGGGGTTGTGCTCCACCTTTTGCCAGAGCCGGAGATCGATCCGGGCGAAGAGGCTGCGCACGCCGTGGTCCCAGCTATAGAACAGGTCGTTGGCAAGCTCTTCCAGCCGTTCCAATGGTTCTGGAATCAGGGGATGGGCTTCAAGTCGGAATTCCGTTGCTTTATGCATGTTGGTTGCCTCCAGGCGGGCAAACGCTCGCACTAATCCAGCTGTTGTTGGTCACGTTCTTTGAGAATGCGCTGATACAGCTCGCCATAGGTGCGAGCCCGCTGTTTCCAGGAATAGTCGATTGCCATACCGTTTTCCTGCAACCGTCGCCACTGCTTGCGCTTTTCGAAAACCTCCAGCGCCCGGTTTACGGTAGCGATCAGTGAATCGGCGCTGGCGCCGGTAAAAATGAACCCGTTGGCCTTGTCGACTCCAACGTCCTGAGGGTCCTGAACTGTATCGGCCAGTCCGCCAACACCGTGCACCACCGGAATGGTGCCGTACCGGAGGCTGTACATCTGGTTGAGCCCGCAGGGTTCGAATCTCGAAGGCATCAGGAACAGGTCGCAGCCGGCCGTGATGCGATGGGACAGCCCCTCGTTATAGCCCAGGGTGAGGGACATCTGCCCCGGCCATTGTCGTGCCAGTTGTTTCAGGGGGTCCTCGTAACGGGCCTCTCCGGAACCGAGAATGACAAACTGGCAGCCCTGGTCGAGCAAAGCCGGCATCACGGACACCAGCCAGTCCACCCCTTTCTGTTCCACCAGTCGACCAATAAAACCCAGTAACGGGCCGCCGTTTACCTCCAGGCCAAGCTCTTGCTGGAGATTGGCCTGGCACTGGGCCTTGTTCTTGAGGTGATCCCGGCCGTAGTGAAAGGCCAGTTCCGGATCTTCCTCCGGGTTCCAGACCCGGGTATCGATGCCGTTGAGAATGCCGGTCAATGCGTGTTGCCTGTGCCGAAGCAGGCCATCAAGACCGTTGCCGAATTCCGGACTCTGTATCTCGCGAGCATAGGTAGGACTCACGGTGGTGATCCGGTCACTGAACACCAGTCCGCCTTTAATGAACGAAAGCTGGCCGTAGAATTCAAGCCGCTCAAGACTCCAGAGTGAGTCAGGCAGACCCAGGGCACGGAACGTCTCGTGGGAGAACAGCCCCTGATAGGCGAGGTTGTGAATGGTAAACACGGTGCCGGGCCGGTCCTGGTAGGCTTCGAGGAACACCGGTATAAGCCCCGTTTGCCAGTCATTGCAGTGCACCAGATCTGGCCTCCAGTTCAAACCCGCTTCGCCCATGGCAATCATGGCACCCACTTTGCCAAACAACTCAAACCGGTGAGCGTTGTCCCACCAGTCTTTCCCTTCCTCGTTTTTGTAGGGGTTGCCCGGACGATCAAACAGGGGTGGGCAATCCACCAGCCAGAGTGTAACGGCGGTGCCTGGAAGTCGGGTCTGCCAAAGACTCACGTTATATTGGCCAAGCTGGAATCGGGCCTTTCTGCGGGAACCGGCCTTTCTGGCAGCCTTAACAGCGTCCGGGTAACCGGGTAAGAGAATCTGAACATCGTATTCCAGGCGGCAGAGCGCTTCCGGCAAGCTGGCAGAGACGTCGGCAAGACCGCCAGTCTTCACCAGTGGATAGACCTCACTGGTGGCAAAAAGAACCCGGATCATAACGCTGGCCTCAGGATGATCGCTCCCAGGGGTGGCAGGGTAAGTTCCACTGACCAGTCCCGGTTCATCCAGGGCTGCTGATCCGCTGGCATGGGATAGGGGTTACCGAGGTTACTGCCACCGTAGTACTCGGAATCGGAATTGAATATTTCCCGCCAGTTGCCACCCTGGGGCAGCCCGATTCGGTAGTGGTGTCTGGGCATGGGGGTAAAATTCACCACAATCACAGAGGTTTCGCCTTTCGCCGTACGCTGGAAGCTGATCACAGACTGGGGTGAATCATGGCAATCGATCCAGTCGAACCCATCCGGGGTGAAGCAGGCACCGTGCAGCGAGACTTCCCGCCGGTAGATGCCGTTCAGGTCCTGAACCAGTTTTTTGATGCCCTGGTGCTCGGGATACGCCAACAGTGACCAGTCCAGCTCCCGGGATTCGCTCCATTCCCGGCGCTGACCGAATTCACCGCCCATAAACAGCAGTTTGGCGCCCGGATAGCTGAACATATAGGTAAATAGCACCCTTAATGTGGCTCGCTGCTGCCATTCGTCGCCGGTCATTTTGTTGATCAGGCTGCCTTTGCCATGAACTACCTCATCGTGAGACAGCGGCAGCAGAAAATTCTCAGAGAACGCATACAGCAGCCCGAAAGTCAGCTTGTCATGATGGTACTGGCGGTAAACCGGATCCTGCGCCAGATAATCCAGGGTGTCGTGCATCCACCCCATATTCCACTTCAGGTTGAACCCCAGGCCGCCAATTTCCGGCGGCCGAGTCACCCGTGGCCAGGATGTGGATTCTTCCGCACACACCAGCGTTCCGGGGAATCGACTCTGGCACACGCGGTTCAACTCTCGGAGAAACTCGATGGCTTCGAGGTTTTCATGGCCGCCATGTTCGTTGGGTAACCACTCGCCTTCCTTGCGCGAATAGTTGAGGTAAAGCATGGAGGCCACCGCATCCACGCGTAGACCGTCGATATGAAAGGCATCCAGCCAGAAGAGTGCACTGCCGATCAGGAAGTTCCGCACCTCATGCCGGCCATAATTGTAGATCAGGGTGCCCCAGTCCTGATGACGGCCCTTGCGAGGGTCTTCATGCTCATAGAGCGCGCTGCCATCAAATCGGGCGAGGGCGTGTTCATCGGTGGGGAAGTGGCCCGGAACCCAGTCAAGGATCACGCCGATGTTGTGTCGGTGGCACTGGTCTACCAGATAGCGAAGATCGTCCGGGCTTCCAAAACGACTGGTCGGCGCGTAGTAGCCAGTGGTCTGGTAACCCCAGGACTCGTCCAGCGGGTGTTCAGTTACCGGCAGAAGCTCAATGTGGGTAAAACCCAGCTCCAGTACATAGGGAATCAGCTGGTCCGCCAGCTCTCGATAGGTCAGCCACCGGCCGGACCCGTGATGGCGCCAGGAGGCTGCGTGAACCTCATAGATAGAGATGGGAGAATCCTGCCAGTTCCATCGTCCCCGACGGGCAATCCAGTCACCGTCACTCCAGCCAAAGTGGCCGCGTTCGGTCACCACTGCGGCGGTAGACGGCCTCAATTCGAAGGCCTGCCCGTAGGGATCGGTTTTCAGAAGCTGATGGCCTTTCTCCGTGGTAATAGCAAATTTGTAGAGGGCACCGGTGCCAATGCCGGGAATAAAGCAGGACCAGACACCGGTTCCATCGTGCAAAGCCAGTGGGTGGGAGCTGGAATTCCAATGGTTGAAATCCCCAGTAACGCTGACGGCCCTGGCGTGCGGTGCCCAAACCGCAAACCGGACTCCCTCAACGCCGCGGTTTTTGCAGACATGAGCCCCAAGCACATTGTAGATGTGCCAATGCCGGCCTTCGGCAAAGAGGTGGAGGTCGAATTCGCTGAGCGATGGGCTGTCCATAGACCGTGCTGTTCCTGACCAGGTGGAGCGCATTTGGCGTCCTTTCATTGGACGCGAACGGGCCTGTTTAAAAAATGACCCAAAACAAGTTTACGTCATAATTCCGTGATAGTGTTCTAATATAGTTTAAGGCGTCAAAAACGTGGCAAACCCTAGCGGTTGAAAGACCGGTTACAGGGAAGGTTTTCTTCAGGGAAGCAGCTATGCAAACGGCCAAGCGTTTCGTCAGTCGACTCACTCGTCAGACTCTTGCGCTGGTACTTGCCGGGGGACGGGGCTCCCGCCTCCATGACCTCACCAAATGGCGTGCCAAACCGGCGGTGCCTTTTGGCGGCAAGTTCCGGATCATCGATTTTCCACTTTCCAATTGCATCAATTCTGGCATCGGCCAGGTTGGCGTGATCACCCAATACAAATCCCACTCCCTGATACGCCATATTCAGCGAGGCTGGGGCTTCCTCCGAGGGGAACTGGACGAATTCGTCGAGCTGTTGCCGGCACAGCAGCGCATTGAAACCTCCTGGTATGAGGGTACAGCGGATGCCGTCCTGCAAAATCTGGATATCATCCGCAGCCACCGGCCCGAGTATGTGCTGATTCTGGCAGGCGACCATGTCTACAAGATGGATTATGGCACCATGCTGGCCCATCACGTGGAGAACGATGCCGATATCACTGTGGGCTGTATTGAGGTACCCCTGGACGAGGCCTCCGCATTCGGCGTTATGTCGGTGGACGATGAACTCCGGGTTACAGAATTCGTGGAGAAGCCGGAGCAGCCCAAGCCGATGCCGGGCCAACCCGGCAAGGCGCTGGCTTCCATGGGCATCTATGTGTTCAGCACTCAGGTGCTTTTTGATGAACTGATGCGCGACCAGCAGCTCGACGGCGAATCTTCCCACGATTTTGGTAAGGATATTATTCCTTCCGTGATAAAGCGCCTGCGGGTAGTTGCCTTCCCGTTCCGCAATCCGGTCCAGAACAAACCGGCCTATTGGCGGGACGTTGGTACCATTGATGCACTCTGGCAGGCGAACCTTGAGCTGATCGGCATCAGCCCGGAACTGAACCTCTACGATTCCCACTGGCCGATATGGACCTACCAGGAGCAACTGCCACCGGCAAAATTCGTGTTCGACGACGACAATAGACGGGGGATGGCAGTGGATTCCATGGTCGCGGGGGGCTGCATTGTCTCCGGCGCATCGGTGAAGCATTCTCTTCTATTCTCGCAAGTTAAGGTCCACTCTTTCAGTGAAGTATCAGACTCTGTCATTTACCCCGATGTAGACATTGGCCGCCATTGCCATATCCGCAATGCTCTGATTGATCGCGGTTGCCGAATTCCGGAGGGCACACGCATCGGGTTTGATGCGGTAGAAGATCAGAAACGGTTTCATGTTTCCCCCAAAGGAGTTGTGCTGATCACGCCCGAGATGCTTGAGCAGGATTACCCCCATGGCCTCTGACACAAAAACACCGGTTGTACTTTGCTGGCACATGCACCAGCCGTCCTATCAGGATATGCGCACCAATCAGTTCCTGTTCCCCTGGGTATACCTGCACACCATCAAGGACTACAGCGACATGGCGGCGCATCTGGAAGCGAATCCGGACGCCAGGGCGGTGGTCAATTTCGCGCCTGTTCTGCTTGAGCAGATCGAGACCTACCTGGTGCAGATAGAACGGTGGCGCCATGGCGCCGGAGAGATCGGCGATCCTCTGCTGTCCGCATTGGTTGCCGAGGAGCTGCCGGAAACCGGCACACCAGCCTTTCTGGGCCTGATGGAAAAGTCCCTGCGGGCCAATCGGGAGCGCATCATTAACCGCTATCCCGCATACGCACGACTGGCAGAGCTGGCCGAGCTCTACCGCGCGAAACCGGAACTTCAGAGATACATTTCGGGCCGTCTGTTGTCCGATCTGTTGGTCTGGTACCACATCGGCTGGATGGGGGAGACCATCCGCCGGAAAAGCCATTGCATTCAGAGCCTGCAGGAAAAAGGTCACAACTTCTCGATGGATGACCGGCGGGCACTGCTGGATGTGATCTTTGACGTTTTATCCGGTATCGGGCCCAGGTACCGTCATCTTGCCCAGAAAGGCCAGGTTGAACTCTCTGTCAGCCCCTATACCCATGCCATGCTGCCTTTGCTCATCGACCTGGCATCCGCCCGTGAGGCCATGCCAGACATTGTCTTGCCGGCCCACAGTCACTATCCGGGGGGTGAGGCGCGGGTTGGCTGGCAGCTCCAGCAAGCTAAAGCGGTGTTCCAGCGTTTCTTCGGCGTTGATCCATCCGGCTGCTGGGCATCCGAGGGCGGGCTCAGCCAGGCCACCCTGGGCTTGCTGGATGTCCATCAATTCCGTTGGACAGCCAGCGGGGATTCCGTGGTGCACAACAGTCTTCACCGGGCCAGGGAAACAGACCCGGAATTGCCGGATTACGGCATCCACCGGCCCTACACCTTTGGCGAATCGGGCACATCGGTGTTCTTCCGGGACGACGGCCTGTCCGACCTGATCGGATTTACCTACGCAGACTGGCACGCCAAGGACGCCGTGGGCGACCTGGTTCATCATATGGAAAACATCGCCCGGCAGGGCAAAGGCAAAACTCGGCACGTTATTTCCGTGATTATGGATGGCGAGAACGCCTGGGAATACTACCCGGAAAACGGGTTCCACTTTCTGGACGAATTGTATCGGGTGCTCGCAGACCACCCTACGCTGCAACTGACCACTTACAGCGATCTGGTCGCGAGCCCGGTCACTGAGCCGGCTCATCTACCACACCTGGTAGCCGGAAGCTGGATTTACGGCACCTTCTCCACCTGGATTGGCGATCCGGACAAGAACCGTGCCTGGGATCTGCTGTGTGAAGCGAAAACCCACTTTGACCGGGTGATGGACAACGGCAGCCTCAACTCCGAACAAAAAGAGGCCGCCATGCAACAACTGGCGATCTGTGAAGGGTCCGACTGGTTCTGGTGGTTCGGCGACTACAACCCGGCCCAGATCGTCAGCGACTTCGAGCATCTGTACCGCCGCCACCTGGTGAACCTCTATGACATGATCGGGTACCCGGCACCGCCTTCGGTATTCCAGCAATTAAGCCAGGGCAGCGGAGAACCCGCCCGTGGCGGAACCATGCGGCCGGGACACGAAGCGGATAAACCGGCATGACGTTAACCAACGCCAACGATCTGTTCAGTGTCAGGCGGGCGGGTGTCCTGCTGCATCCAACCTGCCTGCCGGGCTCCCTGGGTGTTCTGGGGGCCGGCGCACGCCGCTTCGTTGATTTCCTGGCGGCCAGTGGTATTACCGTGTGGCAGACTCTGCCAATTGGCCCGACCCATCGGGATCTTTCCCCCTATCAATCCCTGAGCGCTCATGCCGGCAACCAGGATTTCATCGACCTGTCCGAATTGCTGCAGGCCGGCCTGCTGGCAGACACGGAACTGACACAGCCCATTGCCGAATCCCGCCAGCAGCTACTGGGCATTGCCGCCCAGCGGTTTTTTGATGGCAAGGAGGAAGCTCGGAACGGCCTTGATCTGGCCGGTTTCGAGGAATTCCGGGCAAAAAACGATTACTGGCTGGATGATTTCTGTCTGTTCTGTGCCATAAGGGAGGTTCAGGAGTCGCCGGGCTGGCTTCAATGGCCGGAGCCGCTGAGAGATCGCGACCCGACGGCGCTACAGGCGTTTATTGACCAGAACCAGGCCCGGCTGGCCCGGATACGGTTTGAGCAGTTTCTGTTCAATCATCAGTGGCAGGCACTGCGCGATTATGCGCGGAGCAAGGGGGTCCTGCTGTTTGGTGACATTCCTATCTTCGTCGCCCACGACAGCGCCGATGTCTGGGCCAATCGACATCTGTTCAAACTCGACGACCGAGGTGACCCCACGGTTGTTGCCGGTGTCCCGCCGGATTATTTTTCAGCCGATGGACAGCACTGGGGGAACCCGCTCTATAACTGGCAGGTTATGGCGGAGGATGATTACCAGTGGTGGTTGGAACGGCTCGAGAGCCAGCGTCACCTTTTCGACCTGATCCGGATTGATCACTTTCGAGGGCTTCAGGCCTATTGGGAAATTCCCGCCGAGGCGCCGGCACCAAGAAATGGCTATTGGGTTCCCGGGCCTGCGGATCATTTTCTACAGGCCTGCTTCAATCGGTTCCCGGATTTGCCGCTGGTTGCCGAAAACCTGGGCATCATCAGCGACGATGTGGAAGAGCTTCGTAAACGGTTCCGGTTGCCGGGAATGACTGTGATGCAGTTTGGTTTCGACGGCAGCCCCAACAATCCACACCTTCTGCACAACCACCACACCCGGGATCTTGTCTACACCGGCACCCACGACAATGACACCACGTTGGGCTGGTACCAGAGCCTGGACGATCACACCCGGCGCTATGTGAATGATTACCTGGGAACCACCGGTGAAGGTATGCCATGGCCCATTATTGAGGCTTCTTTCCGGTCTGTTTGTTCTCTCGCTGTTGTGCCCATGCAGGATTTTCTTGCGCTGGGAACAGAGGCGCGATTCAACACGCCGGGCACCATTACAAATAACTGGATTTGGGAACTGAACTGGAATTTTTCTGAGCAAGATCTGTCAAACCGTATCTCTGAAGCCGTACAGGAACATGGACGCCTTCCGCCGGACTGAACATTTTTTGACCAGCATCAAAAAGGCGTTATCCAACCTTCGCTATAAAACACAAGCAGTAGCAACAATTGGCGTTATTGATGAGTCACGAGGGGGAAACATGGAACACAGACTCAGTAAACGCGTACAGGGAAAGCTTGGCCTGTTGGTCTATAAACGGGGGATGCCGGTCGCAACCGGACAGATTCGGGATGCCTCCAAACGTGGGCTCTTCATTGCCACAGACTACACAGACGTTCAGTTAAACCAGACCGTAGAACTGGAGTTTCGTTTTCCGGACACCCAGGAAAAGCGGTTTCGTCGGCTCAAGGCCCACGTAGTCCGGAAGTCAGACAAGGGACTGGGTGTCGACTTTGAAGGTGTTGAGAACGACGGTTTCACCATCTCATCACTGATGCATTGGCTGAAAAGCCACCATATTCCCGCTAACTACTTTCCAGTTCGCCGACAGCAAGCCTACTAAATTGGTCAGGGAGATCTCTCATGGAACGACTCAAAGGTAAGGTTGCTGTCATCACAGGTGGCTCCGTTGGTATCGGAGCTGCAACCGCAACCCGAATGGCAGAGGAGGGCGCCTCCGTCGCCATACTGGATGTTCAGGACTCCGAAGGGAAAACCCTCGCAAAAGAACTCGCAGACCGCGGGCTCAAGGCCGATTACTGGCACTGTGATGTAGGTAAGGAGCAAGAGGTAAAACGGGTTCTGGATGACGTTGCCAAAACCTTCGGAAGTCTGACCGTACTGGTCAACAACGCCGGTATCGCCGGCGCCAACAAGCCCACCCATGAGCTGACCGAGGAAGAGTGGGATCACGTGCAGACGGTGAACGTGAAAGGTGTGTTTTTCTGTACCAAGCACGCGATTCCTCACATGAAAAAAGCGGGTATTGGCAGCATTATCAACCTGTCTTCAATCTACGGCCTGGTGAGTGCGCCGGATATTCCGCCATACCATGCCTCCAAGGGTGCCGTGCGGCTGATGTCCAAAACCGATGCCCTGTTGTATGCCGCCGAAAACATTCGCTGTAATTCCATTCATCCCGGATTTATCTGGACTCCGCTGGTTGAGGCTCATCTCAAAACCACCGGACAAGACCCTGAAGAAGCCAAAAAGGCGACAGCGGCGATGCATCCTGTCGGTCACATGGGCGAACCGGATGACATTGCCTGGGGCGCGGTCTATCTGGCCTCCGACGAATCCAAGTTTGTGACTGGCAGTGAACTGGTGATCGATGGCGGTTATACCGCTCGCTGATTTCCCGACCAACCTGAGCGGAGCTCAAATTTGACGCTGGCAGCCTACACCCCGCGGTCCTTGCCTGAATCACTGAACGGATTGTTTCAGTTGGCACTGGACCTGCGATGGACCTGGCACCATGGCACTGACGAGCTTTGGCGTGCGCTGGATGCCGAAATCTGGGACACAACCAGGAACGCCTGGCTGGTGCTGAACAGCGTTTCCGGTGAGAGGCTTGAGGAACTGGCTGCCGATCCTGATTTCCAGGCGCGCTACCGTGAGCAGATGTCGGCCCATGGTGAGTTTATCCAGGCGGACACCTGGTATTCCTCCGACTGCCCGGGCGATCTGGGCGAGGGCATTGCCTATTTCTGCATGGAATACGGGCTGAGCGAGTCTCTGCCGCTCTACAGCGGTGGGCTTGGAGTGCTCGCCGGGGATTTCGTCAAGGCGTCGAGCGATCTGGGTGTCCCCGTGATAGCCGTAGGCCTGCTTTACCAGCAGGGCTATTTTCGCCAGGCCATCAGCACCGATGGCGAACAGCTCGAATTTTACCCCTACAACGACCCCACGATGCTGCCCGTTGCTCCGCTCAGGGACGACGAAGGCCAGTGGGTAAGGGTGGTTGTGCCTTTCCCGGGGAGACACGTGCGCCTGCGTGCCTGGAAAGCCCAGGTGGGCCGTTGCGAATTACTGCTGCTCGATAGCAACGACCCCCGCAATGAACCCGGCGACCGGGGGATCACCAGTGAGCTTTACACCGGTGATCCGGAAAAACGCCTGCAGCAGGAAATGGTGCTCGGCATTGGTGGCTGGCGCCTGCTTGAACAGCTTGGCCGAAAGGCCGTTCTTTGCCATCTCAACGAGGGGCATTGCGCGTTGGCATTGATAGAGCGCGCCTTCAGTTGGCAGGACCAATACGGTAGCGATTTTCAGGTTGCCCGTACCGCAACGCGGGCAACCAACCTGTTCACCACACACACCTCGGTGGCCTCAGGCTTCGATCATTTTTCCCGCTCGCTGCTGCGCTTGTACCTGGCTCCATGGCTTGATGGACGCGAACTGGATATCGACCAGCTCATGGCTTTGGGTAGCGAAAACGGAGACAAAGGTAATCCGCCCGAAAGCCAGAAGCTCAATATGGCTCTACTGGCCCTGAACATGAGCGGGCGGTTTAATGGCGTCAGCCGTATTCACCAGAAGGTCACCCAGACCATTTTTCAGCCGTTCTTTCCCCGCTGGCCCGCAGAGGATATCCCCGCAGACTATGTGACCAATGGCATTCACACGCCCAGCTGGGATTCACCGGAATCCGACGCTATCTGGACTCAGGCCTGCGGCAAGGACCGGTGGCGCAGGCCCCTCCAGAAATCCTGCCCAATGACCGATATCAGCGATGAGGCCTTATGGGAGATGAGGCGCCTACAGCGGACCCGGCTGATCGGTTACCTGCGCCGACGACTCTCAAGCCAGCACTGCGAGCAGAACCCGGGTTTTGACCACTCTGCCGCCTGCGGGCTATTACTCGACCATGAAACGCTGACTCTGGGCTTTGCCCGGCGTTTTACCGAATACAAACGACCGGACCTTCTGCTCAAAGACCAGGACCGTCTGCTCAAACTCCTGGCAAGCCGGGATCGGCCGCTTCAGATTGTTCTTGCCGGCAAGGCTCATCCTTATGATCTTCCGGGAAAGGACATTATCCGCCAGTGGAAAGCCTTTTCCCGGCGACCGGATGTGGAAGGCAAGGTCGTGTTCATCGAAGACTACGATCTGGGCGTGGCCAACCAGCTGATTCAGGGTGTGGATGTCTGGCTGAACTGCCCGAGACACCCCTGGGAAGCCTGCGGCACCAGTGGCATGAAGGTGCTGGTGAATGGTGGTCTGAACCTGTCCCAGTACGACGGCTGGTGGGCGGAGGCCTGGAATCAGGATGTGGGCTGGGCCATTCGACCCGGCGCAACCTTTGATGAACTGAGCGGCTCAAACAACCATGACCACGACCTTTCAGACGTGAATGAGCTGTTTGATCTGCTGGAAAACGAGGTCATTCCGGGCTTCTACGACCTGGACGGCGAGGGTATTCCCCGAAACTGGCTGAGACGGATGCGCGCCAGCATGGACCAGCTGACGGCGGCGTATTCTGCCAATCGGATGGTGCGCGAGTACGTGGAGCAGTTCTACCTGCCCATGGCCGATAAAGGCAGCCAACGTACGCCGGAAATCTCAAGGGAACTGTTGGACGAATACACCACAATAACGCGTCATTGGCCCCGATTGCGGTTCAACAGCTTCAGCACCAGCGAAACCGCCGAAGGCCAGACCTGCACGGTGGAAGTTTATCTGGATGGAATCGACGAACAGCGGATTGCTGTGGAACTGGTAGCGGAACAATCCGATTACGGGCCAAGAACCGTAGCCGCCACGCAAATGAAACACCCGCTTAGTGGCTCTGCCCATACCTATCTTTACGAATGCACCGTGCCTTCACGGCCACAAGGGCACTATACCCCCAGGCTTCGCGTGTGTGATGATCGGCTGAACCTGCCCCTGGAAAACCCCGCCATACTCTGGCTGAAGTAATCCTCTTTGCGCGAGAATCCGAGCGACAGAAGTGCATTAACAGCGGCACGGAGAATTACCGTCGAATTAAATCGATGTAAATATCGCGTAAATGCGGATCTTTCTGATGGCAAAACTCGTGAGCCTGTTGCAAGTTTGCGATGGTCACCGAATGATTCGGTTAAGGAGAATTCAAGATGAAACACGTACGTTCAATTGCTGTTGTTTTTGCTTCCAGTCTGGTTGCTGCCGGAACCGCATCTGCCCAGGACATGTACAAGTCTGGGGTGGGCGGATTGTACACAGGCCTGAATTACACCTTCATGAGTTTGGAAAGCGGCAATGCAGATGCCGATGTGGGCACCCTGTCTGCCAAAGTGGGCGTGATGGCGACACCGTTTCTGGGGATCGAAGCCCGGGGCGGTTTTGGTGTGGATGACGAGCGCATCGGCGGCGTCGACTATTCACTGGATAACTTCTTCGGTGGCTACGCCACGTTCAATCTGGCCAACGAATCGCCAATCACCCCATACGCCATTCTCGGCTTCACCCGGGTCGAAATCGAAGCCTCTTCGTTCGTGGGCACTGCGACCGAGGACGAAACGGACGTGTCCTATGGCATCGGCATGAACATGGAATTTGCGCCCAACCTGTCCGGCAACCTCGAGTACATGCGTTACTATGAAGACAGTAATGCTGAAATCGATGGTCTGGGTGTCGGCATTCAGTTCAACTTCTGAGACCAAGCCACCGGGGAGACTGTTTGAACCATCTGGCCCATGTATTTCTCGCGCCGGACTCGCCCGAAGCAAGGGTGGGGAGCATCCTTGGTGACTTTACCCGGGGTGTCGATCTCTCGACACTCCCGGACGCCGTGAAGCAGGGTGTTCGCCATCATAGGGCGGTGGACAGCTTTACGGACCAGCACCCCAACGTACTTGCCAGCAAGCAGGTGTTCTCCCGTCAAAGACGGAGATTTGCCGGCGTTGCACTCGATATTCTCTATGACCACTTTCTTCTCAAGCACTGGGGCAGGTTCAGTGACATTGAGCAGGAGGCGTTTATTCGGGGTATTTACAACGAGTTGCAGCAAAAAGAACATCTAATGCCGGACAACATGGCCCGGATTACCCGAAGGATGGTGTGGCACGACTGGTTCGGAGCCTACAGAGACCTTGAGAACATCGGCTATGCGCTGGACCGTGTTGCGGGGCGCATACGCTTCAAAAACGAGTTCACTGGCATGATCGTGGAGATTCGCGCAAACGAGTGCGAGCTGGAAAAACATTTTTTATCTTTTTTCCCGGATTTACAAAAATTTGCAGGAGGTATTGAATGAGGTTTGTTAACAGGGTGTTGTTGGCTGCAGCCTTGATTTTGACATCATCGATGGCGGTTGCAGCTGAAACCGATGCAAAAAAGGACCAGCGCCCACCGGAAACCCTTGGTTACGTTGAGTGGTTGGTCATGCAGGACACCAGCCTTCGCCTCAAGGCCCGGCTGGATACTGGCGCAAAAACCTCATCACTACACGCCGTAAACATCGAACCCTTTAAAAAAGATGGTAAGGAATGGGTGAGTTTCCAGATACCCCTAGGAGATCACAGCGACCAGCCGACGGAAGGCGAGCTCGACCACGAGGACATCATTCTTGAGTTGGAACGTCCTGTGGAGCGGACAGTGTTGATCAAGAGAAAGGGAGCGCCATCCCAAAAGCGATATGTGGTCATGATGGACTTCTGTATCGCCGGAACCCCCCACACCACCCAGTTTTCACTGACCGACCGCAGCAAATTCTCCTATCCAGCACTGCTGGGCCGGCGATTTATGCGCGATGACAATATTCTCATCGATTCCGCAGACTCGTTTATGGCCGAAAAGGAATGTGAATACATGACCCTGGAAGAGTTGGCAAAGAGACATGCCGAGAATGTGGTTGAGGAAACAGACGCGGACTCCTGATAGCCGTTGCCGGCTTCCAGACTCAAGTTGATTAGAGCTCACTCTTTTTCATTCACCTCGAGGAACCGGTAACCGACTCCAGGCTCAGTCTGGATATACCGTTGCTCCGTAGGATCATCCCCCAGCTTCTGTCTCAATCTCCCAATCAGAATACGAAGATAGTGGGTATCAGTGGTGTGAGTCGGCCCCCAGATATCCTTTAGCAATTGCGACTGCGTGACGATCTTTCCAGACGCAAGCAGCAAGACCTTCAATACTGCAAATTCTTTGGGTGTCAGCCTGACTGGCTCACCGCTGACCGTGACCTTGCGCATGGCCAGATCAATATTAAGTTCACCGTTATCAAAAATTGCCGAGGTTTCAGGCGCAACCGCGTTTTTCCCTTTCTGATGGATGCGCAACTGAGTTCGAACTCGAGCGAGCAGCTCATCGACGCCGAAGGGTTTGGTTACATAATCGTTGGCTCCGAGATCCAGTGCTTTTACCTTTTCCAGTTCACGATCCCGCACCGAGAGAATGATCACCGGGGCTGATGACCACTCCCGCAAGCCTGCAAGCACCTCCGAGCCGTCCATATCCGGAAGCCCCAGATCCAGAATCACGAGATCCGGTGAATGCCTCGCGCACAACCCGAGCCCGGTCTCACCATTTTCCGCTTCGAGCAGTTCGTATCCTTCGGTTTTCAGGCTGATACGCAGGAAATGCCGGATTTGCGGTTCGTCGTCGATGACCAGAATACAGGGCTTTTCCCGATCTTTTGCTGGTTCAGTCATTCACTGGATTCCCGATTAGACTCTTGTTCAGGCGATTCTATCAGGGGCAGGGCGATTTCGATGGTGGCACCGGCACCATTTTCGCCAGCCAATGCCTGAATCCGGCCACCATGAGCCGCAACCATGCCGTGACAGATAGCGAGGCCGAGCCCGCTACCATGAGGCCCCCGATCTCCCTCGCCGCCTGTGAAGAACATATCAAATACCTGGCTCCGCTGGTCTTCTGGGATGCCCGGTCCCTCGTCCGAAATTGCTATGATTAATTCGCTTTCCTGTCTGTGGGCGCGGATAGACAGAGTTGAACCATCGGGCGCGAACTTGGCGGCGTTTTCCAGCACATTCACCAACGCCTGCTCAATGAGCGCCGGATGCACGAACAGCAGTGGCAGATCTTCCTCCACTTCCCGCTCGACACGGACCTTTGCCATCAGGTTTCTGGTGCGTCTGAGTGCGGAAGAGAGAATATCGGTGAACGCGATCCAGTCCCTTTCGATCTTGAGGGTACCGTGGCCGAGTTTCGTCATGTCCAGCAAATTGCGGATGTACCGGTCCAACCGTTCGCCTTCGCCGAGGACGGAATCAAACAGGCTTTCCCGGTCTTCGTCAGAAAGTTTGTCGGACATCGATTTCAGCGTACTTGCAGAGCCGATCATGGACGAGAGCGGTGTGCGCAGGTCGTGGGAAATGGACGAGAGCAGGGCGGAGCGCAGCCGTTCTGTTTCCTCGGCAACTCTGGAAGCCGAAAGATTTGCCGCCAACTGCGTCCTGAACCAGGCCAGGCCAAGCTGGTGCACATAGATACCGACGGCAAGGCCCCGATAATACTCCGCAGACATGTCGTCCACCCGAAGCCCGAGAACAGCGTAAACCTTATTGTCTGCCTCAATAGGCTCAAACCGCCAGGGAAGACTGTTCAGGGTATCCGAGAGAGCGCCGCTGGGTTTGGCATTTCTGAGGGCCCAGTCGATGGCTGAATATGCGGCCTCATTCAGTTCCTGTGCCGGCCCCCCTCGGGTAATCACCTCGACATCACCATCATCCGGGTTGTTCTGGGCGATGATAAGAGGAATCCTGAACTGCTCATACATGGATTCGACCGCCTCGGTCTGAACGGAGATGATATCCGGAGCCGACGCCAACCTCCGTGTAAACGCCAATTGGGCATCGGTCTGGTCGTTTGATACCCGAAGCAAATGGATCTGATCGCGAAGCCGGCCCGCCAGGTTCCCCCCGATAACCGCAATAATCAGGAAGAAAACGACGGTCAGGATCTCGTCAGTCTCCGTCATGGTGAAGGTCAGGCGTGGCTCAGTGAAAAAGAAGTTGTAGGTGAGAAAGCTGAGCAGCGCGGTGAACAGCGCGGGGCGAATGCCGGTTCTCGCGGCAACCCACAGAACCGAGGTAAGAAAGATCAGGGACAGGTTACCCAGCGGCAGCAGATGATCAAACACTTTGGATACGAGTGTTGCGACACCCACACTTGCAACGGCCCAGGCATAGTCTGTGATTTTGCCTCCATGGGTCGCGCTTTCGACGATTTTACGACGCTGCTTACGGGGAACCGGAATGAAGGTTACTTCAAACGCTTCGGCCTGCTTCAGCAGGTACCGGCTGATGGACTTCCGGAAGTGCCACCAGCGATTATGGGAGCGGCCCAGAATCAGTGTGGTCACGTTCTGGTCTCTGGCAAATGCCAGAATCTCCTCGGCCACGTCGTAGCCTCGAAGTGTTTTCACCTCGGCGCCCAGCCTGGTAGCAAGTTCAAATACCCGTTCAAGGCGTTGCCGCTCAGCCGGACCAGCGCGCCCGTTATCGACGGTGACGACTGTCCACGGTGCCTTGCGTCGCTCAGCCAACCGCCTGCCGGCCCGCACCAGGGTTTCTCCCTGGCCAGAGCCATCCACGGCAACAAGCATCCTCGATCGGATGTGCCAGGGACCCTCTATGCCCCTGGACTGCATGTTTTCACGGACATCCGAATCCAGCCGTTCGGCGATGGCCTGGACTGCCATTTCCCGGAGGGCGGACAGGTTCGAGGGCGAGAAGTACCCGTCCATCGCTGCCCGGGCCTGTTCAGGCACATAGACCTTGCCCTGCTTCAGGCGCTCAAGCAGTTCCGAGGGTGTGAGATCCACCAGAACAATGTCTCTGGCCCGTTCCAGAATCGAATCGGGGACGGTTTCCCGCATACGCACACCAGTGATGCTGGCCACCACATCGGAAAGACTTTCCAGATGCTGAATGTTGATGGCAGTCCAGACGGTAATGCCCTGGTCCATCAGCTCCTCGATGTCCTGGTAACGCCGCGGATGACGGGTGCCGGGAATATTTCGATGGGCCAACTCATCCAGCAGCAAAACCTCTGGTTTGCGGGTGAGGGCAGCATCAAGATCGAATTCCCGAAACTGTTTGCCCGCGTACTCGATTTCCTTTGCCGGAAGCTGCTCAAGGCCGTCACACAGGGCGAGGGTTTCTGCGCGTCCGTGGGTTTCAGCCACGCCAATCACCACATCAATGCCCTGCCGCTTCAGCTCGTGGGCCGCCTGCAGCATCTGGTAGGTTTTGCCGACGCCCGGGGCCGCACCCAGAAAGATTTTCAGCCCGCCGGCCCCGACGCGCTCCTGAGTCTTCAGGAGCGCGTCGGGGTTGGGGCGTTTGGGATCGCCTTTATTCAATCGGAAATCTCCTTGCCATCCAGCGCCAGATTAATCCGCAGGACGTTAACCCTGGGCTGGCCGAAAACACCGAGTGTGGGGCCTTCAGTGTATCGTTCAATAAGTTCGTTTACGTGGGAAACGGGAATGTCGCGGGCTTTCGCCACCCGTTCGGCCTGCACAGTCGCCGATTCAGGTGAGATGTGCGGATCTATGCCGGACCCTGAGGCTGAAATCAGATCAACCGGGATTGAACCGGGATCAAAACCTTCTCTCTGCGCGATGATTGATGAGTCTTCAGCAGCACGAGCCCGTAAGTCCGGATTGCTGGCCGAATAGTTGGAACCGCCAACGGAAAACGGATCATAGGCAGCGGCTGAAGGCCGACCATGGAAGTATTCCGGGGCAGTAAACCGTTGTCCAACCAATTCTGATCCCACAACAGTATCATCTACAATGATCATGCTGCCCAACGCCTCATGAAGAAACATCACCTTTCCAGCGTTTGTCACCAGGAGCGGATATAACCCACCACATAGCACGATAAATACAACGGCCGCTCTGACAGCAGAAAGCCAGGAGGCAGACCGGGTAACGGTCACAGAGTTTGATTCAGTCATGTTGTCGGTCTCCTCAGATAACCACGGTAAGCATCAGATCCAGCGCCTTGATTGCCGCGAACGGCAGCAAGAGCCCACCCAGGCCAAAAATCAGCAGGTTACGGCGCAGCAGTTGAGTCGCGCTGGCCGGCTTGAACTGAACGCCTTTGAGGGCAAACGGGATCAATACCGGTATGATCAGCGCGTTGAAAATGGTCGCCGCCAGTACCGCACTCATGGGGTTCGCCAGGTTCAGTATGTTGAGTGCATCCAGCGCCGGCAGGCTCGTTACGAACAGCGCCGGCAATATGGCGAAATACTTGGCTACATCGTTAGCCAGGGAGAAGGTGGTCAACGAGCCGCGGGTAATCAGCAGTTGCTTGCCGATCTCCACCACCTGGAGAAGTTTTCCGGGGTCCGAATCCAGATCCACCATGTTGCCGGCTTCACGGGCTGCCTGGGTACCGGAATTCATGGCAAGCCCCAGGTCGGCCTGGGCCAGGGCCGGGGCATCGTTGGTGCCGTCGCCCATCATCGCCACCATGCGACCCTCCGCCTGTTCCTTACGGATGATGTCCAGTTTCTGTTCGGGTGTAGCCTCAGCGATGAAATCGTCAACGCCGGCCTCGGCAGCAATAGCGGCGGCAGTCACCGGGTTGTCGCCGGTGATCATCACCGTCTTGACTCCCATTTCCCGTAGCTTGGCGAACCGCTCCTTGATGCCGGATTTGATGACATCCGACAGGGCGATAACGCCGAGCACGCGGTTGCCTTCCGCCACTACCAGCGGGGTTGCTCCATTTTTGGCGACCCGATCGACCAGACGGTCGGTTTCCTGAGGATAGTTTCCACCGTTTTCGGTGACGAACTTGCGAATAGCATCCGTCGCACCTTTGCGAAGTATCCTGCCATCGGGTAAATCGACACCAGACATACGAATGTTGGCGGAGAATTCAATGAATTCAGTGCCTTCAGCAGCTTCCACATCTGAGCCTTTGTCTCTGGCCAGGGCCACCACGGATTTACCCTCCGGAGTGGGGTCCGCCAGGGAAGTCAGCAATGCCGCATCTCTCAATGTACCTGGTGCCACGCCCTGAACCGTTTCAAAGGCGGTGGCTTTGCGATCGCCCAGCGTGATGGTACCGGTCTTATCGAGCAGAAGGGTATCGATGGAACCGGCTACCTCAACCGCCTTACCGGATTTTGCGATCACGTTCGCCCGCATGGCACGGTCCATCCCCGCGATACCGATGGCCGGGAGCAGGCCGCCGATGGTAGTGGGAATCAGGCATACCAAAAGGGCAACCAGAACCGAATAGGAAGGAGTCGCACCGACAAAACCGCCAAAGGGCACCAGCGTGACCACCACAATCAGGAACACCAGGGTCATGGCGGCCAATAGAACCGAGAGCGCCAGTTCGCTCGGTGTTTTCTGCCGTTTTGCGCCTTCAACGAGGGCGATCATCCGATCCAGCAGCGAGTTACCGGGGTCTACAGTTACCTCAACCACAATCTCGTCTGAAAGCACTTTGGTACCGGCACTCACGCCGCTGTTGTCCGTGCGAGCCTCCCGCAGTACAGGCGCGGATTCGCCCGTTACCGCTGATTCGTTGATGGTCGCAGCGCCGGTGACAATTTCACCGTCGGCGGGGATCAGCTCGTTGGGTTTGACCAACACGCGGTCGCCCCGTCGAAGGTCTGTCGCTGCGACTTCCTTATGCTGGTCACCGTCCAGCTTGCGGGCTTTCAGATCTTTCCTTGTCGCCCTGAGGGCGCCGGCCTGGGCTTTCCCGCGAGCTTCAGCCACGGATTCCGCGCCGTTGGCGAACAGCACGGTAAACAACAGGATGGCGCAGATGGCGAAATCAAGCCCGGCGGGTTCACCCTGGGCCAGGTGGGTAAGGCCCAGAAGGAAGGTAACCAGAGTGCCGACACCGACAACCATCATCACCGGGTTGCGAGCCAGATCCTTGGGCGACAGGCGCCTGATTGACTGGCCGAACACTTTGCCCAGATCAAGCGAGTCAGTCATTTTGGGGGTTTTCTTGGACATCATCGTTCTCCAATCAGGACATCAGAGCCAGGGCTTCAGCGATCGGGCCGAGGATCAGCACCGGCATAAAGCTCAGCAGGGTAAACATCACAATCACCGCCAGGGTCATCAGGCCGAAGGTGGGTGTATCAATGCTCAGGCTACCGCGGCCTTCCGGCGCGGAACGCTTTGCCGCAAGAGAAGCGGCAACCGCCAGGGGCGCCAGAATCGGAATGAAGCGGCCGAGGGCCAGATTGACGGCACAGGTAACGTTCCACCACACGGTGTCATCTCCCAGACCTTCAAAACCCGAACCATTGTTGGCAAAGGCGGAGGTGTACTCGTAAATGACCTGGCTGATGCCGTGAAAGCCCGGGTTGGAGTTACCGGTCAGCGCCGGGAAAGCCACAGTGATGGCGCTGAAACCCAGGATCAGCAGGGGCTGGATCAACAGGGCGATACACACCAGCTTCATTTCCCGGGTTTCCAGGGCCTTACCGGCAATTTCCGGTGCCCGCCCGATCATCAGGGAGCCCAGGAAGGCGGCCAGCAGCAGGAACAGAAGATAACCAATCAGCCCGACGCCAATACCGCCAAAGGTGACGTTGATGAACATATCGATCATCGGAATCATGCCGCCGATGGGGTTGAAGCTGTCGTGCATGCCGTTCACAGAACCGTTGGACGTCTGGGTGGTCCAGCTTCCCCACAGTGCCGTTGCGGTCGCACCAAACCGTACCTCCTTACCCTCAAGGTTCGGACCGTCCGCAGCCAGACCAGAAAACGCAGCGTTTGGCTGGTTTTCCGACCAGATGGCGACAGACGTGAGCGAGACAGACATCACCACCATCACACCCATCACCACCATGGCGAGGCGGCGACGGCCCGTCATAAAGCCAAGGGCAAAGACCAGAGCGGCAGGAATCAGAACGATGGAAACCGTCTGAACAAAGTTGCTGACAGGGGTCGGGTTTTCCAGCGGCACGCTGGAGTTGGGGCCGTACCAGCCACCGCCATTGGTGCCAACCTGCTTTATTGCGACCATGGGTGCGACCGGGCCGATCGGGATATTCTGTTCCGTCATGCCAGCGGTCTGGTCCAGCGGGATCGCGGTACGGGCACCTTCATAACTGTTGGGTACACCCTGCGAGGCGATAATGAGGGCCACAACCGCGGCAACAGGCAACATCACCCGGACAATCGCGCGGGTGATGTCCTCGTAGAAGTTACCGACAGACACGGTGCCATCGGCGGAGGGCTGGCTTTTCCTATCAGAACGGCCCAGCAAGGTGCGGACAATCGCAACCAGCGCCGCCATGCCCGCCGCCGGCGTGACCACCTGAAGCGTGACAATACCGAAGGTATGGGCCAGATAGCTCAGTTGCGCCTGGCCGGAATAATGTTGCTGGTTGGTGTTGGTCAGAAACGAGACCGCCGTGTGCAGCGCCAGGTCCCAGCTCATGCCGCCAATACCGTCAGGGTTAAGGAAGAGCAGCCCCTGAGCCATCAACAGCCCAAATACGATCAGCACCAGTACCAGATGCAGTTTAAGCAAGGCCTTGCCGTAACCCTGCCAGCTCATGGGCTGCGAGGGATCTACCCCGAACAGCCGATACAGGCCACTTTCCACCGGCAGAAAAACAGCCCCGGCTGTTCCTTTTTCGCCGTTGAAAACGCCCGCAATGTACTTGCCCAAGGGCCATGCCAGTAACAGCGTGACCGCATAGATAATGATGACCTCGTTCACAGCCGTTCCTCCAGATCAATGAACAGGAAACACAGGCCAAACAGCCCCAGCATGAGGCCAATACCGATCAGTGCCATGGTCAGAACCTCTCGGGCCAGAGCAGGGCGGCGACCAGGTAGGCGCCGACTGCAACCGAAACAATTAACAGGAAAGTAGACACGCTCAGTCTCCTTCAGTGAGTGTGTCTTTATGGTGCGGGGGAGGGGCGTAAAAATTCGATGACCAAATCCGGGGCTGGTCGTAAAAAGTTCGTTAAAAAGTGAGGGTTATCGTCAGACAGTTGGGGTTAGCCAACAGGAAACTCAGTTTTCGCGTAGCGAACCCGGGATTTGCGACGCACTGTCAGCGAGTACCCCAGAGTGAGGGGACCCAGGCGACCGATCAGCATGATCGCCATGATGATCAGCTGCCCTGCCGTGCCCAGTTCGCCGGTTGTGCCTCGGGAAAGACCAACCGTGCCAAACGCCGACACCACCTCGAAGGCGATATCCAGGAAATCATCCTCAACCAGAATGCTCAGCGACAGAACCCCCAGAAACACCACAGCCATGCCAATGGTTGCCGTCGCCAGAGCCTTGATCACCGTCTCGCTACTGAGGGAGCGTTTGAAAAAGCTTACGTTCAGATTGCCACGCAAAAAAGAACGGGTTGCAGCGATCATAATGACGAAGGTGGAAATTTTGATGCCACTGGCGGTGGAGTTGGGGGCACCGCCAATGAACATCAGAAGCAGCATCAACACACTGGTGCCGGCTGTTAGCGCACCAATATCGAGAGTATTGAAGCCCGCCGTTCGTGGAGTCACGCCCTGAAACCAGGCCGCCAGGAGCTTGTCCCAGAAGCTGTCCAGTGCACCAAGGGTTGCCGGGTTGCCAAATTCGAGCAACAAGATGGCGCCGGTAGCGAACAGGTTCAGCAGCAGGGTCGCCAGCAATATGACCTTCACATAGACCGACAGCCTTGACCAGCAGCGTTTGTCTAAAAGCTCCATGATCACGATGTAGCCCAGACCGCCAGTGATAAACAGGGCGGTCACCGACAGACTGATACCCGGATGGTCAACGTAGGCAGAGAGACTGTCGGGCGACAATGCAAAACCGGCATTGTTGAATGCGGAGATGGTGTAGAACAGCGCTTCATAAAGCCCGTCAGACCACCCCAGTTCGGGGACAAAAAACAGGCTGAGCAGCACAATACCGACGGCTTCGGCCGTCAAGGCAAACAGAGCAATTGAGCCACCCGCCCGCCTGGCTGTCTGGAGCGAGATTTCGTTGAATGCTTCCTGCGCAACCAACTGGTGCTCCAGCCTCAGTTTGAAGCCCAGGGCGAGGGCAGTGAGGACAGCAAACGTCATCAGTCCCAGCCCGCCAAGCTGGATAAGGGCAAGTATCACCAGCTGGCCAAACAGTGTGTACTGGCTTCCGGTATCGACAACCACGAGCCCCGTTACGGTCACTGCCGAGGTCGCCGTGAAGGCCGCCTCCATCCAGGTTACCGGCTCAACCGTCGCAAATGGCAACTTGAGCAGGCACGCTCCGATGGCAATGAGAACAAGAAACGACTCAAGCAGCAGCCGGGGCGGGTTGATGCCACTCGTGGCAGATGTCTTACCTTTTTTGGTCTGGTGAGTCGCCAGATCCAGGAAATGAATTTTCATAAACGATTGACCAGATCCCTGAGGTCTTCCAGCTGGCCGCCCAGAACAAGCCTGTCGCCGGCGCGGATCTTCCAGGTATGATCCGGATGGGGATGAGCTTCTTTCAGTCGCTTCACAACCAGTGCTTCGACCGGCTCGCCGTTGATCACTTCACCGATGGATTTGCCAACGAGGTCTTCCGTGGTGTGGAAGTCGACGACGAAATAGTCGTCGTCGAGCCCCAAATAATCATGCACCATCGGATAGTTCAGTTCCTGGGAGATCCGGACACCCATTTCATACTCCGGTGCAATTATGCGGTTGGCTCCAAGTCTCTCGAGAATCCGGTGATGCTGGTTAGTGAGCGCTTTCGCCCAGACTTTCTTGACGCCAAGCTCCCGAAGCTGCAGCGTGGCGAGCATGGTTGCTTCTACGTTCCGGCCAATGGCTACAACCGCAGCGTCGTAGCTGCCGGCGTTCAATTCGATCAGCGAGTTTTCGTTAGTGACATCGGCAATCACTGCGTGGGTAATCTCCTCAGCCAGTCGGTCAACCCGCTGTTCATCCGAATCGATTCCAAGCACTTCGTGGCCGAGGCGAGTCAGCTCTCGCGCAATCGTGGCCCCGAAAACACCAAGGCCGATAACAATAAACTGTTGTTTTTCAATCATGGGTGCGATCCCGATATTGGTTACTTGTCTCGAAAACCAGTGGAGGAAATCTTCTCATACACCTATTATGGTCGCCCAAGAGATGCCGTAAAAATACCGTAAAAATTAGTGAGGAACAGTCCTCATTTTATACAAGTTGTGATTTCCTTACGCCGTCTCAGACAAATCTGGTTGAGAGTAGGGCGTGTCGGCAATTCCAACCGGAGTGATTATAGAAGGTGTGTTGAAGAAAATGATCCGTGAACAGTCTGGGCAATCCTGATGGTAGCGCTTTTGAATATCCTCCCTGTAATTCAGATACTCGGGTTTCTACTGATTCTCCTCAGTTTTCTGATGACATTGCCGGTGAACCTTCTGATGTTCGGAAATACGCCGGATTGGCTGGCGTTCGTGAAATCCGCAAGCATCTGTTTTGGGGTGGGCCTGATTTGTTTTTTCAGCGCCGGACGTAAGCGCCATGCACTGAAACAACGGCAAATGTTTATCCTTACGGTGTCGGCCTGGATATTCATACCATTGTTTTCAAGTCTTCCGCTGTTGCTGAGCGATCTCGAACTCAGTGTTACCGACGCCTTTTTTGAAAGTATCTCCGGGGTTACAACCACCGGTTCCACCGTTATGACCGGCCTTGATCACCTGCCTGGCGATATTTTGCTGTGGCGCTCCATGATGCAGTGGATGGGGGGCATTGGAATCATCGGCATGGCCGTGGCGATCCTGCCATTCCTGCGGATCGGTGGCATGCGGCTGTTCGCAACAGAGTCGTCCGAGTGGACCGAGAAAGCAGTACCTCGTACCAATCGTCTCGCCAGGGGGCTCGTATTCAGCTATCTCGCACTCACGCTCGGTTGCGTGCTGACTTATTGGGCGTTGGGCATGGACCTCTTTGGCGCAGTGAATCATGCGCTGACGACCGTTGCCACCGGGGGTTACTCAACGTCCGACAGCTCGATGGGGCAGTTTGATCAACTCTCCATCCTGTTCGCGTCGAGCATCTTCATGATGCTTGGCGGCATTCCGTTTTTTTTGTTCGTCAGGTTGCTGAATGGCCACGCGCAGCCACTGCTGCGAGATCAACAGATCCGTTTTTTCATTAAATTCTTACTGATCATCGCCAGCATAATTGCTGCGTATCGTGTCTGGAAAGACGGCACGTTCCCATTAGATGCCTTTGTCCATGCCTTGTTTAACGTGACCTCCGTTGTAACCACGACAGGCTATGCATCGCAGGATTACTCGCTCTGGGGACCATTTGTCGTTGTACTGTTTTTCTTTCTGACCTTTGTGGGCGGGTGTTCTGGCTCCACCAGTGGCGGCATGAAGATGTTCCGCTTTCAGTTATCCATGCTGTTATTGAAAGAGCAGGTGCTCAGACTTCTGCACCCGAATGCGGTTATCGCCAGACACTACAACGGTCGAATCATCAGCGATGAAATCGTGGCGTCCAGCGTCGCTTTCTCCTTCATATTTCTGGCAACTCTGGCAGTGGTTGCGTCGATCCTGGCATTTTTGGGGCTGGATATGACAACCAGCCTCAGTGGCGCCGCCACAGCCCTGGCAAACGTAGGACCCGGGCTTGGAGACACGATTGGTCCGGCCGGGAATTTCCAGCCATTGCCTGATGCAGCCAAGTGGGTTTTGATGGTGGCCATGCTGCTGGGGCGGTTGGAGCTGCTGACCGTTTTCGTAATGTTCTCACCGCAGTTCTGGCGTCGCTGAGACTGAACGGGAGAGTCATCATGTGGGGGCTGTAGGAAAAGCTTTGAGTTGAAAGTCGCCGCTCTCCTAATTCAAAGGGTTACGCAAACTTCCAATTTTACTGACAGAAAAACTGCAACGTAATTTTGAAAGTATTCAGAAAATGCAGGCTAAAGATGGAAGTTCGTAAGTCATGAAGCATCCAAAATACTGATAAATATGAAAAACCTGAAAACAGATTAGTAGAAAGTCTGATGGAAGTAAAACGGCAAATCGCTGGGCAGGATTGGTGTGGTGGTGTCGAGTTGATTATGCGGAAATTAAAGCGGTCGCTGAAGCAAGTTGGGGCAAGCCGATGATGGGCAGCATTTTATTTGAGGAGTGAAGTACTCCACGTGTCAATGAGGTCATCGTATCCTGGATCATCCTGCAAACCCTCGCCGATCTCATCAAAGTTTACATAGAACCCCGTCCGGCTATACCCGACATCTGTGATCACAAGAATCTGACTGTTCTTGTTCGCCATTTCGTCGAGGTGGGCAAACAGCAGCTCTCTACCTTGAATGGCAAGCTTTTCATCGTAGACGAAAACTAGTGATTGGAATTGTTGAGAAGGACTTGGCAGCGACTGAACCCAATCTTTTGCGGCATTAAACAGGGATCGTCTGGAACGATAGTCCGACAGAGACACCACTTTTTTGTCGCGCCAATGATTTGCCACTATGCATTACTCCTCAGTGAAGATGACGAATGGGAAGGATGGGAGTGGAGCACCTTACTCAAATGTACAATTTGATGATCATCGAGAAGATCGGGATGAATTGATTTCACGACTTTGGATTGAACTCCCAAGATCGCAGCTTCTCTCCTGGTACTCCGAAATCGTGAGAGGAAACTCTTGATCGTCCTGATTTCAAATTGTGCTCCGTGACCGGACCAACGCTTAGATGGCAGAAGCCCCATCTGAGAAACCTGATGCAGTGCATCGTCTGAAAGGCAGGTGATGTCTCGTACCTGTTGTCGAGTGAGCACCTCATCATCACTACGATTGTGGAATTCCTCTTCGCATCTTCGAACAAGCGAGGTCCGTTCTAGGTACACGCATTTCAGTGCCCCGTCATCTTTAACCGATGGAGCGATCCAGAACGGTAATTTTGCGTCGAATGCCCAAATCACTGCATCGATCATTGAAAAGCCGAATCGTTTTAGCACCTTCTGCGTTGAGTTAAGACTGAGGCCAGTAGAGGGGGCCTTCGTTTTTTCCGCCTTTTTGAAGAATTGCTCAACCTGTGCATTTAACGCTGCAAGGCTGTATACCCGGTCTCGAAGCACCGTCGAGTTTCCCAAACAGTCAATGATGCCAGTATCGACCAATCGATTGAGATCATGAACCGTGATACCCAACACTTCACTCGCGGTAGTACTATCAGCCAGATCGTTAATAGTTCGGTTGTCGCGATACCGGCGATATTTGGGAAGGACCATGGCCCAAAGCTTCTCTGGATCAGGCCTCATGAAGTCAGTTCTTGGAAATATCGAACTTTCAATACCGGCTGCATCTTCATTTAACAGGTTGCGAATCCGAGTCTTTCTCAATCGATCGAGCTGCTCCCCGACAGCGGTTTGGCTTGAATTACTATCGACTGAAAAATCCGTCAAGAACTTCTCACTGAATTCCGGCGATGAAGCCAGAGCGTAAGCAGTTAGCATCACATCATGATGAGTTCTCGGATCGAATTTAATGTTTTTTTGGAGCCAAATTGAATGGCCTTCTGGATTTATCGCATGCAAGTAGGCTCGGTAGACAGATTCGGGGCAGATGCTGGATTGCAGATTTGCGAGTAGCTCGTATGCGGCTGTCGAATTTGTTTCCTTGGCTTGCCATTCGTGCCCGCATTTTTTGCAGCCTTTAAAGAGAGACCTTTCCCACACGAAAGGACTCTGACAACTTGGACAGCAATTTAGAAGAGGAGAGTAGTGCACGGGACAAGCGAGATGATGTGCAATTTGCCATTCTTTGTTGAAGCGACCATGTTGCGCTACGCAATGCTCACACAGCCGAGGAGAACGAACTCTGACATCTTGGATCAGCCTGGATGAGCCGAGCGTAAACTGCGTTGCCGCAGACGAGGCCCATCCTGGAGAAAGCTCATGCGGCCCGATTCGCAATGCAGCCTCTAAGTGCTCCAGCCAACGCTGTCCAGACGTGGACTCGGCGTCCAAATATTTCGGAAGAGTCCACCCAAAGACATTTTTAGCAAACGTGGTATGGTTCTTATAGCCATACCGCGAAGCCAATCTCAACGTGAATCCTTGAATATCCTCCTCGCTGCGGGGACGCGGCCTGTACGGTAGAATGGTTTGAATGGGATCCATCACATCGCCCCCGTAATTCGTCGTAATTCAGATGGGGTAAGGTCAAAAGGATCCCGTGCAAATGGTGCGGATCCTTTCATCCGTCGGCTTCCCTGTCTTGCTAATCTGTGTGCCCTAGTGAAGTCTTTTAACGTCACCGCACTCTTACCATCATGAAACTCTACGAGCATTGTCATCAGGTCGGAAATTAGCCCCGGAACCCCCTTTGTAGCCAGATAGATACGAAGCAACATGTTTTTTTCCAGAAGCGATGGGCAACGAAACGGCAGGTTTTCTTCTATCAATTCCATGTAGCAAGCGAAATCCTCCATCTCGTCATCCGTGGTGATAGAAAACGCATCAAGACTGTATGCTCCGTGCCATCGACGCTGAATCTGATCATCCGATCGGTCCATGAAGTCACAAACTTCTTCAATGCCTGCGAGCACCCAAGGCACATTGGTGTCATCCATCATTTGTTTGATGAAATGAATGATGTCTTCTGAATCTCGACTTCGCTTCAGAATGTCTTGAAATTCATCAAGTAATACCATTTGAACATCAAGATCTTTGAAGCTTTGTGCTAAGGAATCCGTGAGGTCCGCTTCCGTATCCCGGCCCTTGTAGGGTATCCCCATTGTGCTCAATACCCGCTGTTGCACCATCTTGGTCGTTGGCGCGCGTCCGAAACGTCCTTTGAAGTACACAATTGGCTTGGTGGTCCGGTCGGGGAATTCTTCATCCGGAAACTGCTTTTTGTAGGCCTTCAAGAGTGTGCTTTTACCAACGCCGGGGTCTCCGTAGATAACCGTTCCTCTGGCGTCAAAGCCGGAAGTCTTATGGCACATGCGCAGCGCATCCATTGCCACCTCAAAATCCGGATGGAGAATGATCGTGTTTTGAAGGTGAACAGTTTCAGGCTTCAGTCTTGGTCTATTCATGATGCGCTCCAGGTTTTAAAACGCTTCTTCCCAGACTTCTTCGGTTTCGAAGATGTTTCCGCTTCGGGAGCAGATACAGTGCTCTGTTGGTATACCTCAGTCATTTCAGCGGCTTTCGGGTTCAAATCGATGTTCGCTTCGTTTAGCTGGGCATTGAGTTCCATCGTAGATAGCGTCTTAAGTCCGGAGGGTGCTGGCTGGTTCCGCACTTTTTTGTCAGCTTTTCTTTTCTTTTGCCGGTCTTTAGCCCCTGCGATAACGGGGTTATTGTTATTAATGACGTTTACTCTTGGGCCGTAAGACACCTTTTTCTTTCCAGCCATGTATTCCTCTTCGCTGGTGCCTTCGCGTAATGCTGGGAATTTCGATGGAACGACGATGTACTTTTTTTCAAATGGATCGTAAACCTGGATTTTTGAGATATCGTGAGTGCATCGCAGAAGATCGACACGACATTTACCATTAGGTTTTTGTAGCCGTAGGATCAGGTCTTGAAGTTCCCGGGAGTTATATTTGACCTCTTTGATGCCGACACCATCCTTCACTGTGGCGGCGTACGTGAGTTGGTTCGCAGCAAAGTTCATCAAGAAGTCCATGTTGTGGACTAGTTCCGGAGCCCCGTGATCTTGAATCCCCTCAAGCCATGCTTCATGAGGTGTTTTGCCGCCCAGTCCTCGGTGCTGAGCCTGGTGGTATACGTCGACAATATACCTCGTCAAGCAGTATTCGAATTCCTGAACCGTCATGCATGCGTCTTTTGGGAGCTTATAGTCGACCAGATATTTTTCTGTCCTTTTCCGAGCGTATCCAGGAAGAAGTTCCATCAACTCGCCACGAAGGGTTCGGAAAAACCGTTCAATAAAGGGTTTGCGCCAAGGGCTGCGTGATGCAGTAGTTTCCCGATGCACTCCAAGGCCCCCGAGGAACATTGTCATGGATTTCGCAATCAGAGCGGTGCCTGGATCGACGACAACGGTGTCAATTTTGCCGCTCATTTCCCACTCATTAACTAGCTGGAAAGGGAAGCTATTCTTTGGCTTGAAACGCATTGCCATTTTCAGGCATTCAATGGCAGTTTCTCCGTCCTCTGAAGGCTTAGGCTTTACCTTATAGGAGTATCCAAGCACACACCGCGTATAGACATCTATTGCGATGAAGAGCACTACCATCCCAATGTAATCGCCTTTTTCATTCAGCAATCCTAAGTTGAGATGAACGGCATCGAGTTCTACGCGTTCCAAAGGTCTACGCGGCATGTAAACACCGTTTACCGTGCGTCCAGCCATCCGAGCCGCAGCGGCCCCCTCCTGCGACTGCAAGACCTCTAGCGGGTGAATAGTTTTTACGCGCTTTCGAAAGGTCTCGTACGTCGGAATGGTTTTGGGATCATAATTTCGGGACAGGCAACGAGCGTAAAATTGAGCGTAGGCACCCGTAATGGACATGTGGTTTCGGCACATGTAGTGCTCGTCGATCATCTCATCCATCAACTCCAGATAGACTTCGGCGACCTTGCTTGTGCGCTTCCGGTGCTCATGCTTGCGCACTAGGCTCAGTGGGTTTCGCCCAGATTCCTCAAAGCGTTGTCGCCAACGACGAATTTGCGATAGCGAAGGCGCTTTCTCTCGCGATGTTTCATCCTTTTCGCTTTTGGCCAACGAATCACCTCGTTGCTTCGCAACGATCTCAATGACCCGCTGTCTTTCCTTTTCGCTGTTCGGAAATTCAACATCAAGAAGAGGCTTGATATAGGCGAACTTTCGCTCGATTTCACGCACTTGTTTTTCTGAAAGAAATGGAAGACCAGTTGAGTCTGAGCCGGGTGGGTCTAAATCCGGCACAAGTCGGCCTTGGTTAACCGCAGTCTGTATAGCGCATTTTGGTACCGACTCGGTTTCCCCACCCTTGAATCGGAGGAGAAAGGCGTTACTGGCTTCTGATGCAATGGTCGCCTTCCGGTTTTCGTAGACGATGTTCGAGCCAAGTCGAAGAAAATTCTGCATCACTGACCCCTCCAGACGATGGAGTCATCATCTACGCGAACTTTTTTGTCGAATCTCAGCAGACCCTGTGCAAGTGCAGCGAACGCTGCGACCTTACTCAGACCCCGACAAAGCAATTGCCTGTGAATTCTCTGCAAGGCAGTCGGTTGACGTACGCCTTGAAACAGATCTATTTCCTGATCATCGAATCCGTGCTCCAGAAACCGGTACAAGTACTTTAGATTTTGCCTGTAAGTGCATCGGTGGGGTGCATCAGAGATTCTTAGCTTTAAGGGAACACCCGTACCCTCCAAAAGGGCCGAGGCATGGAATTGATGGTCTTCGATGAATTTTGGCGACTTTGCTTTGTTCTCGCTCTTTACTTCCTCGTACCAGAAACTTCCGTCTTGGGCTTTAACCAGAATGTCAGGTGTATACCTGGTCTTCCTGTTGCCACGATACAGCTGAAAGGAAATGGGCTGGGTCACATATCGTGAGATTGTTGGATCGAACTCCAACTCCAGCAATGCGCCTACCTCTACGTAGCTTTCGCAAAACATTAGTGAGCGGTTCTTCTTCGAGTAGAAGTTGATTGTTGGTTTGACCTGTGAAAAGCGGTCAAGATTTTTTCGTGCCATGTCTTTTTCTCCAGAATTTGGGAGAAGACTAGCGGCAGAAAACAGGGGCGTCCATACTAGAAAATCTAATAAGAAACCCTAAAAAATACATATAAAACAGACATTTAATTTTTCTGATATTAATGGGGTGCAGTGGTTCTTGGGCTACCTAAATGAATTTTAAAAGGAAAACTTCTATCCAATTATTAATAACCAAAATATTGGATATCGCGTTTGGATATAACGGAAAACGTTCAGATATCGAATCAGTCAAAAAAAATTTTTGTGAGCTGAGAAATAAAACAGGATTTAGAAGTAGACAAAGTTATTGAGAATTGGTTTTTGATTGATTTTGGGTATGGAGTCGAGCAAATGCACAAGCCGCTGTTGTGGGGAATCCTCGTCAAGGGGCTCGAAGGGAGGTGGGTACCGGGCGATTATTGCTGCACAAGCCTCGTCTCAATGAGCTGAGGGATCGGTTTTTTCAGACCAAGAAAAGTCTTTACCTAGACAAAGGTTCAGGCAGGCGGGTAACTGCGCCAGCGGGAGCAATCTAAGCGCTTAGGGCCGGGCACTCGCCAAAGGAATTAGAAGTGATGGCCGACCTTCAAACACAGCTCTCGGATTCGCATTGACCGACGGAATAATCCATGAGCGATGATTGCTTCATTCAGAGGTACTGCCCATGCTATCGTTCTAGCATACACTGGTACTGAAAATCATGACTCGCTAGGATCAGGGGCCAGATTTCATAGACGTCGCGGGGAGAGGGAAGGAAATGGTTGGACCCAGAGTTATCTAATTTCAATGCCTTACGGTTTCGCAAAGATTCCCCAAGCTCACTTTGAACTTGGCAGCACTCTCAATGCGGATGGCCTAGGCGGTCTCAGCTCGGAGCCAACTTACGGTTGGCCTGGCTCGCCCAAACTTTTTAGCCAAGAGTCAGTAAGTCCCAGTTTTTCTTTGAGAACTTCCGGATCCTCAACTTGAGCAAGGATTTTCAGACCGATTTCGAACTGCTCTGAACTCATCAAATAACCTACCTTTTCTCCTCTGTAGGTCACTTCTACCGTCGCATCTGAGAAGCAGCGTGTCGGATTGCGACGTAGATCGCTAATTGTCACTGTTTCCGGAACCGACAGGGGCGATTGTGATTGCTGCTTGGTCATTGAACTGGCTTCCTGGTTTCGAGTGGATGTCAATTTGAGCCGAAAGCCTCAGCGAGGCACATCATAAGCAATTCATCTCAAGGGTATAGCACAAAACCGGGGCCTCACACCGGAGTCCTCTTAGCCTTCCTCAATTGCAGTTGTTACTAAGGAACTAGCTGTTCCGTGTTTCGTCAATCACTCGTTAAAGCGACACCTGAATAATTATTTCAAGCTATGCCGTGACCGGGGGATAAGCATTATTGAAAATAATGAGTAGGCAGACTACGTTTAAAAATGACTACCAACCCGTACCCATGGACCTTTTGGTTCCACTCTCCATTCGCAGTGTTGAGTTATATCGTCTCAGGGAGTGAGATTTTATGACTTCCCATCAATTTTTGGCTTTTGTTGAGGACGTTTCCGCTTCTATTTCTGTCGCCGATGAATCTAATGAGGCAGGAAAGGCCATTGAATTATATAGAAAAAACTCAGGAAAAGACCCGACTCATCTGGTGTGGCTAGATGCTATTGAGAAAACCTATTTTGAGTCTTTGATGTGGGTTAACACCCCGTTTGACTCCAATTCGCCATCAGGTCGAGAGCAACGCAGAGATCATCTTAATTCCTTGGACCCAAGCAAGTTGTCCGTATTCTTGTTAGCCATTCATGAAGACGATAACTCGGCATTCTTTGACGAATTGGTTGAAACCGCCTGGCTTGAGGTCAGCATTTATGATTCGCAAGAAACTAACAGTGTTCCGGGCCTCCAGTCGCCTGACTACGAGCAGGAAAGGATCGACGTTGTTTGGATCGTTTTTGAAAGTCGTGTTGAGGGGGATGGGTTAGCAAAACTCAGGAACGTTTTTAGCTTGGGCCACTTGGCAGAGGCTGACTTTAATATACATAAGCCAATTTATTATCAATTTACGCCTTACCAGCATCTCAGAATTGATTTTTTTGAAATCAGTGGTGGGAACGAGACAGGCACAATTCATCCTGCAAATCGGCCGAGAGAGGTCTAGCCCTCTTGAATTTTCCAACTCATCTCTGATTGTGCTTTTCCTTACAACATTGAGGAAACCAGATCATGCCGAGACACCACAAAATCGTCACCTCACTGGAATGTTTACTGCAATTGGGCGGTGAGCTGCATGACCATCTCACTGGGAACCTCGCGGACGGCCATCTAACAGGTATTAGGCTTGTCGACGTCGGCCAAGGCGACTGCTTCGCAATCGTAGCAAGAAGAGATCGCACCTCATTCCCTCTAATGTATGTCGATTATGGAGGGGTAATGGATCATCCGGACCGAGAGAACATTGAGCGCACGAAAAGTCGAATGCCTGTAAACCACGAGTTTGGTAAAAGCGTTATTGTTCTCTCCCATTGGGATAAAGATCATTATTGGTCTGCCAAAAAGAAAAACACCGATGCGAAAAAGTCGATGTGGCTTGTCCCGAACCAATGGATTTCCCCCCAGGCCGCTAAGTTCTCTGCTGAACTTGAAAATGCATTCAGATGGCCGGAGGATTATGAGGGGAAGCTTGTTGGAGTAAGCCTTCGGGATCACACGGTTCTTGTCAGGAAATGTGGTAGACACGACAAGGAGATTCCCTATGAAGATCGAAATTCAACAGGCCTGGCAGTTACGATTCACAATTCTCAAATAACTGAGTCGTCGCAAGTCGTCCTTCCTGGTGATTGCCCGCTACATCGAATCCCTCACTTGCCGAGTACTAGAATTTCCCTTCTTTCTGCACCTCACCATGGCTCTAAAAAAGGGTTGGGGGATTTCACAATTTTCTGTCAGATATACATGGATGCAGACTCATTGATGTTGATTTCATACGGAAAGAATCATTACGGACATCCGGACCCTTCTGTGAAAGCAGTATTCCCTGGACAAAACATCCAAAGTAATCAAGCCCGAGAGTCTGACCCAAAGCATCTCTACACAGAGATTGACCTTTCTAAGTATTTACCTGCTTTGCCTAAAACAAATCCTCGGCCTGACATCGGAAGGTGACTTATGGACGAACCTAAGATTGGTTTAGCGCTTTCAGGCGGCGGTTACAGGGCAACTCTGTTCTGTCTTGGCAGCCTCTGGCGCTTTAATGATGCCGGGTTACTCCGGCAGCTCGACACGATCACCAGTGTTTCCGGTGGGGCCATTACGGCGGGCTACCTTGCCTTGAGGTGGGACGATCTCGATTTTGAAGAGATTGGAAACAAATCAGTAGCGACGAATTTCCAAGCAGTAATCGCGAAACCACTGATTCGATTCACACAGAACAACATCGACATCCCATCAGCCATTAAAGGCATGATCTTGCCGACTAGCAGCGTTGGGGACCAGCTTCTGAAGCAATATGAGTCGCTTCTATTCGGTGACACCAGGCTCGACAGTATTCTTAACGAGAGAGCACCTCAGTTCGTGTTTTACGCGACAAACTACGACACGGGCGTGAGTGTCCGAATAAGTAAAGAATGTCTCAGGGACTGGCGAATCGGGAAGGTTGTAAATCATGGTCTCACCGTCGCCCAAGCCGTCTGCATTTCGAGTAGTTTTCCTCCATTCTTCGCGCCGATAGTTGTAGAAAACGAAGACTGGATCTGGGAGAACACTAAATATTCCGACCTTCACGACATAGAGCAACTCAAAAGGAAACTTTACCTATGCGACGGAGGCCTTTATGACAATCTTGGTCTTGAGATGCTTTGGAAAACCGGATCTGATCGAGAGTACGACACGGTGTTTTCTTGCGACGCAGGTGCTCCATTTGCAGCGCCGGTAAAGCAATCAGGCGGACTTTGGGGAAAATTCCTTAAAGGAATTGGTTGGCGCAAAAACTGGGGTTCACAGTTCAGGCGAATGACAGACATCATGATTTATCAGCAGAGGGCTTTGCGCAAACGTTGGTTGATGAAAAACTTGATGTCTGACGACAGTTACAATGGCGCTTACTGGGGAATTGATGTCGATATAGGCAAGTACCCGGTCGATTCTGCGCTCGTTCGATACACGCCTACTTTTCAAAAGCTCCAGAAGTTGGGCACACAGCTTCGTCCTTTCAGTGAAACGGATACAGAGAATCTGATTCATTGGGGCTACGCCCTTGCTGACGCTGCATTGCGTGGGTACTACGACAAAGGACTGCCACAGGGGACTCTGCCGGAGTTGTAGAGCTTTGTGGTCATTATTCGTGCAGAACTCTTGCTCCCAGAGTTGAACTGTATGTATGTTCATGTCTGGCACAGCATTGAAGAGTGAAGATGCAAACTATCAATGTACGCAACATGCGACAAAAGCTCGCCAGTTTGCTGGACGAGGTAGAGGCAGGGGAGGAATTTATCATCATGCGCCATGGCAAAGCTGTGGCTCGCCTCACCTCCGTTGTCTCGGAACCGGTAGAATTCCCTGATAGGACTGAATTGAGATCGTCCCTCCCTCCCGCGAAAGAAAGTGCGAGTGAGGCCTCCCGCGCTCTGCGCAACGAAGAACGCTACTGATGTTCTATTCTTGACTACTTCATGGGCTTTTTAGTAGCGCCAGAAAGAACTAGTGGTCGACTGCGCTAGCTGTTGCAGGTATGAGCCACGGGCTATGTTGAGCCATTTACCGACGCACTAGCCGATAACTTGCACATCTCATGCTGAGCAACCCTGACGGTCACGGGAACTCAAAACGGGCGTCCCCGTTTTGTATAAAGAAAGCTGTGACGATAGCCTAGGATCATCCACAGACCGAATAAGGACGTTTTTTTATGGTAGTTGCAGTGGCAAAGGAACGTGCGGACTTTGAGACAGGTTGGGTAAAGCCCCCATATCAAATTAAAGGGCTAGATCACCTGGGTGTCCAAGCACCAGGCATTGAGATCTATGGTCAGCTCCTACCTGGAATCACCAACGTTACTGATCGCGCCCGCTATTACAGTTTTTATGCCTGGCTTTTCTGGCAGTTTGAGCAGAAAGGCTGGCGAGCATACCGTGAATGGCAGCCTATGCTGCGCAAAGCAGAATGTTTGTTCGCATTGATTGCTTTGCACCATGGACAAGCCAACGTTGATGATCAGTCTGCGTACTCCGGCGCTATGGTCGGCTCCGCTGTACTTTCAAACGCGCTGCAAAACTTGGACACGGACGGCTACTTGTCCTTATCAGTTTTTTCCCAAGCCGATGAGGGTAAAACTCGGTATTTTAAGAATCCGACGGGTGGCCTTGGTCAGTACTATTTTGGATCGCTCTGGCAGTTGGGAATTATGACCGGTGATAGCGTTTCAGAGGCTAAATTGGTGGAACCCGTTGGAACAGAGTTAGCCAAAGCTATGGATGCTGGCGTTGATGGCGATGCTTTTATGGCTCTGTTGGAGGCTGATCGATTTACAACCGCCGATCTTGATGCCCTTCATACGTTTTGCCCGTGGGTCCTTAAAAAGAGCGAGGCTGAGAGGCACCTGTTGCTTTCAATTTTGATGAGAGGGCACGTGTCGCCTCCTGAGAATGGCCAGGACGAAATGACAGGTGCTAGGTCCGCAAGCCTTGCCTACATCTATTGGTTAGCTGGCCAAACCAGAGCGTCGAAACAGACATTCGAAAACGAGAAGTTTCGCTTTCTTGTCTATACCCAAGCCAATGAGCAGGGCGAACAGCTCGCCATACCGCCTGGATTTCAACGCGTCACTGGTCGATGGCAGGCCTACCAGCGTCACGAATTGTTTTCGGTGGCCCTTCAGGGGCTGTTTTTCTCCTTGCTAAGGAGTGCCGATCTACTCGGGGCGACGCGGACTTTTCCAACGACCCGGGCACTTTGTGCCTGGTTCTGGACAGAGGGCCCCGGAGGAGCAGTTATCGATGCGAACTCCGATCAACCCTTCGGTGACTGGGTAATAGACCAAGGAGAAACGCTCCCTGATTTAAAGAATTGGCGTGCTGCTGATCATGAAATGGATGCTGCCGCATCAGTTTGCAAACTAAGTGCGATGAAAAGTCCGAATGAGAGCATGCTCTCGGAGATAGTGGTCGGTGCCCTGCGTATCCTGACAGCACTCATCGTTCGCGAAGAAAACTCTGTCGGATACGGCTCAGTTGAATTTAGACCAAATTACCTGGACAACTATCCCGTAAACATCGATCGCTGGCAGCGAGACTTTTCAGCAAAGCTCAAGGCAATGTCTGTACGAGAAGCCCTGATATTGCTCAGCCAGGAGTATTGCCTCAACGGTCATATACGAGTAGGGCTCAGAAAGCTGCGTCAGCAGGGCCAAAACACGTTTCGCTTTGAGGTAACAGAACGAGGGTTATGGGTTAAAGAGATTCCCGAAGCGGTAGAAACCTCGCCCAGGTTGGCACAGTCCATCCGCATTCTCATGGATTTGGGAGTGCTGGAAGAAATTGACGGCAGCCTTAGTCCTGTCGCAGATCCGCTGATGGAGCCTTTGCAATGAGTGAGCGGCTTGCGTTGTTCGACGAGTTGCAGAAGGGTGGTTACGAAGCCTGTTTGATGACGACCTTTAATCTGGATTTCCCGTTCTACGAGGATGTGCTGCTGCGTCGCATGCAGGTGAGGGGAATTCGACATCATGTCGTCCTGGCTGACCAAGGAATGCTCCAGCAGGCCCTATTAACTCAAGCCCCTCTGAAAGCTGGCTATCAGTATTCCCTCGCTCCGATGGATTGCCCAGGGGCCTTTCACCCCAAGGTCTTTATGTTATTGGGCCCCAAGAAAGGACTTTTGGTAGTAGGCAGCCACAATCTGACGATGTCTGGTTATGGACAAAACCTGGAAGTAACCAATGTGGTTAGATACGACCATAAAAACGACCGGCATCTCGGACTGTTCTGGACTGCTTTTCAGGCTTTTCGTGTCTGGTTACGTGACTATGGTAAGGCACTCCCTTTCGTTATACCGGATGCCTTGGAAAAGACTTTGAACCTTTGTCCCTGGCTAAAGCGAGAGAATCCAAATTCGGCTGGTGCCCAGTTCTTATACACCTCTGCGTCTACAGAAAATCTGTGGGATCAGGTATTACCAACATTGCCGGACAGCTTGGAAACGATTGAGGCCATCGCCCCGTTTGTCGATCAGAAATTGGCATTTCTCGCAGAGTTGGCCAGCAAGAGCAAAACGCCGCCCTTGGTCGGTATTCAGCCGGACTTTGTAAGCGCGCCCGTCGCATTGAGCACTGATTTTAGATTTCGCACGGTTAACACCGATGACTTTGCGAATCGTGGGGGTGCGCCTGCTTATAAGCACGCGAAAGTCATCGCACTTCATGGTGATCAACAATCCTGGCTGATCGCGGGCAGTGCAAATCTTACCTGGTCGGCATGGCTTGCGTCGCCAGATAAGCGCAATGCTGAAGCTGTGTTTTTCTTGAACGGCTCACTGGCTGAAGCCGGTATAAAAAGTCTCGGTCTAGGGGAGCTGGCTGATGCACAGCCGGTGGAGGCGATTGCCGAGCAAAGTGAGCCTGAATTTGTCGAGCAAGGAACGTCGATTCAAATCTTCGTCCTCTCGGTAGCCGATAGCGAGTGGCTTACGATTCCTTTGCAGCCTGGGACCTGCAAGGTTTCTGCTTATTACTCGGGTTCGATGGCCGTGAAAAATCAGGTAGATGTGACCATAACCGGAGACGCTCTGAAGGTAGCAAAGGTTCATTTGCGGTCAGGGATGGCTCTACATATTGAACTTGATGACCAACTGGCAGCAATTGTGTTAACGCACCACACGAAGGTGATCGAGCAGCAGGCGATGACTGGCCACCAGCAGCGCCTCAAGATGGCACTGGGTTCTTTGGAAACAGAAAATCCAGACATCACATTGTTGTTTAATTGCATCGACAAAATGATGCAAATGAGCGGGAGCCGATCGCCAGGTTCAGGCCTGTCAAAGGTTAAAGCTTCACCCGAAGCTATCGATGATAGCCAGGAGGTGGATAGCCTGATTGTGAACCGGGATACCCTTGATCAAAAAGCGAATGAACAGGGTTTGCGCGCGGCCAAGGGTGATATTGCGCTTTTATTGGACGCGCTGATTTACAGCCTGACTTCCAGTCAAGTGGGAGATAGCGCCGCAGCATTTGGTGAAGATGCTTCCGGTCGCAATGAGGAGGATTTGCGCGGGTCAGACGATGAGGAGCCGGAAGAGGAGAGGATACACAACGCTTTATCGGATCAAGAGGCTGAAGAATTAGTCGACTATACCCGCCGTAGAACTAACCTTCTGGTTAAGCGATTGGCAGATAATCGCGACTATATAAAGGCGGGTGAACTGAGTGCCGAAGGGCTAGCGGCAACACTGGCGGTTGTGGGCGTGTGTCGGCAACTTCATCGATACAAGCTCAGCACCAAGCAAAAGGAAAGCAGCGTATCCGAAGAAGCCTTGAAGAATGCTTTTTACTTTATTTTTGCGCATGTCTTTTCCGAATCCCAGGCGATAGACCCTTCTGGAAAGCAAGAGGGCCTTCAACAGTATGAGGAGTATCACCAATTGCTTGGATACGCCGCGTGGCTTGCCTTTGTGACAGGCACCTCTTTCAGTGGTTTTTCGCCACTTTCAACAGAACAAAGAGAGCAAGATTGGGCCCACCATGAGAATGCCATTCTTGTATTTTTGGCTCAGCGAATCATTCAGAGCCCTACGGCAAGTTCCACAGCCAGTCGATTACTGTCCGATTATGGCGAACTAGCTAGCGCTTGGCTTGTTGCTCTTCTGGATGCTGGAAGAAAGATCAAACAGGGACGGCTGCCATACAAGTTGAAAGAGTATGAGTTGGCGCTATCTCCTCGGTCTGCATTTTGGGGATATCGCTTGGTTAAGGGCGTTGAAAATGGGTTTTGCCTTTTACCTTCAGTCCAGAAGCCCGAAATGAGGAAATTCAAAGCCGAGTATCTTGAGTTAACAGAGAAGGTGCACGGATAGATATTCGGGCTTGGTCTTCGACGTTTAACCAAAAAATTAAGCTGGAACATCCACAATCATGGAGTGAATATGCTCAAAGTTATCATTGCATTTGCTATCGGTATCGCAGCTGGCTTTGCGGCAAATGAGTACTGGCCTTTTGGCAGTCACGAGGAATGCATCGATACCCAACAGGCCAAGATCGCTTCAGATAACCTGGAACCAGGCAGCCGGTTTACCGCATTGTTTGTCGCCAAAAAAACGTGCGACAAGAAGTATGAAACCAAACTCGACCGAGATAACGTCGAAGACCTCACTAAACTCATGGGCCTATCCTCAACTTTGAAATTTGGAGACGATGGATTGCACTATCTTTCAGTGAAGAACAGCAACCCAAATTTTATCGTCACCAAACTGGAGCTAGAGTTAAATTTGTCGGGAGAGGGCTGGACCGATCAAACTACGGCCACAACCGGATACATTCGTGTGCTCCCAAATTCTGAATCAACGGGCATTGAATTGAATACAGATCTGTATGGAACCGATGATCTCAACGAATCGAATTTCAACTTTTCGATTGCAGAAGTTTGGGGTGTGCCGATAGAACGATAGAAAACCGCAGCTATTTTTCCACTAACCGCAATCAAGCTTCAGCGAGCCCGGCAAGGCCGGGGCGTTATAGTTCCACAACATTGATTAACCGGCGGTGCAACTGAAACAGAGATGTTTACATCGCCTATGGGTTGGTGTTGCAGCCCAAAATTTCGGGATGCCTTTTCAACGAGCCTGGTCGGCAAAGGGTCGCCCTCAAGGATTGTGTCATGAGCGTTTTTTGTCAGCTTTGGTTTCTTAAACTTATAGGGCGTTCCCCTTTAAAAATCAGAATTTTAGACGATGGGCTTGTTTTGGGGTCCGCAAAAGGATTTGTTCGTCAAATCCCCTGGGAAGCTTTTTCGTCTGCTCCCATTATCAGACAAGGGCTCTTTTTCTCAAAACTCGAATTCACAGCCAATAATCAAAAAGAGAGCATCAGCTGGCTCAGCAAAACCTCTACCAGAGCGCTAAGGGAAAGCCTCTGTAGCCGACTCCTTGAGTTGCATGGCGTGCGTGCAACGGCAGCTCTTCAACGAATCCACGATCTCGTCGAAAAAGCAGGCTATCTTCGATCAACCCATGCAGCTGCAATAGCCCGGTTTGCAGAGTCCCAAAGACATCGCTTGATCCTTCCCCCTGAAGATATCGATTTCCCTGAAAATTTAGTTCATCCCTACAAGAGGCTCCGGCAATGGGCCGGGTCGGACCCCGTTCTCATCGAGCACATGAGAGACAATTTCTTGCGCGATGAACTCACCAGATTCCAGGCTTTATTTGACGCTGTTGAATCCAATCCTCTTACGGAGAAGCAAAGGGAGGCTTGCGTCATCGATGAGGACAACAATCTGGTTCTTGCTGGTGCCGGAACGGGCAAAACCAGCACTATGATTGGACGAACCGCCTATCTTTTGGAGAGTGGACGAGCCCAGGATAGCGATATTTTAATGCTGGCCTTTGGACGCAAGTCGGCGGAGGAAATGGAAGAACGGGTCGCAGCAAAAATTCCAGGGGCCAAGGTGAAAGCCGCCACCTTTCACTCCCTCGGCTTGAAAATTATAGGCGAAGTCGAGGGCGGGAAACCTCAGATAAGTAAACTATCTGAGGATGAAAATTTGCTGGCAAAAACTGTCGATGATTGGCTCCAATCGCTCTTGGAGGATAACGGCTATCAGGAGAAGGTGGTACGCTACTTTTCCGACTATCTCTACCCCGAAAAAAACTGTTTCGACTTCGCTGATGAAGGCGAATATTTCGAATACATTCGGGCCAACAGAATCTATTCTCTTAAAGGCGAAAACGTCAAAAGCCTTGAGGAGGCACTCATTGCGAACTGGCTGTTTCGAATGGGCGTCGAATATCAGTACGAATCGCCTTACAAGGCAGCGCCAACTCGGACACCCGACTTTCGGTCCTATCTTCCGGACTTTTACCTGCCCGACTACGATATCTATCTTGAGCACTTTGGAATAGGACGCGATGGTTCCACAGCGCCCTATATTGATGCCGAGCTTTACCAGGAGGGGATCCGCTGGAAACGCGAATTACACAAAGAGCATCACACAACGCTCGTTGAAACCTTTTCTTACGAGAGAAGTGAAGGTTGCCTACTGAGTGAGCTTGAACGGAAGCTCTCCGTATTGGGAGTAAAATTTGAGCCTTTGCCCAATGAAGCGATTCTCGACACACTCAGGGAAAGAGGGGTAATCAATGAATTTTCTCGTCTCATGACCCAGTTGGTAGGAGCGTTTAAAGGTAGCCATGAAACATGGGAGGAGGTGAGAGTCCGCGCCAGCCGTACACCAAACCCAGCTCAGTTTCACGCGGCTATGGACCTACTGAAACCTATTGTGGACCAATACAATACCTACCTTGAATCAAATGAATGCATTGATTTCAACGACATGATTGGTCGAGCATTTCATTATGTCGAATCGGGACGCTTTACGCCCTCTTGGCGGTATATTTTGGTGGATGAGTTTCAAGATATATCACGGCCACGAGCGAGACTGGTAAAAGCGCTAAGGGATAAAACCAAAAACTGTACCGTGTTCTGCGTTGGAGATGATTGGCAGGCGATTTATCGATTTACAGGCAGCGACGTAACACTGACAACAGGATTCGAGAAGGAGTTTGGTTCCACTAGAACGACATCATTGGACAAAACCTTCCGGTTCAACAATCGAATTTGCGACGTCGCGTCGAAATTCGTGATGAAAAATCCGGCTCAGGTCAAAAAGGAGCTAAGGACCCATAAAATTGTTTCCCGAAACGCGGTATCGATACTTCGACGGGGACAAGCTGAGCGCGAACGAGATTCAGAACTGGACGAGGTGTGTCAGGCAATCTCAGATCAGGTGGAGAGTAAAGCAAAAGTTTATATTCTGGGGAGATTCTGGTTTCGACTACCTGATAGCTCTGCCGTCCGAGGACTTGAGCGAAAATTCCCCAAGCTGAGCATCGAACGTTTAACCTTTCATGCGTCCAAAGGGAAAGAGGCAGACTTTGTGATCGTAGTGGGACTCGATAAGGGCCATTACGGTTTTCCCTCCACCAAAGAGACGCACCCATTGCTGAATGCATTGCTGCCGCCCGACGAGCCATATGATTTCGCTGAAGAACGCAGACTCTTTTACGTTGCATTAACGCGAGCCCGTCATCGAGCCTATCTTATGACCGACATGAGTGTCGCCTCGGTCTTTATTAAGGAACTTCTAAATGAGAATTATCCGGTCGAGACCGCTGAGTTTTTAACCTCTCTCAATCAAATCCATGCAACCGAATTGTCTTGCTCTGTCTGCAAATCAGGGACGATGGTGCCGAGAAGTTCTTCCAGCTCTACGTTTTTTGGCTGCTCAAACTACCCGCACTGCTCAAATACAGAACCTGGTTGCACTTCATGTGGAAGTGCCATGAAAAAACAGGGTGGTTTCAAAATTTGTATCAATGACGCCTGCCGTTCCTGGGTACCACTCTGTTCAGTCTGTGGTGCCCCAATGAAGAAACGCCATGGCCGATACGGCGACTTTTGGGGATGCAGCAACTATCGAAGTGAGGGACCGAGCTGCTCGCATACAGTGAATAGAGTTGCGCCGCCACGCTTCGATTCCGGAGCGGTGTTAGTGGCCAATTAAAGTGACCCACTACTGGCCATTAGTTTTGACCCACCTCCGAGTGGCCGTCAGGCCACAGAACCAGCTACTGTCCCCCGCTTTTATCGATGGCCGGGGGCATGTCAG
>NZ_PSSX01000016.1 GCF_002933275.1 Marinobacter maroccanus
GTCCTTGGCCAGCTCGGCGGCCATAGCTTTAAGTTTTTCTTGGTCCAATTGCGTACCCACGATGGTATCCTTTTGAAAAGATTACTCAGTCGTGGGCAGTTACACAATTTGGTTTACAGCCTCTTTCCCGGAGGACTTCGGAGTATTTTTTTAATCTCCCTTTTTGAATTTTGCTTTGCAATTGCCGCTCATGCACATGGTGCAGTAATGCTCACGGTCCTCGTGTTTGGTGCCCTCTGCGATTGCGATGCCGCACCCGTTGCATAGCAGTACGGCAACGCCTCCTTTTACTTCTACAACTGCGTGTTCGTAGTTCATAAAAAACTCCGGTCTGGGCTTTTCTCGTCATTCCAGAACTTTCGGCCAGTTTGCGTTGGCTTGCCGAATGAAACTCTCAGTGTCCTTCAGCCATCGGTCCTGAACAGACTGGTTATAGTTCAAATACAGACGGCCGTCCCGAATGGCCCAGTGTTGTGGGTCTCCCTTCGCAAGATAGCCCTGGGCGACGGCCCAGGCGCAGTAGCCGCCATAGGCGGGTACAAAGCGTTCAGGGCTGGCTTCAAAACGTGCCTGGTTTTCTGCGTTCGCAAATCGCCAGGTCACGCCCTGATAGTCTGCAGTGTAGTCGCGCGAGCCTTTGGTTGGTTTTCCGGTCTCAAAATAACTGACTGTGTCGTAGCCGCCGGCTCCGGTATTGCTTAGCAGACCCGTGTACACGGCAGGCTCGGAAGCCCAGGCGCCGGCAGTGAAGAATAGGGCGAAGGTGATGAATAACAGTGGTCTTTTCATGTTGGGTTCTCCTCCGTTTATAGACACGAACGAGGTGGATTTGTTTCAAGCGCCACCGGTAAATCCGGATGTGGTGACCAAGGCAAGGCATTGAAACCGGTAGGGCTCGCTCCTTGATGCACAGGGTTTCCTTTTTTGAAATCGCATGCTCAAGTTTCAAAAAAGGAAACAGGGAAGTTCTGTGCACATAATTTCGAGGAAGCCTTTTAACGATGCAGCCAGGCAGTTTCCCAATGATCGGGAGGCGCTGGTGAATACCTATACGACATTGCGAAATGGAAGGTTTGAGAGTCCGGAACAGTTACGTCAGGTATTCCCGTCGCTGGACAACTTTAAATACCGGGACATATGGTGGGTGATCGACATTGGCGGAAACAACTTGCGGATGATTGCCTTCATTGAATTTCGTGATAACCGCATGTACGTAAAACACATTTGTAGCCACGCCGAATACGACCGACTGACCGACAAATATCGCCGCAATAAGGAGTGAGGCTTATGGTATCGCCTGCTTTCGTTGAAATCAGAGAAGCGCTGGCTCGAGTGCCTTTTGTAGCTCATATCGAGACCCAGGATGACTATGAGCGAGCCTTGGAGTTGATGGATCAGTTGGTGGACGACTACGAAGCCAACAGGCTGCTCATTGAGATTCTTTCAGGCAGTATTGAGCGCTGGGAGGATCAGGCTTCGGAGTTTTTCGACTTTAATGCTGCCGTTGCCGAAACCGACAGAGGGATTGCGGCACTGAAAACCCTGATGGCTCAACACGGTCTTGGGGTGGCTGATTTGCCGGAGTTAGGTTCGAAGGGTAACGTGAGCAAGATTCTCAACGGTGCCGAGGGGAAGAAGCTGACCCGCAAACATATGGAAGCCCTTGGCAAACGGTTTGGGGTGTCTCCGTTACTGTTTTTCTGAAGTACGAGCCCCGAGAAACACATAAAAAAAGGCAGCGCGAGGCTGCCTTTCTTCATGACGTATTGGCTGTTATTTACAGGCCAATAACGTTCTCTGCCTGCGGGCCTTTCTGGCCCTGGGTCACGGTGAACTCAACTTCCTGGCCTTCGGCCAGAGTTTTGAAACCGCCACCCTGAATATTGCTGTAATGAACAAAGACGTCTGCGCCGCCTTCACGAGTGATAAAACCAAAACCTTTTGCTTCGTTGAAGAACTTAACGTTGCCGGTAACTGTAGACATAAATAATTATCCTGAAATTAATCAAATAAGGTGCCGTCAAAGGATCGTTGTGATCTTTAATCAGCGATATGCGGGAAACAAAAAAACGTGCAGGATCAAAAACAGGACAAAAGGTGTGGCAACACAAGAGGTCTTATTCGTGAAATGCTTTGCTAAATCTTTCCAACGAGAAGAACAGTACGCTAATTAAATGGCCCTGCATAGCAAAGTTTTTAAATATTGAGAAAACCGGGGCCCTCTCAGTCCTGATAGAACCGCCGGATTGCATCCAGCAACCGGTCGACATCCTGGCGGTTTACATCCAGATGCGTCACGAAGCGAATGGGGGCTCCCGCTGTAATCAGGATGCCCTGGTCCGCCAGGTAGTCCCGCAGTTTCGCGGCTCTGCCGGATTTGCACCGGGCGTAGACGATGTTGGTCTGGGTGCTGGCGGGGTTTATCTCCAGCTGCGGGATGTCGGCCAGGCCGGCGCTCAGGTACTCGGCGTTCTCGTGATCTTCAATCAGGCGCTGCGGCCCTTTTTCCAGCGCGATTTGCCCGGCAGCGGCCAGTATGCCGGCCTGGCGCATGCCGCCACCTACCATTTTACGCAGCCGTGTCGCCCGCTCGATAAAGGCTTTGGAACCCAGCAGCAAAGAACCGACCGGCGCGCCTAACCCTTTCGAGAGGCAAACACTGACCGAATCGTAGTGCCTGGTGATGTCGGTTACGTCGCAGTTGGATTTCACTGCGGCATTGAACACCCGGGCGCCGTCCAGGTGCAGTAGCAGGCCGTGTTCGCCGCAAAAAGCCCGGGCCTGGCGCTGGTAGTCCAGTGACAACACTTTGCCCCCGATGGTGTTTTCCAGGGAGAGCAGGCGGGTAGGGGCGAAATGGAAATCGTCGGGCTTGATGGCGGCTTTGGCTTTCTCAAGGTTGATACTGCCGTCCGGCTCGTTCTCGATGGGTTGCGGTTGAACGCTGCCAAGCACAGCGGCGCCACCACCTTCGTAACGATAGTTATGTGCCGACTGGCCACAGAGGTATTCATCGCCCCGGCCACAGTGGCTCATGATCGCCAGCAGGTTGGCCTGGGTGCCAGTGGCGGTAAACAGTGCCGATTCGAAGCCCAGCCGTTCGGCAGCGTAGGCCTGCAGACTGTTAACGGTAGGGTCGTCGCCGTACACGTCGTCTCCCACCTCGGCGCAGGCCATGGCTTCGCGCATTTCAGGGGTGGGGCGGGTCACTGTGTCGCTGCGGAAGTCGATCATGTGTAACTTGTGCTCTCCTGCATCGATGGCTGCTTTGGAATCAATCATCTTTCATCGCCCTGAAGAAAATCTGGTTCCAGCTTATCGGGATATCGGGGCAGATTCACTGACGCCGCCTCCTGATCAGTATCTTATGCAGTTCCTCGACAACCAGAAGGCTCATGGCGAGTGCGAGCAACTGCAGCCATTGCTCCAGTGATATCGGCTGAATCTGCAGGACATCGGAGAGCCCCGGAACATACATGGCACCAATATGCGCCAGTTGCGCAAGGGGAACAGCCAGCATCAGGAAGGGATTGCGGAGCAGGGGGATACGAAACAGCGAGCGGAACTCCGAGCGGCTGTTCAGCGCGTGGATGTTGCCGAAAAGCACCATCAGCATAAGCGTCAGGTTGCGGGCATCCTCAATGCTTTGGCCCTGATCGAGCGTCCACTGGAAATTGAGGAATGCGACAAGGCCCATCCATGAGCCCACCACCAGAACATGTTCAATAATGTGTTTATCGAACACGGGCTCGTGGGGTGAGCGCGGCTTTACGGACAATTCGCCGCCTTCCTTCGGCTCGAAGGCCAGGGCCACGTCCTGGAAACCGTTGGCAACCAGGTTAAGCCACAAGAGCTGTACGGCGATCATGGGCATTGGCAGGCCGGCCAGCACGCAAAGGAAGAAAAGCAGGATCGCCGAGAAACCCGTGGCAACCAGCAGCCCGATAACCTTGCGGATATTGTTGTAAACCACTCGCCCTTGCTCGATGCCGGCGACGATGGAGGAAAAGTTATCGTCGGTGACGATCAGGTCGGCGGTTTCCTTGGCCACATCGGTACCGCGTTTTCCCATGGCGATTCCGGCATGAGCCTGGCGCATGGCCGGCGCATCGTTGACGCCATCCCCGGTGACCGCGACAAAATGCCCGTCACGCATGAAGCTGTCCACGATCTGGGCTTTTTTGGTGGGTTCTATGCGGGCGAATACCCGGGCCTGACGAATGAGCTGGTCGGCGGCCACCTGGCCCCTGGCGCTGGCTTCATCGAGCATGGGGCCCGTAACAACCGTTGCGTCTGCGTCACACAGGCCCAGTTCCACGGCGATCGACTTTGCGGTAGCAGGGTGGTCTCCCGTGACCATGGCCACCTCAATGCCGCCGGTGCGGCACTTTTCGATGGCCTCAAAAGCTTCATGGCGCAGCGGGTCGATCATGGCGACCATACCGAGAAAGATCATATCGGCCATCTCATGATCGCCCGGTGACGTGGTTTTCTTTGCCAGGGCGATAATCCGATAGCCCCGGGACGCGAGCTCGGTGAACTGGCTTTCGAGAGCCGACTTGTCGATTGCTATGGAGCCGTCCTTGCTGGCCATCCGGTTGCACATGGCCAGCATTTTTTCAGGGCTGCCTTTGGCATAGATGACGGTTTGATCGCCAATCCGGTTGACCACCCCGCTGTAGGCCTTTTCCGACTCATAGGGGATCAGGGCGACCTGTTCCTGCCGGGTTCTCAGGTCGGTGATGGACATGCCCAGCTTCTTGGCCATCACCAGAAAGGCGATGTCCACGATATCGCCCTGGGAAACCCACTCGCCGCCGCTGTAGTCCAGGTGGCTTTCATTGGCGAGTACGCCCGCGACACAGAGTTCCCTGAGTGTCTCCTGGCCTGTCGCATCCACCTGGGCGCCGGCGTGGCCTGTAATCTCCCCTCCCGGGGCCACGCCCTCGCCGGTGACCTCGAACTGGCGGCCATCTGGCAGCATCACCCTGCGAATGGTGAGTTCGTTGACGGTCAGAGTGCCGGTCTTGTCAGAGCAGATGAGGGTGCAGGAACCGAGGGCCTCCACGGCGACAAGCTTGCGAATGATCACATTGCGTTTTGCCATGCGGGACATGCCGATGGCGAGGGCAACGGTCAGTGCGGCAGGCAGGCCTTCGGGAATCACCGAAACCGCGAGGCCGATGGTCATGAGAATCATGTCCTCGATGGAATAACCGCCATCCAGCATCATGAGGCCTGCCAGGGCGGCAATAGCCGCCAAAATGCCGAAGGCGACCTGATAGGTGAACTTGCGGATCCGGATCATCAGAGGCGGCTCGGCAGATGTTTTGCCGGTGACTCCCTGGGCGATTTTGCCAAGCTGGGTATCGGAAGCGGTGGCTATTACTCGGCCTCGTGCGCGCCCATGGGTGATGATGCTGCCCGCAAAGCACTGGTCAGCGCGCTCCGTGAGCGGTGTGCTGTCGTCGCTGGCGGTACCGGCATTCTTGGCAACCGCCAGGGATTCCCCCGTCAGCATGGACTCATCCACCGCCAGGCTGCTGGCGCTGAGTAACTGAATATCAGCCGGCACCTTGTCGCCGGAGGACAGCAGAACAATATCGCCGGGAACGATCTCTTCGACGTCTATGGTGACAATCTGGCCGTCTCGAAGAGCATGCGCTGTGCCTTTCATCATTTGCTTCAACGCGGCGGCTGCCTTCTGGGCCGAAAACTCCTGGACCGTGCCGATAACTGCATTGATCAGCAGCACGATCAGGATGAAAACCCCGCTTGGGGTCTGGCCGAGTGCAAATGAAACCGCGGAGGCGATCAGCAGGATGTAGATAAAAGGGCTGAGGAATTGCCGTGCAAAAAGCTCCACGACACCCGGCACCGGAGGGGCGGGCAGCCGGTTGTAACCGAATTGCTCCAGCCGGGCACTGGCTTCCTGGCGGGAAAGCCCGTTGTCAGCGGGATCGGGCGTGATGGGTCGCTCTGGGGCTGCGCTGTTCATGGTTTTATATGGGGCCACGGAGGTTAGGAAATGCCGGGTACGGGAAGTATAGGCGCCCTTGTGCTGGAGGGTAAGGCGAGGCGTTTACGCGAGCGCCGATCTCGCTTTCTGCGCCAGCAGGTAATGGCGCCGTTATTTGTTAGTATGGGAGTATTGTCATCCTGAGAACGACCAAGCCCTCCAGAATGAATGCTCCTTTCAAACTCCGGCCATACCAGCAGGAAGCGGTTGATGCCACGCTGAATCATTTCAGAAAGTCCGATGAGTCCGCTGTTATCGTGCTGCCAACCGGTGCTGGCAAAAGTCTGGTGATTGCCGAGTTGGCGCGCCTTGCCAAGCGGAAAATCCTGGTGCTGACCCACGTAAAGGAGCTGGTGGAGCAGAATCACGCCAAGTACCAGAGTTACGGGTTAACCGGCGGAATTTTCTCCGCCGGGCTGAAGCGGAAGGAAAGCCGCCACCAGGTAACCTTTGCCAATGTGCAGTCGGTGTCGGCGAATCTGGACCAGTTCCGGGATGAATACTCGCTGGTTATCATTGATGAGTGCCATCGGGTGAGCGGTGAGGAAACCAGTCAGTATCAGCGGATCATTGAGCTGCTGCGGCAGCAGAACGACGCCCTCAAGGTGCTCGGGCTAACTGCCACCCCCTACCGTTTGGCCATGGGCTGGATCTATCGCTATCACTACCGGGGCTTTGTCCGGGGTGGGGATGACAAGCCCTTTCAGCACTGCATTTACGAGCTGCCGCTGAGTTACATGATCAACCGGGGGTATCTCACCCGGCCGGAGCTGGTGAACGCGGCGGTGGCGCAATACGATTTCTCGGCGCTGCCTCAGGACCGCTTTGGCGAATACGCCGAGAAGGACGTGAACGAGCTACTGGGCAAACACAAGCGGGTAACTCGAGCCATCACTGAGCAGGTGATGGAGCTGGCTGCCGAACGTCAGGGGGTGATGATCTTTGCGGCGACGGTAGACCATGCGAGGGAGATCACCGGATATCTGCCGGATCACCAGACCGCCCTGATAACCGGCGCGACCGATCTGAAGGATCGGGACTTGTTGATTCAGCGCTTCAAGCAGCGGCAGTTGAAGTATCTGGTGAACGTGTCCGTGCTCACCACGGGCTTTGATGCGCCCCATGTGGACTTCATCGCCATTCTTCGGCCCACCCAGTCGGTGAGCCTGTATCAGCAGATTGTGGGGCGTGGTCTTCGTCTGGACGAGGGCAAGCAGGATTGCCTGGTGATCGATTACGCCGGCAACCATGTGAATCTGCATCATCCGGAAGTGGGGGAGCCAAAACCGAATCCCGACAGCGAGCCGGTGCAGGTGTTCTGCCCGGGCTGCGGGTTTGCCAATATCTTCTGGGGCAAAACCGACAGTGACGGCCGAGTGATGGAGCACTACGGCCGACGGTGTCAGGGGCTGCTGGAGCCTTTGGAAGGGGATGGTCCTCCCGGGCAGAACGGGCGCCCGCAACAGTGCGATTATCGTTTCCGTTTCAAGGAGTGCCCGCACTGCGGAGCCGAGAATGATATCGCAGCCCGCAACTGCCATCAGTGCCAGAAAGCCATTATCGATCCGGATGACCAGCTCCGGGATGCCCTGAAACTCAAGGATGCCATGGTCATCCGCTGCGCCGGGATATCGCTGGTTGCTGATGGCAGCAAACTGAGGATCACTTATCACGGAGAGGATGGTGAAGAACTCAGCGAGTCGTTTGATTTCAGCAAACCGGGCCAGGGCAATGTTTTTAACAAACTGTTCGGGCGTCGTTTTGCCAATAGCCAGGCCCCGAAAGTGTTCAGGTCAGCGGGTGAGGTGGTTGAATTGGAGGCCTTGCTGCCGGCGCCGGATTTCGTGATTGCCCGCAAGCAGAAGCATTATTGGCAGGTGCAGGAGCGGGTTTTTGATTATCGGGGGAATTTTCGTAAGGCGTATTAAGTGTAGGACTTCTTGGAACTCGCCAAGAGGTTGCGCCAGTAACGCCTGTGATCTCGTGAAAACCCATATTGGGTAAAAATCTACCCAATATGGGTAGCGTCCGGAGTGATGAGCCATCACCCGAACGCTGGCTGCTGAGGCTTACTGCCAGCAATCCGCTTCATCCACGCCATGTCCAGTGGAACCATAACGTTCAGGGCGAACAGCACCCAGCCCAGAGGCTGCAAGCTCTCTGCGAACCACACCATCAGGGCGGCGGCCAGCAGGCTCCAGGCAACATCGGCAGCAATCATCACGTTCAGGTACTTCTCCTGCCACCGTTCATTGATGGCCATGGCAGCCATATCCACGCACCACAGCAGCATCACGATGCCGACCACCAGGTAGAAAGTTGCACCGGGGCCACCGGCCCACTGGGCAATCGGCTCAGCGGCCAGAATGAGAGCCAACGCCAGGGGTGCGGAGACGAAGACATCGCTCAGAAGGATTTGCTTCACGCTGAATCGACGGATCAGGTTTTTCATGGGATCACCTCAATCGGGTTTCGCAGTGTGTTGAACTACACTGCAAAGCTTCTACCCGGGCGGTGATAGTCTCAATTACCTGTGAGGTAATGGTTCCGCCTACCCTCAGCTACGATAATGACTGAACACTCGGAATTTACGGGAAACCCAATGAGCGCTTTTGGTACTCTGTTCAGAGAAATGCGGCAGGGCAAGCGTCTGAGTCAGATGGATTTTGCCCTCGCGTGTGAGGTATCGCCCAAACACATCAGCTTTCTGGAAACCGGTCGAAGCAAGCCCAGCAAAGGCATGGTTCTGCATTTAGCGCAGATGCTGCAGGCAGACCTGGCCGGCACCAATCGGCTCTTGTCGGCGGCGGGATACAGCCAGGTCTATTCCGACCAGGATCTGAACGCGCCTGGCATGGCCATGATCAGGGAGGCGCTTGGACACCTGTTGCAGGGACACCTGCCTTACCCGTCGGTGGTGTTCGACCACGAGTATTATCTGGTGATGGCCAACCAGGCCATGCAGGCGATGATGGCGAGGATGATCGAGCTGGGGGCCCATTTTCCGGCCCGGCCGAACTTCTTGCTGTCGCTGTTGGATGAGCGCGGCATGAAACCCTTCGTGGTTGATTGGGAGAACATTGCCTGTCACATGCTGCAGCGGGTCTACCATGAGCATCTTGCCGGTCCCTTCCGGGATCAGCCCAACCGGTTGCTGGAGCAGGCCCTGACGGTGCCCGGCGTTCCCCAGAACTGGAAAAGCCACGTGGTGGAACACCTGGACTACCCGGCGATTCCTTTCACGCTGAATCTGGGGGATCAACAGCTCAGGATCTTCTCCACCATCGCAACTATCGGCACGCCGCTGGATGTGACTGCTCAGAATTTGCGGATTGAGCATTTCTTTCCGATGGATGAGGCCAGCAAGGCGTATTGGAAGGGATGAAGCCAATTTCCGCTCTGAAGTCACAGCCGCTGCCGGTTACAATGGCGTATCTTTAAACGTAGAAGAGAGCCTTATGCCAATCGAAAAGAATCAGGTGGTTTTGTTCCACTACAGCGTGCGCGATGAACAGGACAACGTTGTTGAAAACTCCCATGGTGGCGAGCCGAACGCCTATCTGCATGGCCATGGCGGCATCATCAAGGGCCTGGAAGAAGCCCTGGAAGGTCGCGATGCCGGCGATACATTCAGCGTTACCGTCACTCCCGATAAAGCCTATGGGCCCCGGAAGCCCGATGCTATCCAGCGGGTGCCGATCAAGCATTTGATGGGTGCCAAGCGCTGGAAGGCGGGCATGGTCGCGCAGGTTCAGACGGAGCAGGGGCCGCGCCATGTGGTTGTTGCCAAGGTGGGCCACAAGTTTGCCGATGTCGACACCAATCATCCGATGGCCGGCAGAACACTGACCTTTGATATTGAGGTGATTGACGTGCGCGCCGCCACCTCGGAAGAGCTGGCCCATGGTCACGCCCATGGCCCCGGTGGGCACCATCACTGAGCATTTGAGGGGCCAGGCATGAATTACCTTTCTGCCCCGGCTGGCCGAAACTGGCGGAATGAAAGATACCTGATAGGCTTTATGGGTCGCAGCTGATTCTGCGGCAAGACGCGAGTGGTGCCCAGGGAAAGATAAAAATAAAGCAGCAAGGAGCTATGCCATGTTAAACGTCAGGTTTAATCGTACACCTCTTGCCATTGCAGTGGTCGCAGCAACGACCGGCCTACCTGTCTTCGCAGCTAAAAGCGTCGATACCTACACCCTTCGAGAGGCGGTTACCCTCGATGGTGTTCGCAGTCACCAGGCAGCCTTTCAGCAAGCGGCCGATGAGAATGGAGGAACCAGGGAGGCGTCATCGCCCGGCTATCAGGCCTCGGTGGATTATGTCGTCGATCGGATGACTTCAGCAGGGTATGACGTAACGATTCAGGAGTTCGACTACCCTTTTTTCGAGGAAAATGCGCCCGCCATTCTGGAGCAGACATCCCCCGACGCCATCGCCTATGAGTACTTTGGTACCAATGGCTTTGCCACCATGACTTATTCTGGTAGTGGCGATGTGTCGGCCGTCGCAGAAGGAGTGGATTTGGCCTTGCCGCCTGGAACGGAAGTAAACACCTCGACCAGTGGTTGTGAGGCAACGGATTTCTCCGGTTTTACATCCGGCAACATTGCGGTGGTTCAAAGGGGATCATGTTCATTTGCCCAGAAGGCGCAGAATGCAGCAGACGCCGGGGCCATTGGCGTGATTATCTTCAATGAAGGCCAGCCAGGGCGTACCGAGAATTTTCTGGGTACGCTTGGTGAGCCGGGCTTCTCCGTTCCAGTGGTCGGGGCTGCCTTCGAAGTTGGTGTTGAGCTTTCGGCAGGCGGAGTTGAAGTGAAGCTCGTTGTAGATGCCAGCTCTGAAATTCGTTCGACATCTAACGTAATTGCGAATTCTCCCCAAGGGCGGGATGACCGGGTTGTGGTGGTCGGTGCGCACCTTGACTCGGTCTCTGAAGGTCCGGGTATCCAGGACAATGGCAGCGGTTCAGCCGCCACTCTGGAGGTTGCTATCCAGATGGCTAACCAGCAAATCAGTCCCAGAAACAAGGTTCGCTTTGCGTGGTGGGGGGCGGAAGAGGCCGGCTTGCTGGGAGCACAGCACTACGTTGATCAATTAACTCCTCGTGAAATCAAAGACATCGCGCTGAACCTGAACTTCGACATGATCGGCTCGCCGAATTTTGTCCGCTTTGTCTATGACGGTGATGGCTCTGCTACTCCCCTTGCAGGACCTAACGGTTCAAAAGTGATTGAAAGCGTTTTTCTGGACTATTTTGCGGCGAACTCTCTGCCGGTTGAGCCCACTGCATTCGATGGACGCTCCGATTACGGACCTTTCATTGAAATAGGCATTCCTGCCGGCGGTCTTTTTACTGGGGCAGAGGGGATAAAGACACCGGATGAAGCGGCTCTATACGGCGGTACTGCTGGTGATCAATATGACCCCTGCTACCACCTCGCCTGTGACACCTTCGATAATATCAGCCTGCAGGCGCTTGATGAGATGTCTGATGCCGTTGCGCATTCTGTAATGACCTTTGCTATGACTACCTCCGCGGTCAACGGAACTGATAAAGGAAAAGGGCTTGGTAAGAACAAGGGCGATATGGAATATCGAGGATCTCGCGCGGTGAAATAACTCAGTCGTTGTTGGATGGCGGGCGATCATGGAAGATCGCTCTGCACATTTATCACCGTCTGCCTGGAGCAGGCGAACGAAAACGGCGTTACATTACACTTGTAGTGGATATCCGAAAATCTGTCCCGATTGTTCGGGACTCGTGTGGGCAATCGGGACAGATTTTGCGCTATCGGGTTGAATTCATGAGCTCTCCCACGCATGTCTATGGCACTAAGCATTCACAGTGCCACATTTTCTCCAGATGATTTTCACGACAACGGGAGGAAGCATGGAGACGCGAAGATTCGGAAACACCGACATTCAGGTAACACCCGTCGGGCTCGGCACCTGGGCCATTGGCGGCTGGATGTGGGGCGGAACGGACGAAGCCCAGTCCATCGAGACTATCCACCGAGCTATTGATAAAGGTATCGGTCTGATCGATACGGCACCGGTTTACGGCTTTGGGCGCTCCGAGGAAATAGTGGGCAAGGCCCTCGCCGATGGCCGGCGAGATCAGGTTGCCCTGGCCACCAAAGTCGCTCTGAACTGGAACGATGATCACGACAAGGTCTGGCGGGATTCTACTGCCTCACGCATCGAGCGGGAGGTCGAAGATTCGCTGAAACGCCTTCAGACCGACCGGATCGATATTTATCAGGTCCATTGGCCCGATCCGAAGACGCCAATGGAGGAAACTGCGCGGGCGCTGGAAAAGCTGTACCAAGCGGGGAAAATTCGCGCCATTGGCGTCAGTAACTTTACGCCGTCCCAGATGGATGAGCTGCAGAAAAGCGTGCCCCTGCACGGTTTGCAGCCTCCGTATAATCTGTTTGAGCGGGATATCGAGCAGGAAATCCTTCCCCATTGCCGGGAAAACGATATTGCCACCATCACTTACGGCGGGCTCTGCCGCGGTTTGCTGACCGGCAAAATGCAAGAAGACACCCAGTTCACCGGTGATGATCTTCGCAAGAACGATCCGAAGTTCCAGGGTGATCGCTATCGCCAATACCTGAACGCGGTGGCCGAACTCGATGCCTTTGCCAAAGAGCGCTATCAGAAAAATGTGCTGGCGCTGGCCCTTCGCTGGCTGGTGGACCAGCCAGGCGTCACAACCGCGCTCTGGGGCGCCAGACGGCCTGACCAGCTGGATCCGGTGGGCGAGATCGAAGGCTGGTCTCTCGACAAGGATGCGATGGCCGAAATCGATGGAATTCTGGATCGGTGCATAACTGATCCCGTTGGGCCCGAGTTCATGGCGCCGCCGACTCGGTAATCCTCTGCCTGGCCCGGGTTCTTTGCAGCAGTCGATGTGTTGACTGCTGGGAGCCCGGGAACCTGCATCTGTGGCGTATCTGTCCTGGTCTGGTGTAATGGCCATTTCGTACATTTTCCTGGACATTGAATTGTGCGTGAGTCATTGCCCCGATAAATCGCAATAAGAGGATTGGATATGCCTCAGCTTCGTTTTACCTATCTCGTTTGTTTCGCTGTTCTTGCTGCTTTTCTCGCCGCCTCTGCTGCGCAGGCCCATCACGGTTGGGCGTGGGCGACCGACGAGGAATTTGAAATCACCGGAGTGATCCAGTCTGTGCGCCTGGGTAATCCCCATGGTGAAGTCACGATACGTGCGGATGGCGAGAATTGGGTTGTGGAAGTTGGTCAGCCCTGGCGTAACGACCGTGTTGGGCTCACCAGGGAAATGTTGAGCCAGGGCCGGGAAATCACCGTGCATGGTCATCGCTCCGCCCGAGAAGGCGAGCGGCTGGTCAAGGCTGAGCGGGTTGTGATCGACGGACAGGACTATGATTTGTATCCCGGCCGTAAGTCCTGATCCCGGGGATGATTGAGCAAGCCCTGGTTTCCGTCGAAAATCTGGCCTTTGTCTCAGCCCTGCGCAACTCGACTTACATGTACCCGCTGGTCAATGCCGGGCATATTCTCGGCGTTGCTCTGTTGGTTGGTGGCATTGTGCCGCTCGATCTGCGCTTGCTTGGGCTCTGGCGCAAGTATCCCGTGATGGTGTTTGTCGATGTGCTGCGCATAACGGCGGCGATTGGTTTGGCGCTGGCGGTTGTATGCGGTGCGCTTTTGTTTGCCACCGCGGCCGCAGATTACGCCAGATCTTCGCTGTTCCAGGCGAAAATTGCGCTCGTCGTCCTGGGTGTTTCCAACGCGTCGATTCTGGCGCGAATGTTGAAACGCCAGGATATCCGTAGCCTTCCGATGGAGGCTCCTATGCCTCCAGCCTTTAGGGCAGGGGCGGTGTTGTCTCTGGTAGTCTGGATCAGTGTTCTGATTCTCGGCAGGTTACTGGGGTATTTCTGACCTTGCGTTGACGCCCGTCGCCAGCAACTCCTGCAACATGCTGTAGCTCAGCCCCCAGATACAGGCACCTTGATAGCGGCAACAGGGCATGTTCAGGGTGCCGATGGGCGTAGGCCACGGAAGCTGGCTCTGATTCTCGCCGGCGGCGAGGAAGTCCAGAGGGACCCAGACCACCCGCTCGACTTCATGGTTGAGCAAAACGGCCTTGGGCCCCTGCCATTCAAATACATAAGGGGTGACAACCATCGGACGCCAACGGCTGTGATGGCGGGTTATCAGGTCGGATAGCCGGGCCAGATAGCGACCGTGGCGGGCAAGGTCAATGCCGGTTTCTTCCAGTGTTTCCCGCGCGGCAGCAGCTCGGGCAGACCTATCTTCGGGTTGCAGACGGCCGCCGGGGAAGGCCATGTCGCCGGACCATGGATCACCCTCCCGTCGGGCCCGCTGAATAAAGAGCAACTCCTTTCCGCCACTTTCCGTTGTTCTGATGATTAGCGCGACGGACGCCCTGGTGAATCGGCGCCGAAACGGTATTTTGTGAGGGCGCAAATGGCTTACCCAGGACTTAGGCCGCACGAAAAACTGTCCTCTGCTGATTGATGACTATAGTTAAACACATCCTGTACGCGCAGGTTGTGTGCGTTGCGAACGTGTTGCCATGGGTTCTGGAAATGAAACCGCTTTTATTGATCATTATTTACCTTGGCGCCGTCACCTTGCCATTGGTCTTGTCAGCCTTGGTTGGAGGGCCTCCGCGCGAATGGCACCAGGAACTTGCATCCGGACTTGGCATTCTCGCCTTTTCGATGATCCTCATGGAATTCATTCTGTCCGGCCGTTTTAAGGTCATTTCAAATGGCGTGGGCATGGATGTGACCATGCGGTTTCACCAGATCATGGCCCGCACCGCGCTGGTCTTTGCGCTTGTCCATCCCTTTCTCTATCAGGGGACGCCCTCAGGTGGTCCTCGCCCATGGGATCCTACCCGTCAATTGACGCTTTCAACGGATGTGTCTGCGCTGTTATCCGGCATTGGCGCCTTTCTGCTTCTTCCAACCCTTGTTCTATTGGCCATAGGGCGTACCCAACTCGACTATAAATACGAGACGTGGCGGCTTATGCATGGAGTCGGCGCGCTATTGATTGCACTGCTTCTGTTGCACCACACGGCCTATGGAGGGCGTTACGGATCAGAACCTGTGATGACCTGGTTTTGGCTGGCAATGACGGGAGTGGCGGTCGGATCACTGCTCATGGTTTACCTGTTGGTTCCACTCAGGCAGAGGGCCCACCCCTGGCGCGTTGCCTCCGTGAGCCATCTGACCCCAAGGCAATGGGAACTGATCGTTGAGCCAGAGGGGCATCGGGGCCTGGATTACAAAGCCGGGCAATTTGTGTGGCTGAATGTGGGGCACACTCCCTTCTCGATGAAAGAAAACCCGTTCTCCATTTCCTCAGCGCCTGCGACCGGGCCAAAGCTATCCTTCATGATCAAAGAGCTCGGTGACTTCACGCGAACCATTGGTCAGATTAAAGCTGGCACCGCGGCCTATCTCGACGGGCCCTATGGCAATCTTTCGGTGGATGGGCGCACGGAACCGGGAGTCGCTCTCATTGCAGGTGGTGTCGGCCTCTCTCCGTTGCTGGGCATACTCCGACAAATGCGTCTGACCGACGATCCGCGAAAGGTAAAATTGATCTACGGAAATCGGGTGATCGACCAGATTGCCTATCGTGATGAATTGGATGAAGAAGATGTCGTCTATGTGCTCTCAGAACCACCAGAAACCTGGCGAGGAGAGACGGGCTTTATCGATGGCGGGCTGATAGATCGGGTTTTTTCGGAGGAAGAGTTCCGCGAATGGGTTTTCGTGATGTGTGGTCCGGCGATCATGATGGATGTCGTTGAAGATCAACTGGTCAAGCGGGGCACACCCGGTCATCGCATCCTGTCGGAGCGGTTCCAGTATGACTAATCCAATCAGACGCTTGAGCCAGCGACAGCAGGTTTCTTTGACCATCTGGGTTGTGAACATCACGATAGGCGTGACGCTTCTCGTTTTCGTATTGCGCTAATTCATGTCGATGGAGTCTTGAGGAGGCCAAGTGACTTTTGAACACATCGTTCAGATAAACGACGTGACCAAGCCAGAGATACCGATGCTGACCCGATTCCAGGTGTGGGAAGGCCTGGTGCTCAGAGCCCGGCGCCCGGACAAATTCCTGGTAGGCGTTGATGATTACGAGATTCTCGAACAGGAGCCGGCCTATATGAAGCGTTGCCTGCAGCTCCCGGGGCTACAGGTGATTGACGAAGTCACGTTTTGGCATGAGGCAAGGATCGAATATCGAACCCAGCCAACTCAAAACGTTCCGGCTGCAACGCTTGTCATGGATATTGAGGAGCCGGAACCCGAATCGCTTTTCGTTCGGTTCCGATATCACACGGCGAGCATCGAGAATCGCGGTGATTCGATGCCCTATGATCAGTATCTCCACGAGGCCTATGTGGCCACAGACGTGGAAACCATTCAGATCATCCGGCAGTTGGCAGAGACGGGTGTGTTCTGAGGTCTAGTCCATCCGGTTTTCATCACCCAGATAGGAAGTGAGAAGTCCATGAAATTTCTGATCGTCGGCATGTTCGTTGTTGTCGTTGGATTTTTGATCTGGCGAGCCAAAAAGAACATTGATCCGAAAGAACAGGCCTGTGCCAGGGAAATTGGTAAGTTGCTTAAATCGAATCCGAACGCCGAACCGCAGTTCATTGCCAACGTTTTCGAGAAGCACAACATCCCCCGATCCCGCTGCAAGAGTATCGGTCGAATGGTGATGCCGCAGTTGGCAAAGCAGGGCCTTGAGCCGGATGATGCACGGATTGCCATGGAGAGGGTTAGGGCTGCGTATTCACGGGTTTCCTAGCGGTGGTGCTTGCCGAACAGGGCTCGTAGCTCATCCTTGGCGGCCTCCAGCCGGTCTTTTTGTTCTGCTGGCAGTTGTTTGCCCGCACGATTGATGTAGAACGTCAGCATAGACATCGCGGACCGGTAAGGGTCCGATTTGCGCCGGGCGCTCTCTTCAGCAGACTTTTTAAGTGACAGGGCGATTTCCCTGGGATCTTTTAGGGAGAATACGCCATGCTCAAGCTTCAAGGCATCGCTGGATTCAGTTACTTTCTGCGACCAGTTTTCGGCCTTAGCCATGCTCCACCTCCGCCAGTTGCCCGAGTGCGGTTTTCTAAAAGCCTTCAGCCCTCTGCTCAAGGCTAGTTAGAGGCTTTGTTGCTGCCGGGGCCGAATAGGCTACTGTTTATGGTAGTGGGAGCAATCAACATTGTCAGCGCCTGATTCTGGAGTGTGTTCATGCAGCCAAAGGAAATTGTGGCTCAGTTCATCGAAAACATCCGCGCCCAGCGGCTGGATGAAGCCAAGGACCTGCTTGCCGACGAGGGCTTCGAATACGTGGGTCCGAATATGCGTTTCCTCAGCCGGGACGACATGTTGGCCTATCAGTTCGGTATGTTTGCCATTCAGAAAGACCTTGTTCTACGACAACTGAGTGCCGAGGGTGAGCACGTGTTTGCGATCCTGGATTACCGGACCTACTTCGAGCCAATCGGAGATGTGCGCCTGGCAATCTGGTTTCGTGTGGGAGAGGAAAAAATCCAGGGCGTTGAAACTTTCTACAACGCAGCGGTTATCGAAAACATGCTGGGCGGGAGTCTGCCCGCTTCGGAGTGAGATCAGTTCAACGCCATCAGAGCTCGATAAACCGAGGCACAACCATCAGTCCCACACCTACGGCCAGCATCTCCCAGGCGCTGCTGGCCAGATATGGATAAAGAATCATGGCAATGCCGCAATATCGGGTGACGATGTTTTTCCTGCGCCGTCCGTACATGAAATACCCGAAGCCGATGCAGCCGAACAGCAGTGCCAGGAAGATGTCAGCGGTCTCCATGCAGTGAAGTCCTCCGGTAAGTTTGTTCGCATTGAATGATACCAGCACAAGCGGAATCAGGGTGCGGGCTACACTTGGTCTTTAGGAAACGAACAATTTTTCGCCATTTAGGGTATGATGAAAGGCCGATGTTGGTAATGAAGCCAACGTTAACCTGGATTTTATTATGAGCAAGAAGCCCGAAAAAGTGACGTTAACCTCCGCAACGATCGAAGAGCAGACCGCTGCCTTTTTGAAATCAGGCGGGTCTGTTGAGTACGTGGGGAAGGGTAAAAGTGGACAAGTTGCCTATCAGGGATCGAAGCAGATTAACCTGAAAAAGTAACAGGTAGCTGCGGATCCACGCCCCGACTCCGAGGTCAGCATTGCCCTTCAAGGAATAGGCATCGGTCTTTTCCATGGGTGCCAGAGTGCGAGCCAGAGGTACTTCAGGTACCAGATGCCGAATGTGTAGTTCTCGCGATCCTTTGGCGCCAGCAGTTTGATGAGATCGAAGTGGTTCGTGAAAGCTTTGCATGGAGGCTTCACAAACACCGGTCTTCCCCTGATGTGGGTCATGATGGATTTGGCCACATGAGCGTACGCCCAGGGCGTTGAGGTATTGGTGTCGAGTACGCCTGGTGCCAGCAGGAAGAGATTGGGGGCGTCAGAAGACAGGAAGCGGGAATAGCAGCGACTACCGATCTCGTCGAGGTTTTTCGCCCCGTTTACGGCCTCCAGGCCAAGAAATCCGAGATCAACGCCATACCCGGTACCCCAGAGCAGCAGATCCGTTTCCAGCTTTTCACTGTTTGCCAGCTCAATGGTGTTGCCGCAGAGCGAGCGCACTTCTCCCCGATGGCGCTCAATGCCGGCAAAGTTAATGAGCATCCCTGGCCGGCCAGGGATAAGCTGGTCGCGCCGGATGTCGAAATCGCCCTCTGGCATTATTTCGTTGATACCCGCTTTCGCATACCTCGCCCGAAGATCTTTGTTAGTCAATCGATGTATTAGACCCGCTGGCAGGCAGAGCATCTGGTACCTGGCCAGGGTGCGCATGTCGATTCCAAGGTGTTTGATTCGCCGCGTTGGCCGCATCCACTTGGTGGAGCGATAAATCCACGCAACACTGCCGGCACCGTGAGCAAAGCAGAGATCCAGCAGATCGTAAGCCGACGCGCCACCTCCCACCACGGTCACCCGTTTGCCTCGCAATTCCTCAGGATCGCGCAAGGCGGAAGAGTGATATTCGGTGATTGAAGAATCAACTCGTTCAACGGGTGGGACCTTAGGGCGATTGTGCCCTCCGGTCGCGGCGATGAGCCATTTTGCTTGGTGCGTCTTGGTGTTGGTGGTTATTTGCCAGCCACTCTCGTTCGGCCGTGCGCTTGTGACGGTCGCATTCAAGTGGATATACGGAGAAAGCCCGAAGTGCTCCACCCAGGCTTCAATGTTGCTCAGTATGTTGCGCTGGTCCTCCCCGGCAAGGGGCAGGCTGCCAAGTGTCCAGTCTTCTTTGCGGAACTGAATGTCCTGCCAGTAAGGGAGGTCTCGCCATAAGCCACCAATGCGGTCACCGCGCTCCAGAAGAATCACATTCAGTCCGGCGTCTTTGGCGTATTTCAAGCAGATGATGCCGCCGATGCCCCCGCCGACGATAACCAGATCAAGGCCTTCATTGGTGTTCATGGGGTGCTCCTGCAAATGCGGTGGCATCCCGAAGAGGGTAGGGGTGATCGACGCATTGCGTTCAATTTTTAAACTACACCCTCCCGGTGCCCAGTGCCAATGTTCCCCACTCCCCTGACCAAAAGCGGCTAACAGTTCCGCCATAGTCCTCAAACAGTCTAATAACCCGCTGGTGTTCCCACCGAAAGGGCGCAGGATGGAGAGTGGAGCCCCAAGGGGCAAGGAGATGGCTATGACTCAGTTGCAGCAAGGAACGATAGATACCTTCAGGGGGCAGTTTGGTGGCCCTGTGTTCGAACCGACAGATGCGGGTTATCACGAGGCCCGCCAGATCTGGAATGCAATGATTGATCGGAAACCGGCGCTGATTGCCCAATGCCATTCAGCAGAGGATGTGGTGGCCGCGGTTAACTTCGGGCGGGATCAGTCGATGCTGGTCTCGATCAAGGGCGGTGGCCACAACATCGCGGGCAACGCCGTGTGCGACGACGGTTTGATGATCGATCTGTCGCAAATGAAGGACATAGAGGTGGATGTTGAAAACCGGCGAGCCTTCGTTGGGCCTGGTTGCACACTGGCGGACTTTGACGCGGCTGCACAAATGCATGGGCTGGCCACGCCGCTGGGGATCAATTCCACCACAGGCGTGGCAGGCCTGACCCTGGGCGGCGGCTTTGGTTGGCTCAGCCGGAAACATGGCATGACCGTTGATAACCTGATCTCTGCCGATATGGTGACCGCCAATGGCCGCCAGACTCGCGCCAGCGCTACAGAGAATCCGGACCTGTTCTGGGGCACTCGGGGTGGCGGAGGTAACTTCGGTGTTGTCACCCGGTTCGAGTTCCAGCTACATCCGGTGGGGCCAGAGCTGTTGAGCGGCTTGATGGTATTCCCCTTCGATCAGGCCCAGTCGGTGTTGACGCAGTTTGCACGTTTCACTGAAACCATGCCCGACGAGCTCAATGTGTGGCTGGTGATTCGGCATGCGCCTCCGTTGCCTTTCCTGCCTGAGTCGGTTCATGGTGAGCCGATTGTTGCCCTGGCGATTTGCTATGCGGGGAACCCGGAAGTGGGCGAGAAGCTGATCGCACCCTTACGTTCGTTCGGTGATGCGCACGGCGAGCATGTTGGTGTTCAGCCCTACGCCAACTGGCAGCAGGCGTTTGACCCGCTGCTGGCGGACGGAGCCCGGAATTACTGGAAGTCCCACAACTTTGTGAAGCTGACCGACGATGTGGTTCGAGTTGCGTTGGAGTTCGGGGAGAAGCTGCCGTCGCCCCACTGCGAGATTTTTATTGCCTCGATCGGCGGCCAGACCGGGCGGGTGGCGCATGACGCCATGGCCTATTCCAGTCGGGACGCAAATTACGTGATGAATGTTCATGGACGCTGGGAAACACCCGGGGAAGACGAGCATTGCCGCCAGTGGGCGCGCGCGTTCTTTGAGGCTGCCAAGCCCTATGCCAGTGGTGGCGCATATATCAATTTTCTTTCGCACGACGAGACGGAGCGGGTCGAGTTTGCCTACGGCGACGCCTACAAGCGATTAGTGGAGGTCAAACAGAAATATGACCCCGAGAATCTGTTCCGGGTGAATCAGAACATTCGGCCGGGCTAGAAGTCCTTAAGTGGCGAGGGGTGCTGTTATCGGGAGAGTCCTGAATCCACCGTGTGCAGATTCAGGCCGCCTCACGTTGCATCTATCATTGATTTGAGGTTATTACTCTTTAATCAGCTTTTCGAACCACGCCACACCGAAGCGCACCCCAAAACCCTGCAGGTCTGTGGGTATGTGGGCCAAACCGCCTTTATGGGTTCCGGAGGACGCCATATCGACGTGTATCCAACCGATGTCTTTTTCCACGAAACGCCCGAGCAGGCGCGCTGCGTATATATGATCGCCAGGGCCTGCGGTCCGGCATTGCAGGGTGTCGGCAACTTTTGACTCCAGGTCTTCGTCATAATCGTCTTCATACGGAAACGGCCAGACTCGCTCTCCGCAGCCTTCTCCGGCCTGGATTATGGGCTCTACCCAGTCACGGCGATTGGTTATGGCGCCGGCCATCCGTTGCCCCAGAGCGGCTACGACCGCACCCGTGAGGGTTGCATAGTCAATGATTGCCCGAGGTTTACTGCGGGATACCAGTGCCAGCGTATCGGAAAGCACCATTCTTCCCTCAGCATCGGTGTTTATCAGTTCAATGGTGGTGCCATCGAGGGCAGTGATGACATCGTTGCATTTCACGGCCCGGGACCCGATGTGGTTTTCAGCAAGCGCGAGCCAGCAATCTACCGGTTGAGACAGCTTGAGGCGGGTTATGGCCAGAAATGCGCCAAGCGCAACCGCGCTGCCCTGCATATCGCCGTGCATGCCGAGCATGCTGCCGCCGACCTTCAGGTTACTGCCGCCAGTGTCGAAACAGATGCCTTTGCCTACCAGGGCAAATGGCTTGTCGCCAGCGCCATTGGGGCGATATTTCAGGTGCAGTATGCCTGCGTCCCTCACAGGGCTTGCTTCGACTACGGAGAGGAATGCCCCGGCGCCAAGCTGTTCCAGTTCGTCCCGATCGTAAAAATGGGCCTCCCAGTCTTCCTTTTTTGCCAGTGACTCGGCCAAATCCCGATAAATGCCTGGGGTCAGATAGTTGCCTGGTAAATGGGTAAGCCACCGGGCCAGGTTGTTGCCTTCAGCCGTTGCTTCAACGTGTTTGAAGTCGGCATGTTTAAAGCCGGAGCCGTAAAAGTGGATGGTCTCAAGCGTTTTCGGCTTCTGAGGCGTGCCCGAAATGCGAGGCAGCTGGAACAGGCCTGCATGTACAGCCGCCAGCAGTGCCTCGCCCATAGCTCCAGCAGAAAGATCATCATTCAAGAAAGAAATGACGGTCAGTTCCGACGGGTGCTCGGCCAGTAACGGGCCAATCACTTTGCGGGCGAGTGTCAGGGCTTTAAAAGGTGTTGTAGCCTCGGAGACGGAGACCGCCGCGGCACGACCACCACCAGGTGTGGAGAAATGCACCGGGTTTTCGGTTTCCGGATACCTTGAGAGCGTTCGAGTGAGAAAATCACCCCAGGGTGTGGATGCGATAGCGCCGCGATCCCCGGTGGGAAGCAGAATGACAATGCCCGCTGTTGGTTCGAAATCCCAGGACGCGGGGGCGCCTTCCTCGCTTCGTATCAGTATCTCTTGTAACTCTGGCAGTTCAGGCGTCATAGGAATATTCCTTGCGAAGTTTTCGAACACTTGGGCGGAGTATAGCTAGTCTCCTGGTCTATAAGGGTCTAGATTAGTCAGTATGGAAACTATTTTCCGGGTTTGGCCGGGACACTCTGGTCTGATGCATCGGGTTGTAAGCAATGCCCTTTGCCTTGTAATGAATAAAAGGAGTTAACTTATGGCGATCACGCCAGAATCCAAAATGTCCCAGGACGTACTTGCCTGGCGGGACCCGGAGATGCCCTCGTCCAAAGGCACCGAAAAACCGAAAGATCCTGACAAGGGCTATATTGCCCTGCTTGGCTGGAGCGTTAATGCAATCAAGGCCGCACAGGACTTTGACCGTCGATACATTGTGGTGGCGCCAGACTGGGCGGCGGATTTTTGCACCGCCAACAATATTCCTTTCATTGCCTGGGATTTTGTTCGCCTGAACGATCGCTCGATGGAAATCGCTGAAAAGTTGAAAGCGGAGGGCGTGGATGTTGCTATTCCGTTGTTCGAAGAAACTGTTGAATGGTCCGGGGCGATCAATTCGGTTCTGCTCGACAATCCCCGCATGTATGGCCAATCCATTCTGTTCCGGGACAAGGCGCTGATGAAGCGTCGCGCCCAGCTTGGCGGGATACGGGTCGGGATCTTCGAAGAAGCCCACGAAAAAGACGACATCATTCGATTTATGAAGCGCGTCAACCAGACGTTGCTCAAGCTCGATGGTGACCCGGACGATCCTATTCACGTGAAGGCGTTCGATAAAGCCGGGTGCCTTGGTCACCGCATGATCCGGACATTGGAAGAAATCGATATGATTCCGGATGAGGAATACCCCCTGCTGATGGAGTCTCACCTGGATGGCTGGGAATTTGCGGTTGAGGCGTGGATCCACGATGGAAAAATCCAGTTCCTGAATATTTCGGAGTACGTCACCCTGGGTTATTCGGTATTTGTGCCCGCCACCAAGGAACTGGAAAGCTGGCGGAATGCGATCACCAAGCAGATCGAGTTGCTTATCAAAACATTCGATATTCAGTTTGGTCTGATTCATCCGGAATATTTCGTGACCAGCGACGGCACCATGTACTTTGGCGAGGTTGCCTACCGTCCGCCAGGGTTCAAGGCCTTCGAACTGATTGAGCGCGCTTATGGGTTCAATGCCTACCAGGCTTCCATGCTGGTGTTTGATCCCAAGAGCACCAAAGAAGAGGTCGAGGCCTTCTTTCCCCGCGAAGTGGTCGACGCCAAGGGCTATGCCGGTTGCTTTGGTGTGTACCCAAGGCGTCGAGTGGTCAGCAGGCTGGAAATGCCCAAAGAGTGCATTGACCATCCTTATTTTGAATCCCACGAGCTGGTGGCACCGGCGGAGGAGACCGTTCCGGATCGATCCGCTTTTGGCACCCACTGGGGACTTGTGTTCTTCTTCGGGGATGACCCCGTCAAGATGCGGGATTTGCTGAAAGCCCAGGAAGATCTGGACTTCTACGTTTAGAGACCAATCGGGTAACCGGTTGATCTCCAGCGCCTGTATTTATTGCCAAAGCCCCTCGGCCCCTGGCGGGGCTTTGGCCTTTGTGCTGCAGTTTTCGACCCTTCAGTCACGCAAAATCGTAGTCGCCGCCTTTCTCGAGAGCCTTCTGATAAGCCGGTCTGGCGTGAACCCGTTTCACCCAGCCGGTGATATGGGGGCGGTTTCTGCCGACGATACCTCTGGCTACCGAGGCCTCGAGAGGAAAGCTCATCTGAATATCCGCAGCGCTCAGTTTGTCACCCAGAAACCAGGTATTTTTCGCCAGGTGGCCTTCCAAAAAATCCAGATGGGTCTTGATCATCGGGCCGATGAAGATCTCATTGGTTTTGTCTGAAATGCCTTTGGCGACCGGTTTTATAAAGAACGGCATCGGGCTGGTTTTGACCTTTTCAAACACCAGGCGCATGACCAGCGGCGGCATCAGTGAACCCTCGGCATAGTGCAGCCAGTAGGTGTAGTCGAGCCAGGCCTGGCCGCCGCTCTCGGGCAGCATGGTGTCCTTGCCGTAGGTGTGGGCGAGGTATTCAATAATGGCGCCGGATTCGGCCACCACCAGATCTCCGTCGGTAATCACCGGAGATTTGCCCAGAGGATGTACTTTTTTGAGGCTTTCCGGCGCCAGCATGGTTTTGGGATCACGCTGGTAATGCTTGATCTCATAGGGTACACCCAGCTCTTCCAGCATCCAGAGAACGCGTTGTGAGCGGGAATTGTTGAGGTGGTGGACTGTAATCATGCGCAAGCTCCGTTCGCATTGAAAAATGATCGGGTGTGAAGAGTAGGCTTCAAAGAGCGTTTTGGTTCACCGCTGAAGGTGATTGTGTGGCTAATGCCGATTGCGCACCGCAAAGCCGTGGCGTTTGAGTTCCTTGAGAATCTCCGGCACCTTGAAGGGCATTAATGTCCCAGTTGTTTTCAGAAGACTGATGGCGAAGTGCATCCGCTTGTACCAGAGCACCTGACGAATCTTTTTCTTCATGGGGTGATAACCTTCCAGGTACAGCTCCTCAACACGGTCTGCGTTGTTGGTAAGGCTATAGCTGCTCAGATCCAGCGGCACGGCTATGTCGGCGCTCCTGAGTTGCTTGCGGGTGTTGAAATCGATGCCAATATTGATGGCGTTAGTGATGACATCGAAGGTGTTGTCCGGTTTCGGGTATCGGCTGACATGGCTGAGATCCACCGCCACAGTTATTCCGGCCCCCATTTTTGCCAATGGTGAAATCGGGACATTCTCAACCAGCCCGCCGTCCACCAGTGTTCGTCCATCGATCTCTACCGGTACAAACAGGCCAGGCACCGCCATGGACGCGCAAACAACATCCGCCAGGTTGCCTTCCCGGAAGATCAGCTGTTCGCCGGTTTCGATATCCGTTGTGCAGATGGCCAGGGGAATCTCGGCGTCTTCGATCCTGACATCCCCCAGGTCACGGTGGATCATCTCGCGAATGGCATTGGTGCTGAAAAGGCCGCCACGCTCGAAGGTAAAGTTGATGATTTTCGAGAGGTTCAGGGTCGAGCATATGGAAAGGATGGACTCCGCCGGGCGGCCGAAGGCGTAATAACTCGCGATGAGAGCGCCTGCGCTGGTGCCGGAAATACAGTGAATCCTGATTTGCTCTTCCTCGAAAGCCTTCAGAACGCCGATGTGGGCAATGCCTTTTGCCGCACCGCCCCCCAGTGCCAGGCCGATCCGGGTGTTAAAGGGGTTGAGTCTCATGGTTGTGGGCCTGTTGACGTGTTCGAGGAAGTAAAGTCTACCAGAGTAAGTAACGTATTTGATTCAGCGTGATGCGAACGAAGTTGGATGCGTGTTTACCGGGGGGCTTGGTCTGAGTTCCGGAGACAGGTTGGAAATTTTAATTCTTAGAGTTCAAAATATTGGCGTAGCACTTAAGGAGGCAAATTTTCCAACCGACTGCCGCATTTTGCAGTCATAGGAGTCCTCACATTGGGTGACGTCATTAAAGATGATTATCAGACCGACTACGTAGCAGGTCAGGATAATATCGAGAAGTTTGGATTTGATATCCACAACATCGTGTTTCCTCTAACCGCGTTCCTGATCGTTGCTTTTGTTGTCGGAACACTCATTTTTCCTTCGGGTGCAAAGGAATTGCTCGATAGCGCCAAGAATGGTGCGATCGCAGTCTTCGACTGGGGCTTTCTCCTCAGTGCAAACCTGTTTGTTCTCTTCTGCCTGGCACTGATTTTTATGCCAGTGGGCAAGATTCGGATTGGCGGGGTTGATGCCAGGCCTGAATTCTCCCTGTTGTCCTGGTTTGCCATGTTGTTTGCGGCAGGCATGGGGACAGGGCTGATGTTCTGGTCGGTTGCCGAGCCGGTTGCCTATTACACCGATTGGTATGGAACGCCTCTTGGCGTTGAGCCTAACACCGCAGAAGGTGCGCGCCTGGCGATGGGGGCAACCATGTACCACTGGGGCCTGCATCCCTGGGCGATTTACGCGATTGTCGGGCTCTCATTGTCTTTCTTTGCCTTTAACAAGGGCCTGCCGTTAACTATCCGCTCTGCCTTTTTCCCGATACTCGGGGATAAGGTCTGGGGTTGGCCGGGCAACGTGATCGATACCGTGGCTGTGCTGGCAACGATCTTTGGTCTTGCGACCTCGCTCGGCTTTGGTGCCCAACAGGCGGCATCGGGTATTTCCTACCTGTTCGATATTGAGGGGGGCCTGAATATTCAGGTGGGCGTCATTGCCGGCGTTACGGCCGTAGCCACCTTTTCTGTGATTCGAGGCATTCACGGCGGTGTCCGGATTTTGAGTAACGCCAATATGGTGATGGCAGGATTGCTGCTCCTGTTTGTCATCTTTGCCGGCCCCACGCTTGCCGTGTTCCAGTGGCTCTGGGATACATCGGTTTCCTATGCGTCCAATATGGTCGCGCTCAGTAACCCGTTCGGGCGCGAGGAAGACACCACCTGGTTCCATGGCTGGACCGTGTTTTATTGGGCCTGGTGGATCTCCTGGTCACCGTTCGTTGGTATGTTTATCGCGCGGGTTTCCCGCGGCCGCACAGTGCGTGAATTTGTCACTGCCGTGCTGATCATCCCGACCATTATCACTCTGTTCTGGATGAGTGCCTTCGGCGGCGGCGCGCTCCATCAGGTGCAGAACGATATTGGCGTGCTGGCGTCCGAGGGGCTGACCGATGTATCGCTGGCCATGTTCCAGGCACTCGAGAATATTTCACTGTCGGGGATCACTTCGTTTATCGGGATTACCCTGGTGCTGACCTTCTTCGTGACGTCATCGGATTCCGGCTCCCTGGTGATCGATAGCATCACCTCAGGTGGCAAGACCGACGCCCCGAAAGCCCAGCGCATCTTCTGGGCGGTCATTGAAGGTTCGATTGCCGGTGTGCTGCTGTTTGTGGGCGGAAAGGAAGCGCTGAGCGCCTTGCAGGCCGGCGCCCTGAGTGTTGGGCTGCCCTTTACGCTGGTGCTGTTGGTGATGATGTACAGCCTGTTCAAGGGCCTTCATCACGAACGCCGCTTGCTGATCGCGGAGGGTAAGATGTAAACGGCAGGCTGACCCCTGCAATTCCTCCTACGATGTCAAAGGCCCCTCACCGAGGGGCCTTTGTATTTTCCGGATTCTGTCCCCATATAAACAGAAAACAGACATAACAGGAGATCGGAAATGACAGCACCAACTCTGAAGGAACAACTGAACAACGCGGTAAAGGAGGCAATGCGGAACAAGGATAAAACCCGGCTTGTTACCCTGCGCATGGCCCAGTCTGCGGTTAAGCAGATCGAGATTGACGAACGCCGCGAGCTCAACGACGAGGACGTCCTGAAGGTGCTGGACAAGATGCTCAAACAGCGCCGCGACGCCGCGAGCCAGTATGATGACGCCGGTCGTGAAGAGCTGGGTGACAAAGAGCGTGCCGAAATGGTGATCATTGAAGAGTTCATGCCGGCTGCCCTCAACGAGGATGACCTGGATGGGTTGATCCGAATGGCCATCAGTTCAACCGACGCTCAGGGGATGCAGGACATGGGCAAAGTGATGAACGAGCTCAAGCCCCAGGTACTTGGTCGGGTTGAGATGGGGCACCTGAGCAAGAAGGTGAGGGCGGCGCTGTCTGGTTGATTTAGGATCTACCAATCGAGCCTGAGGCTGGCCAGCAGCGCCTCACCCAGGCTCAGATCCACCGTGCCCGTGTTCAGGTCCTCATACCGGACACGGGTATCCACGCTGGCGCCTACGCCAACAACCACTGTCGGCCAGGCTCCGCCTCCGTCGTGAAGCCGGTACGTCAGTTCTGTTCTCCACTCTTCTAAATAGAGCGCGCTTTGGATTTCCCTGGCCTTATCCAGCGTGGCCCAGCGATCTCCGTTTCGCTCCACTCGGAATTCCCATAGTTGCCCGGTGCTTTGCCATTGGATTAAAACCGGCAGGTCGAACAACCAGTGCCCACGTTCGTTGCTCTGTTGCCAGCGTACCCGGGGAAGCCATCGGAAAGAGCCAAAGCGATGGTCGCCGCCGATGCCGAGGCTGAGGTCGCTGGTCTCATCCAGGGCCCGGAACAGAGCGATCCGGCCGTTTACCATATCACTGTGGAAGTCCTGGTACTTGAACATGTTGGAGGTGCCGGCAATGCCGGCCCTCGCTTCCAGGCGGTAAAGCCGATGCTGCCATTCACCACCGAAGGTTAACCGATGCAGGTGCCCGTTATGGGCCGGGTCGCCGGTGCGGATCCGTAGTGGCTGGTAATCGTAATCGATACCGAAGGTGCTGACAGAGCCCTGGTTTTGCCAGCCGAGCCCTCGCTGCGAACGGGTCACCTCGTTGGTAGACGGCAGATTCTCTGGCCAATCGTATGGTTGCCATTGACGATAGAGCAGGTAAAAACTGTTTGAGGCCTGCACCGCGCATGGTAGCGCGAGGGACGCAAACAGAAACGGGGCCAGAACAGACAGCCGGAATCTGGCCAAAGTCCTGATTCGATACCAACGCCCTGTGCCCGCCATGCGTTGCCTCTTGCCAAGCCTGTGAATTGTGCGATCAATGCCCTACTATTTTAGCGTCAGATTCTTCAGACGCTGCGATTTTCAGGAGCCTATGTCCGACAAAGAACTACGCACCCGATCCGACAAACAGGCGATCGATCAGTTTATCAACGAGGTTCGCACCCTGCCTAAACAGGGCAGCGGGCAGGGCCGGCTGATTTTCGCGCTGGACGCCACCGCGAGCCGGGAGGCCACCTGGGATCAAGCCTGCCATCTGCAGAGCGAACTGTTTATGGCAACCCGGGATCTGGGTGGCCTTGCCATTCAGCTTTGCTACTACCGTGGCTTCGGTGAGTTCAAGGCTACAGGGTTCGTGACTGAGACCGGACAACTGCTGAACCTGATGAACGGCGTTTCCTGCCTCGGTGGCCGCACCCAGATCAGTCGGGTACTGGCCCATGCGGTCAAAGAAACCCGCGCAAAGCCCGTCAAGGCGGTGGTGTTTATCGGAGACTGCTGCGAGGAACCGGTAGACGAGCTTTGCCATACCGCCGGTGAACTGGGCATGCTGCGCACGCCGGTGTTTATGTTCCACGAGGGCAATGATGCCCATGCCAGGGGGGTCTTCCAGCAGGTGAGCAAGCTGTCTGGAGGCGCATATGCGCCCTTCGATCGTAACAGTCCTCAGGTTCTCAAGGATCTTATGGCGGCGGTTGCGGTCTATGCTTCCGGGGGCGCGAAAGCCCTGCAGGACTTTTCCAGCCGCAGTTCCCCGGAAGTGAAGCGCCTGACCAAGCAGATCCGGTAGCGCCGGTAGACATCCACTGAGGGGCCTGCAAGCCCGGAGTAACGGAGTGCCATTAACGATTGTTGTCATCGTTGTTGCGGTTGTTGCCTGGGTCTGGTTGCGTAGCCAGCCGGCCAGCCAGCGCAATGTTGCCATTGTCAAGCTTGCTCTATTAGCCGGTATCGGCGTCCTGGTGTTACTCGCTGCGACCGGCCGCCTGCATTTCCTGTTCGCAGGGCTGGCATTTCTTTATCCATTGTTGCGTCGATTGCTGCCCTCCCTGTTGCGCGGAGGGCTTGGTGGTATGGCCGGTGGTGCCAAGGCCAAATCTGGCAATCAATCGCACGTGTCCAGCGACATCCTGGAAATGACCCTGGACCACGATTCCGGAACCATGAGCGGCAAGATCCTGAAGGGGCCCATGGAGGGACGTGAGCTGACGGATCTGAGTGAGGCTGAGTTCCTTGAATTGCTTCGCTATTGCCGTGCGCAGGACGAGGACTCTGCCCGGCTTCTCGAAACCTACCTTGACCGCCGATTCGGTGATTCCTGGCGCGCCGATGATGAGGCCGGCTCTGGGGACGCCCATGCAGGCGGAAATGGCAGCGCCGGCGGCCCTCTGACTGAAAGCGAAGCTCTGGACATCCTGGGACTGGATCCCGGCGCAAGCAGGGATGAGATCATCAAGGCCCATAGGCGGATGATGCAGAAGCTGCATCCGGACCATGGTGGCAGCAATTATCTGGCGGCACGCATCAATGAGGCTAAGGAGTGCCTGTTGGGCTGACTTTCTCGGATGATGTGGCCTTCTGCTTTTGGGAAGCCGATTTCTTTCGAGGCAGTTGCCGCCGCTTCCGGGCTGCCGGGGTTGGCGGTGCCGGTTCGTTGCGCAAGTAGGCTCCCGGTGCGGGTTCGATCACGGGCAAATTGCCTTCTCCCGGAGTGCGGGCCTTCACTTCTCCGCCACCGAACTGTTCTGCCCAGGCTACCCAGTCGGGCCACCAGGAACCTTCGAACTGCTCGGCACCTTTCAGCCATGCCTCCGGGTTGGGTGGGTTGTCTTCGTTCAGGCGATAACCGTACTTCTTCTTCTCGGGCGGATTGATGATGCCAGCGATGTGTCCTGAGCCGCCAAGGACAAAGCGCAGTGGGCCGCCCAGGTTACTCGCGCCTTTGTAGCAGGAGACCCAGGGTGCGATGTGGTCCTCAATGGCGGATGCAAAGTAGCTTGGGACCTTCACCTTTCTCAAATCGATTGGCGTGCCGGCCAGGGTAATGCCACCGGGTTCACGCAGCCGGTTGTTCAGATACATATTGCGCAGGTAGAAACTGTGCATGGCTGCTGGCATGCGAGTGGCGTCCGAGTTCCAGTACAACAGGTCAAAGGGCGCCGTATCGCGGCCGAGAAGGTAATTGTTGACGAAAAACGACCATATCAGGCTGTTGGCCCGTAGCATGTTGAAGGCCGTTGCCATGGAGGCGCCTTCAAGATAGCCCTGTTTGTTCATGGCCTTCTCGATTTTGGCGATTGAGTCCTCGTCGATGAAGACAGCCAGATCTCCGACGTCCGAGAAATCCATCATGCTGTTGAGAAACGTCGCGCTTTTTACGCGGTCATCCCCGCGAGCGGCCAGCCAGGCCAGAGTGCAACCCAGCAGGGTGCCGCCGATGCAGTAGCCGACGGTGTTGATTTCTCGCTCACCCGTTGCCTGCTCAATGGCATCCATAGCGGCGACCGGACCTTCGAGCATGTAGTCTTCAAAGGTCTTGTGTGCCAGCTCTGGCCCGGGATTTACCCAGGAAACCACAAACACGGTGTGCCCCTGTTCCACCCAATAACGAATGAAGGACTTCTTTTCACCAAGATCTAGGATGTAGTACTTGTTGATCCAGGGCGGTATCACCAGCAAAGGCCGGCGATGGACGGTCTCGGTGGTCGGCCGGTACTGGATGAGTTGCATCAGATCGTTCTGGAACACCACGTCGCCGGGGGTGTTGGCAAGATTGTCTCCCACCTCGAAGGCGTCCGGATCGGACATGCGAAAAGGCATGGGGCCCTTGCCTTCGTCCAGATCGCGAAGCAGGTTGGCCAGGCCTCGCAGCAGGTTCTTCCCCCGTGTCTTGACGGTTGTGCGTAATACTTCCGGATTGCTCAGAATGAAGTTGCTTGGGGCGAGGGCATCGGTCATCTGGCTGGTGAAAAAGCGGACTTTCTGTCTATCGTGTTCGTCCATATCCCGGACATCGTCAATGGTGTCCATAACCCAGCGAGTTGACAGTAAGTAGGCCTGTTTGAGCGCGTTGAACGCTATGACGTCGTTCCAGGCCTGGTCACGGAAGCGGCCGTCGCCGGGCTCTGGCTCGGCTACGGTCAATGGTTTCTTGCCTATACCGTGGGCCAGCAGGCCAGACCAGAACAGGCTGGTGTCCTTTAGCAGTCGCATCTGCGCAAAGAGAAGCGTGTCCGGCTGGGTTGCAAGTTTGCCGGTCAGGGTGACAAAGGGTTTGGTCATGCTCCCCACGCTGGCCGGATTCGGCGGGCCACCGCGCAAACGGCGCATTATGGATCGCTTGAGCAGGTGACCACCATGGACACCCACTCGCGCCAGAGAGTGGCTTACCACATTGGGTTCGAAGTCAGGCGTTGATTGCTTTTTTATTGGTTTATCAGCCATTTTTTCGCCTTCTGCCTTTCACGTATTACATGTAAACGCCGCCGTTAACGTTGATTTGCTGGCCGGTGATGTAATCCCCCTCTGCGGCCAGGAAAACCACGGCGCGGGCAATTTCCTCCGGTTTGCCAAAACGCCCCATCGGAACCCGGGCAATGATCTGTTCGCGGATGTTCTCGGGGACCTGGGCCAGCATTTCGGTTTCTGTGAAGCCCGGGGCAATGGCGTTGACAGTAATGTTGTACTTGGCCATTTCCAGTGCCAGGGTCTTGGTAAACGCGATAATGCCACCCTTGCTGGCCGCGTAGTTGGCTTGCCCGAAGTTGCCGGCCTGCCCGACAAAAGATGTGATGTTGATGATGCGACCGTATTTCTGGTCCATCATGATCTTCAATACTTCGGAGCAGGTGGCGTAGACGCTACCGAGGTTGGTATCGAGGACGTCGTTCCAATCGTCGTCGGTAAGCTTTTTCATGGATTTGTCTTTGGTGATGCCGGCGTTGTTCACCAGAATGTCTATGCGGCCCCACTGATCCTGGACCTGACGGACCAGGCTGCGTGCTTCCGGCATTTTGGACAGGTCTGCTTTGAAGGAAAGTGCCCGGACGCCAGTTGCCTCAATTTCCCTGGCAACTTCTTCGCCTTCGGACTGGCGGGAGCGGTAGTTGATGGCGACGTCGGCGCCGCGTTGCGCAAGTTGCAGTGCGATGTGACGACCGATGCCGCGTGAGGCACCGGTTACCAGGGCGACCTTGCCCTTGAGATCCTGCATGAAATCCTCCCTGGAGCGGTAGTCCGCTCTGATTGTTATTCCTTATTATTGATCACCTCATTCAAGCTAGCAGAGCACCTGAATCGCGACAAGAAAATGTGACGCCTGTCACGCGTTGCGAATGAATGTCTTTAGCCGGGGCGCAATGGATTCGCGCCATTTACTGCCATTGAAGACACCATAATGGCCAGCATCCTTTTGCAGATGGTGTAGGCGTCTGGCGTCCGGGATATTCACGCACAGGTCATGGGCGGCCCGGGTCTGTCCGGGGCTGGAAATGTCGTCCTTTTCACCTTCAATCGTCATCAGTGCTGTTTTGTCGATAGCGGCCGGGTTCACTTTTCGGTCGCGATGCATAAAGCAACCCTGGGCAAGGTGAAACTCCTGGAAGACCCGCTGGATCGTGTCCAGGTAATAGGTGGCCGGCAGATCCATGACGGCGAGGTATTCGTCGTAGAATTCCCGATGACGTCTGATCTTCTCGACTTCCCTGTCACGCATGGACTTGAAAAGGCCCCGGTAGGCGTCAACGTGGCGGTCGAAGTTCATGTTCACGAATCCGGTCAGTTGCAGAAATCCGGGATACACTTTCCGCATGGCCCCCGGGTAAGGCGCCGGTACCGGGTGAACCAGGTTGCGCCGAAACCAGGCCAGATTATGTTTGGTGGCCAGCTCGCACGGTGCGGTGGGGGCAATACGGCCGTCTACAGGGCCGCTCATGAGAGCCAGTGAGCGCGGTGTTGCCGGGTTTTTATCTTCGGCCATGATCGCAGTGGCTGCGAGCACAGGCACGACGGGTTGGCAAACCGCCAGTACATGGGTGTCTGGCCCAAGCTGTTCAATAAAATCGATAACGTAGTCGATATAATCGTCCAGCCCGAAGTCGCCAGCCGACAAGGGCACCCGGCAGGCATCGCGCCAGTCGGTGATGTAGACGTCGTGGTCTGGCAGCATTTCCTTGACGGTGCCGCGCAGCAGCGAGGCAAAGTGCCCGGATAAGGGCGCAACGATCAGGAGTTTCGGGTCATCGGGCCGCGATACACCGCGCTGGAAATGCTTGAGCTGGGCAAAGGGTTTTCGCTGGAGAATGACTTCACTGACGTCCACCTGCTCACCGTCGCACACCGTTGAGTGCAGATTGAAAGCTGGTTTGGGGTAGCGCCGGGTTAAATCGCCAAATACGCCATAGGCGGAGGCAATACTGCGAGCGCCCGGCAAGCGGGACAGGGGGCTGAGAGGATGCCTGAGCAATTTACTCTGTGTGTCTGTCATCATGCGCAAGGGCATCAGCGCAGCGCGGCTCATTTCATGGGCAAAATACATCATGACACTGTCCTGCTTGAGTTATGAAGGCCGGAAGTCAACGCAAAACTCAATAGCCATCGATTTCCGCGCTCGATCTTTGATACCCGATGCTGATAGAGATCCGGGCGAAACAGGTACACTCTCCCGAAAAGGTTGAAGATGTTCTTCTCGCAGATGAATTCGCCACCTGCCTTGGGCCTGGCCAGAACACAATTGAGTTTGTAAAGCCGGCCCTCGGAAACCATATCCACGTGCGGCCCTACCTTATGGCCCTCTGGATACCGGACCAGGTATATATTCAGGCGTCGCGAATGAAAGAGAATGCGGGTTTTTACTTTTGCAGGCATGGTAATGGCATACGCTCTTGCAGAATCACTAGCAGCAGTTTGCGCGTTCTTCGGACCGTTGGTCAATTATGGCCGGAAACTCGCTCGCACCAGGATGAAGGCTTGAATAGATGACCAGAGCATCAGGCGCCCGCAAGCTCTTGCGATGGTTTTCGCTGCTATGTGGTGGCGCTATCGTACTGATCCTGTTGATCGTTCTGATGTTGCGGTTTGTGAATCCACCCACGTCGGCCTTCATGCTGGGCTATCAGCTTCAAAGCACGGGCAAATCCCTCGCTCAGGAATGGGTGCCCATGCGCGAGATCTCTCCCTGGATGCCGCTGGCGGTGGTTGCCAGCGAGGATTAGCGCTTCCCGCATCATGTGGGCGTGGATTTTGAAGCCATTCGCCAGGCTTTGTCCGAATACAGGGCGGGTGAGGGGCTTCGAGGGGCGAGCACCATCACCCAGCAAACGGCCAAGAACCTCTTTCTCTGGAACGGGCGTAGTTTTATCCGCAAGGCCATTGAGGCGGGTTTGGCGCTTGTTATAGACGGCCTCTGGCCAAAGCAGCGGGTGCTGGAAGTCTATCTGAACATTGCGGAGTTTGGTCCCGGTATTTATGGAGTTGAAGCCGCCAGCCAGGCCTATTTCGGCAAGCCTGCCCGTCACCTCACTGAGTACCAGGCCGCTCTGCTCGCGGCCGTGCTCCCGAATCCGAACGTTTTGCGTGTCAACCCGCCATCCTCGTATGTGTTGGAGCGAGTGGTCTGGATTCGGGGCCAGATTGCACAGCTTGGTGCTGGATATCTGAGAGATCTCGAGTCTGGCAGATGAGCAGATTTATTGGCGTGACCATTGGCTTTGACTCGTTGATACTGGGCGAACTCAATACCACTTCTCTTCTCAAGGATCGCAACAATGGCTCTTTTCCCTGACGACAATGGCGAAAACGACCTGTTTATGTCACGAACCGACCCGGAAAACCCTCTGGGTACCCATGCCCCCTACAGTTTCGAGTTGGAAGGCAAAGTCTGGCCAACCGTGGAACACTATTTCCAGGGCATGAAGTTCACCGACGACAACCGCCAGGAAAAGGTGCGCAAGGCCGATACGCCCGGCAAGGCCGGAAAGCTCGGACGCAAGCGCTACAAGAGCCTGCGGCGGGATTGGAAGCAGGTGCGCGAAACCGTTATGACGCGGGGGATCTACGTGCGCTGCCGCACCCACCCCGAGCTGGCGGAAGCTCTGCTGGATACCGGTGACACAAAAATCGTTGAAAACAGCAATTTCGATTATTTCTGGGGCTGTGGTCGGGATCGGAGGGGCGAAAACCGTTATGGGAAGGTGTTGATGAATGTGAGGGCAAAACTGCGGGAGGAGCAGGCAGCGCAGAGTTAATTGTTAACAAGGCACTGAACCTGCTGCTGGATAAGGCATGCGTTCTCCTGGAGGACGATCGACTCAGTAACAGGAATTCGGTGACGAGTCCGGGTTGATTTCGCCGGCGGCCACCAGCGATCCCAGAACTACGAGTATCGCAGCCAGCGGAAGCCGCCAGTCTGGCGCGGCAATTCCTGCCAGTACCAGGAAAAGAGCGGCCAGTACAGGCACCGCATAGGCGAGGCTGCCCACCAGGGCTGTAGGCCCCTTCCGAAGGGCGAGATCCCAGGCCACCATGGCCAGTCCGTATGGCCCCAGGCCCAGGGCGACACCAGCGGCAAGCGCGGTCCCTGTAGGCAGCGCATGGGCGGAACCGGAAACGGTATCTGCGGCGGCCGCGCCGGCGCCTGCCAGAAGGAACAGGCCGGGCATTACCGGAGCGATCGCTACGGGTGTTGCCTGGCATATCCACGAATACAGGGCCCAGCACCCTCCGGCCAGAAGAGCCAATCCGTAACCAGTCAGATTGCCTGAGAAACCATTACTCAGGGCCTCCGGGCCCAGCAGCAAAGCCGCCCCGGAAAAGGCAATCAGTGCCCCTGCAACAACCGGGAGGGCGATCCGCCGATGGAAAGCCCACTGGCTGATCAGGATGAACATCACCGGCCAGGTATAGGTGATCAGAGACGCCTCTGCCGTGGGCGCCATGCCCAAACCGGCCAGATAGGCGCCGACCGCCCCCAGTACCAGCAAAGGCACAAGACCGAAAATCACCAGTTGCCATTGCCAGGACACTTTCACAGATCTGCGCGCTTCGCGCCCCCGGAAACTCATGGGCAGCACCGCCAGCGCGCCACTGATCAGGGCGATGGTCGTAAGCTGGAAGGGCGGGATGGACTGCGCTGCATCGACGAGCAAGGGGGCCACCGCCCAGAGCACCACGGCAACCAGAGCCGCGATGATGCTCAGGATGTTTGGCAGACCGATGGTCGCGTTCAGAATCCTCATGGGCAGTCCTCCTATAGCCGGTGTGTTGCGATTTGACAGTGGCAGGATATACTCGGTTTAAGCATCACAAAAACAACGGTTTTTGATCAAAAACATCACAGGAGATGATGGTTTGCGTCCCCGGATTCTTGATCTGAACGTGCTGCAAACGCTGGTGGCCATTGCCGATACCGGAACGGTTACCGCTGCCGCAGACCGGCTTGCTTATACCCAGTCAACCGTGAGCATGCAGTTGCATCGTCTGGAGGCCTTGTTGGAAGTGCCCCTTCACGAGCGAGAGGGCCGGCGAATACGGTTTACCGCCGAGGGCGAGCAATTGCTCGACTACGCCCGGAAGATGCTGGCCCTTAACAACGAGGCACTGGATTCGCTCCGGCAGCGGCAGGTTTCAGGACAGCTGAGCCTGGGTATCCCTGAAGACTATGCGTTTTTGCTGACCTCCGTTCTTTCCCACTTCAGCCAGTTGTTTCCGGCGGTTCAGCTTCAGGTTATCTGTGGTTCGAGCGTCAGGCTCTTACAGCAGGTGCAGGCCGGTGAGCTGGATCTGGCGGTTGTAACACGCCAGACCCGTTCTCCCGGGGGCGAGGTGATTCGCCGGGAGCCACTGGTGTGGGCCGTGGGCGCCGAGAAACAGCCGTCCCTCACAGATCCTGTTCCTCTTGCGCTCTACTCACCGGGCGCTGATGTGTTCAGGGAGGTGGCGGAGCAGGCGCTGTTTTCTGCGGGTCGGCAATGGCGCCTGGCCTACTCAAGTCAGTCGATGACGGGGCTGATGCCAGTGGTAGTGGCCGGATTGGCGGTGGTGCCGGTAACCCGCGATATGCTCACGCCCCAGTTGCGTGTTCTGGACGAACGAAGCGGTATGCCGGCCCTGCAGTCCATCGAGATGGCGCTGCATCGGCCATCGGGCCGCCCGACGGAACCTGCACGGCAGATGGCGGAGCTGATCCGGGAGCATCTGGCGGGAGATGGCTGACCAGTCTCCATGTTAGGCTGGATCCATTGTGCGAAAACTTCCCAAGAGAGCTGAATATGATCAAGGATCTGACGCTTCACAACCGCGATCAACAGGTCATTCAAGCGATCAACGAGAACAACGCCGAGCTTGATGCACCGGCACGCAAGAAAAAGTTTGCGGCCATGGCTGAATCGCCCTACCGGTTTTTCCGTGGCACCAGCCATCTGTTCTGGCAGGACATGTATAACGACTGGCGGTTTGCCCTGTTTGGTGGGGTGGCCGGCACCCAGACGTGGATACAGGGTGATGCCCATGTGTATAACTTCGGGGCCTTCGCCAATCACGACGGCGACGTGATTTACGGGCTGGACGACTTTGATGACGCCGTGGTGTCGGATTACCAGTACGATCTCTGGCGGTTGGCGATCAGCCTTGTGCTCGATACGCGGGCCAATGGCAGCTTTGATGAATCCACCTGCGCCAAGGCCCTTAATGCTCTGGTGAAAGGCTATCTAAAGACTGCAACTGACTACAGCAAGGGTGATCTGGAGCGGGAAGTGCATTACACCGCAGATACCACCGGCAAGCCGCTGAAGAAATTTCTGCAGAAGGTTGGTCGCAAGAAGGACCGCAAGCGCATGCTCGATAAGTGGACGCGCCTGCAAAAAAACGGCAAACGGGCTTTCGATGCCAGCAACCCCAAGCTCAAGCGTTTGTCTCCGGTCGCCCGCAAACAGTTCGTGGCATCGTTCGAGGCCTACAGAAAAGAAAGAGAACAGGGCGGCAAGCATGACTTTTACCGGCTCAAGGATGTGGTTCGCCGTATCAGTGCCGGCACAGGCTCCCTTGGCACCATGCGATTCTATGCCCTGATTGAAGGCGAGGACGGGTCGCAGAATGATGACATCATCCTCGACATCAAGGAGCAGGGTGGGCCGGCCTTGTTGCTTGCCATGTCAGAACCGGAACTGCAGGCCTACCGGCGTGTCTATCCCAATGAGGGCGTGAGGCACGAAGCGGCATTCCGCGCCCTGTCAGAGCATCCGGACCGTTACCTTGGCTGGCTTGAATATGAGGGGCAAGTGTTCTCGGTCAGGGAACGGTCACCCTTCAAGGATGATTTTCCGACTGAGAAGCTTGATAAGAAAAAGCACTTCCTGAAGATGGCCGGCACCTGGGGTGAAATCCTGGCCACCGAGCACAAGCGCGCCAGCCGCCACCTGAATCCGGACCAGCCGTTCATGTTCGAAAAGTCCCTGCAGAGACTGACGAAAGACAGGGAGGGCGAATTTGTTACCTTGGTGGGAGCGATTGCCACCCACTATGCGGAGTGTGTGGAACGGGATTTCCAGACCTTTCTTGATGCTTTTGAACCGTCCACCAATTGACAGGATTCCCCATGCAAAAGATCCAAATCGACATAGTTTCAGATATCGCCTGCCCCTGGTGCGCGATTGGTTATGCGCGCCTGGAGCAGGCCATGAAACAGTTGGCGCCCGAGTACGAGTTTGGGCTCCAATGGCATGCCTTCGAACTCAATCCGGATCACACTGGCGAGAGTGAGCCGATATTGCCGGCGCTGGCCCGCAAGTACGGCCGCAGCGAGGATGAGATGCGCGCCACTCAGGACCAGATGATGACGATTGCGAAGGACCTGGGCCTGAACTTTGAGAAAATGCAGGAACGCTTCACCTGCAACACCTTCGATGCCCATCGTCTGGTCAAGTGGGCCGGTGAGCAGGGCAAACAGACGGAGATGAAGCAGGCGCTGTTCGAGGCCTATTTCGGAAAGGCAGAGGATGTTTCAGACCCGAACGTGTTGCTGGGCTGCGTCGAAAGCATCGGGCTGGATCGCGCCAGGGCCAAGCAAATTCTGGATTCTGATGAATTCGCCAATGTGGTCCGGGAGGACGAAGCCACCTATCAGCAGGCCGGCGTTTCTGCTGTGCCGGCATTCATCGTGAACGGTAAGTACCTGATCTCTGGCGCCCAGGAACCCGACACCCTGGTACAGGCGTTCGAGGAAATCGGCGCAAAGCCTGAATGAGCACCTGAACTGGAGAAGACATGCCGAAACCTTCCGAAGCCAGGCAAAGAGCCATTCTCGAGCGGCTGGATAAATTCAGCCGGTTTACCGACAGCAACATTGCGATTCCGTTTACCAATGTACGGATTGGTGCAGAGGCTGTGATTGGCTTGCTGCCTGTGGTGGGAGACGTCGCCGGGCTGGTGCTCGCCGGCTACGTGCTGTTGGAGGCGCAACGGGCGGGCGCCAGTAAGACTGTTAAGCTTCGCATGCTGCGCAACATGGGCATTGATTTCCTGGGTGGCCTGCTGCCGGTGGTGGGTGATGCCTTTGACGCGGTATACAAAGCCAACACCCGCAACACCCGCCTGCTCAGAAACTACCTGGAAAAAGAGTTGGCGATTGAACCACCCCCACCGCCGTTCCCCTGGATGACCGTGATCTGGCTATCTATTCTGTTCGCTGTTGTTACCGGTGGTTTGACGTTGATCCTTTAGAACGGCTGCGGCACCTCTGACGTTTTTAGTCGACTCAGTGTCGTATTGGTTCCTTCCGAAAAGATCAAAGAGGGCCACATTAGGGCTATCGACAACCCGGCAAGGGGGAGATAGCAATGGCTGTTAAATTCGAGCAAGCACTTCTGGATTATCCACAACAACGGGCCGGTGCTGCACGCCAGCCCGACAGCGTCGACCAGTCTGATCGGCGCGTTCCCATCAACTTGCGCCAATCCGGCCCCACGCCGGTGGAGATGCTGATTTCCACCCGGGTTCGAAAGTCACCGTACTGGCATCTCGCCTACGAGGCTGGCTGCTGGCGGGCGACGGTCTACAACCGTATGTACCACCCCCGGGGTTATGTCCGCCCGGAAGACGGCGGTGCCATGCTGGAATACGAGTCGCTGATCCACGACGTCACCATGTGGAACGTGGCGGTTGAGCGTCAGATCCAGGTCAAAGGCCCGGATGCCGAGAGGTTCGTGAATTACGTGATCACCCGGGATGCGACCAAGATCAAGCCCATGCGTGGCAAGTACGTCATTCTGTGCAACGAAGAGGGCGGCATCATCAATGATCCTGTTCTGCTGCGGGTCGCCGAGGACGAGTTCTGGTTTTCGCTCTCCGACAGTGATCTTGAGCTGTGGATGCGGGGCGTAAACGTTGGCATGGGATTCAATGTCACCATTGCGGAAATCGATGTGGCGCCCGTGCAGATTCAGGGGCCCAAGTCTGAAGCCCTGATGGCGGACCTGTTTGGCGACGCCGTTCGGGACATTCCCTACTACGGCTTGATGGAAGGCCAGGTGGCCGGCCACGACGTGATCGTTTCCCAGACCGGCTTTACCGGAGAGAAGGGGTACGAGATTTACCTCAAGGATGCCACCAAATATGCCGAGGACCTCTGGTACGCCGTGCTCGCGGCGGGCGAGCCCCACAACCTCCGGGTCATCGCGCCTGCCCACCATCGCCGGATTGCCGCGGGTATTCTGTCCTGGGGGCAGGATGTGGATCAGGAAACCCTGCCGTTCCAGTGCAACCTGGCTTACCAGGTGCCGCGCAACAAGGAGGCCGATTACATCGGCAAGCAAAAGCTTGAGCAGGTCCGTGAGCAATTGGACGCCGGTCGCCCGCCTTTCAGCCACATCATGGTGGGCATCCGTTTTGGCGGCGGCAAGGTGACTGACTACTCCAACGATTTCTGGCTGATCAGCGGCCCGGACGGCGGCGACCCGGAGGGCTATGTTACCTCCCCCTGGTACTCCCCGGAGCTTGAGACCAACATCGCGCTGGCTTACGTGCCGTTTGACCTTAGAGTCGTCGGCACGCGGCTGACTGTGCATCTTCCTGTGGAATACGCCGCGGCGGATGGCTCAACCGCTGTGGAGGCGGAAGTGGTAGAAGTACCCTTCCGGCCTTCGGTGAATCCCAACGCCCGCGAAAGAGCCCGGGCCAAGGGAATTGACTTCGCCGATTAACAGAGCGGGAAGGACCGGCGATAGCAGCTGTCTGGTAAACACCGTTGGCAATGGGGTGCGCGGTTATGACACTGGTGAGAGAGCAACAGGCATTCAATCGGCCCGATGAGGAGGCAGCAGCACTGTTTCGTGATCTGGTGCGCTCGGCGTCCATCGAGGCCACACCCCGCCAGATCCTGGCGACAGAACATGTGCCGGATCTTCTGCCGGCAGGCACCTGCGTGTACGTACCCTTCCTGCCAAGGGGGCAGTTCGGTGACACGCTGGAAGCTTCCCGTCGTCTGCTGGATCTGGGCATGCAGCCTGTGCCCCATGTGCCTGCCCGAATGGCCCAGAGCCGGGGCCAGTTGCGGGACTGGTTGGCCCAATTGGATGAATGCGGGGTAGACCGTTTGCTGCTGATCGCGGGCGACAGCGATGCGGTGGCCGGCCCGTTTCCCGACACTCTGGCGGTGCTCGAATCGGGGTTATTGGCCCAGTTCCGGTTCCACGGGATCGGTGTTGCGGCTCATCCGGACGGCCATCCGAGGGCGGATCGGGCAACCCTGGCACAGGCATTGAGCATCAAGCGCGAATACGCCCGTACTACTGCCACAAGGCTCTGGGTGGTCACCCAGTTCACCTTCGACGCTGAGGTGGTGATCGACTGGCTACAGGGGCTGGGCAACATTCTGGAAGAGGTGCCCGTTTATATCGGCATGGCGGGCCCAACCCGGGTTAAAACGCTTATCGCTTATGCAGCTATGTGTGGGGTAGGCGCATCCGCACGTATGCTGCTTCGGCGCCCTGGCAGTGCCCGAATGCTGGGTGCCTGGAAACCCGACGATATGGTCCGGGCGCTGGTGCAGTATTGCCTGGAAAACCCGGAGACCCTGCTGCGGGGCATTCATCTGTTTCCGTTCGGAGGCCTGCGCCAGTCAGCGCAATGGATTCGGGAGCACAGTGGGTCTGTCGACGACAAGAAGGAGGCGGTGTCATGAGTTTTCAGTACCATCAACTCACGCCCGAGACACCGGCAGCTACGGAGTTTCCGCCCCCTGGCACTCCGGATATCGAGATTGCCCGTTCGGTCCAGCCCCAGTCGATCCTTCTGCTGGCGCAGCAGCGTTTCGGTTTGCCGGCGGAGAGCCTGGTGCCCTTTGGCCATTACAAGGCAAAGCTGGACATGGCCTACGTGGATACGTCCAACTCGGCACCCAGAGGCAAGTTGGTACTGGTGACGGCCATCACGCCAACCCCGGCAGGGGAAGGTAAGACCACCACCAGTGTAGGGCTGAACGATGGCTTCAACCGGCTGGGTGTGCGCTCCTCCGTGTGTCTGCGGGAGCCGTCCCTGGGGCCCTGCTTTGGCATGAAAGGCGGGGCAGCCGGCGGAGGCCGGGCCCAGGTGATTCCGATGGAAGACATCAACCTGCATTTCAATGGTGATTTTCATGCCATTTCAACCGCCCATAATCTTCTGGCCTCACTGATCGACAACCACATTCACTGGGGCAATGAAGCTGGCCTGGATCCGCGCTACGTCAGCTGGCGAAGGGTTCTGGACCTGACCGATCGTTCCCTGCGCAATGTGGTATCCGGGCTCGGTGGCGCTGCCCATGGCGTGCCCCGGGAAACCGGGTTCGATATCACGGTGTCATCGGAAATCATGGCCATCCTTTGCCTGGCGGATGGCCGCGTGGACCTGAAACAGCGCCTGGGAAATATCATAGTTGGACGGCGTTCGGACATGTCGCCGGTGACCGTTCGTGACCTGGGTGTCGAGGGCTCACTCACCGTACTGCTGAAAGAAGCCCTGCAGCCAAACCTGGTGCAGAGCCTGGAGCACAATCCGGTGTTTATTCATGGTGGGCCCTTTGCCAATATTGCCCATGGCTGCAATTCCGTTACTGCCACCCGGGCTGCGCTGGCCCTGAATGACGTGGTGGTTACCGAGGCCGGCTTCGGCGCCGACCTGGGCGCGGAAAAGTTCATTGATATCAAGTGCCGGTACACGGGGTTACGCCCGGACGCCGCCGTGGTGGTCTGCACCATCCGGGCCCTAAAAATGCAGGGCGGTATTCCCCGCAGCCAGCTGGGGATTTCCGACCTGGCGGCGCTGCGACAAGGGGCCGCCAACCTTGAGCGGCATATCCGCAATCTGCAGCAGTTTGGCCTGACCCCGGTGGTGTGTATCAACCGTTTCCCGGATGACACCGAGGAGGAGATGGCGCTGGTCCAGTCCATTAGCCAGGAGTTGGGCGTGCGGGCAGTGCCCGCAGATCACTGGGCAACCGGTGGTGAAGGCGCCACTGAGCTGGCCCAGGCTGTGCTCGACCAGATGGACGAGGGCAGGCCCGAGGTGAAGTTTCTTTACGAGGACAGCCTGCCCCTGGCGGACAAGATTCGCGCCATCGCCACCCGTATCTACCATGCCGGAAGCGTGGAGTTCACAACTGTCGCCAAACGACAGCTGGAAGAATACGAAAGCCTGGGCTTTGGCCACCTACCGGTGTGCATTGCCAAGACCCAGTACAGCTTCTCTGTGGATTCGTCGGTGAAAGGCGCGCCGTCCGGGCATATGTTGCCGGTGCGGGAAGTGCGCCTGGCGGCCGGAGCCGGCTTCGTGGTGGCGGTTTGTGGCGACATTATGACCATGCCAGGGCTGCCACGGCGCCCCGCGGCCCTGGACATTGCGCTGGATGAAAATGGCCTTGTGGTGGGACTAACCTGAGGCTGTGTGCTCGGGGGAATCCTCAAAGGTTCCGTAAGTGGGCTCGGTCCGGGCCCGCTTCAGGGCCTGCAGGGATGAAGACGGCAAACTGGCCATGGTGTCGGTCAGGAGGCCATCGGCCCTGGCCGGAGTAAACACTTCCATTCGTTCATACTTGGGTGCGCGCCCCATGGTTTTGCGATAACAACGGCTGAAATGGGTGGCGGAGACGAAACCGCACATGGAGGCAATTTCCACGATGGAACAGGAAGTCTGCTTGAGCAGACGGCGCGCCCGGTTCAGCCGCACTCTCAGGTAATAGCGCGACGGCGTGCACCCCATGTGCTTCAGGAACAGCCGCTCCAGTTGCCGGCGCGATATGCCTGCCAGGGTGGCCAGTTCCTGCAGCTCGATCGGCTCTTCGATATTGGACTCCATCAGCTGGGCCGCCTCCGCCAGCTTGGGTTGCGCGCGGGCCAGGCCCGGATGCATGGGCATGGGCTGTTGCTCACTTTCTTCCCGGACCCGGTCGCAGACAAACATGTGGGAGATGGCATTGCTGAGTTCCTGGCCATGCCGCCGGGCCAGGAAGCTGAGCATCATGTGCATTGGCACTGTGCCACCGGTGCAGGTCATGCGTTCACGCTCGACCGTAAACAGGCGGTTGTTGGTCTGAACCCGGGGAAAGTCCTCCTGCATGGCTTCCAGGCATTCCCAGTGGGCACTGCAGGCGTAGCCGTCGAGCAGGCCGGCACTGGCCAGCACATAGGGGCCGGTACAGACAGCTCCCAGCAGGACATGCCGCCGGGCCATCTGTTTCAGCCACTGGACTTCTCTGCGGGAGAAACTGCGGGTGACGTCAATTCCGGCAACCACGATGACCAGATCAAAGCTGTGCGCTTCCTGAATGGAGGCATCCGGCACCATGGTGATACCGTCACTGGCACGGGCGTAACCGCCCTCGGCGGTGAGCAGTTGCCAGGAATAGAGTTCGGTGCCCGCCAACTGGTTGGCCACCCGCAGGGGTTCAACCGCCGTGGCGAGGGCAATCAGGGTAAAGTTGTCGATCAGCAGGAAGCCGACCCGATAGGGCTGCCGAATCGGCCTGTCTGTTTGCGAACCGGTATCAGTGGTCATAAACACCCCCTTGGCCCTGCCTGGGCCAGTCGCAACGGCCAGCCACGGGATTGCCTGTGCCGACCATCACTACCTGAACACTAGCTGTTGCCCCTAAATCGTGCAATAAGTGATCAGGATTTGACCCGCTCGTTGTCCGGATCAAACAGTGCCCGGTAACCCACCGCTTCGATTCGGATAGGGAAGTGCTCCTGGAAGTATTCCAGGGTCAGCTCACGCCCTTCCTGGGCGTACTCGGCGGGGATGTAACCCAGCAGGATAATTTTCCCCACTGAAGGCCCCCAGGCCACACTGGTGTTGTAAGAGCGGCGACTGTGGCTATCCACCAGCACTTCACCGGTTTGTGGGTCCAGAATCGGCCATTGGCCAACCGGGTAGCGCAGAATGCCGTTGGCATCCCGGTGCTCGGTCATGGTCATGGTGCACAGGTAGGCCGATTGTCGGGGCCACTCCCGCTGCTCCAAATACGCGACCTTGCCGTGAAAATCGGCTTCCTTGACCTTGGGCCGTTGCAAACCGGCTTCGTAGAGATTGTATTCCGTTTCCAGGTCCACGTTCTGCAGTCGCAGGCTCTTCTCCAGGCGACGGGTATTGGCGTAGGTTTCAATGCCCACCGGCGTAACGCCCGCATCGTAGAGCAGATCCCAGATTCTCAGGCCATAGCTGAAGGGGAAATAGAGCTCCCAGCCCTGCTCGCCCACGTAGGAAATCCGGAAGGCCCAGACCGGGACCCCTCGAATGTTCAGTTCCCGGGCGGTGGCAAACGGGAAATTGTCCGCGGACAACTGGTCCGGGTCGGTAACGAACTGGGCCAATGTCTCCCGGGCCTTTGGCCCCCAGAGGCCGAGGGTCGCCAGTTCGTCGGTGCGATCACGCATCTGGATGCTGTCCAGCCCCTTCTCCCGGGCCATACGGGTGATCCAGCAATAGTCCCGATGGCCGGTGTCGCCGCCGCAGACGACCCGATAGTCTTGCGCACCCCGCCGAATGATGGTCAGGTCGGAACGCACGCCCCCGCGCTCGTCGAGGAAATGGGTGTAGACACCTTTGCCGTTGGGGGTGGTACCGCCGACTTTGGCAACCGACAGGTATTCCAAAAGCGCTTCCGCGTCGGCGCCGGAAATATCGAAGATGGCGAAATGGGAGAGATTGATCATGCCCACAGATTCGCTCATCTCAAGCTGTTCGGCGTTGGATACCTCCCAGAAGTGTCGAGCGTCCCATTCGTGTTCCCGCACCGGGATCCGGTCGCGATATTTCGCCAGCAGGGTGGACTCGTTGGCTGCATAACCGTGAGCACGCTCCCAGCCCGCGGCCTCCATGAAGTAAGCACCCAGACCCACTTCCCGCAGGTAGAAAGGGCTGGTTCGCATCTTGCGACCGGTCAGGTAAGGTTCACGGGGATGAACCGCCGGGGTGTAGATTTTTTTGGCCGTCTCGTAGCAGCGGTTATACACGAAGTCCGGGGTTTTCTGCAGCGGGTAGTGGCGCGCGATATCGACACTGTGGGGATCCATCTGTGGGGAGCCGTGGGTCATCCAGTCCGCCAGTACCTTGCCCGCACCCGGGCCATCCTTCACCCAGACTGCCTCGCAAAACCACAAATTACGGACTTCCGGCGATTCGCCCATCAGGGAACCGCCATCCGGCGTCACGGACAGCAGGCCATTGAAGGAGTGTTTCTCTTCCCACCCCAGCTCGCCGAGGATCGGCGTCATCTCAATGGCCTTTTCGTAGGCATCCATCACCTGATCCAGAGAAAGATCCCGCATTGAGGGGGACATCCGCGCATCACCGGGCTCCGCAATGGCGCCGGGGTAGACCAGCCGTGGGTTCTCCGCTTCGTAATAGCCCCATTCGATACGGCCGCCTTCGGTGGTGGTTGGGTCGCCGGTGTCCCGCACATAGGCAGAATTACCCTGGTCGCGGAACAGTGGATAGACGATCTGCTTGCCGGTGCCATTGAGCTCTTCGTAGGGGCCGAAAAACAGCAACGGATGCTCCAGTGGCATCAGTGGCAGGGTCGCGTTCGCGGTGTTGGCCATCAGGGGCCCCCAGATGCCCATGGAGAGAACGACGTATTCGGTCTCAATGTAGCCCTTGTGGGTTTCCACGCCACGTACCTGGCCGTCCTGGACATCAATGCGGATGGCCGGCGTATAGGCAAAGGCCTGCAGTTTGCCGGTGGCCACGGCTTCTTCCACCAGGTCGCCGGCAACACTCTGGGAGCGGGGCACCACCAAGCCGGCATCCGGGTCCCACATGGCGCCCTGGATCTGACTTTCGTCCAGTAATGGAAACAACTCCTTTGCCTGTTTGGGCGAAATCATGCTGACATTGGTGCCGAACGCTTTTCCGGAACCCACCTTGCGGCGAAGCTCGTCCATCCGCTCGTCGTCGTCAGACCGGGCCACTTCCATGCCGCCGCATTTCACATAATTGCCGCGCTTTTCATAGAACGCCTGGCTGTATTTGGTGGTGTATATGTTCAGCTTGTCGTGGGAGGTGGTGAAGCAGAAATCCGATGCGTGGGAAGTTGAACCGATATCTGAGGGAATCGCGGATTTTTCCAGACCCACGATGTCATCCCAGCCTTGTTCGATCAGGTGGTGCGCTACCGACGAGCCAACGATACCGCCCTGGCCAATGATGACGACTTTTGCCCGTTTCGGTAGTTGTGCCATTTTGGATCCTCTCTACCTGCATTGAATGCCACCGCGCTGCCGCATTTCGGGCAGGGCCTTTAATCAATGTGGCTCTAATTGCTGATGGCAGGTAAATCCAATACGACATCGAGCCGTCTAAAAGCGGCAGAGACCCGGCCCGTCGAATGGTGAAAATTCTGATTTTCGAGTGAGGCCCGCGCCAAAATCGTAATGGTGGTACCTCTTTTGATTCGCTTATTTACTGGTGGTCAGGGCGAGAATTTGTTTAGATTCGGCATGTACAGGGAATTAAGTGCGCTATGAGCTCTTTTATGCCGATCCCGTCGGTTGAATCAAATACCGTATCCCCCCGCGACATGCTTATGCTGCGATTCTCCATCGTGGTTGGCGGCATTCTGATCTCTTTGTTCATGATTGGTGACCTTCAGTTGATTCCGCCCGAACTGGCGGGCTCTTACATCACCAGCAGGGCTCTCATCCAGCTTCCGATTCTTGCCGGCTTGCTTGCTTTCACCTTCGCGCCGCAATTTCTCCGTTTCGCACAAACGGCCTTCCTGGCGACTGTTCTCAGCATCACCTACGCCAATTACTACCTCATTCATGTGGCCTGGGAGCATGCGGCATTCAGTTTTCCCTATGAGGGCACGCTGCTGTACGCCTTCTTCGGTTTCTTTGTTTTCGGAATGAAATTCTATTACGCGTTAACCGCGATGCTGATCAGTTCCCTCGGCTTTGTCGGTTTGATGCTGCTGGATTCGGTCTACGGCGAGCGAACCTGGATGAACGCCGGGTTCGTGGTTGGCTCACTGTTTGTCGGTGTGATTGGCAGGCACAGGATTGATCGATTGCTGGGTCAGCTCGAGGATGCCAATGAGCAGTTGGTTGACCTGAGTACCCTGGATGGTCTTACGGAGTTACTTAACCGGCGTGCTCTGATGAGTGAATCGGAGCGCTTGTTTGCCTTGCAGCGGCGTTCCAACCAGCGGCTCGCCGTATTCATGATGGATCTGGATCATTTCAAGCAGTTCAACGATCGCTATGGCCACCAGGAGGGGGATTGGGCTATTCGTCTGCATGCGGACATCATGAGGCAGGTATTCAAGCGGCAGACAGATATCCTAGGACGCTATGGTGGCGAGGAGTTCATGGCTGTGATTGAGGGCGAGCATGCCGACCGGTTTGAGCTGCTTGCTTCTGAGGTTCTGAAGCAATGGCAGGAGAGTGCTGTGCCAAACGAGGATAGCCCTGATAGCAAGGTGCTCAGCTGTTCCATCGGAATCTGTCAGGGACTGGCCAACGAGTTCGATTCCATTGACGACATGATCCGAAGGGCCGACGAAGCTCTGTATTGCGCGAAAAAACAGGGCCGCGCCCGTTACGTAATGGCTTAGGATTCCGGCAATTTTTCGAACAGTCGGGCAAGTCCCGATTTGGAGGTTTGCTATGACTCCTCAGTGGTACCTGATATTCGCTGATGCACTCCTGGTCCTGCACACGATGCTGGTCATTTTCGTCATTCTGGGGCTGGTGGCGACCTTTGCTGGCTATTTCCTGAATTGGCGTTGGGTGCGCAATTTCTGGTTCCGCCTGAGCCACCTGGCGGTTATTGCTGTTGTGGTTCTGCAATCCTGGCTGGGCGTGTTATGCCCGCTTACGAGCTGGGAAATGGCGCTTCGGGCCAAGGCCGGGGAGGCGGGCTATGAGGGATCGTTCATCCAGTACTGGCTGCAGTCCCTCCTCTACTACAGTGCTCCGGACTGGGTGTTTATTCTGGCTTACACGATGTTCGGCGCGCTGGTCCTGGCCAGCTGGTTTCTGGTCAGGCCCCAGCGGTGAAAAACCGGCAGGATTATTTCTTGAAAAATGTCAGGAAAGCGCCGGCTGCAGCCGCGGCCGCCCCGCCGATCAGATACCACATGGTGTCGTCGGTAAATCGGCCTGTGACCGTCTCGGTAAGCTGGTTTCCCAGGGACTGTGTTGATTGGTAGCCGAAGTAGAGCAGCCCAATGCCAATGACCAATAAAACAATGCCGACCAGTTTGGAACTTCCCATTGAATTCTCCTTTTGAATGGCGCTGACCTGCAGCTTGCCACCCGTCCCTGGTTTTTTCCAACAGCTCTTTCCATTAGTCGACATTTCTCTTGTGACAGTTGCCTTGGCATTACTTTGGTTTCTTGGCAATCAGGAAGTAAACGTCTTTTGAGTTTTCCGGTACCCAGCGATAATCGATCTGGAATCCGGCATTTTCCAGATGCATTTCCAACTGACGACGCGATACGAATTTTACATAGGGTGCAAATCGCAGTAGCCGGGCCAGGCAGGCTACTGGCTTGAGATATGGACGCGTGTCCTGCAGGCAGGCGGTATTGCTAACGAACACACCGCCGGGTTTGAGCATGCTGAAAACCTGGCCTATGGCACGCTCTGGGTCTCGAAGCAGGTGCAGAATGTTTAACCCCAGAATCGCGTCGAACGCTTGCTGCCGATGTTGCATGTCCTCAAGCGTGGCAACGACGAAAAGAAGATTGTTTAGACCATTTCCTGCCATTCTCTCCCGGGCAATGTCGATCATTCGGGAAGAGGCGTCGGTTGCAAGGTAGCTGCGGACTTTGGGGGCATGGATCAAAGCTGTAGACCCGGTGCCGCAGCCGAACTCTAGCACGTCCATTCCAGGGTGGAAGTACGTTTGGGTAAGGGCGATCTTTCTCAGATAGGCGTTCCGGTCTGCAATAGGGCGCCGGGCGTATCGGGCAGCGCTGCGGTTCCAGAAATTGACAGATGAGTTCATGAACTCTCCTTTCCAGCCTGGCGGCATAAATTCAGTGAACCTATTCTATCTGTGCAAATCTGTTGGTAGTATTGCCATAACTGTATGTCTGATATGCAATAGTGAATGAATTGGCAATCTGTTAAGTTCGATTGGAACCGGGCTCGAGCCTTTCTCGTGACTGCCGAGGAAGGGTCTCTGTCTGCTGCAGCAAAAGCTCTGGGGGTATCTCAGCCAACCCTTGGCAGGCAGGTCGCTGCGTTGGAAGAAGAACTGTCCACCGCGCTTTTTGAGCGGGGTGGTCGGGGGTTGGAGCTAACGCAGGCGGGTCTCGATTTGCTGGCCTATGTTCGAGCAATGGGGGAGGCTGCCAGCAGCCTTTCGCTTGCGGCAACCGGTCGGGCAACTTCCATTGAAGGCGAGATTGCGATTTCAGCATCGGAGATCACTGCGGCCTACATTCTGCCGCCGATTATTCAACGACTCCGACTTCAGTATCCGGGCGTACGCGTCAATCTTGTTGCCTCCAACGAAGCCAGCGATCTTCGCCGCCGCGCAGCAGATATTGCCATACGTAATTTTCGGCCTACCGAACCTGATCTGATCGCCCGCAAGGTAGGAGCATTTTTAGCGACTCACTACGCCAGGCCGGAAATCCTTGCCACGCTGCCATCGCCGTTGCCTGAGAATCTTTATGAAGGTCCGTTCATTGGCTTTCTTTCGAACAACGCGGCTTACATGGGCGCATTGGCGCAACGTGGCATCAAGCTGCAGGACGAGCATTTTGTTGCCAGGACGGACAGCCATCTGGTTCATTGGCAGATGACTCGGGCCGGTATCGGTATTGGTATGATGCCCGTTGAGTTGGGTGATGCAGAGCCTGACGTTGAGAGAGTCTTCGAGGGTAAGTTTTTCGGCGGCGATGTCTGGCTCGTCTCCCACCGGGAGCTCAGGATGAACCTGCGGGTTCGGACGGTCTTTGATTTTTTGGCGGCTGAACTTTCCACGTACTTCAGCAGATCTGAAAGCTAGTTCGACTGAGTTTGGTTCGTTAGCCTGTCCCGGAGCTCAGTGACGCACTTGGCTATTTCGCGCTCGTTGGCGCTGGCAAACCCCATAACCAGGCCGGTTCTGGCAGAATCTCCCAGAAAATGCGCGCTCAGCGGTGTACTGCCAAATCCTCTGGTTTTCAGCCATTGGCTGAGCGCCCAGTCGTCAAAATCTCCTTCAAGTACCAGATGCATCCCGGCGCTTTCCGCCACCGGTTGAGCAAGACCGCCGAGCTTTTCCGTAACCTGGCTCTGGAAGAGTTGCCACTTGTCCCGATATAGCTGGCGCATGCGCCGCAGATGGCGTGTGAACTGACCACTCTCAATGAATTCGGCGATGGTTGCCTGGGCAAGAAGGGGCGTTTCGCCACCGCTAATCTGCTTCGCCCAGAGCAAGGGTTCGACTACCGCCTCCGGGACCACCAGATAGCCCACCCGTAATGCCGGCAGAAGCGTTTTGCTGAAACTGCCCATGTAGAGCACGGGCGCATTCTCGAACAGGCCCTGAATGGCGGCGAAGGGCTTGTTGTAGAAGTGGAACTCGCTGTCGTAGTCGTCCTCGATGATCCAGCACTCATTGCGCTGGGCCCATTGAACAAGCGCCATTCGCTGGGACAGGTCCAGGATGCCGCCCATGGGGTATTGGTGCGTGGGTGTGCAGAAAAGGAGTCTGGCCCTGGCAGGCTCAAGGCCGGGCAACGCTTCTACGTCCAGAACCTGGTTTCTAAGGGGTATTGGAATCAGTGGGTTGCCAAAACGGCCAAGTGCATTTCGGGCGCCACGGTATCCGGGGTTTTCACACAGGATGCTGTCATCTCGCTGCAGAAACACATCCGCAAGCAGCGAGAGCGCCTGTTGTGCACCGTTGGTGATGATGACTTGACTTTCTTCGCAGCGAACACCGCGGGAGGTTCTCAGGTAGGCGGCGATGGCGCGTCTCAGGGGCTGATACCCCTGGATGCTGTCATATCCCCGCAGTGACCGGCGGCTTTCCTGATGGTGCATGATCCGGTTCCAGGTACGGATCGGAAACGCGTCAAGGTCCGGCAGGCCCGGCTGGAATGGCAAACTGGCGTCTTCAACAGGCTTCGACTTCCCCCGTGGAAGTGCAGGCAGCGGTGGCAGTTCCATAGAGTCGCCACGAGGTTTGCCAAGGCCCGGCCCTGAGGGGTTCACGGCCGACTTGATATCTTCATGGACGAAAATGCCCTTGCCCGCACGGCTTTGAAGAAAGCCCTCGGCCTTGAGCTGTTCGTATACCGCGTTCACCGTGTTGCGGCTGATGCCCAGGTCCTTTGCCATCTGGCGGCTTGGCGGCAGCTGGCGCCCGGGTAGGTATCGCTGGTCGAGTATCCGTTCGGATAATCGTTGATACAGCTGATGCTGCAGCGGACGCGCGCTGTCCAGCCGGATATCGTCGATCACATCAACTGGTCCTATCAAAAGTCACAATCTGGATCTTTTGATGGTATCAGAAGTGCCTTTCAATAGAAGTACATTTTGTGAAGTGCAAGACCGGAAAGGAGCTTCTGATGACAACGACTGATTTGACCGGGACCAGCGCGTCCCCACTGACTTCCTGCCCACGCAGCAGGGTGCAGCGGGCAGTAAAGCGAGCAAGCTATGACAGAGAAACAGCCTACAGGCTGATTGATCGGCTCAAAACGGCGCATGTCGGATTTGTGGAAGATGGCGAGCCTCGCATCATCCCGATCACTGCCTGGCGGCTTGGTGATGATCTTTATCTACACACGTTGAACGGTGGACGCTTGTCCCGGCGCCTCGGGTCTGGAGTATTACTTTGCATCTCGTTCGCAGTGACGAATGAATGGGTGATGACCAAGTCGGCGTTCCATCACAGCGCAAACTACGAGTCCCTGGTGTTGTATGGGCGAGCTGAGCCGGTACATGACGATGCCGCTTTTGATGCCGCGTTCCGCGCGATCATCAACCAGATAGAACCAGGGCGGTGGGAGCAGGTCAGGGCGCCCAATGACAAGGAGAGAAAGGCAACGGCATTATTCCGGATACCGATTGAAGAAGGCGCTTTCAAAAGTCGCACCGGCGGTCCGAATGATGATCCGGAGGATCTGGCCCTGCCGGTCTGGCATGGGACCCTGTCAGCCGGGGGCTGATCTTGATTGTTGCCGGCGGTGAATGCCTTCATAGACTACCTGGCCGAGTGCTACTCTGAGATCAGTAAGAACTGAGCGTTTGTCTTTGCATAAGGATTCCAATGTCTGAAGATCCCCTGAAAACCCTGTCCGACCTTGCCAGTGATGCCCATGCGCGAATTCAGGCAGCCCACCAGCACATCAATCCGGTGGTGGAGGTTCGCCGTGGTATGCGTGATGCGGGTATACCGGCGGATGTGATGACCATTGACTGTCTGCGCACACGCCGAAGAATTACGCTTATACTGCACGATGATCAGCCTGGCACTCTTCTTTATCAGTTCGTGACCATTGAGGATGAGGTAGGGAATGACTTTCAGCAGATGGCGCTCGGCGACATGACAACCACCAAACTGTTCGAGTGGATTCAGGAGTATTTTGGCTAATTTATGAAATCTGTTGCACTTCTTGATGGCGGCCTGGGCCAGGAAATCTACCGCAGAGCCATGAATGTTACGTCACTGCTATGGTCAGTGGCGGTAATGCGGGAACAGCCGGACGTTGTTACCGATGTCCATGCTGATTTTATCAGGGCGGGCGCCCGTACCCTGACACTGAACACCTATGCCGCAACGCCAACGCGACTGGCCAGAGAAGGCCTTGGCGACGAGATCGGTGCAATCCATCAACGGGCGTTCGAGGTATTGGAGCGCGCCATCGCGTTAACGGGCGCCGACGTTGATATCGCCGGTTGCCTGCCGCCCCTGGTCGGAAGTTATCGGAGCCAGCCTGCCCGGACGTTCGAGGATCTGAAATCGGAGTTCGATATTCTGGTCAAACTTCAGGGTGGGGCAGATGTCTTCCTCATCGAAACGATGACGAACTCGCTGGAGGCGAGCGCCGCCTGTGCTGCCGCCGGTGAATCAGGCAAGCCCTTTGGGGTGGCGTTCCGGCTGGAAACGGATGGCAAACTTCGGTCCGGGGAAACGCTTGCAGAGGCTGTCGAAGCGGTTAAGCCGTTCGGGCCAACGGCTATCCTGCTCAATTGCTGCGATCCGGAAGTGATTTCGCAGGCAATGCCTGAACTGGCCGGCCTTTTCCCCTTAACGGGTGGCTACGCTAACGCGTTCAAAACGGTTGAGCCGATGGCCAGCGGAGCATTGGTGGATGAACTGGAAGCCAGGCCGGACGTGTCTCCCGGGGTGTATGCGCTTCAGGTGAAACAGTGGCTGGAGGACGGCGCGGGCGTTGTTGGTGGCTGTTGTGAGATTACGCCGGAGCACATCAGCCATCTGGCCGATGTGCTGACAGGCGAGTTTAACCTGGTACGGTTCTCGGAATTGGCCCGCAGTTAGCCGGCGAGTCGAGGGCTTTTTGTCCTGCGCGCTTCCATGGCACGTTTGGAGCGACGTACCTCAATGTATTGCATCGCATCGTTCCGGATAGGAAGGTGCAGGGCGCCTTCCAGATCATGGCGGTCGTAGCCGAGATCCGACAGCGTGTCATCCTTTTCCTTCAGCAACGACTGCGCCATACGGCGGAATTTCTGGCGCCTGGCATACCCTTCAAACCATGAGGTGATCGGCTGGATTGCGGCGCTTGATTGATGCTCTGTGCTCTTCTGCATGTCTACGGCCCCGACAGTTGGTAAATGGCTGCACCAGCTCGCTTGGACGTTGTGTAACTCGCATACGGGTGCCTTCAGTGAGTATTCTGATCTCCTCCAAGTCTTCAATCAAACGAAAAGAATTTAAGATCTCGTTCAGTTATGCTTAAGTCAGTTTCAGGCCACAAAAATCGACTCGAGAGGTGCATTCGTGAAGATCCCGCTACTTGATAACGATGTCCTGAGGAGTTTCGTAGCCATCGCTGAGAGTGGCACCTTCACCAGTGCGGCCAGAGTAGTGCACCGGACACCTTCCGCCCTGAGCATGCAAATCAAGCAGCTCGAAAGAAACCTGGGCAAAACCCTGTTTATTCGAGAACCGCGGCGCGTCACCCTGACGGCGGAGGGTGAGGTTCTGCTCGATTACAGCCGGCGGTTGTTGCGGTTGAACGAGGAAGCCGTCCAGCACTTCATATCGCCGACCCTCGAAGGAAAAGTGGGAATTGGTACGTCCGATGACGTCGGCACCCGGATTTTGCCTGAGGTGCTTGCGGAATTCGCCAGATCCTATCCCGCGGTTCTGGTTGATGTGGTTGTGGGCTCAAGCAAGCAAAACCTGGCCCGCCTCGACGCGGGTGAGCTGGATATGACCCTGGTTACTGTGGCGGACGAGGCCGGTATTGGCCGCGGTGAGCTGGTTCATGAAGAGCCTTTGGTCTGGGCTGGTAGGGAAGGGTCATCCGCTTACCAGCGTTCACCGTTGCCCATCGCCATGGCTCATGAAGGGTGCGCCTGGCGCCGGATGACGCTGCGGGCACTGGACAGAGCGGGTATTTCCTACAGAATTGCCTATACGTGTGAACATTGTTCAGGTCAGGAGGCGGCAATGCTGGCAGATCTTGCTGTGGCACCGTTTCCGCAAAGCCTGATACACCCGCCCCTGAAAGAGGTGGTCGGGGGCAGCCTGCCGGACATCGGCTCTTATCAGTTGGCCCTGGTAAGGCGGGGTTCCAACCCCTTGAACGATGCGCTTGCTTCTCACGTGAAGGAAGCATTTCAGGGCCTGAGCTGAAAAGCTCTTGCAGGAATGATCTTCCGGAAAATCTTTAGCCGACCGGTTCGGATTCAAGGAAACCATTGATGACCGTTTATTTCGTCCAGGCCTTTATCTACCTGGTGGCAGCAGTGATCGCCGTGCCCCTGGCAAAACGTCTTGGTCTGGGGTCGGTCCTCGGCTACCTGGTGGCGGGCGTGGTGATCGGTCCGGTTACAGGGCTGGTGGGGCAGGAAGCCAACACTATCCAGCATTTTGCCGAGTTCGGCGTGGTAATGATGCTTTTCCTGGTTGGTATGGAGTTGGACCCCAAAGCACTCTGGGCCATGCGTGTCCGCCTGGTTGGCCTTGGCGGGCTTCAGGTGGTGCTGACAGCAGCAGCCGGCATGGCGGTGGCCGCCTGGCTCGGGCTCCAGTGGCAGACGTCACTTGCCGTCGGTTTGATCTTTGCGTTGTCTTCCACTGCGATTGTCCTGCAGACCCTCAACGAAAAGGGGTTGGTCAAAACCGAAGGTGGTCGCAGTGCCTTCTCGGTGCTGCTGTTCCAGGATATTGCGGTCATTCCCATGCTCGCACTGATTCCGTTGCTGGCGTTGCCGGAGCTAATGGCTGTCGGCAGCACTTCAGATGACCATGGCAGCCACTTGAGCCTGGTGGACAGTCTTCCTGGCTGGGCCCATGGGCTGGTTGTGGTGGCAGCCATCGCTGCTGTGGTTGTCGGTGGTCATTACCTGAGTCGGCCCCTGTTCCGTTATGTGGTGCAGTCGGGGTTGCGTGAAGTTTTTACGGCCACTGCGCTGATGCTTGTGATCGGGATCGCCGCGCTGATGAGCCTGGTGAACCTGTCGCCGGCGCTTGGGGCGTTCCTGGCCGGCGTGGTGCTGGCCAACAGTGAATTCCGCCATGAGCTGGAAGCGAATATCGAACCATTCAAGGGACTTCTGCTGGGGCTGTTCTTCATCACCGTGGGCGCAGGCATCAATTTTGACGTGCTGTCAGAGCAATGGGGTACGGTCGTGTCCCTTGCGGTGTCGGTTATTGCCGTGAAGGCGGCGATTCTCCTCGGTCTGGCCCTGCTTTTCAGGGTTCATGGCAGCAACGGCTGGTTGTTTACCCTGAGCCTGGCCCAGGCTGGTGAATTTGGCTTTGTACTACTGACTTACAGTGTCCAGAACAGTGTGATTGCGGTGGAAACCTCCCAGGTCCTCTCACTGGTGGTGGCGCTGTCGATGTTCCTGACGCCGTTGCTGTTTATCGTTTACGAACGGATCGTGTTGCCTCGTTATCGTCGTTCACAAAACGACGAGCGGCAAGCGGATACCATCGACGAACAGGCGCCGGTTATCGTTGCCGGTGTTGGTCGTTTCGGCCAGATTGTCTGCCGGCTGTTGCGGGCCAATAATGTTCCTATTGTTGCATTGGACCACGAGATCGAGCAGATCGAGAACCTCCGGCAGATCAATATCAAGAGCTTCTTCGGGAATGCGACTCGGCCCGATTTGCTGGAAACTGCGGGCATCGAACAGGCCCGGCTGCTGGTAGTGGCCATTGACGATCGTGACCGTTCGGTCCAGATGGTGGAGCACGTAAAGCAGTTCTTCCCAGGTGTCTGGGTGCTGGCCCGCGCTTTCGACAGAGGCCACGGATACCGGTTGCGGGAGGCAGGGGCCGATGATGTGGTGAGTGAAACCTATCATTCGGCACTTGAACTTGGCGGCCATGCACTGACCGCCATGGGGGTGCATCCAATGCGTGCCCGTCAGATGACCTGGGCTTTCCTGGACAATGAGAAAGCCCACGAGGATGAGCTGTTCGAAGCCTGGAAAGAAATCGAGGAAGGTATCCGGTTCAGTCCCCGCTACGGTGAACTCTTCATGAAACTCGAAGAAGCGCTTAACAGCGCCATGCATCGGGACTGGGAAGAGCCGAAGCAGGAGGATGTTCCCATATGGCGGCCGCCGGACCGCTGACAGTGCGGTAACGCTGGGCTAAATTATTGCCTATGCGGTTGTAGAGGTCAGTATGGTGTTCAGGAAAGCGCTTGTTGTTTCAGGTCTGGTTTTCGCCGGGTCCTGCGCTGCTGCCGAGTCGGGCAGGTACGATTGCATTGCCAGTAGTATTCAGCCGGAAGCCATTGATCTGGACAAACCGAGGGATCAGCTCGCCCGCCAGACTGATCTGGTGATTCCGGAGGGCGCGCGCATTGGCAGTATCCGTATTCTTCGCCGCCCCATCTTTGATACCACTGATCCGGAGCAGAACAACGCGCTCTATCGAACTTTGAACGCACTCAACACGCCTACCTGGGAATCTGCCTTGCGCTCCCAGTTGGTGTTCGAGGAAGGCGATGTTTTCGAGGCCGAGCTTATTTCCGAGTCCGAGCGGGTTCTGCGTCAGCGGGAATATTTGACCGCAGCGTGGGTGGGCGTCACCCAGGTTTGTGGGGACGAAATCGAGGTAAGTGTTCTGACGCGGGATACCTGGACGCTTTTTCCCAGCGTTGGCGTGTCGCGATCTGGAGGTGAGAATACCACTAACTTCGGGCTGTCTGATCCCAACTTTGCCGGGTCAGGCAAAAGCCTTGGCATCGGCTATGCGAAAGACCCGGACCGCACCGAAACCAGTCTGTATTTTGATGACCCGAACGTCCTGGGCTCCCACTGGCAGGCGGGCTTCTCATTTGATGAGAGAAGCGATGGACGGGGCCGGGGCGCCTACCTCGAGAGGCCTTTCTTCAGCGAGACCACAAACTGGCGCTTTGGCCTGAGCGGCATCGACGACGTACGGGAGGAATCCCGCTACGTTGGCGCGGAGGCCATTGCCGATTATCGGCGCAGTCACGAGTTCTTCAGTATCGACGGAGGCTGGCGCCTGGCGGAGAGGAAAGACCGGCAGCTGAGATTACTTGCCGGCTACCGCTACGATGCACTCGTGTTCGACCGTTTGCCCAACGAACCCAATCTCGACATCCTGCCCGACGACCGGACTCTCAGTTACCCCTGGATTGGCTTTGATTACCGCCAGAACCGCTTCCGGAAAATGACCAATCTGACGCGGCTCCAGCGAGTGGAGGATGTGCGGGATGGCTTTGTGTGGAGAACCGAGCTCGGCTACTCCGGTAGTGGGCTGGGTGCCACCGAGGACCGCATAGTGCTGAACATGGATTTCCGGGATGTACTGCATGTATCGGAGACCAACTACGCCAGCTATTCACTGAGCCAGAGTGGCACTTACCGGCTCGATGAAGATCGGGTGGAAAACCTTATTGGGACAGTGGGCGTTCAGTATTTTCATGGAGGCTCGGAGCGCTGGAACAGCTGGTACACCAACCTCGCTTTCACGGCAGCACACAATCTGACAGCCGACCAGCAATTGCTCATTGGCGGTGAGAATGGGCTGCGCGGTTACCCTAGTGAGTACCAGCAGGGTAACCGCCGTGTGTTATGGACCCTGGAGCGGCGTTATTTCCCGGACTGGCATCCGTTCAAACTGTTTCGGGTAGGCGGTGTACTGTTCACCGATGTAGGCCGTGCGTGGTTCACCGACGACCGGAACAGTGGGCCGGACGAAGGCGTGCTGAAAGATGTTGGCTTCGGCATGAGGCTGGCGTCCAGCCGTATCGAGGTGCAACGAATGCTGCACCTGGATTTTGCCTTCCCCCTGGATGGCGACGACAGTATTGATGATTTTCAGATTTTGCTGCGAGGCAGAAGCCAGTTTTGACCCAACTTGATCTTGATCAATTGGCGAATTCGTGATCACATTACTGATATGTAATCAGACCTTGATTCCGGAAAGGTAAAAAAATGAAGTTGTTGTTGGGTTTCCTGCTGTTCTCCCTCTCTTCGGCCGTTCTCGCTTCTAACTCCCTTGTCCGCATTGATTGCCAGGAAGACACAAACGGTGCGGCCGTGTATCTCGACGGTGTCTATCAATTCGAATGCGAGGATTATGCAAAACTCCCGATTCTGACAACTGCTGGGGCTCATGAGCTGCGAGTGGTTCGCCCGGCCGGTCGGGAATTTGAACAGGTATTCGAAAAACGAATTGAACTTCGTGCCGGTGTGCCTGAGCGGGTTCGTGTTTCCCTGCCAGAGAAAACCCTGACAGCGTATGGCCAGAAGCAGGAAGCGCAGCGCAAGGAAGAGGCGAGAATAGCCGCGGAAAAAGCAGAACAGCGACGTCGGGAACAGGCCCGGATTGCCGCTGAAAAAGCGGCCCAGGCGCAACTTGAGAAGGAGCTGTCGAACGCCCGCTCTGGCAATGCCGACGCCATGAGGAGAATGGCGCAGCGGTATCGCTCGGGAGATGGTGTACCTGCCAATACGCAGGCAGCTTCCGAATGGGAAGCGAAGGCGGAACGTCAGCAAAAAATTGATGATCTCGAGGCAAGCAAGATGGAATATTTTGCGATGTCCGAGTCTGCTCTTCTCGGGGTCTACGGCGATGATCCGGGTTCTTCCCAAATTATTTCGGCCCCATGGATTGTCGCGCCGACGTTCACAGCAGAACTGCTTTCGACTCCGGTAACGACCACGGACCAACAGATCAAGGACAACAGGTTGGAAACATTGCGTCGCCAAACGGCTGCGGCCCGCTGGGCGAACCCGGACTCTCTGGTCGCAAGGGCCGCGGACAAACGCTGACGCTTTTTCGCCGTGAAATTCCGCCTGCTTCTTTCTGCCCTGGCGCTTTTGGCGTTGGGAGGCTGCTCCAGCTTAAGCACGCTTGAGTTGGATCGATCTGGTGCAGCATCGATAGAACCCGACGACCGCTTTTCGGATCTGAGCAGGCTGGTGACAGGAGAACAGGGCAGTGATGCAGACTTCCTGATTGAACTATCGAAGCACCGCTCCGATCCGTCCTATAAATGTCGGCACCCGGCCTATGCCTACTATTTCTCACAAAGGCTGGGGGAGCCCCTGGACTACAGAGAGTGCCCTCCAACCGTCCCTTTTTATCTGCTGGACCGTGAAAAAGGCGGGTATCAGTTTTCCGTAGCGCCAGATCTTGTCCGCAGCATACACATAATGTTTGCCTCGCCAGGCGAGTCGGTTGCCTCCCGATTCGGTCATCTGTCTATTCGACTCATTGTCTGCCCCTCCAGGTCCTCGAGTGATGCCGAGTGCAACGAAAATATCTTCGATCATGTGGTCCTTGGCTACGTTGCCCGCATAAATGAACTTGAAATGAGTCTGATCAAAGGAGCATTCGGCGGATACGACGCCCATCTGACCGGCTTTTCTTTTATGGAAGCTTACCGAACCAATACCTTACTTGCGGACAGGAACCTGTTCTCAGTTCCCCTGAACTTACGCCCCGAAGAAACGGAACAAGTGGTGCGAGAGTTGTCGGAGATTCACTGGAGCTTCAGGGGCAACTACCGCTTTTTCACGAATAATTGTGCCACCCTCCTGCAAGACACTCTGGCAGCCCTCGTGGAACAGGCGTCAGATGAACCCACAGTAGCGGGTAATCTGAAAACGGGGTATCTGCGCCCGGACTCTTTTTTCAAAGCGCTCAGGCGCAGCGAACTGGCAGATGGCCGTGTTCTTGAGTCTCTGACAAACGCCGAACGGGAGGGATATTACTTCCCCAGCACCCGACCCTATTACGAACGGGCATTCGAACTGGTTAGCCGCACCGCAGGTTGGAATACACCTTCATCACTTGATGAATATCTTCGCACCCCGGCGAAGATGCGCCTGCTGAAAACACTGAAATCCGATTTGCTGTTGGATGTCTACTCTCATGATCAGCATGCCCGGGAAGCTCATTTGCTGCTGGAGGAAAGGGCCTTGATAGGCCTTGAGCAGGCCCGCCTTCAATCCCTGATGAGTCTTTTGGGTGATCCCGAAATTATGGCTTCGCTTCAGAACAGTTTGAATGAAATGGAACAAGATACTCATCGGCGGTGGCTTGAGCAGTGTTTCCTGCAACCGGTTCGGAAGCTTCAGGGGCGTTTGCCGGTGTCGAAGGGGATACCGGGCCCCGACTTCATGCAGCTGTTTCCAACGGTTGGGACAGACTGCGATCAGCCTGGATCTCTGGTCATTGCCAAACGGCTGGTAAACGACTGGCTGCCCGAGTGGCACGGGAGTGTCCGGGCGTTGAGAAATTTCAGTCTTGAAATCGAACAGACCCACGAAAACCTTGCCTACCTGAGGACGCTGTAATGAAGACCGTTCGCCAGCCCCCTTTTCTGCTTGCATTTGTTTTGGCTTGTTTTGTCCAGGCAGTGGCGGCCAATCAGCCAAAACCCGGCAGTGACAACATGGAAGAGATGCTGAAACAGCTTGAAATGCTGGAACAACTGGACCGGCTGGATCGTCAGGACTTCAGCGCCGCCGTCGACAAGGCCTATGAATGTGTGGACGCGCGGAACTTTTCCTGCGCCGACCGGCAGCTAAAAGAGGCAGAGCGGCTCGTTTTCGATGAATCGTCACGGCAGCGCTTGGCAGAGGCCCGAGATTATCGAACGGAGATGTACGAAATTGCCGAGGAAGAGAAAAAACGCCTGGCAATGGAGCGCCGGATTCAGGAGTGCAGTGCAAACTGTCCGATTCGCAGAGAGTACGAGGACTGTGTGGACGGGTACCAGAATCCAAGGTACTGTCGTGAGCCCGCCTCTGATCAGCCGTCCGGTTCCAACTCCAACAACACGATGATGATGCTGAACCAGACGGTACAGCAATTCAAACAGTTCACCGAAAACCAGTTGGCCCAGCAGAGACAGCAGCTTGAGATGCAACAGCGTATGTATGAAGAGCAAAGACTCCGCCAGGAGGCCATAAAACGTCAGCAGGAACAGCAGCGACGCGAGATGGAACGTAGGCGCTCTCAACAGCTCGCCGAGGCAGAACGTAGGGAAGCTGAGCTGATCGACAGGCGACAACGTGCCGAAGAAGAGCGGAGACGGCTTGAGGCACGTCGACAGGCTGAGGAAACAGCCCGCCAAAGAGCGGAAGAGCGCCGTCAGGCTGAAGAGGCCCGTAGACTGGCGCGTCAGCAGGAAATACTGGAGCGCCAGCAGGCGCGAGAGCGTGAGAGGGCAGAGCGCGAGGCTCGTCGGGCGGCTTATCTGGCAGCAATGCAGCAGGGTATAAAACTTTATGGCCGATCTTGTCCCGGACCCTCCAAGCACGTTTTCGGAACTGTCCCAAACATCAAGCCGGAAGAGGTTGGATGCCTTGATGTCTATTTCGAAGTCTATTGTCCGGGCTCCGCAAGTGTTCAGCATCGTGGTGTCATGGAAACGATGTTGAACAATGTGAACGGTTGCTACGGTGACACAAAGGAAGTGCCCGAGACCTTGCCGTGTGCAGCACGCGAGTTTCGTGTCAAGGTTACCAAGGTCACAAGTTGTTGAGACTGACGTTTACCAGGTGTCCACAAACCGCCGATTTCCACGTCCGTCAGGTTCTCCGGCGGACGTAGAATTGAGGCCCCTGATCAACCACGCCCGCGTTTCCTGCGGGTCGATCACCGCATCAATCTCCAGGTAGCTGGCCACGTTGAGTGCCTTGCCCTGCTCATAGGCCTTGGCAACCAGGGTATCGAACATCTTCTGCCTTGATTCCTCATCGGGCTGGGCGGCCAGCTCTTTGGCAAAGCCCAGGCGCACGGCGCCTTCCCAGCCCATGGGCCCGAACTCACCGCTGGGCCAGGCGGCCGTGAAGAAAGGCGTGAGCATGCTGCCCGCTGCCATGGCCTGGGCGCCAAGGCCGTACGCCTTGCGCAGAATCACGGTGAAGAAAGGCACGTTGAGCTTGGCTGCTGCCACGAACATGCGCGAAACATGGCGAATGGTGGCCTGTTTTTCGGCGTCAGGTCCCACCATGAAGCCCGGTGTGTCGCACAGTGACACGATCGGAAGGTTGTGGGCGTTGCACAGCTGCATGAAGCGGGCTGCCTTGTCCCCCGCGTTGGCATCGACCGCCCCGCCCAGGTGGGCGGGATTGTTGGCGATCAGGCCCACTGGGCGGCCTTCAATGCGCACCAGTGCCGTGATCAGCCCGGGGGCAAATTGCCGGCGGAGTTCCAGAACACTGTCCTGATCGGCCAGGGTTTCGATGACCTGGCGGATATCGTAGACCCGCATCCGGTTTTCCGGAATCAGGTGGCGGAGCCGTCGTTGATCGGCGCACTGCCAGTCTTTCACCGGGCCCTGAAAGTAAGACAGGTATTGCTTCGCCACGCGCACAGCTTCTGCTTCGTCCTTGACCAGGATATCTATCACTCCGTTGGGCCCCATGACGGAAACCGGCCCTACCTGTTCCGGGCTGAACCGCCCAAGGCCGCCGCCCTCAATCATCGCGGGCCCTGCCATGCCCAGATTGGCATCTTCGGTGGCAATGATGGTGTCGCAGCAGCCCAGCAGGGCTGCATTGCCGGCATAGCATCGGCCAGAGACAATGCCGAGCGTGGGGACCACGCCGGAGAGCCGTGCCATGCTGACAAAGGTATGACAGTCCAGGAAGGACACGCCATTGGTGTCGGTGTCGGATGGGCGACCGCCGCCGCCTTCCGCAAACAGAACCAGCGGAATGCGCCATTGCTCGGCGAGAGCCAGGATGCGGTCTGCCTTGCGGTGGTTGGCCAGCCCCTGGGTGCCGGCAAACACGGTGTAGTCGTAGGCCATGGTGGCGCAACGGCCGGCCTCTGCTCCGAATTCGGGGGCGTTCACGCTGCCGATGGCGGTAATCAGGCCATCCGCCGGGCTCATTTCAATCAGCTTATCCACCGAACGGCGGCGGCGCTGTGCCGCCAGTGCGAGGGACCCGTATTCGTTGAAGCTGTCCGGATCGAGCAGATCCTCAACGTTTTCACGAGCGGTTCGCTGCCCGGTTTTACGGCGTTTGGCGACTGCCTCCGGGCGGCGTTCATCGGTCAGAAGATCGTGGCGCTCGGAGACTTCGGCGAGATCGGCCCGGATGTACTCCAGATCAACCCTCTCTTCGGTCTGAGTGCCGCTGGCGTCCACGTCGGCGGGTTCCAGGTAGGCCAGCGCCTGCCCTTCGTTCACCGTTTTCCCTGATTCTGCGGCAACTGTGTGGACGATGCCGGATTGCGTTGCCTTGACCACGAATTCCATTTTCATGGCTTCAAGCACCGCGATCGGGTCGCCGATGGCGACTGAATCTCCCGGTGCAACATCGATACTGACAACAGTGCCTGAACCGGGCGCTTCGATGCCTATGGTGCCTGCCGGTGCGGCTGTGTCGCCCGGGCTCTCGGGGTCCTCCGCGACAAATGTGTTGCCAAAGTGCAGGTGTGGATGGCTTGTACTGGTCTCTTCCGGGATCAGGGCTGCCAGGTTGTCTTCGACAAAACGGGTAGTAACCGCCCAGGTTTCAACACTTGAGTGGCGGATCAGATTCTGGAGCAGTCCAATATTGTTGCTGACACCGTTCAGCCGGAACTCACAAAGGGCCCGATACAGCCGTCGGAGCGTCGATGGATAATCGCTACCGTGGGCAACCAGCTTGGCGAGCAGGGAGTCAAACGACGGGCTGACGGAATAGCCGGCGTAACCATAGCCATCGACTCGTAAACCGGGGCCCGACGGTGGCTCGTAGGTGCTCAGCGTGCCAGTAGCGGCGGTGGCATGACCATCGGCGTGAAGTGTTTCGCTGTTGATCCGCGCCTGAATCGCGAATCCCCGCATCGTTGGTGCAGACTCAAGGGCCAGATCCGCGAGGCTGTGCCCCGCAAGTAACTGCAGCTGGGTTTGCACAAGATCAACACCAGTGATTTCCTCGGTGATAGTGTGCTCAACCTGAATGCGGGGGTTGGCCTCCATGAAATAGAAGCGGCCCGGCTGGTCCTGGTCCACCAGAAATTCAAAGGTTCCAAGTCCGCGGTAGTTAATCGATCGGGCCAGCTTCAGGGCGCAGTCGATCATGGCATCCCGGATCGAGGCGTCCAATGAAGGACTCGGCGCAATCTCGATCAGCTTCTGGTTGCGCCGCTGGATGCTGCAGTCGCGCTCCCAGAGGTGGCTGACGGCCCCGGTACCGTCGCCAATTACCTGGATTTCAATGTGTCTCGCACGCCTGATCAGTTGTTCAATGTATAGCGATCCACTGCCGAAGGCTGACTGAGCCTCAGACTGGCAGCGCTGGAAAGCCTGCTCGAGCTCTGTTTCGGAATAGACCGCCCGCATGCCGCGGCCACCACCGCCTGCAATCGCCTTGAGCATAAGAGGGCCATGCTCCCTCAGGAAAGCCCTGGCTTCGCCAAGGCTCACCGTTTTGTTGATGCCCTTGATCAGAGGAACGTCGCAGCTTTCCGCCAGGGCCCGGGCAGCCGACTTGTCACCAAACCCCTCCAACACCTCTGGCGAAGGGCCGATAAAAATCAGCCCGGCCTGTTCGCATGCGTGGGCAAAACTGGCGTTTTCCGCCAGGAAACCGTAGCCAGGATGGACCGCCTCGCAGCCATGGGCCTTTGCGACGTCTATCAGTTGCGCTCCATCCAGATAGGCCTTTACGCCATGGCCCGGTAAAGCCACTGCCTCATCGGCCATACGGGTATGCAGACTGGCGTCGTCGTCTTCAGAGAATACGGCCACAGAGCGCAATCCCAGTTCGTTGCAGGCTCGGGCAATGCGGATTGCGATTTCGCCGCGATTGGCAATCAGTACGGAGCGGAAAGTCATGGTACCTGGTTCCCCGGGGTGTGATTCTTATTGTGGGTGACAGAAGTCACCATCCTAGGAACGGGGCTCCGATTAGACAAATGAATTTGTTTGAGGGGTGGTTATGAATCTGGTTGATGGTTTCAGGTTGCGGCGGTTTGCACGCTCTTCCTGTTGCTGATCCTGAGCCCAAGGATCACCAGGAACGCTCCCAGCCAGATGGTTAACGAGTAGTTTTCCCTGAACCAGATAACCCCGATCAGCAACCCGAATACGGCCGCTACTGCACCGAGCTGACTGTAGAAAACCGGGTTGGAGCGACGCTGCAGCTCAAAGGCGCAAAGGTAGGTCAGCGCGGTTAGCAGGCCCTGAAGCACGACAATGCCATGGAGGTGAAATTCTGTGCTTTCCGGAAAAATTGAGGTCCCCGTCAGACCTGCGAAAAGGCCAAGCGTGAAAGCCGACGCCAACAGTGTACCCGATGCCAGGATCATGGGTTTTACACCATCAGGCCAGGCTACTGAGCGATAGACGTTACCGATGGACAGCATGGCCGGGATAATAAGCCCCATGGCGAACCAGAGTATGTTCGGGTTGCTGATCTCTGAATGACGTTGCAGCACAATCCAGGCGCAGGCGACGACCGCAATGGATAGCCCGGTCAGTTTGATCCAGCTACGCTTTTCCAGCCCCATGCTGGTTGCGAGCAGGAACGTAAATATGGGTGGCAGGGCATACATGATCCCCGTGAAACCGGCTCCGAGTTTGGTGACCAGATAAAACCCGATGGCATTCGGGATCGCGATACCAGTCAAACCGCTGATGAGAAAATAGCGGGTCAGGCGACGTTCCAACAGAGAACGGCGTTTCTGGGCGCACAGCAGCAGAACGGCTCCTGCTATCAATGTTTGCCAGAACGCATAGGTGATGGCCGGCATACCCTGGGAGGTCGCCGCTTTTGCCAGCGCCAGCATCAGCGCGATCAGAAATCCATTGGCCAGCAGAAGTCCCCAGACTGCGGCCTGGGGCGGGAGAATTGCACGCTGCATCGAGGCTATCATCACCAAGTACTCCGGGTTGTGGAGGGATATCACCAGGAACCAGTTTGCCGCAGTTGATTCAGTTGATAATTGGGTGCATTCGAACAATACTCCTTCCAAATCAGAAATAATCAGGGGTTCTGTGGCCACCGACAAGCTGGTAGCGATGACGATCTTCAGGCGCGTTGCGGAGCTGGGCAGCTTTACCCGGGCTGCGGACGACCTTGAGATCACCGCAGCAACGGTCAGCAAGCACATTGCCTTTCTGGAGCGGGATCTGGACACGAGACTCATCAACCGAACCACCCGACGCATGAACCTCACCGATGCCGGGCTCGCCTTTCTGAGACGCACTCAGTCGCTGTTGGATGAGCTGGAAGACGCCGAGTTGGAGGCAAGAGGGTTCCAGGCGGAGCCCCGAGGGACGATAAGACTGAATGTGCCCATGTCGTTCGGTTTGACCCACATAACAGAGGCCATCGACAGTTTTCTCCGTGACTATCCTGAAATCGATATCGACCTTCAGCTCAGTGATCGAATGGTTGATCTGGTGGAGCAGGGCGTCGATATCGCCATTCGGGTTCGAAGCTCCCTGGCCGATTCGAGCCTCATGGCCAGGCCACTGAGAACGTCCAGAAATATTGTTTGCGCATCGCTCGGGTATCTGGAAGGTGCCCCGGAGATCCACGACCCGGAAGACCTGACACAGCACAACTGTCTGACGTTTTCGCTGCATGACAGACCCGGAGTCTGGGAGCTGGGCGATCGGGAGGTAAGGGTCAACGGCAACTATCGAACGGACAGCAGCCTGGCGATCCGCCAGAGTCTGTTGAGGGGAGTCGGCGTTGGTTTCCTGCCGCGGTTTCTGGTTCAGGGAGATATTGAAAAAGGCGCACTGATTCCCCTGCTGCCAGACTTCCCACCAAAACCCTACACTGTATTCGCCCTATTCCCACCCGGGCGCAAGCAACCCACCAAGGTCCGCCTGCTGCTTGATCACCTCGATCAGTATCTTGGGGAGAAACCCTACTGGGAGTAGTGCAAAGTGCACTAGGTGTTTGCGGTGACCTCCTCATTATTTCCTTCATGGAAAATATGTAGTTCTATTCTATCCGTTTTTTTAGTCACTACGGTCTCATAGAGTTGCTGCTTCAACCCGAAGGAGACAACTTTATGAACATACACGAAGCCCTGGACTGGCGTTACGCCGTCCGTGAATTTTCGCCCGAGAAGCTCGATGCCCAGACGGTGGAAACGCTGGTCGATGCGGCCCGCAAGAGCGCCTCTTCCTATGGACTACAACCCTACAAAATCCTGGTTGTGGAGAGTAAGTCGCTGCGGCAGGCTTTGCTGGCCTATTCCTTTGGCCAGCAGAAAGTGTTGGACTGCTCGCACCTGATTGTTTTTGCGGCGCAGACAGACATTGGTGATCATACTGTCGACAGGTATGTCACCCAGTTTGTGAAAACCCGAGGCGTGCCTGCAGAAGACATCTCGGGCTATGTGAGACATATGAAACAGGCCCTTGCGGCCAAATCCCGGTTGGAGAAGCAGGCCTGGGCACACCAACAGGCCTACATCGCACTGGGCACTCTTCTAACTGCAGCCGCGTCAATGCGAATCGATAGTTGCCCGATGACCGGTTTCGACCAAAAAGCCTACGATGAGGTGCTTGGATTGGCAGAACTGGGTCTGGAGAGTTCGGCTATCGTCGCTCTGGGCTATCGCAGTGCTCGTGACCGAAGTTCAGGCCTGCCGAAAGTGCGCTTTGATTATGATGATCTGGTAATCAGAATGTAGCGCCAGGTCAGTGGATTTTTCGCTCGGGCTGGTGTTCCTTCGCCATAAAGTATAGGTTCGGGAAAGCGGCAATTCATTTTCAGGCACGCTGCCGTTCAAAAGGAGCACCAGCTCTATGAAGGTTTTTTCCAACCCGGTTGGTTCCGGGAATTTGTGGTTTGATAATCTGACCACTGCCCAGGGTACACCGGTCGCCTACGACCCCCAGGCAAGGGCGTTTGTTCCCATGCCTCCCTTCTGTGTTAATCGGGATATTATTGGCTGCAACTGGATTGCGCCCGAACAGGGGGCTTTCTGCCGGTCTTGCGCGATGACCGCGCTGGCGCCAGACCCGAATATTTTCAATGCCATGCCGAACTGGGCCGAAACTGAGGCTGCGAAGCGCTGGGTGCTGGACAATCTCGGCCGTTGGCACTGGTTTCGCCCGGAGGATCCAGGCACGCGCCCGGTTTTTCACATGCTGGCGGAAGGCCTGACCCCGGTTGCCATGGGGCACGCGAATGGTGTGGTAACGATCAGTGTTGCAGAGGCGGATCCGGTGGTTCGTGCCACCCGAAGGCAAGCCCTGGACGAACCCTATCGAACCATGGTCGGCCATATGCGCCATGAAATCGCTCATATGCTTTGGTGGCGGCTGAGTTTGCGGGAAGATTTTCTGGATGCATTCCGGGAGATGTTCGGTGACGAGCGCGCCGATTATCCGGCGGCCCTCGAACATCACTACCATAAAGGTCCGCCGGAAGACTGGAGACTGTTCTACCTGACCAGCTACGCCTCGGCACACCCACACGAAGACTGGGCGGAGACTGCCGCACACCTGCTGCACCTGACGGACATCACTGACAGTCTTGTTTCAGCCGGTCTGACATCGCCCGAGGTGCCGAGACAGGGCTGGGATCCATACTCGGAGCCCGACACGGCGATGCTGATCAACGTTGCTGCGTCACTGGCCATTCGGGTTAACCACGTGAACCGTTCCATGGGGCTGTCTGACCTTTATCCGTTTGTGCTCTCGGAAACGGCGCAACGCAAGCTTGCGTTCGTGCATGACTGGTTGCGCCGCGGAGCACAGGGCCTCTAATCCGTTTGAGCGCCGGTCGTTCAGGCCGGTGCTACGCCAAATAGCCACTGGTGGGCCCAGACCACCATGATCACGTACACCGCAAGGCCACCAATGATCGCAATGATGTCATTGGCTTTGGTGGCTGGCAGCGTTGGAATGGCCCGCTGGGTTCTGCGCTTCATGGAGATCCGGTCGGCTACGGACCAGGCCAGGAAGGAGCCGAACAGCAGAAGGTCGTGGAGCATCCCGTTGGCCAGCAAGTGAGCCAGAGCCCAGAGTTTGACGGCAGCCAGCATGGGGTGCCCCAGTTTTGCCTTGATTTTCCCCGGGAAGTAAGTGGCGAAGAGCAATGGGAACACAGGCACCAGAAGCAGGAAGGACACATGCTTGAGCCAGGCGGGCGGCATGTAGATCAGCGTCGGATCCATCCGGGCGGCGCCGTAACCCCAGACGATGAGAACCAGACCGACGAGGGACACCACGGAATACAGTCCTTTGAAGGCTCCCTCGCCCATGGACGCGTTCAACCGGTTACGCAGCGGCTCGTTAATCATGGAAAGCGAGTGCACGCCGAGAAACAGAATGAGACCAACAATCAGTGTGGTCATTTGCAAAACTCCTTTTGGCTTAATTGGCAGGGCGCTTTCCGTCGAAAGCCCTTTTGTGTGAAATCCTGATTAGTATAGGAAACCGGGACAGCAGATGCCTGAGCGTTTATGATCGGCGATCTGATTCACCGGAATGAAAAGGCGCCCATGAAGTTTCCCAAGGTCACTGTTGTACTGGTAGCTGCTGCCCTGCTGTTTGTTCTCTGGGATCAGACCCGCGAGCAACCCGAGCCAGTTGATGCCAGCCGCCTTTCCAATTTGCGGGCCAATCCGGTTGAGTTGAGCGCCGCCGTCGACTGGATTTTTGGGCAGATTCCGGACTTCTGCTCAGACGCCACGGGCGAGGGCAGTGAAACCAAAGCCCATGGCGATTGCGTCAAAAAAGCCGAGGCACGAACCTCCACGTGTCGGCGGATGCTTTACGACCGATTCCCGAGTGTTGTGGCCGCGGAGGGCGTATTTCGAGACGTTTCACTCACAGCGATGGCGTGTTTGGTGCCCCGGTCAGGCCTTGTGGAGTGACTGAATGCCCGATTTTCATTTCTTGAAAAATCGTGGGTTGCGAGCAATAAAAGAGTCAATCCAGCGCTCCAGAAAGGAGCGTTTGTCCGCGTTCTTCAGATAGCGCCAGCCCAATACGGAAATGACCAGTGCCCCGGTCGCATCGACGATCAGGTCCCACATGGTATCCGTCAGCCCGGAAGGATCACCAAGCATGGGCTTTTGCATGTTCATGCCAAACAGGGAATCCATGGTGAACTCGAAAATCTCCCACAGTGCGCCCACACCCAGTGCAAACATGAATGCGAAAAATGCGACAAAGCCGGGATTCATGTGCACGTGAATCTTTTCGGTCTCGTTCATAATGTGCACCAGGAGAAAGCCGAGAATACCCAACAAGAATCCCGACGTGGTGTGGAGCGCCATATCCCACCACCAGAACCGCGTGTAGTAATCACGGATCTCTCCGAGAAACAGGGAAGCAAACACAAACCCTATGGCGGCTAGCTGCAGTTCCGGTGGAATGTGGATTCGGAAACGGCGTTCAAACAGCAACGGGAAGAAGGTGATGGCGATAATCATGGCCGTCAAGAAAGCGGTGAACCATCGTTGGCCCCAGATCGCGAACACTGCTTCACCAAGCAGTATCAATTGCAGAACAAGAGTAATCCTTTGATGGGTTACGCGAATGCGCATAAGTCTCCGGGATCAGTGGTTTAAGTTCGCATCTGCACGGTAGGTCGATGGGGTTACTCCGAACCTTGCTTTGAACGCACGGCTGAATTGGCTGGAATCATTGAATCCGCACATGAGTGCAATGGCCGTGATTTTGTGCCTGTTGTTACGGAGAAGGTCGCGGGCCCGGATTAATCGTTGCTCCTGGACGTATTGATAGGGCGCGCAACCAAATGTGGCCTTGAAAACCCTGGCAAAATGATAGGGGCTCAGGTTGACCCAACTGGCCATGTTGGCGAGCGTTAACGCCTGGCCCAGTTCCGCATCGATGCGTTCCTGCAAGAGCCGGCGGTATCGAAGTGACAGCTGCCCTGTGACTTCCGGAAGGGGTTGCCGAATATCAGAGTGGCGGCTGACGACCTGCAGTAGAAGCCATTGTGCGAGGTGATCCATTGCCATGGTCTGGCCGGGTGCTTGCCAGTCGCTGAGCGCGAGGAGCTTTCCGGCCTGGGCGAGAACCGGGTCTTCGGCGTGGTAAAGCTCGGAAAGCTGGCGCTTGTCCGGATCCGCATCCCAAGTCTGTTCGGCGCACCGGGCGACGTCCAGGTCATTGAAATAGAGATGAAAAAACTCGAACTGTCCGCTGATTTGCCAACTTGAGCGGCTGCCCGCCGGGAACAGGCATACGGCACCCGGAAAGCCCTGGCTGACAACCTTACCGTTCAATACCCTTCTGGCCTGTTCGCCCTTGTCTATGTAAATGCTCAATGCATGGTGACGGGGCCGTTCGTAACGCACCTCGCCCTGACGATTCTGCCATTGCGCCAGAGCCCGCCCTTGATCGAGTTCAAGCATTTTCTGAGGTGCGACGCCAGCGGTTCTCAGGGTATCGACAATGTCGCGATTTGCCGGGCGCGATTGCGTTGGGCTTTTGGGCATGGATTCAGAATCGGTCTGCATAGGGAGCCTCCGCAAGAATCATCCATGGTTCAGCAGGATCTGACAAGTTTTGGTGTTGTTTGAGTCATATGATGATCCCTGCTCAACGATTGTTCCCGATAGCAACAGGAATCACTGCCATGCCTATCTCTGTTCACTATGGTTTGACGGTACTGATCTGGGGGCTAACCTGGACAGCGATTCGCCTGCAGGTCGAAGCAGCACCTGTCGATATATCCGTGTTTTACCGATTCGTTATGGCGTCTGTCGTGACACTCGTGGTTCTTGCCATGGTGCGCAGGCTGGAGAAGCTGACCCTGAAACAGCACGGTTGGCTGGTGCTGCAGGGAGCAACCCTGTACAGCCTGAACTTTTTGCTGATTTATCGTGCTGCAGAATCGATGACAAGCGGTCTGCTGGCGGTGGTGTTTTCGCTGGCCGCTTTGTTTAACGCTTTGAATGGCTGGCTCTGGTTAAGGCTCCGGCCTACCGCCCGGCTTTATCCGGCGATCTCTCTGGGGATCACAGGTGTGGCACTACTGTTCTGGCACGATCTGCAACTGGGTAACGCCACAGCCACGAGCATTCTGTTCGCCATTGGCGGCACCTTCTGGTTTTCGATGGGTAACCTGGTCAGCATCAAGGTGCGGATGTCTCAGGTGCCGCTGTTACTGGCCAATGCCTGGGCCATGGTTTACGGCGCGGTGATTCTTGGCATCTGGTGCCTTTTTCAGGGTGTTGAGTGGGTACTCCCCACCTCAGCGACTTTCTGGGGCGCAACTGTCTTCCTGGCCGTTCCCGGCTCAATCATCGCGTTCTATTGCTACATCACGGTGATTCAGACGCTCGGCGCCGACAAGGCCGGCTACGCGACGGTGCTTTTTCCCGTGGTTGCCCTGAGCGTTTCGACCTGGCTCGAGGGGTTTGAGTGGACAACAACGGCGGTACTGGGTGCCACGCTGGCACTGCTGGGAAATTACGTTTTGTTCCGACCGGCCAAAGCATAGCGCTTGTGAAGTTCGCGCAGGGCATCTGAGAGCGCAGGGAAAGGACCCTCAGTGGGGATACCCGGAACGACCTGGTTGATCGGAAGCGTTGCCACGGGTGGTGGCGTAACGTGCAGCTCGTCCAGCCAGCTTGAAAGCTGTTCTGACGAGCTTGCATAAACGATGCGCCCAAGGCCGACCCAGCCATGGGCTGCCGCGCACATCGGGCAGTGTTCGCCTGAGGTATACACCGTTGAGGCGGCTCGCTCATCCGGGGTCATGTTGGCGGCAGCCCAACGGGCTATTTCGAACTCGGGGTGCCGGGTTTCATCGCCACCGGCAGTTTCATTATGCCCTTCGTATCTGACCGCGCCGGTTTCATCCACCAGCACAGAACCAAAAGGCGGATTTCCGCTATCAACCGCCATTGAAGCCAACTCAACACAGCGGGCAAGATGTTTCATCTCGGTTTCGTAGATCACAATTCCTCCTTCACTGACCTCGGGCGTCCAGGTAATGCATCCAGAGCATGCGGGCTGCTACCGCTCGCCACGGCGCCCATTGTTTGGCAAAGCCCAGTTGCTCATAGTTTGTTGGTCGGGCATCCAGATTTTTGATGTCCTGTATTGCGGATGCCAGTGCCAAGTCTCCCTGAGGCCAGGCATCCGGCCGCCCTAGCGCCATCATGTAATAGACGTCGACGGTCCAGGGGCCCAAACCGGGTACTTCTAAAAGGTGACTTCGGCCCTGCGCATCGTCAAGTGCTTCGAGCTGGGAGAGATCCAGCGCACCGCTGGCTATCCGATTGGCCAGCTCAACACAATACCGGGATTTCTGCCGTGTGAGCCCGACACTCCTGAGTCCAGACTCGCCGGCCCTCTTTACTGAATCAGGAGTTACCGATTCAAGGTGGGACGCGAGCCGTTCAAACATGGTGGCCGCGGCTTTGATCGAAACTTGCTGCTCAAGAATGATGTGCACCAATGAGGCAAAGCCGGGTTCGCGGGTCCAGATTGGCGGGTATCCGAGTCGGGCTCGGATACCGTAAAGATCAGGATCTTTCTCCGCCAGGACGTCCACGCCCATCCTCAAGGTTTCGTCGGTGATCGTCTTTTGTTGCATAAAGCCCTTTCTGACTAATGGCGAGCCGATTCTGAGCCTCCGTGCAGGATCCGCTGCTGCACATAAGAGCGAGCTTGCTCCGGCGGTAGAGACTCCATTGCAAAAGTTAGTGCCGACCAGACCAGAGCCATCATGACGGTCTGGAGTGAAACGCTGCCATCCGCGGGCAGTATCTGGTCGTCTGCTAATAAGGTATTTACGACCTGTATGAGTTCGTGAGAAGAACGGCAATCGTCAAGAGGTGTAGGGTTTGATGGTGCATCCGGGGATACATGTTCAAAGAAAAACGTTTCGGCCGCTCGGGCATACTCGGCACGAAAAGGCTCCTGGTTCGAGCGTTTGATGCTGTCTCCCATCGCATTGCAGATGGAGGCTGCGATCACTATGCCTGAGTAACCTCCGGGTGTGTCGTGACGCAGCTGATGTCTCGATCGGAATTGTTCGAGCCGTTTCGAGATGGCCGTACCGTATTGGGCAATCTCGTCCACCATTTCAACGCCGCTGTCATCGAAGGGTTTGGATATCAGGCTCATGGAATGACTCTCAAATCAGTCGGGCAAACTGGACAGCCGCTTTGGAACCGGCCCCCACGAGCCCTGTCCATAGCCTTAGAAGAAGACTCGCTTCGGCGGATCGATTTTGCCCGGCTTCGTCACGATGGTGGACTTCGTCGAGCCGGCATTTCTCGAATCCTGCAAGTATAGCCCGCTCCGACTCGCGCCATGCATACGGAGAAAGCGTTTTGATCTGCTCCTGGTAGTGCAGGTCAACAAAGGTTTCCACGGCTTCGATCGTGGCGAAAACCGCCTGTTTTCCCATCAATGCCGGGATAAGACCCGTCAAAAAACCGGCCAGGCGCCACAGTGGCAGCAGCAGGCTTGGGCGATAGCAGCACTGAAGCTGGTTAAAGAAACGTAGATGCTCGCTCTCCGACGCCAGGTGCTCCGTTGCGAAATCCAGCAGCTCTTTTCGGGGGCGCGTCGCCAGAATCCCCCGGTAAATCCACACGGCACCGGTTTCTCCCGCATGACTGCAACGCAGCTCCTGCTCGAACTGCCTGCTTACTCCAACCTGAGAGAGCTGGTGGTGTATACCGTCGATGTTAAGTTCCGCCATCATTAAATTTCCTCAGACACGATGAGGTTTGTACGAAACAGGCCCTCTTTGGTTCTCAGGCTCGATCGCTGGCGAAACACGAGTGTCATTCCCATAAGGATATGCCCTTAGCCCGGAAAAGAATCCCACTGTGTTTAAGGCGCGTAATGTCTCGAGTATTTTCAACGACCAACCAATGAGGTGAAGTCAAAATGAAACTTACGTTCAAGAACGGTCTGACCGCAGTAGCACTGACCCTGGTTTCCGGTTTTGCCATGGCAGCGGAGCACGTTGTTGAGATGAAAAACTCCGGCGCTGACGGTGCCATGGTCTTCGAGCCAGGCTTTGTGAAAGCTGAGCCCGGTGACACGGTTAAGTTTGTCCTGGTCGATCCTGCCCATAATTCTGTCTCCGTTGAGGTGCCTGAGGGCGCGGAAGGTTGGCAGGGCGCCATGAACCAGGGCATCACAGTGACGCTGAATGAGGAAGGAGTGTACGTCTACAAGTGCACGCCCCACGCGGCATTGAACATGGCTGGCGTGATTCAGGTAGGTGAGCCGGCGAACTATGGCGCTGCAAAAGCAGCCGTCGATAAACTGACCGCAGCAGCTGCCACCAACAAGGAGCGGTTGACTGGCTACTTCGAACAGGTTGAGAAGTAACTTCTCTATCCCAGCCGCGGTTCTTTTTCCGCGGCTGCTTTCGTTTCCTCAAGCAAAGCTGACCAACCAAGTAAATTTTGGTCAAACCTTCCAGCATTTAGTCAATTCGTCGGGGTATAAAAGCGGCTACAATAAGTCTGAGGGCGTTCACAATTCGATTGTAAGCCTCATGTACAGGTCTGCTGAAGCGTATTTTTCTCGAGTGCGTCCCGATGAAGGTTCTAGGCTGGTTTTTGTTTTTGTTCTTCTCTTTTCAGGCTGTCTATGGTGATGAGGTGTCCGACGAGCCTCTCCTCTTCTGTAACAGCCACTGGCCACCTTACAGTTATGGTAATGACGATGGTTTAGCCATCGGTGGATATGCAGTTGATTTCTTGCATGAGATATCAGGCCGAATTGCGCGACCGGTCGAGTTGCGAATCCTTCCCTGGCTTCGATGCCTCAAAATGGCAGAGGATGGCGACGTTGACGGCATCATGCTGCTCACCGAAAACGAGGAGCGAAAGCAGTTTCTACTCATGAGTCGCCCGATCATTTCCGATACCAACGTGCTTTGGTACCGAATTGATAGCCCCCACGCCCTTCCGCGTTCGAGGTTTGCCGATTTGCAGGGGCTTAGAATAGGGGTGGTGACAGGTTTCAATTATGGTGAGCCATTTAACACTGCTGTAGTGCAATCGAATCTTATGGTGGATGAAGCACCATCAATTCTGGGTAATTTCAGGCGTCTGGATCGTCACTGGATAGATGTTTTTCTGGTCAACCGGATGGCAGCGGACTATGCGCTCCATGATTATCCGCTGTTGAAAGCGAGGATGGTGGCGCATGAAGGGCCCTTCGAGTCAGTTGGTTTCCGAATAGGCCTGGCTAAGACTGGTCGAGCATTCGGTTTGTTAGCAGAGATCGATAAGGCTCTCGAGGATATGCGCGAGGATGGCACGATAGCTCGAATAATGAGCCAAGAGCCTTTTGAATATCGCTGAGGAAATGCCAGGCCTGGATAACTCTGCTACACAGTGAGGGGTGTAAACATCGCCCGGGAACAGCTGCCACATGGGTAGACAGACCATCAGCGTTGATCTATCCGGCGTTTAATTCGGATACACGAGCTCCTTTGGCTCGCGAGACCGCCCTAGGCGCGCCCAGGGCAAGAACAACGGCACCTGATGAACAGGCAAGCATTGAAACTGCGATGCTCAGGAGTGTCTGGTCACCCGAGACCGAAGAGAGGGTGCTGACTGCCCCGGCAATGGTGAACTGCGATGCGCCCAGAAGAGCCGCCGCAGTGCCGCTGAGATTCGGGAAGAACTCCATGGCGTTCGCCATGTTGTTGGGCACGATGCCGCCCTGGCAGCCGATGGCAGCGATGATGCACCCCGCCACCAGCCAGAGAGGCCCCTGGAACTGCACGCTGGCAACCAGGGCGACAAGAGCCAGGCATTGTGCAATAACCTGGGCGCGCACCAGCTGCACCGAGGAAAATCGCCTCAGCAGCGGACGGTTAATCAGGTTCAGTGCTGCCATGAACGCAATGTTGGCAGCGAACAGAATGGCAAACGTGCTGTTGGAGAGGCCGTACCATTCCTGATAGATAAATGAGGAATGGGTGATGAATAACAGCATGGTGCTGAAACACAGAACCTGAATGCCGATAAAGCGCATGGTGGTTTTGTGCCTGAGCACCAGCAGGTAATTGGTCACCAGGGAGCGAATAGGCGTGGTTGTCGGTGTGCGGGGTTGAAGCCTCGGGAAAAGCGCCACCTGCAGGGTCAGCACAAGAAACGCGGCATAGCCGGCCAGCATCAGGAATATCCACTGCCACTCGCCGAGTGCAAGCATCAGTGAACCCAGCGAGGGTGCCGCAGCGGGCGCTATGAACATAATCAGACCAATGAGCCCGAACAGCCGGGCAGCGTCCTGTCCGCTGACTTCGTCGCGGACAATGGCAGGCACCGACACCGCGCAGAAGGCGCCACCAATACCCTGCGCTATCCGCCAGAACACCATGTCGGACAGGCTATCAGCCAGCGATACCATGACAGCGCCTGCCATAAAGATCAGCAGCCCCCCGAAAAGCACCGGTTTGCGACCGTATCGGTCAGACAGGGGGCCGCCTACCAGTTGGGCAAGACCCAGTGTGGTGACATAGGCGCTGAGCGTGAGCCCCACGTGCCCGTGATCAATGCCCAGGCCGTCGGCAATCTCCGGGAAAGCGGGCAGGTAGGCATCAAGCGCCAGTGGCCCGAGTGCCACGGTCATGCCCAGCAGTATGGCCAGGTGCAGATGCGACAAGAGTGATCTCCTCGAAAGATAGAATCCTAACAATACGGTGGCATATTTCATCAGACCATGCGTATTTTCAGAAATCTCCGTGCATGATTCATTCACTTCCTGTAGCCTGCGCGGCTTTTTCTTCCGGAGGCAGATCTTATGACCGTGAAATCCCGACCCGCTCCAGGAGCCAGAAGCGGGCCACTTTCTGATAGCGATCCCGTTGTTCTGGTGCTGACAATCGGCTTCATACTTCTGTTCGTGGGAGCCTCTATCGTCGACAGCGGATACGTGTCCGACCTGATCGGAGCCGGGTTTGCGTGGACGGCAACGTATCTGGGCTCGTTTTTCCAGGTGCTATTGTTACTCACGTTCTTCATAGCCATAGGAACAGCCCTGAGCCGGGCCGGTGCGGCCCGAATCGGCGGACTGGATCGACCGGAGATTGGCCGTTTCCGGTGGCTGTCCATGATCATGTGCACCCTGCTGGCCGGGGGCGGAGTGTTTTTTGCCGCCGGTGAACCGGTGTACCACTTTGTTGTTACGCCGCCGGCGTTTGATACTGAAGCTGGCTCCGCTGCAGCGGTAGCTCCTGCTATGGCTCAGTCATTCACGCACTGGGGTTTCCTGGCCTGGGCCGTGCTCGGCTCGCTTACAGCTCTGGTACTGACCCGGGCTCACTACGGCCAGGGCAAACCGCTCCAGCCCAGAACGCTGTTGTACCCGGTGTTTGGTGAGAAGGTCATTCAGGGGCGCCTTGGCGGTGTTATCGATGCCTTCTGTGTGATTGCCGTGGTGGCTGGAACCGTCGGGCCCATTGGTTTTCTGGCCACCCAGATGAGCTTTGGGTTGCATGAGCTGTTTGGCGTTTCGGACGGATATGGCACCCAGCTGACCGTGTTGGTGGTGCTCGCCGGCGTCTACATGACCTCTGCCATGACCGGTCTGCATAAGGGCATTCAGTTGCTGAGCCGTTTTAACGTGATATTGGCGTTGGTCATTGCCGGGGTCATCTTTGTCTTCGGCCCCACGCTGTTCCTGGCCAATACCTACACCCAGTCGATGGGTGAATACGTCACCTCGTTCTTTGCCATGGCCACCATGACCGCTGAAACGGCACCGGCCTGGTGGATGAAATGGTGGACGGTATTTTTCTTTGCCTGGTTCATTGGTTATACGCCGTTGATGGCCGTGTTCGTTGCCAGAATTTCCCGGGGCCGGACAGTTCGTGAAATGGTTCTGGCGGTGGCCGTTCTGGCCCCCATCGCGACCACCATCTGGTTCACCCTGCTCGGTGGCTCCGGCATCTATCACCAGCTTGCCGGTACCTTCGACCTGACCGAAGCACTGAACAACTTCCGCTTTGATGTCGCCACACTGACCGTGGCTCAGGCCCTGCCCGGCGGCACCTGGATGGCGGCGGCGATTCTGTTGCTGACAACCATTTTCGTGGCCACCACCGGCGACTCCATGAGCTATTCCATTGCCATGGTCGGGGCAGGCCATGACGAACCGAACCCGTGGATCCGTGTGTTCTGGGGTGGTGCCATGGCACTGATGGCGGCCATTCTTTTGTATATGGGCGCCGGCCAGATTGGTGTGCTCCAGCAGTTCATTGTGCTGACAGCCATTCCGGTTTCACTGATTATCCTTCCATCGCTCTGGACCGGGCCGAAAGCGGCCATGGCCATGGCACGGGAGCAGGGGCTGGTCTAGGCTTGTACAGAGCCGAGCAGAACACACGGAGGTGTTCGCAGGCTGACTCCTCTGATTGAAAGCTCCGGGAGGGCTGATGCTGGAATCGTTTGAAGCCGGTTTCACGGCGTGGTTGTGGCCGGGGTTTTCGGCGATTTTGGCGGTTGCGATAACCTACATCGTTTACCGTCTGGCCCTCGCCGTATTCCGGCATTTTTCAGAGTCCAGAACGGTTCTCCGGCTGTTCCTCGATGCCGCTGCCCGTGCTCTTGGTGTGGTCTTTTGCCTGCTTGCCCTGGCAGGTTCTCTGGAAACTGCCCCACCGGATTTGCCTTTGATGGCGGCGATTCAGCAAATCACCACCCTTCTGCTCATCCTTGCTATTACCTGGGCGGCTGTTCGACTGACCTCGGCCATTGGTGAGGTCATTGTCGCGCTCAATCCGGTGCTGGAAGGCCAGTGGAAGCGGGCGCGCAAGGTTGAAACCCAGACCCGTTTCCTGGTCCGCGCACTTAACATTCTCATCGTAATCATCGGCCTGGGCGCTGCCCTGATGACCTTTGAGTCTGTTCAGCATATGGGGGCCAGCCTGCTGGCCTCCGCGGGTGTCGGCGGCCTGATTCTTGGCTTCGCGGCCCGCCCCGTCCTCAGCAACCTTCTGGCGGGCATGCAGATTGCCCTGACCCAGCCCTTCCGTATAGACGATGTGCTGCATGTGCAGGGCGAGTGGTGCTGGGTGGAAGAAGTGACAGCGACCTATGTGGTCTTGCGCGTCTGGGATCTCCGTCGCCTGGTTGTTCCGCTGCAATGGTTTATCGAGAACCCGTTCCAGAACTGGTCCAGAAATACCTCAGAATTGCTGGGGGCAGTTTTTATCTGGGTGGACTACACCATGCCGGTTGAACCGCTGAGGCAGGAATTCACCCGCTTGCTGCATGATTCCGGGATCTGGGACGGTGAGTTTTCATCAGTACAGGTCACCGATTCCAGTGACCAGGCGATCCAGGTGCGTTTCTTGATGAGCGCTGCCGATTCCAGCAAGAACTGGGACCTCAGATGTGCCATCCGGGAGGGCATGGTAACCTTCATCCAGGAACATTACCCGGCCCAGTTGCCCAGGCTCAGGGCCCGGGTGGTGGAGAACTGAGCCCAGGTTGGGCGCTTGAGGGCCAGGCCGAATCAGAACTTGTAATTCAGCCCTACCGCAAACAGGTACGAGGATTCATCGTGGAAGGTCAGGTTGGATTGGGTGTCGCCATAGCCGGCAAACGAAATAAACGACCAATCCTTCCAGCCCATGAACTCCGGGTACTCGTAGGCTGCAAAGAGGCTGAACTCATCATCCGAACGCTTTTTACTGAACAATGTGCTGGCGCTGTCGTAGTCCCGCTTTGTGAAACCTGCGGTCAGTACCAGGCTGTGCCTGCCCAGAATATTGAACCAGCTGACTTCAGCGCCATAGGCATCGAAGCTGCTGGCGCTGCCATCGGCGTCATGTTGAATGTAAAGGACAGAGGGTGAGACAAAGCTGGTCCTCGAGACGGTGAAGCGGTAACTGCTCTTGGCGTAGTAACTGTCGGCATCGCGGGCCAGGTCTGTCCCTGCGGTCAGATCATCCTCAACATCCGTCGTCGCATAGGCGAGATCCAGACTGAAACCGGAGCCGGAAATACTGTTCAGTTGCAGGCGGTAGGCGTTGCCCGAGATGTCTGTTTCTTTCCTTGGCGTGTTGAGCTGATAAGGGTTCTGCCAGGTCTCTCCCGAAATCACCGTGGGCAAAAAGGAAACATCCACTTCCGTGCCGGAACTGAGTTTGTGTTTATACCCCAGTTGCACAGCCAGGGTGCCGACCGCAATGTCCTCCCGTGTGGTACCAAAGTAAATCTGCTGTTTCAGTCCTTCGCCAAAGGTGTAGGCAACATTGCCAAGCGGCGCAATCAGGCCCTTTGACTCACTGTCTGCCTTGTTCTCCAAGGAACTGATGGTTGTATCGCCATCGACGTTAAAGTTGGACGTTGAGGAGACAATTACCGCATTCAGTGAGACTTCACCACTGAATCCCGGTTGCGCAGGTGCCGGCTGTGCAAAGCTCGGGATTGCGATAAACAGAGCCGGGAGGGCAAAGTACTTTTTCATTCGGAAGCTCCGATTAATGTGGGGCAGGCGCGGTTTTGAGGTTTGACCTCAGTGATGCTCCTTTTACGCGCGAATAGTGTCTTGTGGTTCAGCATGGTTCTGGCGGTCCTGATTTTCCACTCCATGATGAACTTCACCGGTGAGTGGTTGAGAATCTCACCTGAAATGTATCCCTTCATGCTGTTCGGCAACATAGCCCTTGCAGCGTTGCTGATAATGTTTTGGAAAAGCGGTCGCCAGACTCCGTCAAATACGTGTTAGTCTCCGTCGAATACCCAAAAGCAAACGACTGGAGTGGCGTACCTGACATGAGCAGTGAAGACCTCAATCAAGTAATGGAAATGGATGGTGAAGAGCGGTACGACTACTTCCTGAGCCAGGTGGCCGAGGAACGGGAAATCTGGATTCTGGTTAACGGCGAGAGTCGGTTCCTCAAAATCGCCTCGGACGACGGCGATGTGGAATACCTGCCCGTGTGGCCAGCTTCGGCGTTTGCCTCCGAATACGCCAACGGCGGCGATGAGCTGACTCCCCGCAGTATTTCGCTGCCAGACTTTTTCCGGAAATGGGTTCCCGGCTTGACCAAGGATGGCCTCGATGTGGGTGTGTTTCCCGGCCTCGACAAAACGGTATGGATCACTGAGCCTGCAGAACTCAAGCAGGATCTTCAGGATGTAATGTCTGATTTCTAAGCACGGTTTTCATTGCCTCGCCGCTTTTGCGAGGCGACTAATAAGAAGCGTGGCTTGATTTCGTCTGGTCTGCCCTGATCATTTATCCCAGTACACCACCTGAAGGTAATCGATCATGACTGACATCCGACACCTGGTCTGTCCCAACTGCCACAAGGTAAATCGCGTGCCTGCGGATAAACTGTCATCTGGCGGCAATTGCGGCGCCTGCAAGCAACCGCTGTGGCCCGACCAGATACTGGAACTTACAGACCAGAGTTTCGCTGCCCATACCGGGCGCAGTGATCTCCCCGTGCTGGTGGACTTCTGGGCGAGCTGGTGTGGCCCCTGCAAAATGATGGCGCCCCAGTTCGAACAGGCCGCGAAAGACTGGCGGGGCAAGGTGCGCTTTGCCAAGCTCAATACCGAGCAGGCCCAGGGTCCGGCCAGCCAGTTTGGCATTCGCAGCATCCCTACCATGATCCTGTTCCAGAATGGCCGGGAAGTGGCCCGCCAGAGCGGCGCCATGAATCAGGTGCAGATCAATCAATGGCTGCAGTCCAAGGGTATTCGCTAACCTGATAAGGCTATTTATTCGCTGGCCGGTCATTAAAACGCCACAATTGATGAGGCCCTGCCATTGCAGGGCTGAAGGCACCTATCCGAGCTGTTCCCACAAAGTTATCCACAGTTTTTGTGGGTAAAGCTGACTTTGCAGCGACATCGATTTTCTAATGGTATGTAGCCAGAATTCGAGCCAAACTGTCTGTGACCAGCAAGGCATAGTCGGGCAAGCGACGGCCTTACCCGATTGATCACTCCAACGAGGACCGAATGAGAGCAGTCCTGTTTATCATCATGGCATTCTGGCTCCTCCCGGCTTCTTCCCAAACGCTCAAGATTATGGGTTCGGACGAGAGCTTTCTCCCGTTTTATTACGGCAACAACCTCAACGAGGGCATTCTGGTCGAGGTGATCAATGAGTTCACCAAACAGACCGGCATCGCAGCCGATTTCCTCCCCATGGCGCGCAAACGCCAGGCCTGGGCTCTGGAGCGAGGACTAGCCAACGCGGTTTTCGCCAACCCGTTATGGATGCCTTTGCCGGAACGAATGCACGCCGTAGGGCCGCTGTTGACCTGGCGTGACCGTGTGTTCGCGCAACCTGGCCGGCAACCGGACTCCTTCGATGACCTCAAGGGAGGTATCTGTCTTCGCAGATGGTTTGTCTACAGTGATCGACTTGAGGCGCGGATCGGGAGCCATCTGGTGCGCCATGACGGCTACAATGCCCAGCAGATGCTGCAAATGTTTCTGCACAAACGGTGCGATTACATCGTCATGAACGAGACGGAGTTCCGGTTTCTTGCACAGCTGGGGAGCGTCGATCCGGAGCTTTACAGCACGGAACTGATAGACGCCGAGTGGCCGGTCTATCTTGGGATACTTGAAAACGAGACTGCTCTAATTGAAGCGGCGGAAGCTTTTTTCTCTACCTACACGATTAACGTGGAGGCCCTGCTACCCAAACTGCCGCGGCCAGACCTTTAATGGTGAAAGGTCTGGCTGCTGCGGGTCCGGCACATCAGTGAAGAGAGTGGCGTTTTTATCGTTCATGCTCAGGCTGGAGCAAATGTGACCTCATGTTCACCATAGTCGACTTTCTCATAGCCTTAACCTTCATCTGCGTTGTCATGGCGTTGGTCATCTGGTCGCGGCTCAAACCAGATGCAAAGCCCGACAAACAGGAATCTGAGGTGCGTGCCCAGCGGGCTGCCGCATTTTTTGCACAGGCCGGCCATCTGGCAAGCTCAGCAGTAAACGTCGTTATTGGTGTATTGCTTGGGGTGGCAATTAACGGCTTGGTTCAATTGATGTTTATCGGGGCTTGGGCTGCGGTATTCAACATTGCAGTGTTGTCCGCTGTACTGTTTTTTATCGTGTTCTTGCATGACCGCTTGGGTAAAAAGCTTTTTCCGAGTGGGATACGGCCAGCACGTAGACCTGAGAGGGTGCGTGAAACACCGCTGTTGCGGCGTCTTAGCCTGCCTGCAGGTCTTGTTGTTGGTGTTGTCCTCGCCAGTCTCGGGCTGGATGATAATCTCTCAGGCTGGCTCTCGTGATTCCCCCAATGTCCGGAATTAGCCGCATAGCATTATCCCAATCTGAATGTTCGCGTTGCCACTTGCTGACCACTGAACTGACGAAGAAACCGGGCCAATAGGTCTGCTTTGACTATCGAGTCCCAATTGGCGGACTATAGCCCAACCATCAACACAATTTTGCCTTTAGCCTGGCCGCTATCTAAAAGCCCATGCGCCCGCGAAGCCTCTTCCAGCTTCATTCTTTGACTGATGACGGGGCTGATCTTTCCCTCAGATAGCCACTTGAAAAGCGTCAACAGATCTTCTTTAAACCAGTCGTGATGTTTGTTATGCCAAGCCCCTATGGAATAGAAAGCTGTGGACGGTAGCCACGGCAACAAGCCCCACAAGCTAACGAGTAAGAAGTCTTTAATTAAACCTCCCGATGACGCTGCATTGTATGAGCCATAGGCAACAAGCGTCCCTCGGTCTGCGGTCACTTTGAGAGAACGCTTGAAGTGATTTCCGCCCAAGGAATCAAACACTGCGTTGACTCCCTGTGGCTCGTACGACTTCATCTGAAGAACAAAGTCATCTGTTTTATAGTCGATTGGTTCGCAACCGAGATTCCGTAAGTCATCGTGTTGGGAGATTGAGGCTGTTCCGTACATCTTCAAATTCATTGCCGCCCCAAGTTGTACCAGTGCGTTTCCGACAGCACCTCCTGCACCATGGATCAGGACAGTGTCGCCGGCCTGAACTCCGGCCAGCCGAGTCAGCATCTGAAAGGCCGTTACGTAGCTGAGAATAAGAGACAGGGCTTCAAGGTCGTCAAGGTCCTCCGGGACCTGAACGAGTTGTTCGGCTGCGAGAACCATGTACTCCGAATAGGAGCCGAGGATAGTGAGTTCGGCGACCTTATCGCCTTTAGCGAGATGACCTACCTGGTCGCCCACTTTATCGACAACGCCGATCATGTCGTAGCCGAGGGTAATGGGGGGCTTTTGTTTAACATCAGGATAGATGCCGCGACGTATCAATGTGTCGGTATAAGCAGCGCTGCATGCCAGAACTTTTACGCGGACTTCACCTGGTCCGGGCTCTGGGACCTCCGTAACTGTTTCAACGACCAGGACATCTGGCCCACCGAACTCGCTCAAGATCACCTTTTTGTAGGACATATTTTCATTCCGATTGAGTCGACGCGCTTCGCCTGAAATTAGAGCATAGGGTTAGTCTTCAAAAGCAGCCAGCGTTTGCGCAGTTCGCCGTTATTGGAGTTGAGTGTCGCGCTTTGCGACCTTACCGGATACCTGACTGTCTCAAATTTCGGCCAGGTTTTGGCGACATGACCAATGGATATTGAATCTCTGGCGCGCCTAACCCACAATCAGGTCCATCGAAGTAAACAAACGCTCACTTTAATTCCGGTAGAGAGGTAGAACAGGTGACTGAACTGGTAAGTTATGACTTGAAAGACGGTGTTGCCACGATTGCCATCAGCAATGGCAAGGCCAATGCCCTGAGCCATGAAGTGTTCGAGGGGCTCAACGCGGCGCTGGATCGGGCCGAGCAGAACAAGGCCGTTGTGATCCTGACCGGGCAGCCAGGGGTGTTCTCTGCCGGATATGATCTGAAAGAAATGCAGAAGGGGCCGAAAGAAGCAGCCGCGCTGGTAAAAACCGGCTCCAGCTTTACCCGGCGTCTGGCCGCATTCCCGTTGCCGATCATTGGTGCCTGTAGCGGTCATGCCATCGCCAAGGGCGCATTCATTCTGCTGTCAGTGGATCACCGCATTGGTGTTGAGGGGGCCTTCAAGCTTGGCCTGAACGAAGTGGCAATCGGCATGACCATGCACCACGCCGGGATTGAAATTGCCCGCCATCGACTGGCGCCGGCCCACTTTTACCGTTCGGTCGTGAACGCTGAGATCTACAATCCGGAAGGAGCCGTGCAGGCGGGCTTCCTGGATGAAGTGGTTGCCCAGGACAAACTGGTTGAGCGGGCCACCGAGCTGGCGCTCCATTTCAAAACCCTGAACATGCGCGCCCACCGTGAAACCAAGGTGAAGGCCAAAGCGGACTATCTGGCGCTGCTGGATCGTTGTATCGAGCAGGATGCCGAGCACCTTGGCCTGAACGGCTAGTTCACGTTTCCGAACTGAACTGCGGTGCTTCGCGGAAACGGAACAGTTTTGCCAGGATCACGTCAGGGAACGACTGGATCCGGGTGTTGTAGATCATCGCGCTCTCGGTGTAGCTGTTTCGCAGGAGCGAAAGGTAGTTTTCCGTCTCTGACATGATCGACATGAACTTCTGAATAACCTCATTGTTCTTCAGGTCCGGATATCCCTCGATCCGGGCCTGGAGGGCAGTTGTTACCTTCTTTTCAAACTGGATAAGATTGTCCGCCTGGCCCTTTGAGCTCATCTCGACAGGGTCCGCACTGCGCAGCTGGGCAATGGCTTTCAGCAGCTGTTTTTCATGGGCCAGAGACGCCTTTACGAATTTCTCCAGGTTGGGCCACAGCTCATGGCGTTGCTGGAGAATGGTGTCGATATTGGCCGCTGCCCGATCAACGCGGTTCTTCAGAAAAACAATGTCGTTGTAGTGCAGTATGCCGGTGTAGACGAGCAGGACGATCGGTACTGTCAGGGCAGACAGAATCAGGTTGTCCGGGCTGAAGCCGCCATCCGCGGCAAACAGGGCGGTAGTGGAGAACAGGAACAGGCCGAGCGTCAGGGCTATGCCCGCAAAACCCCGTGCCCCCCGATCCAGCACAATGTCCTCTTCTTCGTTCCCACTGATCAGGAAGGGTGAGGCATCATCCTTCTGGATCGTGAGTCTGTCCGGCTGATCGCGATCCAGGCCGGCAAAACCCAGGCAGTAGACGTTCACGAAGGTGTCGAGGAAGCGGACGGTGTAACGCCTGTCGCCCCGGCGCTCCGAATGGTACTGCGGGTATTCGATCTTCGCACCGTCTGGCTGGACGAGAACCTTTCCCTCGCTGTCTTCCAGCCAGAAAGGCGTTCGTTCTTCCCGATGCTCGATGACTCGCCATTTTTCGTTTTTTCCGGAACCCCGCTTTTCTTCCACCTTGTAGTCGAAGGCCACGCATTTCTCATTCTTCAATGGGTCCCGAAGGGGCGGGTGGTCATCATCGACATCCACCATCGCCTTGAGCTCCGAGACGCCAAAACTGAGCCCCCGGGTGCTGCTGGTAGGAACCGCTTCGATCAGGCGCTTGAATTTGACGGTCCGGATCGACAACCACAAGAGCAGCAGGGCAGCAATAATGCTGCCTGCTGCGAGTCCGCGGCTGGTCCAGGCGTGCTGGTATCGGCCCTCGGGCTGGCTGGCCACGATGGACCGGGCAATGCCGGCGGTCTGCTCATCAAGTTCAGGAACTGGCAGGCGATTCTGGACCACGCTCCGGAACATCCAGCGATCCAGCCAGCCACTGGTGCTTTGGCGGATCAGTTGCTGCAGAGCGGACACGTCGGCAAGCACCAGCGAGCGGTTGTCGGCTTCGTCAATCTGTTGATAGCGGGCCTCATACAAATCGGCGATGGCAGACCATTCCTGCCGGAGTTTGTTGATGCCAAGCACCGAGAGCGTGCCGGACACCGCAATGGTCATTACCAGAACATAGATCCAGAACCGGTGAATTCTGATCAAAGGAAGCGAAAGCGCGATACCGAGAGCCAGAAGGCCAGTTGCGATGGAAATGCGGATGGCGGCTTCGAAGAAGCGGTCGCCACTGTCCACGGCCAGCGTGTTCCGGGAAACCATGGCCGGCAGGCTGAAGTCTTCAAGGTCATAAAAGGTAACGGCACTGATTTCGCTGCTGTACTGGCCGATGACGCGCGCCGTGTGTCCGGGAATGAGCGCCCACTCCGAGTAGATCCTGCGGCCGGACTGATTGCGATAGGTTCGCTCCAGATTCCATTCGACCCCCTCCAGATCGCTGCCCGCAGCCACATTGACTGAGCCGGTCTGGTCCCTGAGCTGGAAGTCGCCGCCGCGGGCGCCGGAATCCAGGGTGCGGATGCGCAGATCACCGTCGGAGTCGCGATATTCCTCCTCCAGTTTGTAGCGATAGTAGACCGCCTCGGTTTTGGAGTAGGGCGTTTCCAGAGTTCCCAACTGATCCGTGACTTCGCCTGCGACCACATAAGGGCCTGTGGTCAAAGCGCCGACGGGCGTCTCAGGTAGCCGTTCCAGTTGCCGTGCCTCGGTGAGCTGGCTCAGACCGGTGGTCATGGTGTAATAACTGCCGGCCAGGCAGGCAATTGCGAGGATAGCGGTGATGATCCGGCCAGGAATGCTGGCGATATTGAAGCGCCTCATGGCGGGAGAGTCCTTGTTCTGCTGGCTTTCAGAGGCACGAGTATAAAGTATCGAGCTTTGTCATTCCCCCGGCTTCACCCGAATTGGGATGGAACGCAAGTTGGCAATGATGGGTGGTTCCTATAACGTTAAAGGCTTTCCTTTCAGAATTCAGGAGCGCGTTGTGTCCCAGTCCGAACAGTTTGCCAGCGACAACTACAGTGGTGTGTGCCCGCAGGCCTGGAAAGCCATGGAAGCGGCCAACCGGATGGATGAACCAGCCTATGGCGAGGATAGCTGGACGCAAAAGGCAGCGGATGGACTGAGGACGCTGTTCGATACCGACTGTGACGTTTACTTCGTGTTTAACGGCACCGCCGCCAACTCTCTGGCCCTGGCCTCGATCGGTCAGTCGTTTCACAGCGTGATCTGCCACGAGCTGGCCCACATTGAAACCGATGAATGCGGCGGCCCGGAGTACGCCTCCAACGGTGCCAAGCTGCTTCTGGGGCAGGGCGAGAACGGCAAGCTGACACCGGAGAGCATCAAACACCTGGTAACCAAGCGGACCGATATTCACTACCCCAAGCCCAAGGCGCTCAGCCTTACCCAGGCCACAGAGGTTGGGACGGTCTACACACCCGAGGAGCTGAGGGTTATTCGGTCGGTCGCAGATCACCACAAGCTCAATATCCACATGGACGGCGCCCGCTTCGCCAATGCGGTGGCTGCGCTGGATGTACATCCGTCAGAGATTACCTGGAAGGCCGGTGTCGATGTTCTGTGCTTTTCCGGTACCAAGAATGGCCTGGCGCTTGGCGAGGCGGTGGTGTTCTTCAACCGTTCTCTGGCGGAGGATTTCGAATGGCGGTGTAAGCAGGCGGGCCAGCTGGCCTCCAAGATGCGCTACATTTCGGCACCCTGGTGCGGGCTTCTGAAAGGCGATGTGTGGTTGGAGAATGCCCGCCATGCCAATGCCTGTGCCCAGCGCCTTGCCCGGGGGCTGGAAGGCCTTCCAGGAATCCAGCTACGCTACCCGAGACAGGTGAACGGTGTTTTCGTGGAGATGCCGGAGCCTTTGCAGGCGGCACTGCGGGCCAAAGGCTGGCGCTTCTATAACTTTATCGGTGGCAGTGCCCGGCTGATGTGTTCCTGGGCAACGACCAATGAACAGGTAGACCGCTTCCTGTCGGATGTGCGAGCCCTTGTGAGCTAAGAGCTATCGATTCCGGGGCGAAGTCGTGGTATATCAGCAGCCCCAAAACCCCAAATTTTACGGAAACAGAAGACATGCCCAGAGCCAGTGAAATCAAAAAGAACTCCGCCGTTGAATACGATGGTCGGGTGTATTTTGTAAAGGACATCGAGCGTTCAGTGCCTCAGGGCCGGGCTGGCGGCAGTCTTTACCGCATGCGCATGTACGATGTGGTAACCGGTCAGAAGCTGGACGAGACTTTCAAGGATTCGGACATGCTCAACCTGGCCGACCTTACCCGCCGGGAAGCCACCTTTTCCTACGCGGATGGCGATGAGTATGTGTTCATGGATACTGAGGATTTCACCCAGTACAGCCTGAACCGCGACGCGATTGCTGACGAGCTGTTGTTCATCTCTGAAGATACCCAGGGTGTGATGGTCATCCTGCTCAAGGATTCTCCCGTTGCACTCGCACTCCCCCCCACCGTTGAGCTTGTAATTGAAGAGACGGATCCGTCTGTCAAAGGCGGCTCGGCGACGGCCAGAACCAAGCCTGCGCGCTTCGCCACGGGTCTGGTGGTGCAGGTTCCAGAGCACATCTCCACCGGAGATCGCATTCGCATTAACGTGGAGGAGCGCAAGTTCCTGGGCCGCGCCTGAGTTAAAGTCGTTCCGAAGTAAGGACACCCTGTGAAGCCGATAGAAACAATAAAAGTGCTGGTTGCCAGCGTGATTGCTGTTGTGGTCATGGTGGGGATTGCCCGGTTTTCCTACACGCCGATGATCCCGGAGATGGTCGCGGCCCTGGGGCTGAGCAAATCCGTTGTCGGCATGCTGGCAACGGTGAACTACGCCGGCTACCTGACTGGCGCGGTACTCATTACCCGGATCAGTGATCTTGGTCTCAAGGTAAGGCTTTACCAGCTCGGGCTGGTGGTTGCCGTGGTTTCAACGGTTCTCATGGGGTACACCACCAATGTGTGGGTGTGGTCCATTCTGCGTTTTATCTCCGGCTTGAGTACCTCCGCAGGCATGTTGCTCGGCGCCGGTCTGCTGATGAGCTGGCTGATCAAGAACAACCAGAAATCCGAGCTTGGCGTGTTCTTTTCCGGTATCGGCCTTGGGATTGTCCTTACTGCTGTCACAGCGGAGCTGATCAAGGATCCGTTTACCTGGGATCAGCAATGGGTGATTTATGGGCTGGTGGCCCTGGCACTTTTGGTGCCTGCCTGGCTCTGGATGCCGGACTACCGGGCCTGTGCCTTGCCGAAAACAGGTGCGGCCAAGGCCGGTGATGAGCGAAGCCGGTTCATCCGGATCCTGCAGCTGGCGTATTTCTGCGCCGGTGTGGGCTATGTGGTGACGGCCACTTTCCTGGTGGCGATTGCGGAATCCATGCCCGAGCTTCAGGGGCAGGGCTGGCTGGTCTGGCTGATTGCTGGCCTTGCTGCAACGCCGGCCTGCTGGTTATGGGATGTGTTCTCCCGCCGCTGGGGGCAGTGGCTGGCGCTCTATCTGGCTTATGCCCTGAACTCCGTCAGCATCCTGATGCTGATCGTGAATACCAGTCTGGCCAGTGTGATGCTCAGTTCAGTGATATACGGCGCCAGCTTTATCGGCATCGTCAGCATGATGCTGGCGATGGTGGGGCGGGTTTTCCCCGAGAACCCCTCACGCCCCATGAGTCGGTTGACCTTCAGCTACGGTATCGCCCAGATGATTGCGCCCGCAGTGGTCGGTTATCTCGCCGATGTTGAGGGCAATTACACCAACGGCCTGTGGCTAACGCTGGTGGTGATGGCGTTGGGTGTGGTTATGCTTCATCTCGCACGGCGGGCGCAGCAGCGCCAGGGCGAACCTGCCGCTGCCGGTTGAATTGCGTCCTTGATCAAAATTCAGTCGAATAGGAAAGGAAATCATGCCAGGAAAGCCTTCAAAGCCGGTATCCGCATCGGCGATTGAGAAACACGTGTACAAGGTGTTTCCGAACGACATGAATTCCCACAACACCGTGTTCGGCGGCATGATCATGGCGAAATGTGACCGGCTGGCGCTGGTCGTGGCTGAGCGCCACTCCGCCCATGTTTGTGTGACGGCAGCTGTAGACTCAATCCATTTCAGGGCGCCGGCGAAGGGTAACGATACGCTTTTGTTCAGCCTGTCGCTGAATAGAAGCTGGGGGTCGTCCATGGAGATCGGTGCGAGGGTAGAGGCCGAGAACAGCTACACTGGCGATACCAGGCATATTCTTTCGGCCTTTTTCACGTTTGTTGCTCTGGACGAAGATGACAGGCCAGTGGATGTCCCGGAAGTGATTCCGGAGACGGATGACCAGCAGCGCCGATACAAAAACGCACAGATTCGTCGAGAGGGGCGCCTGGCAACCAGAAAGCAGCTTTCTACCGCTGCCGGACAATCATCTGACTGATCGGCGGTTATAGCACTTCCGGTTCAGTCTTCAGGGAGGTCTGGGCTGCCGTATCTCTCAGGCCACCAAAGCGCTTGTAAAACTTCTCTCCGGGACCTGGAAGGGGGCCGGAGGCGTTCTCGAGGTTCTCGTCCAGCCACTGCTCCGCCCGCATGTAGATTTGTCGGTAGAGGTTTCGACACAACTGCTTGGCACTGCGGCCTTCCCAGTCACCGGGTAACAGCTCATCAGGCAGCAGTGGGTCGCGCAGAAGAATTTTCCGATATTCGTGGATCAGCAGGACCCGGAGAATCAGGCACTCTTCGGGGCTGAGTGTGTCCTCGGTCTGGAGTTCGCGCCACAAGGGGCGGAACTGGCTCAGGAAGCGCCGGTAGCGGCCACCCAGTTCCTCAAGGTTCCAGCTTTCGCGAACCTGCAGTCTCAGCGCCCTTGGGCTCTTCTGCTCCATGGGCATGGTCTGCATCACAATGGTATCTTCCAGTGCACCCCATTCCTGGAGCATGGGGATCAACTCGCTGCGGGTGAATCGGGGGTGTTCCATCAGGCCTGGCGCCATGCTGCCAAAACTCAGCCACTTCAGTTCCTCCCGGACTTTCTGCCTCAGCTCCGGGGACAGCTGGTTCAGGTATACCAGGCACCAGCTGCCACTCCATTCCTCCGTGTCCAGGTTGTAGACGTGCTGAAAGGCCTGCTCGAACCGGCGCAGTCCAGGGCCGGTCAGGCTGTAATAACTGCAACGGCCCACTTTTTCGGTCTGCAGCCAGGATTCCTGGACCAGGCGATACACTGAGGTGCGGACCAGTCGCTGACTGATCCCCATGGGCTCAACCAGCTTCATCAGGCTGCCCAGCCAAACATTGCCGCCGCGGGGAACGATGGCATCGCCGTAAATGGTGATGATGAGTGAGCCGGCGCGTAGCGGTCGCTTCTTCTGGAAATTCTTGACGAGCAATTCTAGTTGGCTTTTTGCAGTCATGGCCTGAGTTCGCAAATAAGAATCAATGAAACACGTTGTACGTATTATGCGGTTCTTACGTGTCAGGTAAAGGTTTGTCTTTCTATTAGCCGTGCTGGCGCGTTGCGCCAGTGTCGGCTTTACTGAAAGAGCTGTGGCCGCACTCCCTGAAATCAGTTGACACGAGAGTTATGATACAATAACTTCGTTTGATATTCGTCAATGGTATCGAATTTTACCGGGAGCGAAGAAAAGGGACTGTCGTAGTCACGGACGATGAAACAAAAACATACTCAAGCCCCTGCACAATTCGGGAGAACAAAAACAATGTTTAAAACAGTGATTCGTCGCGCAGGAAAATGCGCAGCCGTTGCAGCCGCCAGTCTCATGATGATGAGCGCCCAGGCAGCTGAACCTATCAAGATCGGGTCGTTCCTGTCTGTCACAGGTCCGGCATCCTTCCTCGGCGATCCCGAGCTGAAAACGCTCGAGATGTATGTCGAAAAAATCAATGAAGAAGGCGGTGTCCTTGGTCGTCAGCTGGAGCTGATTCATTATGACGACGTTGGCAACGCTTCCTCTGCCCGTAACTTTGCCAGTCGCCTGATCCGTTCGGATCGTGTCGATATCATCGTTGGTGGCAGTACTACCGGCGCCACCATGGCGGCGGTACCGCTGATTGAACAGGCACAAGTGCCGTTCATCTCTCTGGCCGGCGCTGTGGTTATTACCAATCCGGTCAAGAAATGGGTGTTCAAGACTCCCCAGACGGATCGCATGGCGGCAGAGCGTATTCTGACCGACATGAAGGATCGCGGTATCACCAAGTTTGGCCTGATCTCCGGCACAGGTGGTTTCGGAAGCTCCGGTCGTACCCAGACTCTGGAAGTGGCCGAGCAGATGGGCATGGAAGTTGTGGCCGATGTGACCTACAGCGGATCTGATACAGACATGACCGCCCAGCTGACCAATATCCGTAACACAAAAGGTGTGGAAGCGGTTCTGAACTTCGGTTTTGGCCAGGGTCCGGCTATCGTAACCCGCAACTATGCCCAGCTGGGCATGGAACTTCCGTTCTACCAGTCCCACGGTGTCGCCTCTGACAGCTTCCTCGATCTGGCTGGCTCGTCTGCCGAAGGCCTGCGCCTGCCCGCTTCTCCGCTGCTGGTGCCGGACTCCCTGCCGGACGACGACCCCCAGAAGGAAGTGGTTCAGAACTACAAGGCTGAATACGAAGCCCGTTGGAACTCCAAGGTGTCCACCTTCGGTGCTTACGCCTACGACGGCCTGATGCTTGCAGTCCGCGCTATGGAAGAGGCCGGTTCTACCGATCCGGAAGCGGTTCGTGACGCGCTGGAAAACATCAAGGGCTATGTCGGCGTAACTGGTGTGTTCAACATGTCACCGGAAGACCACAACGGCCTTGATCCGGAATCCTTCCGGATTCTGGAAGTCCAGAACGGCGAATGGAAGCTGATTAACTGATACCCCTTTAACCTGTCTCGCGGCTGGCGGTGGCCCCTTCCCGGGGGCGGTCGCCAGCCGATGTTCGACCGGAACCACCGCTATGCTCGCAGAATTCTTACAGTACCTGTTCACCGGGATTACTATCGGTGCGACCTACGCCCTGATAGCCCTCGGCTTTACCCTGATCTATAACGCCAGTCACGTCATCAACTTTGCCCAGGGCGAGTTCCTGATGATTGGAGGCATGGCTACGGTTTCCCTGACGGCCATGGGTGTGCCCATGATCGTGGCAGTCGTGTTGGCCGTGATCCTGGCCGGCATCCTCGGCATCGCCCTGCAACGTTTCGCGATTGCGCCTGCCAAGCAGGCCGATGTTGTTACCCTGATTATTATCACCATCGGCGCGTCGATCTTTATTCGCGGTATTGCCCAGGTAGTCTGGGGCAAGGAATACCACGTGATGCAGAATTTCAGTACAGATCAGCCCATTCAGGTATTTGGTGCGGTACTGAACAGTCAGAGCCTGTGGGTTCTGGGTATCGGTGCGATCCTGGTAGTGGGGCTGGTGCTCTTCTTTACCAAGACGCTGATTGGTAAAGCTATTCTGGCTACTTCCATGAACAAGGAGGCGGCGCGTCTCGTTGGTATCCGGACCCAGATGGTTCTCATGCTGGCGTTTATGGTGTCAGCACTGCTGGGCTCGGTAGCCGGCATCGTGGTTGCTCCGATCACGTTCACCTCTTACGACATCGGAATCATTCTCGGGCTCAAAGGCTTTGTGGCCGCTGCCATTGGTGGCCTGGGTAGCGGTGTTGGTGCGGTTGTAGGTGGTCTGTCGCTGGGAATCGTTGAAGCCATGGCGGCCGGTTATATCTCATCCGACTACAAGGATGCCGTGGCATTCTCCATGATCCTGCTGGTGCTGTTCTTCATGCCCCGCGGATTGTTTGGTGCCAAGGTAGTGGAGCGCGTCTGATGTTGAATACGTTTATGCAGTCGCGCCTCCGGGGGCTGGTGATCCTTGCCCTCATTCTCATTATTCTGCCCGCTTTTCTCGGTAACCCGTTCCACTATGAACTGGTTACCCAGATGGCGATCATTGCCGCTACGGTGGTTGGTCTTAATCTCCTGGTGGGTTTTGCTGGCCAGATCAGTCTTGGCCACGCCGGTTTCTTCGGTCTTGGCGCCTACTTTACCGGTATCGCGACCGGCACCTACGGCTGGTCTTCAGTGCCCGCGCTGGTGGTGGGAGCAGTTGTTGTGGGCTTTATTGCGTGGATCGTCGGGCGGCCGATTCTGCGGCTGAAGGGCCACTATCTGTCCATGGCGACCCTCGCTGTGGGCTTTATCATTGCCATCATCCTGAACAACGAACGGGCACTCACCGGCGGGCCGGACGGCATGCCGGTTCCGGCATTCGAAGTGTTTGGCTGGGAACTGAGCGCTTTTGGTAGCTATTCGCTGCTCGGCATCGAGATTGAAGGCTTTCAGGCCTGGTATATCTTCGCCAGCGTCGTGCTTCTGGTGGCAGTCTGGTTTGCCCTGAACCTTATCGAGTCGCCCATTGGCCGGGCACTGCGTTCGGTTCACGGTTCGGAAGTGGCCGCCAGCGTTGTCGGCGTAAACACTGCAAAATACAAGAGCCTCGTGTTCGTGATCTCTGCCATTTACGCCAGCCTGATGGGTAGCCTCTATGCCCATTTCCAGGGCTTTATTACGCCTGCGGTGGCAAGTTTCGAGTTCTCGATCCTTTTCATCACCATGGTTGTGCTGGGAGGCATGGGGTCTACCTTCGGTGTGATTCTCGGTGCCGTGGTGCTCAAGTTGTTGCCCCAGGTTCTGGCGGATTTCCAGGAGCTGGAGCACGTGATGTTCGGCCTGATACTGATGCTTACCATGATTTTTATGCCCAAGGGCCTGTTGCCCACACTGACCGCGTTTGTGTCCAAGAAAATGCGCAAGAAAGCGGGAGGTGAGGCATGACAGCACTGGTCGAAGTAAAGGGGCTGGATAAAGCCTTTGGTGGTGTCCACGCCGTGGAAGGTGTCAGCTTTTCTGTTGAAGCCGGTCAGGTCTATTCGGTTATTGGCCCCAACGGTGCCGGCAAGACAACGCTGTTCAACCTGATCACCGGGCTCTATACGCCCACCAAGGGCGAGATCCTGCTCAACGGTGAAAGCACCCTGAAACTTGAGCCGAATGAGCTGGCAGAGCGGGGCATGTGCCGCACCTTCCAGCAGATGCAGATCTGCATGAATATGACGGCCATCGAGAATGTGATGCTGGGCCGCCACCTGCAGCTCAAAAGCAGCCTGTTTACCACTCTGTTCCGTTTACCCTCCCTGCGTCGCAACGAAGCTGCGGCTCGCAAGCGTGCTGCAGAACTTATGGAATATGTGGGCTGTGGTGATTACCTGGATACGGAAGCCTCGGCCATGTCCTATGGCGCGCTCAAGCGCCTGGAAATTGCCCGGGCGCTGGCCGCTGAACCCAAGGTTATCCTTCTGGACGAGCCGGCTGCCGGTTTGAACGCGGTTGAAACCGCTGCGCTGGAAGATCTGATCCGCAAGATTGCGGATCAGGGCACCACGGTAATGCTGGTTGAGCACGATATGAAACTGGTTATGGGTATATCTGACCGGTTGCTGGTGCTTAACTACGGCCGTGTTCTGGCAGAGGGAACCCCTGAGGAAATCCGCCAGAATCCGGATGTTATCGCCGCCTATCTGGGTGGCTGAGCAAGGAGACATTTCACATGAGCGAGCAAAACACTGAAATGGCGCCTGCCCAGTCACGCAGTGAGCAGGCCGTAAGGATTATTGTTCATGAACACCAGGCGCTGTGGCGGATTCTGGATCTGCTGGATCAGCTTCTGAGTGATATGAACGTCAACGATCAGCGGCCCGATGAGCGGCTGTTAACGACCATTTTCGATTACATTCAGCACTTCTCCCAACGGGTCCATAGCACACCCACGGACATCGAGCTCTACAAGCGGCTCAGTGAGAAGTCACCTGAGACGGCGCCGCTTCTGGAAAAGCTGGCGAAGGGCTATGTCATCGGTCATGAAAAGCTGGTGGAGTTGCGGCGGTTGTTGGCTGATTGCGAAGAAGGCTGGCCGGAAGGCCGCGAGGAATTCAGTCATGCCCTGGCGCGTTTCACCGAAGCCCTGCGCAAGCACATTCGCAAGGAAGAGGGCGTGGTTATCCCACGGGCCCGTAAACTGCTGACGGAAGAAGACTGGCAGCAGATTATTGAAGCCCGGGACGTGGAAAACGATCCGCTGTTCGGTGAGCGCGTTCGGGAAGAGTTCCGGGAACTGCGGCACCAGATTGTCAGCTACACCCCAGAGAAGTTCGGTGGTCTTGGCCTGAAGCATGCGGACCGGGTGACGGCGCCCCATGCCAAACAGGAAATGCTGTCCATCAAGGGGCTGGTAACGTCCTACGGCCAGATTGAAGTTCTGCATGATGTGGATATCCACATCAACAGCGGCGAGATCGTGTCGCTTGTCGGCGCTAATGGCGCCGGCAAATCGACCCTGCTGATGACCATCTCCGGTCTGCAGCCGACAGACCGAGGTGCGATAACCTTCGAAGGCAAGGATCTGTCGAAGATCGGTGCCGATCAGCGGGTGGCTAATGGCATTGTTCAGGTGCCTGAAGGCCGGCAGGTGTTCAAGGACCTGAGCGTTCACGACAACCTGCTGCTGGGCGCCTACACCCGGGGCAAAACCCCCGAGGTGATGGACGATCTGGAGCGGATGTACACCAAGTTCCCGATCCTGCGTCAGAAGCGTCATAACCTGGCGGGTGAGCTCTCCGGCGGTCAGCAGCAGATGTTGGCCATGGGGCGTGCCCTGATGGCCAAGCCGAGGCTGCTGCTTCTGGACGAGCCCAGTATGGGTCTGGCGCCGTTGATCATCGAAGAGATCTTCAACATCGTCAAAGAGCTCAAGGAAGAGGGCATTACCATCTTCCTGGTAGAGCAGAACGCCTCCCAGGCGCTGGCCCTGGCTGATCGTGGCTATGTGCTGGAGACCGGCAAGGTGGTGATCGAGGGCACCGGCCGTGAACTGCTCAGCAATGAGAAGGTTCGTGAGGCTTACCTGGGCATGTAATCGCCCGGAACTTTCCTTGCACAAATAAAAGGTTCATCGCAGGTTAGCGTGAAAAAGTAGGAGACGGCGGTAAAACCGGTTAGTTTTGAGTTCGCCAAAACAACAAAATTAACCAATCCACCGCCGTCCCTATGAATGCTAATCCTCTT
>NZ_PSSX01000017.1 GCF_002933275.1 Marinobacter maroccanus
TAGCATTCATAGGGACGGCGGTGGATTGGTTAATTTTGTTGTTTTGGCGAACTCAAAACTAACCGGTTTTACCGCCGTCTCCTACTTTTTCACGCTAACCTGCGATGAACCAAAAAAAAGCCCGGTCAGCAGGGGGGAATTAGCCTGACCGGGTCGCGAAAGATAACGCTGGAAGACGCAGGATCGCGTAGAGAGGAGTCGCCTATCCTTTAACACCGCCGGCTGTGAGCCCGCCGACAATCCACTTCTGGCAATAAAGGAAGATCACTGTGATCGGCAGACCGGAGAGTACCGCCGCTGCCGCGAAATCACCCCACAGGTAGTTCTGTTCATACAGATACTGCTGGGCGCCCACCGCCAGGGTCAGTTTATCGGTATCCACCAGAAGCACCGACGCCATCGGGTACTCCATGATTGTCATGATAAATGCCAGGATGAACACCACCACCAGAATCGGAACCGACAAAGGCAGCAGGATATAGCGGAACGCCTGCCAGGTGGTGGCGCCATCCACGATAGCGGCTTCCTCCAGGGAGCGGTCAATAGAGTCGAAATAACCCTTGATAGTCCAGATATGCAACGCCATACCGCCCAGGGAGGCCACGATGACCGCACCATGGGTATTCAGCCCGAGCCAGCTGACGTGGTTGCCGATCTGATCGAAGAGGGCGTACAGCGCCACCAGGGAAAGCACCGGCGGAAACATCTGGAAGATCAGCATCGATTTCAGTACAAATCCCTTGCCGGCAAAACGCATGCGGGCAAAGGCGTAGGCACTGGTGGTGGAAAGTGCCAGGATCAGCACCGCCGAAACAACAGCGATCTTGATCGAATTCCACAACCACAGAAGCACCGGAAACGGTGGCTGCGTGGTCACGCCATCTTCACCGGTGTAGGGAATACCCAGCGCCAGATACCAGTGTTCCAGCGAAGGATTCTCTGGCAGCAGGCTGCCGGCGGCAAAGTTACCGCTGCGGAACGAGATGGAAATGACCATCAACAGCGGGAACAGAATGATCGCGATGAACGCCAGCATCCCCAGGTGGGATGCCAGCACGCGGTATTTGGTGGAGCGGGGTTCAACCATGGCCATAAAAAGCTCCTTATACCTTGATCTTGGACAGTTTGAGATTGATCAGGGACAACGCGCCCACCACCAGGAAAATTGCGGTGGCAATAGCGGCGGCCAGACCAAAGTTCTGCCCGGAATCCTGGAACGCAATGCGGTAGGTGTAGCTCACCAGCAGATCGGTGGTACCTGCCGGCGTGCTCGCACCGATGATATCCGGGGCGCCCCCGGTCAGCAGTGCAATCAGGACAAAGTTGTTGAAGTTGAATGCGAAGCTGGCAATGAGCAGCGGCATCAGCGGTTTGATGATCAATGGCAGGGTGATATTGAACAGATTGTTCACCGGGCCTGCCCCGTCCATGGCCGAAGCTTCATAGAGGTCCCGGGGGATGGCCTGCAAAAGTCCCATACACAGCAGCATCATGTAGGGATAGCCGAGCCAGGTATTCACGATCAGAATCATGGTGCGCGCCAGCGCCGGATCACTGAACCAGTCCGGACGGATCCCGAACAGTCCCTCAAGAACAAGGTTGATCTCACCGAAGTTCTGATTGAACAAACCCTTGAACACCAGAATCGAGATAAAGGCCGGCACCGCGTATGGCAGGATCAGCATGGTGCGGTAAAAGCCCTTGCCGCGAATCTGGTCCCACTGCAGCAGGTTGGCCAGCAACAGTCCCAACGCCAGGGTAAAGACAACCGTGGCGACTGCGAACGAGAGCGTCCACACGAAAATCTCGAAGAATGGCCCGCGAATGGAGGGGTCGGACACCACTTTGAGATAGTTGTCCCAGCCGATATTGACCGTCCAGCCGGGCGAGAGGGCATTGCCATCGCCGTCCCGGTAGAAACCGGTTTCCTGGTCCGGGAAATAGGTAACGCCGGTCTGGTTGTTGGTCAGGCTGCCATTGTCATGCAGCGTAAACTGGGGATGAATCGCAGCGAAAGAGCGCAGGCTGGCCTGGCTTAACTCACGCCCATCTTCGGTGATCAGAGTGAGTTCCGAGAGTTTGCCCCTGAGCTGGATAATCTCGCGAATGGACAGCGGCTCACCCTGCGGCTTGCCAGACACTGGCAACACAGGCGCCGAGCGCTCCCCGCCCTCCAGGTCTACAGGTGTTGAAGTCAGATCCTGATGCTCGCCCTCAAGCCAGAAGACATAGCCTTCTTCGGTCTTGAAGAGCTGGTAGTCATAGCGAACCGCTTCGGACTGATAGCTCCGGCTCAGAAGGTTTTCCTGCACCTGCTCGAAGCTCAACAGATTGCTGGCGCTGTAATTGGTGAAGCCGATTCCCACGGTGTACATGAGCGGGAAAATGACGAACAGGCCCATGCCGGCGATGGCCGGAAAAATATATCGGTGCGCGTACAGCTTCTTGCTGACAAACACCGCAACTGCCGAGGCGGTGAGCACCAGAAACAGCATGGCAAAGACAAACTCGCGCTGGGCGTAGAGTGCCAGTATCAGGTAGAGCGCGGCGCCGACCAGCACCGCCAGTGCTCCCCATTTGAGAAGTACTCGGGTCATGGAGTGTCTGCTTTCAATACCGGGAGAGGACAGAGTTTCCGTTATCATTGTAGTCAGCCCGTTAATGACCGTCGCGCGATGGCAACGGCGGATGTTCATGCACGTCTCAGCGGACCGGTGTCGGACGCAAGCATAGCCCTCCGACACCGGGTTACCCTTCTGCTTAGCGGGTAATTCGCTGTGCTGCTGCGTTCAGGGCATCGTCAACGGACTGGCGTCCGGACGTGATGTTCTGCAGGGCCGGCCCCATGGAGGACCAGAAGGCACCCATGGCCGGCACGTTCGGCATGGGTTCGCCCAGCTGGGCATTCTCGAAAGTCGCCTTGATATTGGGATCGGACGAGAGCTCGTCCATGAATTCCTTGTTGGCCACAGCACCCAGGGGAACGTCGTTGTTCACCATTTTCAGGCCCTTAACGGAGAGCGCGTAGTTCTCCAGGAATTCAACCGCCAGATCCTTGTTGGGGCTGGCAGAGTTCAGGGTTGCGGCCATAACGCCCACCATGGGTTTGCCGGGCTGCCCATCAACCGTGGGAATGGTGGTTACTCCGAAGTTGATGCCGCTCTTCTCTAGGTTGCCCCAGGCCCAGGGGCCGTTGATCATCATGGCGGTCTCGCCCTTGTTGAAGCTGGACTCCATGGCGCTGTAGTCCGCTCCGCGGGGCATCACGCCCTCCTCGATCAGCCGGGTCAGCGCCTTGGCACCTTTGATGGCGCCTTCGGTGTTCACGCCGGTATCCTTCACATCCACGGAACCATCGGCATTTTCACCGAAGATATATCCTCCGGCTGCGGCCAGCATCGGCCAGGTAAAGTAGGTGTTGTTGTAATCCCACAGAATGGCGCGCTTACCGTCTTCCGCCAGCTTTTTATGAACGGCAGGAATGTCTTCGAAGGCGCTGGGAGGCTCGGGCAACAGATCCTTGTTATAAATCAGGCCAATAGACTCGACCGCCATCGGATAGCCGTACATCTTGCCGCCCACCGTGACCGCATCCCAGGTAAAGTCATAATTGGCGTCGATCACGCTCTGGGACGGTTTGATCTCGGAAATAATGCCACTCTGGGCCCATTCACCGAAACGGTCGTGGGCCCAGATGAAGATATCCGGGCCATTGCCGGTTGCGGCAGATTGCTGGAACTTGTCGGTGGCGCTGTCCGGGTGGGCGACTTCAACCGGGATACCGGTTTCTTGAGTGAACCAGTCCCCCACTTCCTGCAGACCATCATAGCCCTTGTCACCGTTGATCCAGACCAGGAGCTTGCCCTCTTCAATTTCGGCATGGGCCGGCGCGGCAACACCGAAGCTGGCGGCAACAATGGAGGCGGCGAGTGTGCTGCGGATAAAAGTTCGACGATTCATCAGGTGATTCCTCTGTATGTTCTTGCCTTATTCTTGTTTTCCGGCCATTCACGAGGTTGTCGGGCCGGACTTAACGCAAACTTTCTTTTGCGAGTATTGGCACTGTGTGGCAATTCCCGGTAATAAGCATCACCCCTTATTTCATTCCCCGAGGCGTAGTAGAGGGGAGTAGACGGGCGTAGAAAATTCCTTCTACCACCCCGGGGTGGAGTCTGGTTTGATGGCATCCACAAGAATGAAAACCGAAACGGAGCCATTGCCATGACAACCCGCGCCAGACACCTGAAACTTTCAGCTTGTATCGCCTCAGCCCTGATCACGGCCGGTTGCGCCTCGGGCCCGGGCAAGCCCGCAGTTGTGGCCGGGCCACCTTCAGCCAATGATACCAATGTCTTTTGCGAAGCCGCGTCAGCCGAAATGACGATTCCGGTCGGCTCTGCCTTCCCGGACGGAACACTGGTCCGGGATTTCTACACAGGTGACACTGCCCGGGTTATCGACGGTGAGGTAAGCATGGCGCCGGGTGCCAATGCCGAGGGGCTGGTGTTATTGGAATCAGTCGACGCCAAGGCGGGCCAGTTCACCTGGGCCGGGGCGACCGTCTATTTCGCCGTGACAGACCGGTTTGCCAATGGCACGACCGACAACGACCTGAATTATGGTCGTCAACCAGACGGCAAGGATGAAATCGGCACCTTCCATGGCGGTGATTTTGTCGGCCTGACCCAGAAACTGGACTACCTGTCGGAACTGGGTGTCAGCGCGCTTTGGATTACCCCTCCGTTCGAGCAAATGCACGGCTGGGTAGGCGGTGGCGACCGGGGCGATTTCCAGCACTACGGTTACCACGGCTATTACGCGCTGGACTTCACCGTTCCAGACGCCAACTTCGGTACCCGGGAGGAATTCCGGACTCTGGTTCAGGAAGCCCACAAGCGAGGTATCCGGGTGGTCATGGATGTGGTCATGAACCATCCGGGCTACAGTACCCTGCAGGATATGCAGACCTTCGGGTTCGGCTCGCTGTTTGAAGGATTCGAAAAGCATCTGCCCGAGCGCTGGGGCAACTGGCAACCGGAATCCTGGGAAAACTTCCACGCCTATCATGCCCTCATTGATTACGACCATCCTGATTGGCGCAACTGGTGGGGCAAGGACTGGGTCCGGGCAGGTATCGCCGACTACGACACGCCGCCGAACGCCTCCGTGGATGCCCAGCGCGGCTCTCTCACGTTTCTGCCGGATTTCAAGACCGAGGCCAAACAGCCCGTGGATCTGCCGGTATTTCTGAGGAACAAAACCAGCTCCAGAAGCCGGCAACTGGACGATGCCACCGTTCGGGATTACCTGATCACCTGGTTGACCGACTGGGTCCGGGAATTCGGCGTGGATGGCTTCCGGGTAGATACCGCCAAGCATGTGGAACCGGAAGCCTGGCGGGCGCTCAAGCAGGAGGCCCAGGCAGCTCTGGACGATTACCGCAGCCACAATCCCGACGCCAAACTGCCGGCAGAGGAATTCTGGATGGTTGCCGAGGTATTCCCCCATTCGGTCCGCAAGACCGCCTATTTCGATGCCGGCTTTGATGCGGTCATTAACTTCGACCTGCAGGAAGAGGCCCGGGCCGGCGCGCAATGTCTGCCCGCCATGGAATCCATCTACAGTGATTATGCCAGCAAACTCCATGGAGACGACGACTTCAACGTGCTGAGCTATATCTCTTCCCACGACACCAGGCTGTTCAGTCAGGTTGCGGGCTACGACCCGGCGCTCCAGAAGCGGGCGGCGGCGGCACTGATGCTCACGCCCGGAGCGGTTCAGGTGTTCTACGGTGATGAGTCCGGTCGCGCGTTCGGGCCAACCGGATCCGATCCGCACCAGGGCACCCGCTCGGACATGAACTGGAGTGACATTGAGAATGGCGAGGTGTCCGGTATCCTTGAGCATTGGCAGAAACTGGGCCAGTTCCGCGAGCGTCATCCCGCGATCGGCGCAGGCGAGCACCGGTTGATCAGCCAGCAACCCTATGTATTCTCAAGAACCAACGGCGATGACCGGGTGGTGATTGCGTTCGGGAGGAAGTGACCTGACCATGAGTTATTCGAGATTTCTGGAAGACACCCCCCTTATTCCCGGCATGATGCGTCTGCTAGACCATCCCGATCTCTGCCGGCCGGCGAGGCTGGCAGAATGGATCCACGGAAGACTGGATGAAGGACTGACTGTCTTCGATCATGCCGACATTTACGGGGATGGCGAGTGCGAGCGTGTTTTCGGTGAGGCACTGATGGCCTCGCCGGAACTGCGTCAGAAGGTCCAGCTTATTTCCAAGGCCGGGATCGTGCCGGCCCATCGGGACCCCTCGCCATGGACCACCAAACACTATCGTGCAGAAGCTGACTATTTTTCCGGGGCGATTGACCAATCGCTGAGCCGGCTTCGAGTTGAGCAGATCCACACCTTCCTTATTCACCGGCCAGATCCGCTGCTGGATGCGGAATCACTGGCGAGAGCCCTGGAACGGGCCGTGACCGCCGGCAAGATTCAACATATCGGGGTATCCAATTTTCTGCCGGAGCAGTGGCGCTGGTTTCAGAAAAATACCGGTCTGCCTCTGGTGTGCAATCAGAGCGAGCTTTCTCTCAGCCACTCAGAACCCCTGGTTGATGGCACCTATGAGGCCCATCTGAACGATGGGCTTCGCTGGCTTGCCTGGTCTCCGCTGGCCGGCGGCACCCTGCCCGGCTCGGTTCCCGAAAGCTTGCTTCAGGCCGCCAGGGAAGCAACCGGCCTGTGCGAAACAGGATTGGCCATCGCCTGGCTGCGACAGCTTCCAGGCGCCCCCATCCCGGTTCTTGGCTCAATGCGTGAGGCCAGAATTGAGGCCGCGCTTGAGGGCGCCCGCACGGTCTTGCCAAGACCTCTCTGGTTCGCCCTACTGGAGGCAATGCGGCAAACTGCGGTGCCCTGAGGGGCATCGCAAATTTGATATAAGTCACCGACCTACAATTTGTTACCCAAAATTCCACTTTAGTCCCATTGTTGACTCCATAATCAGCGCTGACACTAGTCCTGCTTAACAAATAATCAAAAAAACGATTGGCAGCCCCTCCCCCCCAGTGGCGCTGCAATTCCGGAGGCCAACCTGAATGAACGTCAGAAAAGTACTCTTTTCTGCTTGCCTGTTGTTGCTGGCGAGCACCACCGTCTATGCCGAAACTCTTAAAATCGGCCTGAATTATCCGCAAACCGGTCGTTACAAGGACCAGGGCCTGCAACAGCGTCTTGGGGCCTTCCTGGCCGTTGACGAAATCAACAAGGCCGGCGGTGTTATGGGCCGCCAGCTGGAGCTGGTGATCAGAAATACCCGCGGCGAACCTGCCCACGGCGCGGAGAACACGGCAGAGCTTATCGACCGTGAAGGCGTTCAGATGGTGTTTGGTGGCGTGTCCAGCGCTGTTGCCATTGCCTCAGGCAAAGCCGCTCGGGATCGCAACCGGATTTACTTCGGTACGCTCACCTACTCGAACGCCACCACCGGTGCCGAAGGTCATTCACACATGTTCCGGGAACCCTACAACGCCTGGATGACCGCCAAGGCGCTGAGCCAGTACCTGACCACCAACCACGCCGACGACGAATACTTCTACATTACCGCCGACTACACCTGGGGTTGGTCTGTGGAAGAATCTGTGCGCAAGTTTTCGGGAACCGAGGATACCGATCGCCACCAGGGCGTGAAAACGCCTTTCCCCCGAGCGCTGATTACCGACTTCCGTGAGGCGCTGGAAAAGGCAGACGCAAGCGATGCCAAGGTTCTGATGATGGTGCTGTTTGGCGACGACATGGTGCGTGCGCTGAATGTTGCCTACGAAATGGGCCTCACCAAGAAGATGCAGATCGTTGTGCCCAACCTCACCCTCGGTATGGCACGCCAGGTAGGCCCAACCATTATGGAAGGCGTTATCGGCGGCTCGCCCTGGGTCTGGAACGTACCCTACGAGCTGAACTACCCGAGAGGGAAAGAATTTGTCGAGACCTTCTCAAAGCGGTATGAAATGCGGCCTTCAACGGCTGCGGCCTCTGCCTACAGCATTGTTTACCAGTACAAGGATGCCGTGGAACGTGCCGGAACGACCAATACCGCCAGCCTCATCCGGGCATTGGAAGGCCACAGATACACGTTCCTGAAGGACGAGCAGTACTGGCGGGAATTCGATCATCAGAATGTCCAGACGGTGTATGTGGTCAAGGTAAAACCGCGCAACACCATCATTGCTGACGAATACAGTTCTGATTATTTCAGCATCATCGATTCCATGCCCGGCGACCAGGCAGCTCAAACCCGGGAAGAATGGGAAGAACGGCGCCGGGAGGCTGGCAAGCCCCTCCAGCTCTGAGCTCACACTGAAAGATCCGGCGATCAGAACAGGTAATCGGTCGTCAGGATCTTCGAGCGTCGCCCGCGCAGCGCCTATCGGAACTGTTCGGGTATGGCGCTCTCTTTCTGGCAAGACTCCTTTTGCATTAAGCCTGCTGGCTGCATTTCCATCAGCTGGTTTCACATTCACCGGCCAGAATGCCGGAAGCCTCAGCCAGGGCACCGGCAATCGTTCCGAATTCGTCAGCGTGCAGTGAGGCACCGCCAATCAACCCGCCATCAACGTCAGCAAGACTGAACAACTCGAAGGCATTGGCAGCCTTGACGCTGCCTCCGTATATCACCCGAAGCTCCTGACTGATGTCGTCGGATGCCTCAGGTGCACTCTTCGCGACGAATTGGCGAATTTGCTGGTGCACCGCGGATACCTGCTCCGGCGTTGCGGTTTTGCCCGTTCCGATAGCCCATACCGGTTCATAAGCGATTACTCCGTTCGCCATGGCCGCCAGGCCGACCTCGTCGATCACCGCTTGAAGCTGTTGTTCGATAACCAGATCGGTGCGGCCGGAATCCCTTTGTTCCAGAGTTTCACCAACGCACAGGACCGGAGTTAGCCCGGCACCAAGAACCGACCGGTAACGGGCGGCGACCTCGTGATAGCTTTCACCGAACAGTGACCGGCGTTCAGAGTGACCCACCAGTACATAGCGACAGCCCATCTCCTGCAGCATGGTAGCACTGACCTCGCCGGTGTAGGCGCCGGAGACAAATCCGGACGCATTCTGGGCACCCAGCATGATGCCGGTGTAGCCCAACAGATCCCGCACCTGAAACAGATAGGGATGTGGAGGACATACGGCCAGATCAATGGACTTTCGGAACATCCTCAGACGGGGCAGCACACGGACCATCAGGGCCTGGTTGGCCTGAAGACTGCCGTTCATCTTCCAGTTTCCAATCAGAATCGGTTTTCTCATGATGTTTCTCCTGAAAAGCGGTTTCAGGTGTCCAGGGCGCAACGAATCGCACCGACACCGGGATAAAACGCGTGAGCGCCAAGATCCTGCTCGATACGCAGGAGTCGGTTGTACTTGGCGACCCGGTCTGATCGACAGAGAGAGCCGGTTTTGATCTGACCCGATCGGGTGGCCACTGCCAGATCGGATATGAACGTGTCTTCGGTTTCACCGCTGCGATGGGAAATTACCGTGGTGTAGCCGGCATCCTGAGCCATACCAATAGCATCCAGGGTTTCGGTCAGAGTCCCGATCTGGTTGAACTTGATCAGCACGGAGTTGGCGATGCCCTTCCGGATGCCTTCTGTGATAATCGCGGTATTGGTTACAAAGAGGTCGTCTCCCACCAACTGAACTCGTTCGCCGAGTTTCTCCGTCAGCAGTTTCCAGCCGTCCCAGTCACTTTCATCCATGCCATCTTCGATCGAGGCGATGGGGTACTTCATGGCGAGGTCAAGCAGGTAATTCGAGAACTCTTCAGAGGTAAAACGTTTGCCAGCCCCCTTCAGGTTGTAGAGGCCATCTTCATAGAATTCAGAGGCCGCACAATCAAGCGCGAGGACCACATCGGACCCGGGCCGGTAACCGGCCTTTTCTACGGCCGCAAGAATGAGGTCCAGGGCTTCCTCGCTGGAACGCAGATTCGGAGCGAAGCCACCTTCATCGCCGACCGCCGTGGACAGGCCGTTTTTCCGGAGAAGTGACTTGAGGGCATGAAAGGTTTCCACACCCATCCGCAGCGCCTCACTATAGCTGGGCGCCCCGACGGGCTGGATCATGAACTCCTGGATATCAACGTTGTTGTCGGCATGAGCCCCACCATTGATGATGTTCATCATAGGCACCGGCAGGATGCTGGGGCCGTGGCAGCCGTATAGCTCGGCAAGATACCGGTACAGAGGCTGTTGCCGGTAATTGGCACCGGCGTTGGCCGTGGCAAGGGATACGGCCAGAATCGCGTTGGCACCCAATTCTGCCTTGTTGGCTGTGCCATCCATCTCGCACATGAGGCGGTCCATCACCAACTGGTCGAACACCACTCGCCCCTCCAGGGCCGGTGCGATGCGTTCGTTAACACAACGGACTGCCTGCAGGACGCCCTTGCCGTTATAGCGGCTGGCATCACCGTCGCGCTTTTCCAGCGCTTCCCGGGTTCCCGTGGACGCCCCGGATGGCACCCGACCCTGCCCGACCACGCCGTTACGGAGTTCAACGTCCACTTCCACTGTAGGACATCCCCGGGAGTCCAGAATTTCCCGGGCCGTGACTTTTTTTATGTGTTCCATAGCGTCGTTCCTGTTCAATCATTGTTGTTTGCGAATTCTATTTTTGGATAACGAACATTACTGACATCATATTATTCGCAAACGAACATCATCAAGGGAAAAATACGGACTAATCAGACAGATTTGTTATATAGAAACGAAAATAAGTACATGAAGGAAAAAGGGCCGGCAGGGTTAGCCCCGGGAGGGGCTACCTTGAAATGCTTTAAAGGGGGGGGGGGGAACTATAAGCAACCGGCCAAAACCCACCGTGACAACGGTGCTCTGCCTGCCGCAACCAAAGGGTCCTGTTGCGGCAGGCATTGCTCTTGAAGGAATCAGCTCGCCTTAGCGCGCCTCTTCCCAGGTTTTCAGCAGTTCATCATAGGCAACGGTCTTGCCCTGAGGCTTCTCGTTTGCCAGCTTCGGCTTGGGTGCACCGGGCTGGTCCAGCCAGTACTGCGCATCGCGCGGCTCGTTCAGCTTCGGACCACAAGTCGGCTGAACATTGGCACGCTCAAGGCGCTCCATGACCCGATCCTGGGCCTGGGCAAGGCCGTCGAGGGCTTCCTGAGGAGTAGCTTCACCACTGGCCGCCTGGGCAATGTACTGCCACCACAGCTGGGCCAGTTTCGGATAGTCTGGCACGTTGGTACCGGTCGGGGACCACTGCACACGGGCCGGGCTACGATAAAACTCCACCAGGCCGCCGAGCTTCGGAGCCATCTCAGTCATCGCCTCAGATTCGATGTCGGACTCGCGAATCGGAGTCAGGCCGGCAATTGTTTTCTCCAGAGATACGGTCTTGGATACGGTGAACTGGGCGTACAGCCAAGCTGCAAGGCGACGTTTCTCAGGCGTGGAATCCAGGAAAGTCCAGGAACCTACGTCCTGATAACCCAGCTTCATACCTTCTTCCCAGTAGGGCCCACGGGGAGACGGTGCCATGCGCCATTTGGGGGTGCCATCCTCATTCACAACGGGCAGGCCATCCTTGATCATGCTCGCGGTAAAGGCGGTATACCAGAAGATCTGCTGGGCAACGTTGCCCTGGGCGGGAACCGGACCGGCCTCTGAAAAGGTCATGCCCTGAGCTTCAGGGGGCGCGTACTTTCGCAGCCAGTCCACGTATTTCGCAGTGGCATACACGGCAGCGGGACCATTGGTTGCACCACCCCGGCTCACGCTGGAGCCGACCGGGTGACACTCTTCAACCCGAATCCCCCATTCGTCTACCGGCAGGCCGTTGGGCAGGCCCTTGTCGCCAGCACCCGCCATGGAGAACCAGGCATCGGTGAAACGCCAGCCCAGAGACGGATCCTTCTTGCCATAGTCCATGTGACCGTAGACGCGCTCACCGTCAATTTCCTTCACGTGAACCGAGAAGAACTCGGCAATATCTTCGTAGGCTGACCAGTTAACCGGCACACCCAGATCATACCCGTAGATTTCCTTGAACTGCTTCTGCAGGTCTTCACGTTCAAACCAGTCGGCCCGGAACCAGTATAGGTTGGCAAACTGCTGCGAGGGCAACTGGTAGAGCTTTCCGTCAGGCCCGGTAGTGAAATCGAGCCCGATGAAATCATCGAGATCCAGGGTGGGCAGGGTGAGATCTTTACCGGCACCGTTCATGATGTCTTCAACGGCCACCACCTTTCCATAGCGGAAATGGGTACCAATCAGATCCGAATCGTTCACGTAGCCATCGTAGATGTTGCGTCCGGACTGCATCTGGGTCTGGAGCTTCTCGATAACATCGCCTTCCTGAATCAGTGTGTGAGTCAGGTTGATCCCGGTGATTTCGGAAAAGGCCTTGGCCAGAACATTGGACTCATACTCATGAGTCGCTATGGTTTCAGAAACCACGTTGATGTCCATGCCACGGAACTGCTCAGCGGCTTTGGTGAACCACTCCATTTCTTTGAGCTGTTCTTCCTTGCTCAGAGTAGAATTCTTGAACGCTTCATTAACCCACTTCTCAGCTGCCTCACTGTACTGATCGGCGCTGACATGCAGGCTTAAACCCATGCTGGCGACACCAACGGCGGCGCTGAGCAACAGGGCTCTCGGATATTTATTGTTGTTGAACATATCCAACCTCGTTCGTCTTGTTATGAATGGAACGAAACAGCCGGGTTTCGTTTCCGCATTTATAGCGCTCTGGTCGCTATTCTTTTCACCGGAATCTCCAGTGATCGATTCCGATCATTTGAATAAAAATAGTTCGTTTACGAAATCTTTACAAGTGTTTCTTGCAGAATTTATAGAGTCGGGTGTTCGCAAAAACAACATAACGAACATCCCTATCCAGACTCACCCCCAGCGTAGTAACACCAGTAACCAGGCCACCGAGACAGCGAGCGCCACCCAAAGGGTGATATCGCTGACTGCGAGGAAGGTCAGGTGTATATAAGCAGCGGAGAGCAATCCGATAAACAGCCGGTCACCACGAGTGGTGGCAATCGGCAGAAAGCCCTTTCTTTCGGTACATGGGGAGACAATTTCGTAAACCGTCATTACCGCCAGAATTCCCGCAATCACTGCAAAGAAGATGGCAACGGTCGGCGTCCAGTTCATCCAGGCAATCATAAAACGTCTCCTTACACGCGTCCGAGGGCGAAGCCTTTGGCAACATGGTTGCGAACAAACCAGATCACCAGCAGGCCAGGAATGATGGTGAGCGAACCGGCGGCAGCCAGAACACCCCAGTCGATACCGCTCGCCCCTATCGTTCGGGTCATGATCGCCCCGATCGGCTGGGCATCCACGGACGTCAACGTCCGGGCCAACAACAGCTCTACCCAGGAGAACATGAAGGCGAAAAAGGCCGTCACCCCGATCCCGGAACGGATCATAGGCAGGAACACCTTCACGAAGAATTTAGGAAAGCTGTAGCCATCAATATAGGCCATCTCGTCATACTCCCGGGGCACACCGGACATGAACCCTTCCAGAATCCAGACAGCCAGGGGCACGTTGAACAGGCAGTGAGCCAGTGCCACCGCAATGTGGGTGTCGAACAGGCCGATGGATGAATAAAGTTGGAAGAAAGGCAGCAGGAAGACCGCTGGCGGCGCCATCCGGTTGCTCAGCAGCCAGAAGAACAGGTGCTTGTCGCCCAGGAATTTGTAGCGGCTGAACGCATAGGCGGCAGGCAAGGCTACAAGCAGCGTGATGACCACATTGATGGAGACATAGATCATCGAGTTGATGTAGCCGTTGTACCAGCTGGGATCGGTAAAGATCACGGCATAGTTATCCAGAGTGAAGTTCTGGGGCCAAAGGGTGAGTCCCCCGAGAATTTCCTGGTTGGTCTTGAACGACATGTTCAGCAACCAGTAAATCGGAGTCAGCAGCAGCAGAATAAACAGCGTAATCCCGACGTTTTTCGAACGTGTCTGTCTCATCACACTCCCCTTATTTTTCTTTGTCGGCGTGCGTAATGGCGGTAAAGAAGAGCCATGAAATCAGCAATACAATGAGGAAGTAGATCAGCGAGAACGCAGCCGCGCGCCCCAGATCAAACTGCCCGATTGCCATGGTCGTCAGGGTCTGGCTCAGGAAGGTGGTGGAACTGCCAGGGCCGCCACCGGTGAGCACGAACGGCTCAATGTAAATCATGAAGCTGTCCATGAACCGCAGCAGCACTGCGATGATCAGCACACTCTTGAGCCTCGGGAGCTGGATATACCGGAATACCGCCCACTTCGAGGCGCGGTCAATTTCCGCCGCCTGGTAGAAAGCTTCCGGAATTGCCCGCAACCCTGAATAGCAGAGCAAGGCCACCAGCGGCGTCCAGTGCCAGACATCCATCAACAGGACCGTTAGCCACGCATCGAGGGTGTCGCCAGTGTAGTTGTAATCAATCCCCAACTGATTGATGCCCCAGCCGAACAGACCGATATCGCCCCGGGCAAAGATCTGCCAGATGGTGCCAACCACGTTCCAGGGAATCAGCAGCGGAATGGCCAGCAGAATCAGACAGAGCGAGCCTTTAATACCGGATTTCGGCATCATCAGGGCAACCCCGATACCCAGAGGTATCTGGATCAGAAGTACCGCTCCAGAGAATATGAACTGACGAAGCAGGGAATCCTGCAGGCGCTCGTCGGTCAGCACCTCCTTGAACCATTCCGTGCCCACGAAGAACGCCTGGCCCGGGCCAAAAATATCCTGGACCGAGTAATTCACCACGGTCATCAGGGGAATCAGCGCCGAGAAGGCAACGAGCAGAAACACCGGCAGCACCAGCCACCAGGCTTTGTTGTTTTGTACCTTTTGCATCACTGTTGCTCCTGTACCAGGAATTCGTCCACATACAGCTTCAACCATTGCCTTGGGAACGAGAGATGAACCCTGCTGCCGATTGATGCGGCGAAGTCCTCGCTCTGCCGGACTTTCATTCTCTCGTGATCCAGCTGAACGGTAACGATCTTGTAGGTGCCGAGATCCTCCACGTCGAGTACCTCGGCCTCAAAGGTGTCATCTGAAGCGACCGAAGACACCTCGATGAACTCCGGCCGGATACCGATCTTGAGATTCGTGGATTTGGTTCGCTGAAGGATATCCACCTGCCAGGGCTCAAGTGCCACAACCGTGCCTCCGAAGCACACGCCCCGGGGACACCGCTGCACCTCAATGAGATTCATGCCGGGGCTGCCGATGAAGAACCCCACGAAGGTGTGATTGGGCTGTTCGAACAGCTCGGTTGGCGTACCGAACTGGACGATCTGCCCGCCGTACATCACGGCAATCTTGTCGGCAAAGGTGGAGGCTTCAAGCTGGTCGTGGGTGACATACACCATGGTGATGTCGAACTGTTCATGAATCTGCTTGAGCTTGCGGCGCAGCTTCCACTTGAGCTGCGGATCGATCACCGTCAGTGGCTCGTCGAACAGAATCGCCGAAACGTCTTCCCGCACCAGGCCGCGGCCCATGGAAACCTTCTGCTTCTCATCCGCGGTCAGGTTCTTTGCCTTCTTGTAGAGCTTGTCCTCGATTTCCAGGACTTCGGCGATCTCATGAACGCGGGCCTTGATCTTGGAGGCGGGCACCTTGTTGTTCTTGAGGGGAAACGCCAGGTTGTCGTAGACAGTCATGGAGTCGTAAATGACCGGAAACTGGAAGACCTGGGCAATATTTCTGTCTCGGGGAGACAGCTCATTGACACGCTTGCCGTCGAACAGGACATCGCCCTCGGAGGGCTGAACCAGGCCGGAAATAATGTTCAGCATGGTGCTTTTCCCGCAACCGGACGGACCCAGCAGCGCGTACGCCCCACCCTTGTGCCAGACGTGGTCGAGCTGACGGATGGCGTAATCGTCTGGGCTCTCGGGCATATCACTGTAACTGTGGGCGAGTGATTTCAATTGAATTTCAGCCATCAGACAGACCCTCCTGAAACCTGGGACGGTGTGTGCACCAGTTGTTCGTTGTTGTCGAAGACGAACAGTTTGTTGATCGGCAAGTACACCTTGACTGGTGAGCCTGTGTGGTACTGATGCACGCCCATCAACTGCAAGACCATTTCGAAGTGACTGTTCTCCACATGCATGAAGGTTTCAGAACCACTGATTTCGCTAAGCTCTACCTCCATGGACATTTCCAGATCATCGTCGCTGGTAGGTACCAGGCCGATATGGCTGGGCCGGATCCCGAACCAGTAATCACCCGGTTGAAGCTTCGCCAGCTCCTGAGTCAGCGCGTGGTGTGAATATTCGTCGAAGGTCACTTCGGTTTCAGAAACACGCCCGCGAATCATGTTCATCGGGGGTTCACTGAACAACTGTGCAGCGAGGGTGTTCACGGGGGCGCGGTAGACATCCATAACCGGGCCGGTCTGAACGACCTGGCCTTCGTGCAACAACGTGGTTGTGCCACCGAGCGCCAGAGCTTCATTGGCCTCTGTGGTTGCGTACACCGCTATGCACTGTCGCTCCCGGAACAGATCCCGCAGTTCCGCCCTGAGCTCTTCGCGGAGCTTGTAGTCAAGGTTGACCAGAGGCTCATCGAATAACACCAGGGTGGCATCCTTCACCAGCGCCCGGGCCATGGCGGTTCGCTGCTGCTGGCCACCCGACAGTTCCAGCGGGTAGCGCTTGAGCAGGGGATCAATCCGAAGCATGGACGCGGTTTCTTTCACCCGGCGATCAATCTCGGACTCCGTCATCTTCGCCAGCCGCAGCGGTGAGGCGATGTTTTCGTAGACGGTCAGATTGGGGTAATTGATGAACTGCTGATAGATCATCGATATGTTGCGGCTCTGCACGCTCTGCCCTGTGACGTCCTCACCGTTATAGATCAGACGGCCGCTATCAGGCTTGTCCAGCCCGGCCATCAGTCGCATCAGCGAAGTCTTTCCGGCCAGTGTCCGGCCGAGCAGAACGTTAAAGGAACCTGCCTCAAAGGTGAGGTTGGCATCCCGGATATAGTCGACACCGTCGACCTCACGGGAGAGGTTCTCCAGTGTTAAGGACATAGGCTTTCCTTTTTGTTCTTGTGGAAACGCACTCCGGGCCGGTTTACACCGACCACGAAAATTCGATTTCGAATCTCCCTACGCAAAGGCTATACCAGCTTACCTGTCTCCATAGGTGGTTTTACTTACATCGTTGTTTTTACGGTCTTTTTATCTATGTTTTAATTTCTTATACGAAAATCCATATGTTCGTTTAGCACTACTTTGTTCAAATTGAACATTGACGTGAACAGCATTTGCACAGATGATTGAGCAACACCTGAAACACATTTGCCTGGGTTAGCTGCTCGAACGTCGACCAGAACAACAAACGAACGCCTGAGTGACGCCAGATGAGAAAAAACGAATATTCGGATTATCGAAGCGTTATTGCCGATTCGTGGAATCGCTGCATTGCCTGGGGCCTTGATCACGATCACGAGCCGGCACCGCTGATGCCGGAATCGGCCCGGCTGGAGGAAATAAACCGCCAGTACATTGAGCTGCTCTCGGTAACCGAGGCCGAAGTACTGCCTTACTACCGGAACGTACTTTCCAACAGCCGCTGCCTCATTCTGCTCGCCGATCAGCACGCAACGGTGCTGAACAGCTGGGGCGATGAACGCATCACCGAGACCCGCCTGAAGCCCTGGTTCCAGACCGGCGCAAACTGGCAGGAGCAGAATTGCGGCACCAACGCCATCGGAACGTCGATTGCTGTCGGCGCGCCTGTACAGATTCAGCGAAACGAACATTTTCTGAAAACAAACCGAAGCATCATTGGCTCCGCAGCACCTATTTTCGACGCCCACAGGCAGATTGCCGGTGTTCTCAGTGTGTTCAGCGACGCCTACCTGCCCCAGGCACACACCCTGGGCATGGTTCGGCTGCTTTCCCAGTCGGTGGAAAACCGCCTCATCAACCGTCAGTTTGGCCCGGATCATTTCCAGATCACCCTGAATACCACGGCGGACAACTTCGACAGCCCCTGGTCGGGCATCCTGATGTGCGATGATTCCGGCCGGGTCATAGCGAGCAACCAGCGGGCGGACCAGTTGCTGGGAATAAATACCGTTGAGGCCCGTCTGGATGAGCTATTTACCGGCCACCGAAACCACATTCTGGGGCATTCTGAGACCGAAAACCTGCAGCTGACCACCCGAAGCAAGGTACGACTGAGCGCCCGGATCAAGCGCCCGACAAGGCTTGGCAATAACGCAGCACAGGCAGAGCCTTCGCCGCTGCCAGACGAGGTCAGGCAAGCCGATGCGTTTCTGGGCATCGACAACCTCGAGTATGGCGACTCAGCCGTCAAGCGGTGCGCCACACAGAGTCTCAAAGTCCTGCAGCGGGGTGTACCGGTGCTTATCACGGGCGAGACAGGGGTCGGCAAGGAAGTTCTGGTCAAGGCACTTCATCGGGCATCCCACCGCAAGGATCAGCCTCTGGTGGCGGTTAACTGTGCGGCGATTCCACCGGAACTGGTTGAATCGGAACTGTTCGGTTACGAAGCTGGCGCATTTACCGGCGCCCGGGCGCAGGGCTCCCTGGGGTTCCTTCGAAAGGCCCACAAGGGCATTCTGTTTCTTGATGAGATTGGCGAAATGCCCCTTTCGGCACAGTCCCGGCTGCTTCGGGTACTGCAGGAACGGGTCGTTACCCCGGTGGGCTCAACTGACAGTGTTCCTGTCGATATTTTGCTGGTTACCGCGACCAACCGGCCTCTGACCTCACGTATCGACAACGGCCATTTCCGGGCGGATCTCTACTACCGCATTAATGGCCTTTGCGTGGAACTCCCTGCCCTTCGGAACCGGGCCGACAGGTTGCCCCTGATACAGACCCTCTATTCGCAGCACCGGGACCCCGGACAGTCAGAGTATCTATCTCCCAAAGTACTTTCCGCCCTGGAGAACCACCCGTGGCCAGGCAACATTCGGCAACTGGTGAATGTGTTGCGGGTGGCGATCGCGATTGCAGACGGGGAGGACGTGCAGGTCTGGCACTTGCCGGAAGACTTTCTCGCGGAATTCGAGGCCAGGGCCGGTGAGGAGTCCGAAACAGCTGTCCTGGAGCCAGGTTTCGCCGACGTTGAGGTGGAAGCGGAGGATACACTTGCCAGAACGCTCAAGGTCTATCGAAAATGCACAGGCAACGTATCTCAGGCAGCGAGAGAACTCGCCATTAGCCGCAACACTCTGTACAAGCGCCTGCGGGAATTGGGAGTTCGGTGATATTCGCTGCCGGGAAAGTCAGGGATTCAGAGCTTTTGCACCGCCTGGATCCAGCCATCGTACAGCTTGTCCCGATCCTCTTTGGTCATGACCGGCTCAAAATTCCGGTCGCATCGCCATAATTCCGCGAGCTCCTCGAGGGATTTATAAACACCTGCTTCAAGGCCCGCCAGGTAAGCGGCGCCAAGGGCCGTGGTTTCTACAAGCGACGGGCGATCCACCCGGGCACCGAGTATGTCCGCCAGGAACTGCAGGACCCAGTTATTTGCCACCATGCCACCGTCAACTCTGAGGTTGACCGGGCGAATGCCGTCTTTTTCCATGGCCTTTTGCAGATCCTTGGTCTGGTAGCAAACGGATTGCAGGCCCGCCGTAACAATTTCCTTGATGCCAGTATCCCGGGTAAGACCGAATATGGCGCCTCTCGCATTGGGATCCCAATAGGGCGCCCCAAGCCCGGTAAATGCCGGCACCAGGTATACACCATGATCGACTGGCGTTCCCTCCGCCAGAGGCTCGGTTTCACAGGCGTCCCGGATAAGCTGAAGGCCATCCCGCAGCCATTGAATGGTGGCGCCGGCGATAAAAATACTGCCCTCAAGGGCATAGGTAGGCTTGCCCTTCACCCGATACGCCACCGTGGTCAGCAACCGGTGCTCCGATTGCAAAGCCTTGTCGCCGGTATTGAGCATCAGGAAGCAGCCGGTGCCGTATGTGCTCTTTGCCATGCCAATGCCAAAGCAGGTCTGGCCAAACAGGGCGGCCTGCTGATCGCCGGCAACGCCAAGTACCGAAGTGCCGTTGAGCGCCCCACCGTGGGTAATCTGTCCGAACTGATCGGCAGAATCCATCACCTCCGGTAAAAGCGATTCGGGAATGCCGAAAAGCTCCAGAAGCTCCGGATCCCATTTCTGGGAATGAATATTGAAAAGCAGTGTACGGCTGGCATTGGTGGCGTCGGTACGATGCTCGCGGCCACCGGTCAGGCGCCACAGCAGAAAGCTGTCGACCGTTCCAAAAGCCAGCTCACCCCGCTCTGCGCGCTCGCGGACACCAGCGACATTTTCCAGTATCCAGCGGATCTTGGTGGCGGAGAAATAGGGATCAATCAAGAGGCCAGTCTTGCTGTTGACCCAGGATTCAAGCCCTTCACTTTTCAGGGACTCACAGTAGGAGGCGGTTCGCCGGTCCTGCCAGACGATTGCGTTGTAAACAGGCTCTCCGGTTTCACGATCCCAAACCACTGTGGTCTCACGCTGGTTGGTAATCCCCACCGCAACCACTTCACCGCGATCACCGCACTCTTCGGCCATCACGGCGTCGCAGGTCTGCTGAACCGATGACCAGATGTCCTCCGGATTGTGCTCAACCCAGCCACTGGCCGGGAAATGCTGCGGGAATTCCTGCTGGCGAGTGGCGTGTATGTTGCCCTGCAGGTCAAAGAGTATGGCTCTGGAACTGGTGGTTCCCTGATCGATAGAAAGGATGTACTGGCTCATAATATGTTTGACCTCGCTTTCTTGTTTTTTCGTATTTTTACTTTTTTGAACATCAATGCCAAGAGGTTTTCACGGAAAACGCACATATTGCAGGTCGCCCCCGTTAAAAAAGCTGCATAACCCGCTGAAAACCACTAAACTTTGGGAATGTTTTCGGACGCACAGTATTTCGCACGAGAAGAATGACAGAGCGGAGGAGGTTTTAATGGCACAGCGTCGCCGACAGGATCTGATTATGGAGCTGATCCAGCAGAACGGTTTCGTCACAACCGAACAGCTGGTGGATCAGTTCAAGGTAACGCCCCAGACCATCCGCCGGGACCTGAACGAGCTTGCGAAACACAAAAAGCTCCGTAGACACCATGGTGGCGCAGGCATCGACTCCAGCACCGTCAACACCGCTTATCAGGCCCGGAAGATCATGGACCTGGAAGCCAAGGAGCGCATTGCGGAAGCGCTGGTAGCGCAGATACCGGATAACTCCTCGATGTTCATCAATATTGGTACCACCACCGAGACCATCGCCAAGGCTCTTCTGGAAAAGAACAACCTGCAAATCGTTACGAACAACCTCCATGTGGCATCGATCCTGTCGGCAAAAGAAGACTTCCATGTAATCATTGCCGGCGGTGAAGTACGCAACAGAGACGGCGGCATTGTTGGTGAAGCCACGCGGGACTTCATCAACCAGTTCAAGATGGACTTCGGCATCATCGGCATCAGCGGCATCCATAACGATGGCTCCCTGCTCGATTTCGATTACCGCGAAGTCCGCGTCGCCCAGGCAATCATTGCTAACTCCAACCAGGTTCTTCTTGCCGCCGACCATTCCAAGTTCGGACGCAACGCCATGGTCCGTCTCGGAAACATTTCCCAAGCTGACCATGTGTTCACCGACCAGCAGCCACCTGTGGAAATCCGCCAGCTGCTGACCGAACACAACGTACAGCTTCATATCGTCTGATTTCTTTCGCTCCCCTCCTACCCGAAAATGTGAACGCCTCGTTCTTTTCGTTTTTTTTCTATTTTTTCCTTTACGAATATCCTTGCCTTTCGCATAATGAGCTATACCGCATATTGAACATTGAAAAGTGCGCATCACAACAAAGCGTCTTTTCCATTGGTGTCAGGAGATGACCAACAATGACTATGGAGCACGATCAGTTTGACGTTATTGTCGTTGGCGGCGGAGTCAACGGCACGGGAATCGCCATGGACGCGGCGGGTAGAGGCCTGAAGGTCCTGCTTTGCGAAATGAATGATCTGGCATCAGCTACATCATCAAGCAGCAGCAAGCTGATACACGGTGGGCTACGGTATCTGGAACACTATGAATTTCGCCTGGTCCGGGAAGCCCTGGCCGAGCGCGAATCCCTGCTGCGCAATTCCCCACACATCATGTGGCCAATGCGTTTCCGACTACCTCACCGCCCTCACCTGCGCCCAGCCTGGATGATTCGCACCGGCCTGTTTCTGTATGACCATCTGGCAAAACGGGAAATCCTGCCGGGCTCACGCTCGATCAAATTTGGGACAGATGATCCGCTAAAACCCGATATCACCAAGGGCTTTGAATACTCGGACGGCTGGGTAGACGATGCCCGCCTGGTGGTACTGACCGCAAAGAAAGCACAGCAGTTCGGTGCGCAGATACTGACTCGCACCAAATGCGTTAAGGCAGAACAAGGCTCAAAGGAATGGACGGTCACTCTTCGTGACATGACGAATGAAACCGAGAAAACGGTATCGGCGAAGGCTATTGTGAATGCCTCAGGCCCCTGGGTAAGCAAACTGTTCGGCGAGACGCTTTCAATGCCGGCGCCCAAGATGATTCGCATGGTGAAAGGCAGTCATATTGTGGTACCGCGCATGAACAAGGGCACCGAGGCCTATATCCTTCAGAATGAGGACGAGCGGATCGTTTTCGTCATTCCCTATGAGGACGAATTCTCACTGGTGGGCACCACCGACGTGGACTACGAAGGTGACCCGAAAAAAGCAAAGATTTCGCCCGAGGAAACCGACTACCTGCTGAACATCGTGAACTCTCACTTCAAGCGACAACTGGAGCCTTCGGATGTTGTCTGGTCCTACTCCGGTGTCCGCCCTCTGATGGACGATGAGCAGGAGAATGCCCAGAAAGCGTCACGGGACTACTCCTTCGAGGTCAATAGTGAAAAAGGTAAGGCGCCGCTGATTTCGGTTTTCGGAGGCAAGATCACCACCTATCGCAAACTGGCCGAAGCCGCCACGGACAAGCTGTGCCAGTTCTTTCCGGAGGCCGGCGGTCGCTGGACCAAGACTGGTGTTTTGCCGGGCGGAGACTTTGCCAATCATGAGGCACTTGAAGAAACCCTCAGACGTGATTTTCCCTGGCTCTCCGAGAAGGTGATCAGTCGCTACGTTCGTACCTACGGCACAACCAGCTACGACATTCTCCGAGATTGCCACTCAATGGACGACCTGGGCAAACATTTCGCCGGGACGCTGTATCAGCGGGAAGTTGAGCACCTGATAAAGAACGAATGGGCCATGACGTCAGAGGATATTCTCTGGCGCAGGACCAAACAGGGGCTATACGCCAGTGACTCGAATGTTGAAGCTCTGGAACATTTTCTGATGGAAACGGTCACTACCGATAACCGCAAGACTGCTCTCCACCACAGCGCCTGAAGCTCTCTCAGGCATTTTTGCTCCGGCCGGATAATCTCCGCCCGGAGCTTTTTTACGTCCGAGTACACGGACAGGGGGAGGGCTTTCCCAAAACACGCTGTGAATACGTCCCTGTACGCTCGGCTCCGCCATCCCTGGCTCCGCACGGTTTTGGGAAAGCCCTCCCCCTGTCCTCGGAAACTTTGTGCAGAAACTCCAACAAAAAAGGTTGAGGAATGACCCTCAACCTTTTCATTGCATCCCCTATGGTTGGAGGAGCAGTCATCTGGCATCAATCAGAACGTCAGCTGCGAACCAAAAATGATCGCATCATATTCGCCCTGCCCATCACCTGTACCCAACGTGGTGTATTCAGCCATCAGGGTCAGGTGATCTGTTGCCGCGTAGCGAGCGAAGAGCATGGTCAGATCGGTGTCGTCACCGTCACCGGCGATGAAGTCATCCTCACCTTCACCGTAGCTGACACCCAACGTGGTCCGGTTGATCTGGTAGGTGGTTTCAACATACCACTGGCTCGCGTCTTCCTCGTTCGGGTCCAGGCGGGCGGCAAACACGCCATTGCCGGTACCCTGGGTAATGCCATAGTTGCCACGAACACTCAGACCACCGAACGATACGGAGCCGCCGAAATCGATACCGGACATGGTGTAGTCATCAAAAGCACCGGTTTTCGAGTCCACGTCCTGAGTGAAGCCACTGGACCATAGGGAGAAATTGTTGCCGGAGTACACCACGTTCGCTTCGATCCGGGGCATGGTGTATTCAGCGTCTGCCGCCGCCGGAAAATCTGCTTCACTAACCTTCGACGGGCTGAACAGGCCAACTTTGAACTGCAGGCCGCCCAGGCTGTTGGAGGTGTACATCACACGGGGTGTGAAGTTGGCGTAGAAGTAGCCGTTACCGATACGCCCGGCTGTGGCCGCTACCTGGTCCGGCCCTCCGATCAGGCCGACACCCAGCGCGCTGCCGTTATCACCAATGGCAGGAACCCCATAGATACCGAAACCCTTACCAATATTGACCTGGCCAAAATCACCGGCCACGGCAATCTCGGAAACCCGGCTGCGGAACTCCGCATCTGCATCGCCCGGCGCAATGTTGGCGTTCATCTGGAAGTGACCAGAGACTTCCAGGCCATTCTGGGTCGGTGCGTAGATGTTGGTTTGCAGTGTTGCCGGATTGAAGCCGGTCGTGATGGTGAATGAATCCTCATCGGTTGGTTGGTCATAATTACCGAACACGGCAAAGATCGGAATATGGCCATTGAATCCAGCTTTCCACCCATTGTCCGATTCAAACGAAACCTCTGCCAAGGCTGGCGAGGCGACGCCCGCCGCCAGTAGCAGCGCGGCTGCCAGAGGAGCCTTCCGGAAAGAATGGTTGTTGGACGACATAGGGACATTGTTATTTTCGATCATGTTAGCTTCCTGTTTTTGTTAGCGCTGAACTGTCGCAGTCCCCAAAACGCCTTGCCAACGGACATAACCGTGGTCAAGCGCCTGGCGACTAACTAATTGCGTTAACGAACCGCCTTATTTTCGAATAAGGTCATTTTGGTTCGAAACAGAACAAATTTAACTCTGAAAATTGCAAATGAAAAGTTTATGATCGAAAAAATTTTCGTTTTGATGGTGCCCAGATGGGCTTAACTCTCCTTAAAATTATTTAAATATTTGTTTTTAATATTTTTTTTAATTATTTATAGTTAATTGAAAAAACTTCGTTGTCGAACCTTTAGGCGAACCATATGATCAGCAAATGTACGAAAAGCAACAAATCAAGACACGATCATGAAAGCATTTCTGCTGTTTATCGGCTTGATGCTCGTGATGAGCCGCCCGGCAATCCCCGGCACTGGGAGGCTTGGTCGAGTTCTACCGCAGGCCAGCGAGGACTGCCTGGGGCCATTTTTATTGGCTTGGCGGGACGAGCCTGAGCCCGCTTATCCGGGCTCAGGCTCAAGAAGTTGGGCCACGCGCCGCTGCAGTTCGGGCACCACTTCGCTTTCGAACCAGGGGTTTCGGCGCAGCCAGAGGTTATTTCTGGGGCTGGGATGAGGCATAGGCAGAACTTTCGGCCAATACTCCTGCCACTGCTGCACATTGGCCGTGACGGATTTACGACAATCGGCCAGGTGCCAGGCATGGGCATACTGACCGATGACCAGAGTCAACCCGATTTGTGGCAGACGATCCAGCAACAAGTTGCGCCAGGCTGGCGCGCACTCCGGTCGCGGCGGAAGATCTCCGGACTTGCCGGTACCCGGATAGCAAAACCCCATGGGCAGGATGGCGAGTTTTTGCTCGTCATAGAAAGTATCCCGGTTTACCCCCATCCACTGTCGAAGCCGATCGCCGCTGGGATCGTTGAAGGGCAGCCCGGTTTCGTGCACTCGCCTGCCCGGAGCCTGCCCGACCACCAGGATTCTGGCGCTTTCCGATATCTGTATGACCGGCCTCGGCCCGCGTGGAAGAACGTCGGCGCAAATCGTACACGCCCGCACACGTCGAACCAGGTCGTCGAAGGGAAGCCGGGAAAGATCCTCAGTCATGAGCGTTCCGTCTTCAGGGTGATTGCATAAACAGGCATTTCCCGTAACGATAGAGGCACAATCACGACACAACAAGTCTCGAAGGACACATCATGAATGCCAAAGCAGGCTCTCTACCGCTGCCGGAAATCGATATCGAAGAGTTCCGGAAAGTCGTTCGCACGCGCCGTTCCATCAGGCGCTTCACCGATGAGCCTATTCCCGAGACGGTGCTTGACGATTGCCTGGAGCTGGCCACCCTGGCCCCCAATTCCAGCAATCTTCAGCCCTGGGAATTTTTCGTTGTCCGCACTCCGGAGCTGAAGGCAAAACTGGCCCACGCCTGCCTTGGCCAGAATGCCGCAAAAACCGCCGCCGCGCTAATCGTGGTGGTTGCCCGACCCGACACCTGGCGAGCTCATGCACGGCAAGCCCTGGAGGACTGGCCGGAAGAAAAGCTGCCGCCCATCGTTGAAAAGTACTACCGCAAAGTCGCCCCCATTCATTACAACCAGGGCCCCTTCGGTATTCTAGGGTTAGCAAAGAAAGCGGCAGGCCTGGCGGTGGGAATCACCCGGCCTGTGCCCCGAGGCCCCTACTCCACCTGCGAGATGAAAATCTGGGCCACCAAATCCACAGCCCTGGCGGCCCAGAACCTGATGCTCGCACTCCGGGCCCACGGCTATGATTCCTGCCCCATGGAGGGATTTGACGAGTATCGTGTCAAGAAGCTGCTAAACCTACCCGGGAAAGGCCTGGTGACCATGGTGCTGGCAGCCGGCCGACGGGCAGAAAACGGCGTGTACAACCGCCAGTACCGTTTTGATCAGAGCCAACTGGTGCATTATCTCTGATCCCGCGGCGGCAATCCGATGTCATACCTCCGGATTGCCCAGTGCCTCAGCGGCTCCCAGCAGCCCTGTGTAGGGCTCGGTGACCACGAAGACCGGAGTGAACTCCAGCAGCGGACGCATTCTGCCTTTATCCTCGAAGCCATTTCGAAACGGACTTTCCAGAAAGAACTCGAGGAAGCGGGGCAGGATTCCACCGCACAGGTAGACACCGCCGGTGCTCCCCAGGGTCAGAACCCCATTGCCGGCTACCCGACCGAGGATTTCACAGAAGTGGCGGAGCGTGTGTCGAGCCAGGCTGTCGGAGTTTTCTACCGCAGCCGCGGTGATTTTCTCCGGCGCATCCAGTGGGGCGGCTACGCCCTGAATTTCGGCATGAGCCTGATACAGGTTCAGCAGGCCCTGGCCACACAGAATTCGCTCTACGGACACCCGGCCAAACCGGGCCTTGAGAATCCGCAGCACAGCCATTTCGGTATCGTCCGTGGGAGCGAAATCCACGTGGCCACCCTCGGTCATTAACGGCACCCAGCCATGCTCAATGGGCACCAGGCCTGAAACACCGAGCCCAGTTCCAGGACCCATAACGAGTCTGGGGCGACGGCTGTCACCCGGGCCGCCACAAACATGCACCAGATGGTCGTCCGCAACGTGGGGAACGCCCAGGGCCATGGCGGTAAAATCATTGATTACCTTGAACGTGGACCAGCCAAACTGTTCCCGGACTTCTTCGGTATCGAAACGCCAATGGTTGTTGGTCATCCGAACCTGGGTACCGCGAACCGGTGAGGCAACTGCCAGACAGGCCCCATTTACCTCTGAAACCCCGACCCGGGCCAGATAATCCCGCACGGCGTCATCAAGATTTGTATATTCCCCACAGGGCAGAATCTCGATGGCCCGGGGCTGCACGCTGCCCTGCTCTACCAGGGCGAAACGAGCATTGGTGCCGCCAATATCACCAACCAGTGAATAATGTGTTGCTGTCATGCCTCATGATTCCAGAAAAAGCTGGCCCCTTCCTCGGGATTGCTGGCAGCGCGACGCATCCAGCCAAACAACTCCCGACCGTAGCCGTGATGATACCCGGTCAGGTCGGCTTTTTCAGATTCCCGGCCGGCGAACGCCTGTTCATCCACGCGGATGGCAAGAACACCGTTTTCGGCATCCAGGCAGACCGTATCACCATTCTTGACCTTCGCCAGGGGGCCACCATCCAGTGCCTCCGGGTACACATGGATCGCCGCAGGCACCTTACCCGACGCGCCGGACATACGGCCATCGGTCACCAGGCCCACCTTGAACCCGCGATCCTGCAACACGCCAAGGTAGGGGGTGAGCTTGTGCAGTTCCGGCATGCCATTACTCTTGGGCCCCTGGAAACGCACGATCACAATGCAATCCCTGTCCAGGTCGCCCGCCTCAAAGGCTGCCTTGAGTTCGTTCTGGTCATTAAAGACAACGGCCGGCGCTTCAACTTTCCGATGTTCCGGGGCAACGGCAGATACCTTGATGACGCCCCGGCCAAGGTTGCCGTCAAGAACTCGCAGCCCACCATCCGGTGCAAACGGTTCCGCAACCGGGCTGAGCACATCCGGACGAAGGCTTTTTTCCGGCGCCGGCTTCCAAACCAGCTTCTCATCCGCCAACTCCGGCATTTCGGTGTATCGTTCCAGGCCAAAGCCCACCACCGTGTTCACGTCATTGTGCAGGTACCCACCGCTCAACAGCTCCCTGATCAGGAACGGGGTTCCGCCAGCCTCGTGGAAGGCATTCACGTCTTCCTGCCCATTGGGGTAGATCCGGGTCATGGACGGAACTACCGAGGAAAGCTCGGCATAGTCGTTCCAGTCGATAATGATCCCCGCGGCACGGGCAATCGCGATCCAGTGGATGGTGTGATTGGTCGAGCCACCCGTGACCAGCAGCGCCACCAGCGCATTGACGATGCTCTTTTCATCTACCATATCGCCAAGACCAAGCTCGCCACCGTGAGGCTTTGAAAGCTTGATCACCTGCTCGGTCGCGGCCCGGGTGAGCTCGTCGCGCAGCGGTGTATTGGGATTTACAAAAGCCGACCCCGGCATGTGCAGACCCATGACTTCCACCAACAGCTGGTTGCTGTTGGCCGTGCCATAAAACGTGCAGGTCCCCGGACTGTGATAGGACTTGCTCTCGGCCTCCAGTAATTCGTCCTTGCCAACCTTGCCCTCGGCGTAAAGCTGGCGAATCCGCTGTTTTTCCTTGTTGGGCAACCCTGAGGGCATCGGGCCTGCTGGAACCAGAATGGTAGGAAGATAGCCGAAGCTCAGCGAGCCGATCAGAAGGCCCGGCACGATCTTGTCACAAATGCCCAGGAGCATCGTGGCATCGAACATGTTGTGACTCAGGGCCACGGCGGTACTCATGGCGATGGTGTCCCGGGAAAACAGGCTCAGCTCCATACCCGGCTGGCCCTGGGTTACACCATCACACATGGCGGGCGTGCCACCGGCCACCTGAGCCACGGAACCCATGCCCCGGGCCGCCTCCCGAATAAGATCCGGGAACTTTTCGTAGGGTTGGTGGGCCGAAAGCATATCGTTATAGGCCGTTACCATGGCCACGTTGGCCTTGTTCATGAACTTCAGGGTGTCTTTGTCGCCCTGATTACAGGCCGCAAAACCGTGGGCCAGATTGCCGCAGGACAGAGAACTCCGGTGCGGGGACTGGGCTTTGAGAGCATTCATGCGGTCCAGGTAGTCCTGCCGCGTTGAGCGACTGCGCTCGATAATTCTCTGGGTAACCTTGTCTACGGTCGGGTGCATGGTGGGCTCCATTGCATAATTTATTAGAGTGGTCGTTTTTAGACGTAATTTTACTTCCTTTTTTCGGCATTTCCACCGTTGAATCGTTCATTTCTTCTTTTTTTGTTGTTATATTTACTACATTAGCGAGGTTAAACGAACAAAAAACGACCACCCAAGGAGTCAAGACGATGACAATCCGTATCGCAATCAACGGTTTTGGCCGCATCGGTCGCAATGTTCTCAGAGCATTGTATGAAAATAACTACCGGAGCCAGCTCCAGGTTGTTGCCATCAACGACCTTGGCGACGCCGAAACCAACGCCCATTTGCTCAAGTATGACAGTGTTCACGGCCGGTTTAATGCCGACGTCAGCCACGACGCCGAATCCCTGACCGTCAACGGGGACAGGATTGCCATTACCGCTCTCCGCAACCCCGAAGAACTGCCCTGGAAAGATCACCGTGTTGATGTTGTTTTTGAGTGTACCGGCCTTTTCACCAAACGCGACAAGGCAGCGGCACACCTAAAGGCCGGCGCCCGCAAGGTCATCATCTCGGCGCCCAGCCCCGATGCGGATGCCATGGTGGTATACGGCGTCAACCACGATACACTGACCGCCGAACACGAGATCATTTCGAACGCGTCCTGCACCACGAACTGCCTGGCACCGGTTGTTGAAGCCCTTCACAAGACCATTGGCATCGAGAGTGGCCTGATGACCACCATCCACTCCTACACCAATGATCAGAAGCTGAGCGACGTTTACCATTCCGATCTCTATCGGGCACGCTCTGCCACTCAGTCGATGATTCCAACCAAGACCGGCGCTGCTGCCGCCATTGGCAAGGTCATTCCGGAGCTTGAGGGCAAACTCGATGGCCTGGCAGTTCGCGTTCCCACCATCAATGTGTCACTGGTAGATTTCGGCTTCATTGCCAGCCGGGAAACAACCGCGGACGAAGTAAACGAAGCGGTTAAAGCGGCCGCCGAGAAAAATCCGGTTCTTGGCTATAATATCGAGAAACTGGTGAGCGTTGACTTCAATCACAACGCGCTTTCGAGCATCTTTGATGCCAACCACACCCGGGTTCTGGGCCGTCACGTAAAGGTCATGGCCTGGTACGACAATGAATGGGGCTTCTCGAACCGCATGCTGGATAATGCCCTCGCCCTGATCAAGGCCGGCCAGTAAATCTGGCCGTCCCGGCTGATTCCGCTACTCTGTTCGAGACCATTTTGAAGAACCAAAGGACACCAACCATGCTCAGGCGTACCAAGATTGTCGCCACCCTCGGCCCCGCCACCGACTCACCGGAATCCCTCGCGGCCATTATCGCCGCAGGTGTAGACGTTACCCGACTTAACTTTTCCCACGGCAGTGCCGAAGAGCACATAGGGCGAGCCCGGCGCGTTCGCGAAGCGGCAGCGTCCCAGGGCCGGTTCGTCGCACTATTGGCCGATCTGCAGGGTCCCAAGCTCCGGATCGCCCGGTTTTCGGAGAACAAGGTCACCCTCACGGCAGGCCAGACATTTATCCTGGACGCTGCCATGGACAAGGAAGCAGGCACTGAAGAAAGGGTCGGTATCGACTACGAGCAACTGATCGAGGATGTGAAACCGGGCGACATTCTGGTGCTCGATGACGGGCGCATCGAGATGGAAGTGCAGTCGGTCAGTGACCACAGCATCACCTCCACCGTTCTGATCGGCGGCCCGCTCTCCAATAACAAGGGTCTGAACAAGCGTGGCGGCGGCCTGTCCGCGGAAGCGCTGACGGAAAAGGACAAGCAGGACATCGTGACGGCCGCCAAACTGGGCGCGGATTACGTGGCGGTCTCGTTTGTCCGCACCGCCGAGGATATGCACATCGCCCGGCGCCTGCTCAAAGAGGCAGGCTCTGACGCGGGCCTGGTCGCGAAAATCGAACGGGCGGAACTTGCCGACGATGTGGAAGCCCTGGACGCGGTAATTGAAGCATCCGATGCCGTGATGGTTGCCCGTGGCGATCTGGCTGTGGAAATCGGCGACGCCCAGCTGGTAGGCGTTCAGAAACACATCATCTCCCGCGCCCGCGTTCTTAACCGTGCCGTGATTACGGCCACGCAGATGATGGAGTCGATGATAACCAGCCCGATGCCAACGCGAGCCGAAGTCTCAGACGTTGCCAACGCGGTGATGGACTACACCGATGCGGTGATGCTGTCTGCCGAAACCGCAGTAGGTGATTATCCGAAAGAAGCCGTGGAAGCCATGGTGCGGATCTGCCTGGGTGCAGAGAAGCATCCGTCCATGCACCAATCCAAGCACCGGATTCACGAAAGCATGGAAGAGGTGGACGAGGCCATTGCCCTGTCGGCCATGTACGCGGCCAACCACCTTGAAGGCGTCTCAGCCATCATCTGCATGACCGAAACCGGGGCCACGCCACGACTGATGTCGCGCATCAAGTCGAGCCTGCCGATCTTTGCGTTTTCGCGCCATCACTCAACTCAACATCGGGTTGTGCTGTTCCGGGGTGTTCAGACGGTGCCTTTTGATTCTGCCAAGATTCCGAACGAGCGAACAAATGCGCTGGCGGTGTCGGAGCTGGTGAATTGTGGGGCGGTTAAGGATGGTGATCTGGTGGTGATTACCAAGGGTGATTATGTGAATGCCCAAGGTGGGACCAATACCATGAAGATTGTTCGGGTCGGGTCGGATATTCGCTGATCTGTTCTTTTGATCTCGCTGTCTCTGGTGCACGACCTGGTAGCCTGAGGGTCTGTGCCGGGCGGCAGTGAGGTATCCCTTTCCAAAAAACGCTACGAGCACATCCATGTGCGCTTGGCGCTGGCCGTCCCTGGCCAGCGACATTTTTGGAAAGGGATACCCCACTCCCTCCTTCAGAATTTTCCAGTTATCTCGGTCTGACAGCTTTTCTAGCATTGAGAGCGTCATGTAGGTCGGATTAGCCGCAGGCGTAATCCGACGGACCTCGCCTGGGTTTCAGAGTTTAAAGATTGATTGTCGGATTACGCCTGCGGCTAATCCGACCTACGAAATCATGGTGACTACCGGCGTTATCGGAAGGTTTAACTAGCGCGTTGGGGCAGGGCTTCCGGGAATGTCGCTGGCCAGGGATGGCCAGCGCCAAGCGCACATGGGTGAGGCGGAGCGTTTATGAAGCGAAGCTTCATGCGACAGACGAACGACAGCAATCTGTGATTGCTGGCTGGACCCCGAAGGGGTGCTCGTAGCGTTTCCCGGAAGCCCTGCCCCAAAGTGCGTCCACTCCAAAACTTCCAGGCTGGGGAAACCAAGTCGGAAGTCAGAGATCAGCCAAACTCCCCCGCGCAATCTCGGTAATCTGCGACCAGTCTTTGGCCGCCACCACATCCGCAGGGGTCAACCAGGTGCCACCGACGGCCTGGACGTTGCCGAGGGCCAGGTAGTCTGCCGCGGTGTTGCGGCGGATGCCGCCGGTGGGGCAGAAGGTGACGTCCGGGAATGGCCCACTGAAGGCTTTGAGGGCCGGGATGCCGCCGGCGACTTCGGCGGGGAAGAATTTGAATTCGCGGTAGCCGAGATTGTAGCCGACCATCAGTTCAGAGATGGTGGCAATGCCCGGCAACAGCGGGGCTTCGGAGGTTACGCCAAATTCCAGGATGGCTTCGGTCACGCCCGGGGTGATAACAAACTGGGCGCCCGCGGCTTCCACCTGGCGGTACTGAGCAATGCTGGTGACGGTGCCCGCACCCACCCAGGCGTCCGGGATGGCCTTGCGGACTTTTTCGATGGCTTTGAGGCCGTGTTCGGTACGCAAAGTGATTTCCAGGACGTTGATACCGCCATCAACCAGTGCCTGGCAAAGTGGCACGGCGTCTTCAAGATCTTGAATAGCGATCACAGGCACCAGGGGTGAGGATTGCAGTACTGCCCTGACGCGCTCGCGATGGTAGTCGGAAAGCTGGTTCATCATTTTCTCCATAACAAAGGTCGGGCGTTTCAGGGGCTCCAGAACACCTGGAGGCCAGGCTTCAGAAAAGCTCTGATGGGCATTTCGAGAACCTTATCCGGTTCGGACATGGCCCGCGCGAGTGTCTGCAGCTTGTCCTCGCCCTTCAAATGCAAAGCGGTGAAGCGGGCATCTCTCAGGGGTGGCCATGTCAGGGTGATGCGTTTTTGGGGTTGCGACGCGGGCGTGGCGGCCGCAACGATTTCCTGACACTCCGGATTCATGGCGCCCTCCAGCTCCGGTGCGTCCGGGAACAGCGACGCCGTGTGGCCGTCGTTACCCATGCCCAGAATCAGCACGTCGATGGGCAGGGCCAGATCGGCCAGCTCGGCCTTCACCCGGTCCAGGCCCTCGGCAGGTGTGGCACCGGGCTGTTTGAGGGACAGGAATCGGGCCGACGCAGCCTTGTTCTGCAGCAGATGCTCGCGAACCAGGCGGGTATTGCTGGCGTCGTCGGCTTCATCCACCCAACGTTCATCCGCCAGCAACACGTCTACCCTGCTCCATTCCAGATCCTTGCCGGAAAGCGCCTTGAAAAATGGCAGCGGCGTGGATCCGCCGGATACCACCAGGCTCGCCCTGGGCGCTTCTCTCAGGCGGGCAGCCAGGAACCCGGCGACCACATCCGCAAGATTCAGGGCCACGTTCCCCGGCGTTTCACCTGAACAGTCGCTGACGCCCTCGGGCAAGCGAAGATCAGACATCTTCATACCAGCTCCTCCCGTCCCGGGTAATCATGGCAATCGAGGCAACCGGCCCCCAGGTTCCAGCGGCATAACGCTTGGGCGGTTCGCCGCTGTCTTTCCAGTTCTGGATTACCTGGTCTACCCAGCGCCAGGCAAACTCCACCTCGTCACGGCGGACAAACAGGTACTGATTGCCTTTCATCACCTCCCATAGCAGACGCTCATAGGCGTCGGGAATACGGTCGGTGGCAAAGGTCTCCGAAAAGGTCAGCTCCAGCGGGCCCTGACGCAGGCGCATGCCCTTGTCCAGACCCTGGTCCTTGGTGAGGATCTTGAGGGCCATACCCTCATCCGGCTGAAGACGGATGATCAGCTTGTTGTTGGCCAGGTGCTTCTGGTCCGGATCAAAGATGTAGTGCGGCGCCGGCTTGAAGTGAATGATAATCTGCGACAGCTTCTCCGGCAGGCGTTTGCCGGTGCGGATGTAAAACGGAACACCGGACCAGCGCCAGTTGTCGATCTCGGCCTTGAGCGCCACGAAGGTTTCGGTGGCACTGCCCTTATTCGCACCCTCTTCTTCGAGGTAACCGGGAACCGGTTTGCCGTTACTGGTGCCGGCGGTGTACTGACCACGCACAACGTAGCTGTCCATCATGTCCGGAGTAATCTGCTTCAGCGCCTTGAGCACTTTTACCTTTTCATCCCGAATGCTGTCCGCGGACAAATCCGAAGGCGGGTCCATAGCGATCAGACACAGCAGCTGCAACAGGTGGTTCTGGATCATGTCGCGAATCTGGCCGGCCTTGTCGAAATAACCCCACCGGCCCTCAATGCCAACACTTTCAGCAACGGTAATTTCCACGTGTGAGATGTGGTTCTGGTCCCATTGGGAGGCAAACAGGTTGTTGGCAAAACGCAGAGCGATCAGGTTCTGAACGGTTTCCTTGCCCAGGTAATGATCAATCCGGAACAGCTGGTTCTCGTTGTAGACCTCGCCCAGCTCGTCGTTGATCACCTTCGACGACTCCAGGTCGTGACCGATCGGTTTTTCTACCACCACCCGCGTCTTCTCGGTACAGCAACTGGCGGAGCGCAGGTTTCGGGCTATGACGCCATACATGGACGGCGGGGTTGCCATATAAACAATAAGCTCATTGTTCGCGTCATCACGCCACTCGTTGAGCACACCGAAAGCGTCCGGTTCGTTAAAATCCAGAATCTGGTAATCAACCCGCTTCAGAAAGGACTTGGCCAGTTCAGCATCGAACTCTTCTGGCTTTACATGCTGCTTCAGCTTGTCAAACAACTGCTGGCGCACAGTCTCGGTATCCGCCTCTGTGCGGGCAATAGCCAGCACCCGGCTACCGTCGGCCAGGAGGTTGGCGCGCTCCAGCTGGTACAGCGCCGGAAACAGTTTTCGCTGGGCAAGGTCACCCAACGCTCCGAATAGCATGAGGTCACAACGGGTATTGATCTTGTTGACCATTGGTTCCTTCTCTCTGGTGGGCAGTCCGTCGCAAAAACTCGACGACAGGACTCAATGTAGTAATTTTAAACAAATAATGACATCCAAAAATCAATTTTCCAAGAAAAAACTGCGTTTCTTGATACTTTTACTACCCCAAAACCGGTAAAAAAGCGGTATAATCACCGCGTTTTCAAGACAACGACCGCCCATGATTCAGGGAGTACCATTGATGGCCGCGAACCAGGCGCACCGTGACGACAATCTGCTTGAGGACATCCAGTCCAGGCTGGAGACCCTTAACAAATCCGAGCGGAAAGTGGCCGAGGCCATTCTCCGCGACCCAAGCGCGGCCACCCGTTACAGCATAGCTGCCCTGGCCAGAGCCGCCGACGTCAGCGAGCCAACGGTTAACCGTTTCTGCAGGGGGTTCTCGGCCACAGGCTTCCCGGATTTCAAGATCCGCCTTGCCCAGAGCATCGCCACCGGCACCCCCTATATCGGCCAGAACGTGGAGCCCGACGACACCGTTGCCGAATTCGCCGACAAGATCATGCTCAGTACCATTGCCAGCCTGGACAAGGCTCGGCAGGCACTCGATCCGAAAGCCCTGGCCACCGCGATCGATTACCTGATCCAGGCCAAGCAGATCAATTTCTTTGGTATGGGCGGCTCTGCTGCTGTGGCGATGGACGCCCAGCACAAGTTTTTCCGCTTCAATATTCCGGTCATGTCCTACGACGACGCCCTGATGCAACGCATGGTTGCGGCCGGCGCCAACGTGGGTGATGTCATCGTGCTCATTTCCTATACAGGCCGCACCCGGGAAACCGTGGATATCGCCCAACTGGCGCGGGCCAACGGTGCTACTGTGATTGGCATCACCAATCCCGACTCCCCACTGGCAGAAAGCTGCACGGTGGTGCTGGGCGTCACCGCTCCGGAGGACACCGAGGTCTATATGCCAATGTCCTCACGCATCATTCACCTGAGCGTTATCGACATCCTCGCAACCGGCGTAACCCTGAAACGCGGCGCGGACTTCCTCGGGCACCTCAAGAAGATCAAGGAAAGCCTCAAGCCCACCCGCTTCCCGCCGAACTGAGAACGACTGCAGGAAAGATAGCAAAGCGAATAACGGAGGGGCTCATCCTCCTACGCCCCTCCTCCCCCTGAAAACTCACCCCCCAAATTCTTTGGGGCGGATGATGTACTACCCCTTACGTTACAACACTATGAAATCCGGTTTCCCAATGTCTGATTGGCAGAAGCTGCAATCGCGGGAACCGGAAGCCTGATCCGGCCATTGTCGACCTGAGTTTGCAAACCGGAGATTCCGCTTCCCTGACATTTAAAAAATGACAAAAAGCACAGGACACAGATGATGCAAAATAAAAAGCGCTTTACTGCAAACAAGCTTCCCCTGGCTGCAGCAATCACCGCCGCAGTCCTGGCAACGCCAGCCGTTGCCGTTGACTTCCACGGTTATGCCCGGGCAGGCGTGTCCACGAACATTGGCAGCGGTGGCGAGCAAACCTGTTTTGGCAGCGGCTCCACCGGCCACTACGTTGGTCGTCTGGCCGATGAATGCGACACCTATTCTGAACTGGCACTTGGCGACGAACTGTTCAGCCAGGACGGCAAAACCTTCCGGTTTGATTCCATGCTGGCCTACAGCGCCAACCGCCAGGGCAACGACTACCAGGCCCTGAACGGCTTCAACAACATCAACAACGTGGATTTTGGCAACCAGGAAACCACGTCGAACAGCTCCGACCCGTACGGCGGTGGTGACATTGCGCTTCGCCAGCTCTATGTCTCCGCCAACAACGTGATTGAATCACTGCCCGGCGCTACCCTCTGGGCCGGTAAGCGCTTCTACAAACGGAAAGATATCCATCAACTGGATCTGTTCTACGTCAGTAACGCGGGCTATGGCGCCGGTGTCGAGAACATCACCGCAGGCCCCGGCCAACTCTCACTGGCCTATACCAACTCCGATACCAGTGATGGTGACAACTTTGTTCAGAACAACAAAGTCGACGTGCGCTACTCCTTCCCTCTGGCAGGCGGTAACAACCTGGAGCTGATCGGCATCTACGCCATGGCCGACCTGACCGACGCCCAGGAAGACGCCGGCGTAAATGATGAGAACGGCTACTTCTTCACCGCTGAATTCTCGTCCGGCGTGATGGGCGGTTTCAACAAATTTGCGGTTCAGTACGGCGCTGACTCCATGGGCTTCGCCCTGGCGGAGAATGCCAGTGGTGGCCGGGTGGACAACGGCAACGTGGCCGGCTACTTCGAATCCAGCTGGCGCGTGCTCAACCACGGCGTGATCAAGCTTGGCAAAGGCTGGGATCTCGGCCACTCAGTTGTCTACGAGCAGGCTGAGTCTCATGACCCGTCCGCCAAAGACGGCGAACGCCTGAGCATTGTTGCGCGCCCGATCTACAACTGGTCGCCAGTCATGAGCACCGCGATCGAAGTGGGCTACAGCGACACCGACCGCCCCTGGTTCACCGAATCCCAGGACCTCGGTAAATTCGCGATCGCACAGCAGTGGCAAGCAGGCCCCGGATACTGGGCGCGCCCGGTTATCCGTGCCTACGCCGCAACCTTCTTTGGTGACGAAGCCGAAGGAGCTCGCGGCGGTGAAGGTGTCGATGGAGATATCCAGATCGGCGCCCAGATCGAAGCCTGGTGGTAAGGCTCTAAAACCCACACTCTCGTTGGACCTCCTCTGGGCCGGCTTTTTGCCGGCCCCTTTTTTTGCCTCCTGAACTGTTTCTACTACCCCGGCACCATTCCGTCTACGCCCCGAAAAATTGCCCACCGAAGGATGTTCTTCCGGCTGTATCACGCAACTATGAACGTGACCCGAAAGGGTTCAAAGCCAAACAAAAACAATGGAAAAGGGGATTTCCCATGCCTGAGCAAAAACTGGTTGCAGGAAGCCTGGCACTGGCGTTTTCGCTGGTGCTGGCCGGCTGCAAATCCGGAAGCAACAGCCCTGCGCCGGACGACGGCACCGGTGGCGGCGGCCAGACCGACACACTGCTGGAGCCGGGTGAGGACGAAGCACTGCTCTATTACAAACGACCTGACGAAAACTACAGCGGCTGGGGCCTGCATCTCTGGAACAACCCTGCCGACGGCTGCGACGGCCTTGCCGAGGGGGTTCCAACAGAATGGAGCAGTCCCCGGTTGCCCGATGGTGTCAGCGATACTTACGGAGCCTGGTACCTGATCCCGATGCGCGAAGCCGGAGAGTGCATGAACTTCATCATACACAAGGGCGATGAAAAAGATCTGGGCGGCCTTGATCACCGCTGGCACTTCGGCTCCCTCGGCGACCGAATTTTTACCCTCAGCGGCAGCCAGGAATTGTCACAAAACCCGATTGAGGCAGAGGCCGTAACCATCGCCGGGGCCAAGGCTCACTGGCTCGATGAAACCACGGTTGTGATCAAGGACGCAGGTAGCCTGGCCCGGGTTGAACTACGGCACGACCAGAATGCGCAAATCAATGTTACCGAAAGCGATACGCTCGACGGGGGACAGTCCCTGGCACTATCGGCAACGTCCCTTGCTCCTGCCCTTGCGGAAAAATTCCCGCACCTGAGTGACTGGCCGGCCTTTGAGGTTCAGGCAGGCAACTCGGACATCAAAGCGGCCCTCAAAGGCCAACTGGTGGCCGCCGGCTTCAACAGCAGTGACGATCTGGTCATGGCGACCGGCGTACAGATTCCGGGTGTTCTGGACGATCTGTTTACCTATAACGGGGAGCTGGGTGCCGTAGTAAACGGCGCAGACGTGGATTTCGCGGTCTGGGCCCCCACCGCACAGTCTCTGCGTCTGCACGTTTTCGACGATTCAGGCAGTCTGCTTCCAGGCTACCCGGTCAGCATGACTGAAACCGATGGTGTCTGGACCTCCAGCGGAAGTTTTGCGGAACTCGATCAGCAGTTCTACCAGTACGAAGTGACGGTCTACCATCCTAGAACGGGGGCCATCGAAACCACCATGGTTTCGGACCCCTATGCGCTCAGCCTCTCAACCAACGGCCAGTATGCCCAGGTTGTCGATCTCGAGAGCAACCACAAACCGGCAGGCTGGGATTCTCTCTCAACGCCGGCTATGCTCGCTCCGGAGGACGTGGTTGTCTATGAGACCCACATTCGTGATTTCAGCGCCACCGATGAAACCCTGGATCCGGCACTGAGGGGCAAATACCGTGCATTCACCGCACCCGCAGACGGCAGCGTCGACAGTGTCGCGCACCTGAAATCCCTGGCCGATGCCGGCGTCACCCACCTCCACCTGCTTCCCGCTTTCGATATTGCCACGGTCAACGAGGACCCCACCGCGGTGGTCGACATCAGTGATGACTTCGGGCGTCTTTGCGATCTGTCAGACGAGGCTGCCAGCGCCTATCAGTCATATTGCGCCAGTGGCAAAACGATTCGTCAGGTACTGGCTGAATTTGATCCGCTGACCGGCGACGCCCAGGCTCTGTACAACACCTTCCGGGACCTGGACAGCTTCAACTGGGGGTACGACCCGGTACACTTCACCGTTCCGGAGGGCAGCTATGCCTCCGATGCGGACGGCACCCAGCGTATTCTGGAGTTCCGGGAAATGGTGCAGGCGGCGACAGCACTCGGCCTGAACGTGGTCATGGATGTGGTCTACAACCACACCAACTCATCCGGGCTTGCCGAGAATTCCGTACTGGACAAGCTGGTCCCGGGGTATTACCACCGCCAGAATCCGGAAACCGGAGCGGTGGAACAATCCACCTGCTGCGAGAATACCGCCAGCGAACACGCCATGATGGAAAAGCTCATGGTGGACTCACTGGTGATCTGGGCGGACCAGTACAAAATCTCCGGTTTCCGCTTCGACCTCATGGGCCACCATATGCTCAGCAATATGGAAAAAGCCCTTGCAGCGGTAAAGGCAGTTGATCCGGACACCTACTTCTACGGGGAGGCCTGGAACTTCGGCGAAGTGGCCAATAATGCCCGGGGCCAAAACGCCATCCAGTCGAATATGGCAGGCACCGGCATCGGCTCTTTCAACGACCGGCTCCGGGATGCCGTCCGTGGCGGTGGCCCCTTTGACGGCGGTGATGCCATCCGCGCCAACCAGGGCTTCGGCAATGGGCTCTTCACTTCACCGAACGATCGCAACAGTGGCAGCGAAGACGAGAAAAACCGCCTGCTGCAGGTCAGCGACTGGGTACGCATCGGGATTGCCGGCAGCCTGAAGGATTTCAGCTTTGAGACGGCCAATGGCGAGATTCTGAGTGGCGCCCAGATTGATTACAACGGGCAGAATGCCGGCTATACCGACGATCCCCAGGAAATCATCAACTACGTCTCGAAGCACGACAACCAGACCCTGTGGGACAACAACCAGTACAAGGCAGATTTTGCCGCGACCACCATGGAGCGGGCACAGATGCAGGTGGTCAGCCTGGCCGTACCCATCCTCAGCCAGGGCATCCCATTCCTGCATATGGGTTCGGAGCTGCTGCGCTCAAAATCCATGGAACGGGACAGCTACGACTCCGGCGACTGGTACAACGAAGTGGACTTCAGTTACCAGAGCTCGGCCTGGAACCGGGGCCTGCCTCGCCAGGACAAGGACGGCTCGAACTGGGATCTCATCAGCGAAGTGATTCAGTCCGCAGGAGCCGGTGCAGCGCCGACGCCTGAAGCGATTGCCTACACCAACGAACAGGTCGGCGAGCTTCTGACCGTGCGCAGGGACAGCCCGCTGTTCCGCCTGCAAACGGCCGAGGCTATCCAGAATCGCCTGCGCTTCCTGAATACCGGCGTCGGGCAGATTCCGGGAGTGATCGGTTACAGCCTGCTGGATGACGCCACGAACGAGCTTGCAGATCTGGATGCCGCCAACGACGAGATTGTTGTTGTGATCAATGCCAGCAATACCACCCAGACTCTGAGTACGGCGCTGACCGGCACCTTTTCTGTCTTGGCGGACACCTCGCCAACCAGCACGGCCAGCGCGTCGGGCGGCGATTTCTCCGTTCCCGCACTGTCCGTTGGCGTCTTTGCCCGCTGACCGGCGGGTACTGGGACCACCAAACAGCCACCGGACCACCCGGTGGCTTCTACAAAAAGAAGGAGAACACCCATGAACATGAACCTCCACACTCTCGCCCTGGCTTCCGTTCTGGCCGTCACCGGTTGCGCGACGACCGGGGGCGAGCGAGACTACAGTGACTCGCTGTATCTCAGAGGCCAGTTTGCCTGGTGGGATGCACTGCCAGAGTACAAAGTGAAGAAGGTCGACAGCGGGCTGTACCGGACTGAAGTGGAACTGAAAGCGGACGGTCAGCCCTACGAATTCAAGTTTGGCGATGCTAACTGGAGCAGTGGCACCAACTGTGGCTATCTCTCAGAGGCCGACGACAAGGAGGTTGAGCTGGACAAGCCGGTAAACGCCAACTGTTCCGCGGTGTTCGAGAACTTCCGTTTCACACCACCGGAGTCGGCAGTCTACGGCTTTTACTTTGACACCTCGGGCGAAGTGCCACAGGTCTATATCAAGAAGGCCGAATAAAAGAAAAGCCCGGGCATGCGCACCGGGCTTTTCAAATCTTCTCAAGGGGCGCCATTCGGCGCCCTCTTTATGGAGCAGACATCAGGGTCTCTCGACTTCCGCCCGGTTCCTCAGGAACTGCTGGTAGGCGGCGTATTCACGCTGCCCTTCAAGCGATGCCAGGAACTCACGGAGCTGGTTCAGTTCAGTACCTTCTTCGGCCACCTGGCCATCGGTGACCTCGTCCAACGCGATCACAGCAGCTGAATTGGCCGTAACAGCCTTGCCGAAACGGGTGTTATCCGCAGGACGGGGCAGCGAAAAGACCTGTTGCAGAATAGCGGGCCCAACATCCGAGGCGTTCCGGGCCAGCCCTTCATAGCTCGACCATTCATCAATACCCTCAGGAGTCTCGCCCGCTTCAAGGTCAGCGATAATCTTATCGGCCCTTTCATCGAGAGCCTCACGTGTCTTGCGCTGCTCAAGTGTGGCACGGATCTGATCACGAACCGCGTCCAGCGGCAGCTGTTCGGCCTCATGGTACTCACGAACCCGCGCAACAACAGACACGTTGTCACCGACATCAATCAACTCGGTATTGTAGCCAGCCTCCAGAACATCCTCGGAGAACAGTTGCCGAACCAGCCCGGCATGATCAAACGGAGCCTGGCCACCTTGGCGGGTAATACCAGTGGCCTCACGCACTTCGAGCCCAAGCTCTTCCGCGGGGCCGGCCAGATCATCGGCTGCATAGGCAGAGTCGGCAAGCTCGGCACGAACCTCCGCAAAACGCTCCCTGGCCTGTTCGCGAGCCAGTTCACGACGCAGCTGCTCTTCCATTTCAGCCAGAGACGGCACCTCTGACTCCCTCACATCTTCCAGGCGAATCAGATGGACACCGAACGACGTACGAACCGGCTCGGAAACTTCCCCCTCTTCAAGGGCGAATAAAGCCTCCTCGAAAGCCTCGGCGTAGATACCCCGGCCGGCATAACCCAGATCGCCGCCTTCCTCAGCAGAGACGGTATCAATCGAATACTCCCGGGCGAGATCCGCAAAGGATTCACCAGCCGCCAGGCGCTCCTGGATAGTCGCCATGGTTTCGTCCGCGTCGCTGCCCTCTTCGATCAGGATATGAGCCGCACGACGCTCCTCGCTCGCCAGATCAGCCGACCGCTGCTCGTAATAGGCCTGAAGCTCCGCATCGTCAATTTCAATGCTCTCGGCGAGGGCGCCCTGGGACAGGGTGATATAGGCAGCATCGACCCGCTCCGGCTTCTGGAATGCTGCTGAATTCTCTCCATAGAAGGCTTCAATATCAGCCTCAGTAACCGAGACGGTATCCGCAACTGCGCTGGCGGGAATATTCAGCACCCGGAAACTGCGGGTCTGATTCTGGATCTGGAGCAGTTGCCCGGCGTTTTCATCCGCCACCAGGCCACTCTGGACGATGCCTGCACGGATCTGGTTAACCACATACTGCTTGCGCATGGCTTCACGGAATTCACCGACCCCCATGCCCATGTTGCGCACCGTGGAAACGAACCGGTCACGGTTGAACTGCCCATCCACCTGGAACTGCGGCATCTGGGTAATCAACGCATCGATATCGGCATCATCCAGTTCCAGGCCCTGGGCATTGGCATCCTGGATCAGGACCTGTTCCTGGATCAGGGAATCCAGCACGTCTGTGCGAATCTGATCTTCGTCGAGCATGGAAGGGTCGGGGTTTTCCATCCTGGACAGCCGGCGCTGGCTCTCCATCTGCACCACGCGGAAAAACTCCCGCTCGGTAATATCCTCGCCATTGACCGTTGCCACCTCAGGCTCGCCGGAGAAGCCGCCAACAATGGCGTCCATTCCCCAGATGGATAGCGACACAATGAGAAGACCAATGATGACCTTGGCAATCGTGCCCTGGGCATTGTTCCGAATATCTTGAAGCATGTTTCTCCCGGATCCCTGTTCAAGGTGGTGCGGTTTTTTCGTTTCAGCGCGCTGTTACGGGCGGACCTAACGTAAAAAGGCGCACCCGGTCTGGAATGCGCCTTGAATTCTTCGTGGGTGGCTCCCTGTGACAGGAGCCACCGGAGAAAGAACCGTTACTTAACGGCGTCTTTCAGGGCCTTGCCTGCTTTGAACCCAGGCACTTTGGAGGCCGGAATCTTGATCTCGGCACCAGTCTGCGGGTTACGACCGGTACGAGCAGCACGCTCTTTAACGGAGAAGGTACCAAAACCGATCAGAGTTACCTGATCGCCTTTTTTCAGGGCACCGGTGATGGAGTTGGTCATTGCGTCCAGAGCACGGCCAGCGGCGGCTTTGGAAATATCTGCGGACTCTGCAATTGCATCGATAAGTTCGGACTTGTTCACACTAAACCCCTTCGATTTCAGGTTGAAGATGTTATAGGTTGGATTGTTTTTTCTCGGACGTTCTCGACTATCGCATAAGCGGTCAGAGAATTCCATTCTTCAGTTTTCTTATTCCTTTCGGCTTTATACCGGCATTCGGAATAGGCACTTACTGCGCGGGAGCCCTTGGTATTGGCTGCTTCACGGCGAAACAGTTATACCAATGGGCTCTCAGGCATGTCAACAACTCATCAAGGCTTTAATGTGTATTTATGCGCTCTGACGCGTCGCCCTCTTCATCACGGGGCTTCCCGGATCCGGTTTCCGGAGATGAATCCTGGGTCCTGGGCTCGGGTGGATACGCCAGTGCAATATCCAGCACTTCGTCTATCCACTTCACCGGACGAATCTCCAGCGATTCCTTGATGTTCTCCGGTATCTCTTTGAGATCCCGAACATTTTCATCAGGAATAATCACCGTCTTGATGCCACCCCGGTGCGCCGCTAGCAGCTTTTCCTTCAAGCCGCCGATGGCCAGTACACGCCCGCGCAGGGTAATTTCACCGGTCATTGCCACGTCGGCGCGAACCGGAATCTTGGTCAGTGAAGAAACCAGCGCCGTGCACATACCGATACCGGCACTCGGGCCGTCTTTCGGCGTTGCACCTTCCGGTACGTGGACGTGCAGATCGTGTTTCTCGTGGAAATCATCCGCAATACCCAGGCCGGGTGCGCGGCTGCGTACCACCGTCAGGGCTGTCTGGATGGATTCCTGCATCACGTCACCCAGGGAACCGGTCTTGACCACCCGGCCCTTGCCCGGTGTGAGTGCACATTCAATGTGCAGCAGCTCGCCGCCTACCTGGGTCCAGGCCAGACCGGTCACCTGACCGATCTCGTTCTTTTCCTCGGCCAGACCATACTTGAACTTCTTGACCCCCGAGTAGTCTTCAAGCATGTCCTGACTCAGGGTCACAGACGCCTTGTCGCCACTCTCCACGTGGTCCCGTACCACCTTGCGGCAGATCTTCGCGATCTCGCGCTCCAGGCCACGCACACCGGCTTCACGGGTGTAGTAGCGGATCAGGTCCCGGAGGGTATCTTCCGGCAGCTTCAGCTCGTCCTTGCGCAGGCCATTGGCTTTGATCTGCTTGGGCAACAGATAACGCAGGGCAATGTTGACCTTCTCGTCCTCGGTATATCCGGGGATGCGGATGATTTCCATCCGGTCCAGCAGCGCCGGCGGAATATCCATGGAGTTGGAGGTGCACACGAACATCACATCGGACAGATCGTAATCCACTTCCAGGTAGTGATCGTTGAATGTGTGATTCTGCTCCGGATCCAGAACCTCAAGAAGCGCTGATGCCGGATCACCACGATGATCCATGCCCATCTTGTCGATTTCATCGAACAGGAACAGCGGGTTTTTCACCCCCACCTTGGACAACTTCTGCAGAAGTTTGCCCGGCAGTGCACCGATGTAGGTTTTCCGGTGACCGCGGATCTCGGCTTCGTCCCGGACGCCGCCGAGCGCCATCCGGGTGTATTTCCGGTTGGTAGCGCGGGCAATCGACTGCCCGAGAGACGTCTTACCAACGCCAGGAGGCCCAACCAGGCAAAGCACCGGGCCCTTTACCTTCTTCACACGACTCTGAACCGCAAGGTATTCCAGAATACGCTTCTTGACCTCATCCAGGCCGTAATGATCCCTGTCGAGGATTTCGCGGGCTTTCTCGATGTCGTGACGGACACGGCTGCGCTTCTTCCAGGGAATGGCCAGCATCCAGTCGATGTAGCCACGCACAACAGTCGCCTCTGCAGACATTGGCGACATCATTTTGAGCTTGTTCAGTTCGGTTTCGGTCTTCTTGCGAGCTTCTTCCGGCAGACCGGCTTCCTCAAGCTTCTGCTCAAGTTCCTCGAAGTCGTTGTTGCCCTCACCCAGGTTACCCATCTCCTTCTGGATAGCCTTCATCTGCTCATTCAGGTAGTACTCGCGCTGGCTACGCTCCATCTGCTTCTTCACCCGGCCACGAATGCGCTTCTCGACCTCGATCAGGTCGATCTCGCCATCGAGCTTGCCCAGCAGCAGGTCCACGCGCTTGCGGATATCCAGCGCCTCAAGAAGCTCCTGCTTTTCGGGAATACGCATTTCCAGGTGAGCGGCCATGGTGTCGGCCAGGCGCTCCAGCTCTTCAATACCGGTGAGAGCATTGGAAACTTCGGAGGGCACCTTCTTGGAAAGCTTTACGTATTTCTCGAACTCGTCCATCAGAGTCTTGACGAGCACTTCCTGCTCCCGCTCGGGCAACCCCTCTTCATCCATAAGGACAGCACCACCGGACAGGTATTCGCCTTCGGTGATATCGCTGATGGTGGCCCGGGCATTGCCCTCTACCAGCACCTTGACGGTGCCGTCGGGCAGGCGGAGCATTTGCAGGACCGTGGCCAGGGTGCCCATCTCGAACACATCCTTGGGGCCCGGCTCATCGGTGGAAGCGTCTTTCTGGGCTACCAGGAGGATTTCCTTGCTTCCTTCCATCGCGGCTTCCAGAGCCTGAATGGACTTTTCTCGGCCCACGAACAGCGGAACCACCATGTGCGGAAACACCACTACGTCACGAAGCGGAAGCAGCGGGTACTCTTGCACGGCATTTTCGGGTATACGGGTCATTGGGAATCCTCTGACGGTATTTACTTCAGCATATCACCCTTCATTGGGGCGCCCGCAAAAATTGCAATATTTTTACCAAACGAAACAGGGCAAGAATATCGGGATACAAAACGCGAAAAGGGGCGTCACCGCCCCTTTTCATTTGAACCACTGAGCAGCCTTCAATCCTCGGGCACAGCCTTGGCGTGATCACTGCTCGCGTAGATCTTGAAGGGCTCGGAGTCCCCGCTGATTACGCTCTCGTCGATCACAACCTTGGTCACGTCATGCTCAGACGGAATCTGGTACATGGTGTCCAGCAGGGTGGCTTCCATAATGGAGCGCAAACCACGGGCACCAGTCTTCCGCTCCATGGCCTTCCGGGCAACAGCCCGCAATGCATCTTCCCGGAAATCAAGCTCAACCCCTTCCATATCAAACAGCTTCTGGTACTGCTTGGTCAGGGAGTTTTTGGGCTCGGTCAGGATCTGCACCAGCGCTTCTTCGTCCAGCTCGTTGAGAGTGGCAACTACCGGCAAACGACCGACGAACTCGGGGATCAGACCGTATTTCACCAGATCCTCGGTCTCCACGTCCTTGATGACATCGCCGGTGTTCTTGGCGTCGTCCTGACTGGCAACCGAAGCGGAGAAACCGATGCTGTTCTTTTCAGTACGCTCGCGAATGACCTTGTCCAGCCCGGCAAAGGCACCACCGCAGATGAACAGCATATTGCCGGTATCAACCTGCAGGAACTCCTGCTGCGGATGCTTGCGGCCACCCTGCGGCGGGACCGACGCAACGGTACCTTCGATCAGTTTCAGCAGCGCCTGCTGAACACCCTCACCGGAGACATCCCGGGTAATGGACGGGTTGTCTGACTTGCGGGAAATCTTGTCGATCTCGTCAATGTAAACAATACCGCGCTGGGCCTTGTCGACATCGTAATCGCATTTCTGTAGCAGCTTCTGGATGATGTTCTCGACATCCTCACCCACGTAACCGGCTTCGGTCAGCGTGGTGGCGTCTGCAATCGTAAAGGGCACGTTCAGCATCCGGGCCAGAGTCTCTGCAAGCAGCGTCTTACCGCTGCCCGTGGGACCGATCAGCAGAATGTTACTCTTGCCGAGCTCCACATCACCCTTGCCTTCGCCGTAACGAAGACGCTTGTAGTGGTTATAGACCGCAACCGACAGCACCACCTTGGCGCGATCCTGGCCAATGACGTATTCATCGAGAGTAATGCGGATCTCGGCCGGTGTAGGAAGGCGATCGCTCGGCTCTTCCTGCGCATTCTCCTGGATCTCTTCCCGGATAATGTCATTGCACAGGTCGACGCACTCGTCGCAGATGAACACCGAGGGCCCTGCAATGAGCTTTCGGACTTCATGCTGGCTCTTTCCACAAAACGAGCAGTAGAGCAACTTGCCGTTATCGTCGCCCCTGCCGTTTCTTTCATCTGCCATTGAAATACCTCTGATCTCGTTTTGCCGGCGTCACTGCCTGATACGCCGGCCAAGTATGATGCGATTACTTCCAGTATTATTTATTCGGTACGCGCTTATCAAGTATTGAATCAATCAGCCCATACTCTTTCGCCTGGCCCGGATCCATGAAGTAGTCACGGTCGGTATCCTTGGCGATCGTCTCCAGATCCTGCCCGGTGTGATGGGCCAGGATAGAGTTCAGGGTGTGCCGGATCTTCAGGATTTCACGGGTGTGAATCTCAATGTCCGTTGCCTGCCCCTGATAACCGCCCAAAGGCTGATGAATCATCACGCGGGAATTGGGCAGGCACGCCCGCTTTCCGGCAGCACCACCGGCGAGCAGGAACGCACCCATGCTGGCCGCCTGGCCCACACACAGGGTCGCAACGTCCGGCTTGATGAACTGCATGGTGTCGTAGATGGACATGCCTGCAGTTACCGAGCCACCCGGGCTGTTGATATACAGATGAATATCCTTGTCCGGATTTTCAGACTCCAGGAACAGGAGCTGGGCCACGATCAGGTTCGCCATGTGGTCCTCGACCGGACCCACCATGAAGATAACCCGCTCTTTGAGCAGACGGGAATAAATGTCGAACGACCGCTCGCCGCGAGCTGTCTGCTCGATAACAATCGGTACCAGTCCGGAATTGGTAACCATTGCGGGACCATCGATTGGTTTCTGCGTCATGATGCGCCTGAACTCCTTATGGACAATGGGTCGTGGACTCGCGCCACGGCAGTTTCAATAGTGTTGCACCCCATACTTTGCCAGCAGCGGCCCCAGATGAAAACAGCCGGGCATGCCGGCTGTTCTCGGGGTCGGCCTTCGGGACCGGCTTCTACTCCGATCCCGGGCAAAATCAGCGCTGGGGCTGACCGGCCTGAATGGCCTCTTCGTACTTGACCTTCTTCTCTTTGACCTGGGCTTGCTCCAGCACATGGTCAACAACCGCATCTTCCAGAACAGAAGACTCAATCTGGGACTTCTGCTCCGGATTGCTGTTGAAGTGTGCAACCACTTCCTCAGGCTGTTCATACGTAGACGCGATCTCCTGGATCTTTTCGTCTACCTTCGCCGGGTCGGCTTTCAGGTCGTTCTTCTTGACCACTTCCTGGAACAGCAGGCCAGTCTTCACGCGGCGCTCAGCCTGCTCCTGGAAAATTTCCTTCGGCAGCTGCTGCGGATCAATCTGGCCGCCGAAACGCTGGACGGCGTCCTGACGGAGACGATCGATTTCCTGGTCAACCAGAGCAGCCGGGATATCCAGCTCAGTGGTTTCCAGCAGGCCGTCAACAACGTCGTTCTTGACCTTGTTGGAAACCGCTTGCTTGAGCTCGCGCTCCATGTTCTTTTTAACTTCTTCGCGGAAGGTCGCTTCGTCTTCGGCATCAATACCGAACTTCTTGAAGAATTCGGTGTCGAGCTCGGGCAACTGGGGCTCTTCAACCTTGTGAATCTTGATCTCGAACTTGGCCGGCTTATCCGCCAGATCTTCGTTGTGGTAGTCCTCCGGGAAGGTAACCTCGATCTCCATGTCCTCGCCGGCCTTACCACCAACGATCGCCTTCTCGAAGCCTGGGATCATCTGACCGGAACCCAGAGTCAGCCGGTGACCTTCGGCCGCTCCGCCCTCAAACTCTTCACCGTCGATGAAGCCTTTGAAATCGATGGTCAGCACGTCCTTGTTCTTGGACTTACGCTTGACTTCTTTCATGGTGGCCTGCTGACGACGCAGGTTATCGATCATGTTGTCGACGTCTTTGTCGGTGATCTCGGAGGTCAGCTTCTCGACTGAAATCTTGCTCAGATCGCCCAGTTCGATTTCCGGCAGCACTTCGAAGATGGCAACGAACTCCAGGTCCTTGCCCTCTTCCATGGTTTTCGGCTCAAACTTCGGCCAACCTGCCGGGTTGATATCCTGTTCCTGCAGTGCCTTGATGTAGTTGTCGCGCATAACCTCGCCAACGATTTCCTGGCGGACGCTGTCACCGAAACGACGTTTGACGACGCTCATGGGCACCTTACCCGGACGGAAACCGTTCAGGCGCACGGTACGCGCGGTTTCCTGCAGGCGTTTCTGGACCGCCTGGTCGATTTCCTGGGCGGGCACACCAATCGTCATGCGACGCTCGATGTTGGAGGTCGTTTCAACAGACACTTGCATGGAAGATCCTCAAATTACAGGTTCGGTATGTGAATGAAATTAAAACTAAAAGTCCGATTCCGGGAAAATCCCCGCAAAAGGACCGAAAATTAAAAGCCGGTAGCTTATCATGCTTTGCACCGCCGAGAGAATCACCCTGCTGCGCAGTTTGATATCACTTGAAAACACGGCTGGTAAATCGGGTAAAAAGAGAGATGGGGACGAAACAGAAAAAAGAAAGGGGTGGTGCGCGAGGAGAGACTCGAACTCTCACGGGTTGCCCCACTGGAACCTAAATCCAGCGCGTCTACCAGTTCCGCCACTCGCGCACAACAGAATGAAGAATGCCCGATGGCCAGAGTGCCATCAATCTATTCAACAAACGCGGAATCAACTCTTAAAGAAAAGTGGGGTGGACGAAGGGGTTCGAACCCTCGACCGCAGGAGTCACAATCCTGAGCTCTACCAACTGAGCTACGTCCACCACATCGGGACATGCCTTTACTTTTCAACTTTGCTGGTTACGGTCGCTCCGGCGCGGACCAAGCCGACGACTTGATGGCGCGCCCGGCAGGACTCGAACCTGCGACCACCCGCTTAGAAGGCGGGTGCTCTATCCAGCTGAGCTACGGGCGCTTGACCGTTCGCCCACCTGAACATCCAGAAAATGGTCGGGGTAGAGAGATTCGAACTCCCGACATCCTGCTCCCAAAGCAGGCGCGCTACCAGACTGCGCTATACCCCGTTTGAACTGAACAACAAGTGCCTCAGCAAAGTTGGCGCGCATATTACCGGCGCCGGAGGGTCCCGTCAACACGGATTTCCAAATTCCCTGAAACAACAGTCTCTTCAGTGACAAAGCGCGTTGCCGAAAGTCCCTCCAGGCCGCGCCACCCAACCGCCCAATTGGAGTTCCGATGGAAGCATGAGACAATGCCCGTCCTTCAATTTACCGATGCCCAACCGACAAGACGAGACATGACCGCCAAACTGATCAACGGAAAAGCAATTGCCGCAGAAGTAAGACAGCAGGTCGCCGCCGGGGTGGAAGCACGCACACAGCAGGGGCTGCGCGCTCCAGGACTGGCCGTGGTGCTGGTCGGCAACGATCCCGCATCCCATGTTTACGTAGGCAACAAACGCAAGGCCTGCGACCAGGCAGGAATTCTCTCCCTCTCATACGATCTGCCGGAAGACACTTCCCAGGAAGCCCTGGAAGCGCTGATTGATGAGCTGAATGAAAACCCGACCGTGGACGGAATCCTGGTACAGCTTCCGCTGCCCGCTCATCTTGATGCAGACCCGATTCTGGTCAAGATCCGCCCGGACAAAGACGTCGACGGGTTCCATCCCTATAACATCGGCCGCCTGATGCAGCGCAAACCCACTTTGCGGCCCTGCACGCCAGCTGGGATCATCACCCTGCTCGACAGCATCGAAACCCCCTATAAGGGCCAGCATGCCGTGATTGTGGGCGCTTCCAACATTGTTGGCCGCCCCATGAGCATGGAATTGCTGCTCAAGGGTGCCACCATTACCGTCTGTCATCGATTCACACCGGATCTCGAAAAATTTGTCCGGGAGGCGGACATCCTGGTGGCTGCCGTCGGCAAGCCCGGTCTGATCAGGGGCGATTGGGTGAAACCGGGGGCAACCGTGATTGATGTGGGCATCAACCGTATGGAAGACGGAAAACTGCATGGCGATGTGGATTTCGCAGCCGCGGCTGAACGTGCGGCCTATATTACGCCGGTTCCAGGTGGTGTAGGGCCGATGACCATCGCGACCCTGCTGCAGAACACCCTGTACGCCGCTGACGTACTGCACAAGGACTGAGCTCGACTTCTGTTGGATTACGGCTCCGCCTAATCCAACCTACGAGAGAGCGCAGGTTTTGGTGTAGTCAGGTAGGTCGGATTAGGCTAAGCCGTAATCCGACAAGCCACAAAAAACCCCGCCGCGGCGGGGTTTTTTATGCGCAGCGCTTACTGCCCGTACTTGGCTTTCGCCTTCAGACGGTAGGCGTGCAGCAGCGGCTCGGTGTAGCCGTTCGGCTGCTCCCGACCCTTGAGAACCAGATCCAGCGCTGCCTGGAAGGCGACGCTGTCGTCAAAGTTCCCGGCCATCGGGCGATAGGCCGGATCACCGGCGTTCTGCTTGTCGACCACCGCAGCCATGCGCTTCATGGTTTCCATGATCTGCTCTTCGGAGCAGACACCATGGTGCAGCCAGTTCGCCAGCAGCTGGGAGGCAATACGCAGTGTCGCACGGTCTTCCATCAGGCCGACATCGTTGATGTCAGGCACCTTGGAGCAGCCAACGCCCTGGTCGATCCAGCGCACAACATAACCAAGGATACCCTGGGCGTTGTTGTCCAGCTCCTGCTGGATATCTTCGGCACTCAACGACGAGGGATCATCCATCACCGGCACTGTCAGGATATCTTCCAGCGCGGCACGGGTGCGGCTTTCCAGCTGCTTCTGGACGTCAGCCACGCTCACCTGATGGTAGTGAGTGGCATGCAGTGTGGCAGCAGTCGGAGAAGGAACCCAGGCAGTGTTGGCGCCCGCTTTCGGATGTCCGATTTTCGCTTCCAGCATTCCGGCCATCAGGTCAGGCATGGCCCACATGCCCTTCCCGATCTGGGCAACGCCACGGAAACCGGTTTCCAGACCGATGTCCACGTTCCACTGCTCGTAGGCATTGATCCAGGTCGCCTGCTTCATCGGCCCCTTGCGGATAAACGGACCCAGTTCCATGGACGTGTGGATCTCGTCGCCGGTGCGGTCCAGGAAGCCGGTGTTGATGAACACAGCACGCTCTTTGGCCGCATGGATACAGGACTTGAGGTTAACCGTGGTGCGGCGCTCCTCGTCCATGATGCCCACTTTCAGGGTGAAGCGCGGCAGACCAAGCGCATCTTCAACACGACCAAAGAATTCATTGGTGAACGCCACCTCTTCCGGTCCGTGCATCTTGGGCTTCACGATGTACATGGAGCCTTTGGTGCTGTTCTGGAACTTGCCATTGCCCTTCATGTCGTGAATGGCAATCAGCGAGGTAATCAGACCGTCCATCAGGCCTTCCGGCACTTCGTTGCCGTCTTTCAGCAGGATGGCCGGGTTGGTCATCAGGTGGCCGACGTTACGGATGAACATCAGGCTGCGACCCTTCAGGCTCAGCTCGCTGCCGTCCGGTGCGGTATAGCTGCGATCCGCGTTCATCTTCCGGGTCAGCTGCTCGCCACCTTTTTCAAAGGTTTCCTGCAGATCGCCCTTCATCAGGCCCAGCCAGTTACGGTAGGCCAGCGCCTTGTCGTCAGCGTCTACGGCGGCGACCGAATCTTCGCAGTCCATGATGGTGGTCAGCGCAGACTCCATCAGCACGTCTTTGACGTTGGCGCCGTCGTCTTTGCCAATCGGGTGGCTGGCATCAATCTGGATCTCGAAGTGCATGCCGTTCTTGACCAGCAGTACGCCGGTAGGCGCGTCAGCAGCTCCGGTATAGCCAACAAAGCCGGCTTCGTCCTTCAGACCGGTGGTTTTACCGTTCTGCAGCTTGACGACCAGCTTGCCGCCTTCAACCAGATACCCGGCAGCATCTTTATGGCTGCCAGAGGCCAGTGGCGCTGAGCTGTCGAGCAGGTTACGGGCCCACTCGATAACTTTTGCACCGCGAACCGGGTTGTAACCACGGCCTTTTTCAGCGCCGTCTTCCTCGGAAATGGCATCGGTACCGTACAGAGCATCGTAAAGGCTACCCCAGCGCGCGTTCGCCGCGTTGAGAGCAAAACGGGCATTCATGATCGGAACCACCAGCTGCGGGCCCGCCATGGTTGCAACTTCCGGATCCACATTGGAGGTGGAGATCTTGAACTCGGAAGGCTCGTCAACTAGGTAACCGATGTCTTTCAGGAAAGACTTGTACTCGGCCATGTCCAGCTTCTGGCCCTTGTGATCGCGGTTCCAGCTGTCCATTTTTTCCTGAATAGCATCGCGCTTGGCCAGCAATTCACGGTTGCGTGGCGCCAGCTCGTTCACGATCTTGTCAAATTCTGCCCAGAATTTATCGGCATCGATTCCGGTGCCCGGGATCGCTTCGTTGTTCACGAAATCATACAGATTCTTTGCGACCTGAATGCCGCCGACTTGTACGCGTTCTGTCATCGTTGTCTGCCTCAGTGGGTTACGTTTCCCGACTCCCCCTTCATCTTGAGGGGGCATTCTAATTTGAGCGCCGCATTGTAAGGGAAAATCCTTACAAGATCATTCCTGCAGGCACAAAACTGGTCTGACCAACCAGCAGCTCCCTGAAATTCAGGCTTTACGCCAGGTTGTCCCTTCTCGGGAATCATCCAGAATAATACCTTTCTCGAGGAGCTCGTCGCGGATCCGGTCGGCCTCCGCAAAATCCTTCGCCTTGCGGGCATCAGCCCGGGCCTGGATCAGCGCTTCAATGTCTTCGGCGCTGAGCTCACCACCCGTGTCTGCCTGGAAGAAGGCCTCGGGGTCCTGCTGCAGCAGACCCAGAACACCACCGAGCCTAACCAGAATTGCCGCACTGCGCTTGGCGTCCTCTTCACGACCATCGCGACGATGCTGATTGATCTCGTTGGCAACGGCGTGCAGGACGGCAATGGCGCCCGCGGTGTTGAAGTCATCGTCCATCGCCTCGGCAAATCGCTGGTCATGTTCGGATTCCGGCACATCAGCGGCCTTGGCGGGCACAATCCCCCTCAGAGCATGGTAGAGCCGGGTGAGCGTCCGGCCGGCCTCAGCCAGATTTTCCTCGGAGTAATCCACCTGGCTGCGATAGTGGCTGGAAACCAGGAAGTAACGGACCACCTCTGCCGGGTACTTCTCCATGATTTCACGGATGGTGAAGAAGTTGCCCAGGGACTTGGACATCTTTTCCTTGTTAACCCGGATGGCACCCGCGTGCATCCAGGTATTCACAAAGGTGTGGCCGGTGGCACATTCAGACTGGGCGATCTCGTTCTCATGATGCGGGAACAGCAGATCCGGGCCACCACCGTGAATATCGAAGGTATCGCCCAGGCAGCAGGTGGACATGGCGGAGCACTCGATGTGCCAGCCGGGACGACCATCACCCCAGGGCGAGGGCCAGCTGACCTCCCCTGCCTTTGCCGCTTTCCACAACGCAAAATCCGCCGGGCTCCGCTTGGCTTCCTGGACATCGACCCGCGCGCCCGCCAGCAGATCTTCCAGCTTTTTCTTGCTGAGCTTGCCGTAGTCATCGAAGGAGTCCACAGCAAAGTAGACATCACCGTTATCCGCCGCGTAGGCGTGGCCGCTGGCAATCAGCTTGTGGATCATCGCGATGATTTCGTCGATATACGCCGTGGCCCGGGGCTCTTCATCCGGAGACAACACACCAAGACGGGCTTCGTCCTCGTGCATCGCCTTGATCATCCGGTCCGTGAGCTCGCTGTAGGGCTCACCGTTCTCATCCGCACGGCGCAGGATCTTGTCATCAATATCGGTGATATTGCGAACATAATTTACCTCGTAGCCGCGATGGCGCAGGTAACGGGTAATCACGTCAAAGGCAACCAGCACCCGGGCATGGCCCAGGTGGCAATAGTCGTAGACTGTCATCCCGCAGACGTACATCCGAACCTTGCCCGGCTCAATCGGTCGGAACTCTTCCTTCTGCTGAGTCAGCGTGTTGTAGATGCGGATCACTTGCCCCCCTTACCCCAGGAATCCCTGAGCGTTACCGTGCGGTTGAATACCGGCCGACCGGCAGCCTCGGTATGGGCCTGATCGCAGAAGAAATAGCCTTCCCGCTCGAACTGGTAGGGAAGATCTGTGCGAGGCGCGGCAAGACTCTTCTCGACCCGCGCACCTTTCAGAACCACCAGTGATTGCGGGTTCAGGTGATCCATCAAATCGCCCTCCTTGTCGCTGTCCGGCGATTCGTGGTTAAAGAGACGGTCATAAAGATTGATGTCCGCTTCCACACTGTCGGTGGCCGAAACCCAGTGAATGACACCGTTGGGCTTATAGCCTTCGGGATTGACGCCCAGGGTGTTGGGATCGTACTCGCACTTTAGCTCGACAATCTCGCCGCTGTCGTCGCGGATCACTTCCCTGCAGGTCATTACATAACCGCCCCGGAGGCGTACCGCCTGATCCGGCGCCAGCCGCTTCCACTTGCGCGGCGGTTCCACTTCAAAATCTTCGCGGTCGATGAACAGGGTCTGGGTCCAGGGCACTTCCCGCTCGCCCATATCCGGGTTCTGCGGATGCACCGGCAGAGTCAGGGTTTCGCTCTTGTCAGCCGGGTAGTTTATGAGCGTCACTTTCAGCGGCCGCATCACACACATGGCTCGCGGCGCGCGAGTGTTGAGGTCTTCCCGAATGGCATGCTCCAGCATGCCCACATCCACGGTACCGCCAGCCTTGTTCACGCCAATCATGTCGCAGAAGGTGCGGATGGATTCCGGCGTATAACCGCGCCGACGCATGCCGGAAATGGTTGGCATCCGCGGATCGTTCCAGCCATCAACAACGGCTTCATCCACCAGTCGCTTGAGCTTACGCTTCGAGGTGATGGTGTAATTAAGATTCAGCCGGGCAAACTCGATCTGGCGCGGGTGGCAGGGGCCGGAGATGTTATCCAGCACCCAGTCATACAAAGGCCGGTGGTCCTCAAATTCCAGCGTGCACAGGGAATGGGTGATTCCCTCCATGGCATCGGAAATCGGATGCGTGAAGTCGTACATCGGGTAGATGCACCACTTGTTGCCGGTCTGATGGTGTTCGGCGTAGCGGATGCGGTAAAGAATAGGATCCCGCATGTTGATGTTCGGCGAGGCCATATCGATCTTGGCCCGCAAAACCAGCTCGCCGTTCTGGTACTTGCCGTCCCGCATATCACGGAACAGCTGTAAACTTTCTTCCACCGGGCGGTCCCGGTAGGGGCTGTTTCTGCCGGGCTCTTTGAGGCTGCCCCGGTATTCGGCCATTTCATCGGCTGTCAGGGCGCAAACGTAGGCCTTGTCCCGGGTAATCAGCTCCTCGGCAAATTCATAAAGGGCGTCAAAGTAATCGGAGGCGTAACGCACGTCCCCGGCCCACTCGTAGCCAAGCCACTCCACATCCTGCTTGATGGCGTCGATGTATTCCTGGTTTTCCTTTTCCGGGTTGGTGTCGTCAAACCGCAGGTTACAGTCGCCGGAAAAGGTCTCGGCGATGCCAAAGTTCAGGCAGATCGATTTGGCATGACCGATATGCAGGTAGCCGTTGGGCTCCGGCGGGAATCGGGTGACCACCTTGCCGGTGTGCTCTCCGCTGGCGATGGCGTCTTCGATCAGGCTCTGGATAAAGTTGTGGGCTTTCTTCGACTCGGCGCTCATACAATCTCTGTTAAAAGGGGAGTGAATCTTAAACCGCGTATTATACTCACAAATCCTTGCCGGACTCATGCATAGCGGGAAACTCTTGAGTACAATGGGCCCGTTAACGTACCTAACCTTTCTGAACAGGAAAACCTGATGATTCTGCTGACAACCAACTACGGTGACATCAAGCTGGAACTGGACTACGACAAGGCACCGGAAACCGCCAAAAACTTCGAACAGTACGTTCGCGACGGTTTTTACGATGGCCTCATTTTTCACCGTGTGATCAGCAATTTCATGATTCAGGGCGGCGGATTCGAGCCAGGCATGACACCGCGCAAAACCCGCGACTCCATCCCGAACGAAGCCGATAACGGCCTGAGCAACATGCAGGGAACCATCGCCATGGCACGCACCATGGATCCGCATTCTGCTACCGCCCAGTTCTTTATCAACGTTGAGAACAACGGCTTCCTGGACCACACCGCCAAGAACGCGGAAGGCTGGGGCTACTGCGTGTTCGGCAAAGTGGTCGAAGGCATGGACACGGTAAATGCGATCCGTGCAGTGCGCACCACCATGCGTGCCGGTCACCAGGACGTGCCTGCCGATGACGTGGTTATCGAGAAGGCCGAGGTTCTGGAGGACGCGTGACCACGCTGTTTATTTCGGACCTTCACCTCGAGGAATCGCGCCCGGATATCACTGAGGCATTTATGGGCTTTCTCGACGAGAAAGCCAGCGGTGTTGATCAGCTCTATATCCTCGGCGATTTCTTCGAGGCCTGGATCGGCGATGACGAGCGCACGCCGCTTCAGGAGCAGGTCGCTGCGGCCCTGCGCAAGCTTCGGGACAGCGGCACCAATATCTTCCTGATGCACGGCAACCGGGATTTCCTGATCGGCCAGGATTTCTGCGACCGGGCCGGCGCAACGCTTCTGGACGACCCAACGGTGATTGATCTGCACGGCACCCCTACCCTGCTGATGCATGGCGACAGCCTGTGTACCGCCGATGTGGAGTACCAGAAGTTCCGCGCCAATATGCGCAACCCACAGTGGCAACAGATGATACTGCAGCGCCCCCTGGAAGACCGCCAGCAGATGGCCCGCCAGCTTCGGGACATCAGCATGGCGAAAAATCAGGGCAAGGAAGAGTTCATCATGGATGTAACGCCCGAGGAAGTCGTCAGAGACATGGAAAAGCACGGGGTTCAGAGACTGATCCATGGCCACACCCACCGCCCTGCAGTGCATGAGCTGACCGCCAACGGCTCGCCGGCCAAGCGGATTGTACTGGGCGATTGGGATAAGAACGTCTGGTGGCTGGAGGCGAAGCCCGGCGAGGATCCCAAGCTGAACAAGCAACCGCTGTAAAAAAGCCGGGCTCGAATGCCCGGCTTTTTTATCCCTGGCTTCAGTGCGCCAGTATCTGCTGGAGGAACTTCTGAGTCCTGGCTTCCTGCGGATTTGTGAAGAACTCGTGGGGAGGTGCCTGCTCCACAATTTCGCCACCGTCCATAAAGATCACCCGATCCGCCACCGTCTTGGCGAAGCCCATTTCATGGGTGACACAGAGCATGGTCATGCCACTGCCCGCCAGCTCAATCATGACATCCAGCACCTCTTTGATCATCTCCGGATCCAGTGCCGAGGTTGGCTCATCAAACAGCATGATCTTCGGCTTCATGCACAAAGCCCGGGCAATCGCCACCCGCTGCTGCTGACCGCCTGACAACTGGCCGGGGTACTTGTCAGCCTGTTCCGGTATTTTCACCCGCTCCAGGTACTCCATCGCCGTTGCCTCGGCTTCCTTTCGGGGCGTTTTGCGCACCCAGATGGGTGACAGGCAACAGTTCTCAAGCACCGTCAGGTGCGGAAACAGGTTGAAATGCTGAAACACCATGCCCACTTCCCGGCGAACCGTGTCGATCTGGCGGACATCATCGGTCAGCTCCACATCATCAACAATGATCTTGCCCTGCTGATGCTCCTCCAGTCGGTTGATGCAACGGATGAAGGTGGATTTACCCGAGCCTGATGGCCCACAGATAACAATCCGTTCACCCTGAGCCACGTTCAGATTGAGATCCTTGAGGACATGGAAATCCCCGTACCATTTATGCATCCCCTCGACCCGGATAATCCCGGGCTTTGCCTCCGATTGACCCTGGGGCTGGGCCTGTACATCTGAAGTCTGTGTTTGGTCTGTCATAGGATTACCCATCAGGTCTTATGACCGGTGTCGAGTTTTCGTTCAAGGTTCTGGCTGTATCTGGAAATGCCGAAGCAGAAGACCCAGAAACAGAACGCCACAAATACATAGCCCTCGATGGCAACGTTCTGCCAGGCGGGATCTGTCACAGTGGACTGGACCGTTCCCAGAATGTCGAACAGGCCGATGATCAGCACCAGTGTGGTGTCCTTGAACAGGGAAATGAAAGTGTTCACGATGCCCGGAATTACCATCTTCAGGGCCTGCGGCAGGATTACCAGCCCCGTCTTGCGCCAGTACCCCAACCCCAGAGCATCGGCGGCCTCGTACTGGCCTCGCGGAATGGCCTGCAGACCACCGCGAATTACCTCAGCCATGTATGCGGACTGCCACAGTGTTATGCCGATCAGGGCCCGGGCCAGCTTTTCGAAGTTCACACCTTCCGGAAGAAACAGTGGCAGCATCACCGAGGCCATGAACAGGACCGTGATCAACGGAACCGCCCGCCATACCTCGATAAAGACCACACAGATCCCCCGGATGATTGGCATCTCGGAGCGCCGGCCCAGCGCCAGCAATATGCCAATTGGCAACGAGGCTACGATCCCGATGTAAGCAAGGATCAGCGTCAGCATCAGACCGCCCCATTTCGAGCTCTGCACTTGTTCCAGGCCGAATGAACCGCCGGGAATCAGGAAGTAGCCAACAACGGGCAGACCGAAGATGCCAAAGAGTCCCAGCCACTTCCGGCCCGGAAACCGCTCGATAAACTGGGGCACAAAGGCAATGGCCAACAGCAGGAACATCGCGTCCACCCGCCATTGCAGCTCGTCCGGGTAAAACCCGTAGATAAAGAAGTTCAGGCGCTGGCTTATAAACAGCCAGCAGGCGCCGGCACCCGTGCAGTCACTCGCATCAGCGCCAACAAAGTTGGCGTCGAGGAAGAACCAGTTGAGCAAGGGTCCCACACTGGTAACCAGCATATAGGCGACACCCAGCGTCAACACCGTGTTGAACCAGCCGGAGAACAGGTTCTCCCGCATCCACTTGACCGGCCTGAGCGCCTTCTTGGGTGCTTTCATGGTTGACTCGGTCATCATCGCTCCTTAATGGCCACAGCCCGGTTATAGATGTTCATGAACAGCGAGATCAGCAGACTGATGGTGAGATACACCGCCATGGTTATGGCGACAACCTCTACGGCCTGCCCCGTCTGATTGAGCGTGGTACCCATGAATACCGCCACCAGGTCCGGATAGCCAATCGCGGTGGCGAGAGACGAGTTTTTGACGAGATTCAGGTACTGACTGGTCAGCGGTGGAATGATGACCCGCATGGCCTGCGGTATAACCACCAGCCTCAGGGTGAGGCCATTCGGCAGACCAAGAGCCTTGGACGCCTCAGTCTGCCCTTTACTGACAGAAAGGATACCCGAGCGCACAATTTCCGCGATAAAGCTGGCGGTGTACAGCGAAAGTGCAATCCACAGGGCGGCTAACTCTGGAATTATCGTGATACCTCCACCGAAGTTGAATCCCCTCAGAGCAGGCAGTTCCCAGTCAAGCGGGCGTCCCGCTACCAGGTAGGAAATCACCGGCACAAACACCAGAATCGCGACTCCAACCTTGAAGGTCGGAAAAATCTGCCCCGTCGCCAACTGACGCTTTTTGGCCCAGACCCGGACCCCAACGACAGCAGCAATGGCAAGCAGAATGCCGCCCCAGACAATCCCGAATCCTTCCTGAGTCATTGGCTCAGGCAAATACAGGCCCCGATTGTTGAGGAACATGGCACCCCCCACATCGACACTTTGACGCGGTGAGGGAAGATTGCTGAGTACGGCAAAGTACCAGAAGAAAATCTGCAGCAGCAGTGGAATATTGCGAATAACCTCGATGTAGACCAGCGCCATCTTGGCCACCAGCCAGTTACTCGAGAGCCGCGCTACACCGATAATGAAACCGAGAATGGTAGCGGCCACCACACCCATCGCGGAAACAAGCAGCGTATTGGTCAGACCGACCCAGAACGTTCGGCCATAAGACATGGTTGCATCGTAAGGCACCAGATTCATGATGATGCCAAAACCGGCGGTTTCATTCAGAAACCCGAAACCGGTGCTGATGCCACGGCTTTGCATATTGGAAAGCGTGTTATCGACGAGAACCCATCCGCCCCAGAACACAAGGGCAATGGCGATCGCCTGGAAGAAGAGTGAGCGGACCCGGGGGTCATACCAGGGCTTGGGCCCTGCAGGTCGGGTATCAATGGTTTGTTTTTTCATGGAGTGTCCTGAAGAGCTTTTCCCTGTGGTTTACAGCATCAGAGATAACGGCGAAGCCTCCGATCAGGAGACTTCGCCGCATGCCTTCAGGTCTTAACGGACCGGCGGGGCATACATGATGCCGCCTTCAGTCCACAGCGCGTTGATACCGCGGTCCAGGCCCAGCGGGGTATCCGGACCTACGTTGCGGTCATACATCTCGCCGTAGTTGCCAACCAGCTTCACTACCTTGTGACCAAAGTCATCCGGCAATCCGAGCTTGGCACCCATATCGCCGTCGGTACCCAGCAGACGCTGAATGTTCGGGTTATCGGACTTCAACATGTCGTCGGCATTGGCGCTGGTAACGCCCAGCTCTTCGGCATTGATCTGCACAGAGAGCACCCACTTGACGATGTTGAACCACTGATCGTCACCCTGGCGTACAACCGGGCCCAGCGGCTCCTTGGAGATGGTATTCGGCAGAATCTTGGCCGAATTCGGGTCAGACAGCTTTGAACGCAGGGCTGCAAGCTGTGAACGGTCAGAAGTCAGAACATCGCAGCGACCGGCCGCAAAGCCCTGAACCGTCTGTTCCGAGGTATCGAATACGATTGGCTTGAATTCCATGCCCTTGGCGCGGAAATAGTCAGAAAGGTTAAGTTCGGTAGTGGTACCGGCCTGAATACAGATGGTGGCACCGTCCAATTGAGTGGCGTCGTCCACGCCAATATCTTTGTTGATCAGGAAGCCCTGCCCGTCGTAGTAGTTCACGCCGGCAAAGTTCAGGCCCAGAGAGGCATCCCGGGTCAGTGTCCAGGTGGTGTTACGGGAGAGCATATCAATTTCGCCAGACTGCAGGGCGGTGAAACGCTCCTTCGCGGTCAGCGGTGTAAACTCAACGGCGCTCGCGTCACCGAAAATTGCCGCGGCCACCGCACGGCAGGTGTCTACGTCGATACCGGTCCAGTTACCTTTTTCGTCAGGCTGAGAGAAACCTGGCAGTCCGCTGGTCACCCCACACTGGAGATGGCCTTTTTCCTTGACGTTTTCCAGAGTGGTGGCAGCCATGGCCCCAGTGGCCGTGAACGTGCCTACCGCCAGAGCAATCCCCAGGGCAATCGATTTCGTCTTTCTCATTGTCTTTTCTCCGAACATCAGTTGGTTTTTCGCGACGTGTGACCTCAGCAATTTGCGAGCCATACACACTAAACCTTTGATTTGTATTGTTTTTATCCGCCACCGGGGCGTTACAGACAGATCTGGAACCAGGTGGCGCTGCTTCATGCACTGTTACAGTGCCCTCACTGCAGCCCTATGCGCCAAAAAAAGGCAGCTTTAGGGCCGTGCTCCTTAAAAGTAGAACAAGGTTCAGTAAATGAACTAGTTTTTATGCAAAATTATTCGGAAATTTTGAAGACGGGAGGCTCTTTATAGGTCTCGAGGCGCTTCAGCCATCCTGGCAGCCAGCGCTCTCGTTCGATCGGATCCTTGGCGTTTTCAGCCCTGCGTGTAAGAACAGTGCCAGCCGCCTCCCTGAATTGCACCAGAGCACTCCGGTCAGGTGAGCCAGACATTTCCAACAGCACCTGCAGCAGCCCCCAGCCTTGATCGTTGTAGCGTTCCGTAGCTGAAAGCCCCTCTCCCTTGAAATTCACATAGTCGATGATGGCGTAAACACCGCCGGGGGTCTGACCAAGCGCTTCCAGCCTGGAAGCCACCTCTGACCTTCGCTCACCCGGAGCTGCCTCAATGATCTGCCCAAGTGACCGCCTGGCGCGCCGAAATATAAATTCTGCCTGTATCCCCTGGGTGCCAGCCAGAAACTCCCGCAGTTCCGCAAGCCGGGGTGAATCGTCGACAGCAAGAAAGTCCGCTTTTACGTCCCAGGGAGCATCGAAAGGCTCCAGCGCCCGCAGCCATTCGGGAATATTGACTTGCCGTTGCTCCATGTATTCCATCAGCGCAGGAAAGCTTTCAACAAACCGTCCCTCGACGCCCTCCGGATACCAGATGAAGTGCCCAATCCCGAGCGACGGGAACGCCTCGCCATCATTCCAGTGGACCAGACACTGGAAACGACCGGCACACTCGTTCCGGAAAATCTGTTGGCCCACCCAGTCCAACTGGGCGGAGGTCAGCGCCAGGGAAACATCAACATCAGGACTTTCCGACGCGGACAAATCCTGCGACCCAGGACCGGGATTCGTAGCCTCATTCGCGGAATCACAACCAGCGAGGGTGAAAACCGTGATCAGAAAAAGCAATGCAAACGATTTACCAAACACCAACGCCTCCGGGAAGGTCAAAATTGCGCGCGATCACTCTACAACATGTTCAGACAGTCTTGCTTTGATGTCCTCTGGAATCGGAAGGGCTTTCTCCGTCTCATAATCAAAATGAATCAGCACGGCCACCCCCCGGGCAATCTGCTTATCGCCCTGCCACGCTTCCTGAACCACACGGAAGGACGAATTGCCGATCTTGCCGATGCCTGTTTTGATCTTGACCGGAATATGCCAGTAGCTCTGGGCCAACAGATCAATCTCCAGCCGTGCAATGATCAGCGGCCAGGTCTCTGCCTCAAGGGTGGGATGAAAAATCCGGAAAACCGGCGTTCTTGCCTGCTCGAACCAGACCGGTAGAGTGGTATTGCTGATGTGCCCGAGGGCATCGGTATCGCTGAAACGTGGTTCCAGTTCCAGATGAAACATGGCGGCTTCCCCCTGTTTGAAAACCGCCTACTATACACCGGCCACACGCAAACAACCCAGATCTCCGACTAAGGCACGATACGCAGAATCCGGCCGTCGGCATTGTCGGTGAGCAGATACACCCCGCCGTCAGGCCCGGTAGCAACATCCCGGATCCGTTCGCCAAGTTCCTCGAACATCGTTTCCGTGTCGCTGGCTTGCCGTCCGTCCAGGGTCACCCGGTGCACACTTTCGTCGGCAAGCGCACCGACAAGCAGGTTGCCCTGCCAGCCAGGAAACAGTTCGCCGCGGTAGCGTGTCATTCCCGAGGGAGCGATTGAAGGCGTCCAGTGCAACAGCGGCTGCTCCATACCCTCCCGCTCAACAAAGGGCGTGATCATAGCTCCGGTGTAGTCTATGCCGTGAGTGATCACCGGCCAGCCATAGTTACGGCCTGGCTCGATGATGTTGATCTCATCCCCGCCACGCGGGCCGTGTTCATGGGCAATCAGCAGGCCCTCAACGGAATCGTAGACCAGCCCCTGCACATTGCGATGCCCGTAACTGTAGATTTCCGGGAGCGCGTCGTCCCTGCGAACGAAGGGATTATCGGCCGGAGCACTGCCGTCCGGGTTCAGCCGGACAATCTTGCCCAGATGACTCGACAGGTCCTGTGCCTGCTCACGGTAGTCGAATCCGTCCCCCAGCGTGACGATCAACGTTCCATCCGGAAGCCAGGCCATTCGGCCGCCATAGTGGGCACTGCCCCGTTTCGCAGGTTTAGCCCGGAATATCTCGACAACGCCTGTCAGAGCCATTCCCTGCAACTGACCACGGGCAACACAAAGGTGATTGGCAGAGGCGGTACCGCAGGCGTAGGCGAGAAATACCGCCTGATCAGCCTCAAAATCCTGCGATAACAGGACATCAAAAAGGCCAGCCTGGGCATCATCGAAAACTGGAGGCACACCGCTGATCGGCTCCTGGCCCAACTCCCAGTCCGCCGAGATTCGACGCAGTCGCCCTGCCCGTTCGGTTACCAGGGCGCCACCGTCGGGAAGAAATGCCAGGGACCAGGGATGCTCCAGGCCAGAAGTTACCGTCTCTACGGTATAGTCGCCCGAAGACTGGGCCTGTACCGGGCCAGGCATCGATCCGAGGCCTGCTGTCAGGCAACAGGCCAGCACGGCGTTCGAGGCGCGGACACTGACACCCGCAAACGATTTGGCGGTCAAGCGGGCGAACAAGGCACCGGCAAACGCCGCCGTGGCCAATATGGCCAGCAATCCACCCGCGGACCGGGTCGCCGCAATCAGTGTCGGCATGGGCGCCAGGGCATTGACAATCATCAGTGCCGCCCATAGCCCGACTGCTCCCGCAAGCGCGAACAGCGGAACCCGCAGTCCACGCCCCACAAATTTGGAAACGACCGCGGCGACGCTCTGGGAAACCAGGAAACTGACGCCAAACAGGATCAGGTAGAGCGGCGCAAAGGAGGCCAGGTCGTGCACGGTAGCGGAAACGCGGGCGTCAAGTTCAACCGCCACCCCCATTGCCTGAAGGGCCAGGAGGTTTAACTGTGTCTGAACCACAGTTCCAAGAATAACCCCGACCACCAGTGCCACCAGAAAACTGATGACGTTTATCTTCTTTAACTGCCTTCCTGCCATGTTTCCGCCTCCAAAACCGTTTGCCGTTTATACGACCAGTTCTGTCAGATACAAACACAAAAAAGCCGGAGCATCACGCTCCGGCTCTTTTTCGAGGCAGTTTCAGCCTACGAACTCACTGCTCCACAAAGGCCCGCTCAATCACGTAATGCCCCATGTCGCCACCGCGGGCTTCCTTGAATCCCATGTTGTTCAGGATGGCGCAGGTGTCCTTTAGCATGCTCGGACTGCCGCAGATCATGAAACGATCGGTTTCCGGATCGAAATCCGGCAGGTCCAGATCACGGGTGATTTTCCCGGTTTCCATGGCATCGGTCAGCCGGCCCTGGTTGCGGAACTCTTCCCGCGTGACGGTTGGATAGTAGACCAGCTTGCCCTTCACCATCTCACCGAAATATTCGTTCTCCGGCAGTTCCTCGATTTCCTTCTGATAAGCCAGCTCCGAGACGTAACGAACGCCATGGGTCAGGATCACCTTGTCAAAGGCCTCGTAGACCTCGGGGTCCTTGATGATACTCATGAACGGTGCGAGCCCCGTGCCAGTGCTGATCAGCCAGAGGTTCTTGCCAGGCAGGAGATTATCCAGAATCAGAGTTCCCGTCGGTTTGCGGCTAACCAGAATCTCGTCGCCCACCTGGATCTTCTGCAGACGCGATGTCAGTGGGCCGTCCTGCACCTTGATGGAGAAAAACTCAAGTTCTTCCTCATAGTTGGCACTGGCGATACTGTAGGCGCGCATCAGGGGCTTACCCTCGGTCTCCAGACCAATCATGACAAAATGACCGTTCTTGAAACGAAAGCCCGGATCCCGGCTTGTGGTAAAGCTGAACAGGGTATCGTTCCAGTGATGAACGCTGGTAACTTTCTCTTTGATCAGGTTGCTCATGTAAACCTCTTGCCTGTTCGATACGCTGTTTTACGGCGAATGATTTAACTTTGGATTGCGCTTAGTCTAACCCGGCACTAACCTATCGGGAAAATGGGATATTCTCATAACCTTATTCGAGTGAGCCGATTAAGAGCCAAAAGTTATGAAATACAGTTTCCGACAGCTGGAAGTTTTCCTGGCAGCGGCGCACTTCCAGAATATTACCCGCGCTGCCGAATCGCTGGCCATGTCGCAGTCAGCAGCCAGCAGTGCGCTGAAAGAACTGGAAAACCAGTTCGATATCCAGCTGTTCGATCGCGTTGGCAAACGGCTTCAGTTAAACGAGCTCGGGCGGCTTTACCGCCCGAAAGTCGAAGCTGTTCTTGCTCAGGCCAATGAGCTGGAACAGGCCTTCAGCAAGCACACGGAAGTAGGCGCTCTGAAAGTTGGCGCCACGCTTACTATTGGCAACTATCTGGCCGTGGGTGTGATGGCCCAATACATGAATACCCCTACCCACCCCAGAGTCTCCCTGGAAGTTGCCAACACCAGCACCATAGCCAGACGTGTCAAAGACTTCGAGCTGGATATAGGTCTGATCGAGGGGGAACTGCAATCATCAGAGCTGGATGTGTTGCCCTGGCGAGGCGACGAACTGGTGGTGTTCTGTTCGCCCAGCCACCCCCTGGCGAGCCGGGATTCGCTCTCGGACGAGGACCTTCGCAACGCCACCTGGATCATGCGGGAACAGGGGTCAGGCACCCGCCAGAGCTTCGAGCGGGGCATGCACGGACTGCTGCCGGATCTGAACGTGCTGCTGGAACTGGAACACACGGAAGCCATCAAACGGGCAGTTGAGGCAGATCTGGGCATTGGCTGCCTGTCTGAAGTGGTGCTGGCCGACGCCTTCAAGCGTGGCAGTCTGGTGCCGCTGACCGTGCCGGCACACCGTCGGTTTGATCGCCAGTTCTACTTCATCCTGCACAAACAGAAATACCGCAGCGCTGGGATAGACGCCTGGATAGAGCTTTGTAGGAACCTGGAGTGATGAAGACGGGGTCAGAAGAAAGCTTTCTTCTGACCCCAACCTGGCGGGCCAGGCCTAGCCCATCGGCCCACTGTGGAACCGGAACTCCGTATCCGGCTCCTCGATCAACGCCTTCTCAAGCGCCAGAAATTCGCCGACGCGCGCCTCGACAGGCCCACCTGCGGCCTGCTCGGCCAGTGACAGATAATCCTGATAATGCCGGGCTTCGGATTTCAGCAGACTGGTGTAGAAATCCGCCAACTTCTCATCCAGGAACGGCACCAGGGCGGCAAAACGCTCACAGGAGCGCGCTTCGATGATGGCGCCAACAATCAACACATCCACCAGACGCCCGGGATCTTCTGTGCGAACTTCCTGTCTCAACCCTGCGGCGTAACGAGCCGGCGTCAGGTGACAATAGTCCACGCCCCGCTTATTCATGATCGCCAGCACCTGCTCGAAATGCCTGAGTTCTTCCCGGGCCAGCCGGGACATCTTGTTCAGCAGATCAGTGTTGTCGACATAGCGGTACATCAGGCTGAGCGCTGTGGAGGCGGCCTTTTTCTCGCAGTGGGCGTGATCGATCAGCATCAGGTCCTGATTAGCCAGGGCGTTGTCGATCCATCGTTGCGGAGTCCGGCATGGCAGGAAGTCGTGAATCTCTTGCAAGGCGTCGTTCATGGCTCAGTATATTGATTGATTTGCAGCCGGCGAGTATAGCGCACTTAACAGATTCCTCCGACCTCTGTCCAACTTAACTTTATAAGGGGTTTCCTATAGAATGCAGCGCCAGATTAAGGAGTCTCTGAATAAACCCTGAAACCCCATCGGTGATTTGAGGCATTATTCAGAGGCTCCTGTGGCCTTTCCGCCAAAACCTCCCGCCAAGGCATGAAGCCAACGGCGCGGGACATTCCAACTGATGAGGGTCCATATCGTGTTAGAAGCCTATCGTGAACACGTTGCTGAACGTGAAGCCCTGGGTATTCCTCCCAAGCCCCTGAACGCCGAGCAGACCGCTGCTCTGGTCGATCTGCTGAAAAACCCGCCGGCCGGTGAGGAAGATACCCTGGTGTATCTCCTGGAAAACCGCGTTCCGCCGGGCGTGGATGAGGCCGCCTATGTGAAGGCCGCTTTCCTGACCGCCATTGTTAAAGGCGAAGCATCCTCTCCCCTGCTGGACAAGCCCAAAGCGGTGAAGCTATTGGGCATGATGCAGGGCGGCTATAACATCGCGACCCTGGTTGACCTGCTGGACGACTCCGAACTGGCTGAACTGGCCGGTGAGCAGCTCAAGCGCACTCTGCTGATGTTCGACGCCTTCAACGATGTGAAGGAAAAGATGGACGCAGGCAACGCCGTTGCCAAGGCCGTGGTTGAATCCTGGGCCAACGGCGAGTGGTTCACCAACAAGAAGAAGGTGCCCGAGAGCACCAAGATGGTGGTGTTCAAGGTCACCGGCGAAACCAATACCGACGACCTGTCCCCGGCCCCGGATGCCTGGTCCCGCCCGGATATCCCGCTGCACGCTCGCGCAGCCTACAAAATGGAACGTGATGGCCTGAAGCCGGAAGAGCCGGGTGTAACCGGCCCGATGAGCCAGATCGACGAAATCAAGTCCAAAGGCCTGCCTGTTGCATTCGTGGGCGATGTGGTCGGTACCGGCTCCTCCCGTAAGTCGGCCACCAACTCCGTTCTGTGGTTCTTCGGTGAAGACATCCCGGGCGTGCCGAACAAGCGTGCCGGCGGTGTCTGTATCGGTAACAAGGTTGCTCCCATCTTCTTCAACACCATGGAAGATGCCGGTGCCCTGGTTTTCGAAGCCCCTGTCGACGACATGAACATGGGCGACGTTATCGAGATCCGCCCGTACGAAGGCAAGATCCTGAACGAGGCCGGCGAAACCATCTCCGAGTTCAAGTTCAAGTCCGACGTGATCCTGGACGAAGTTCAGGCCGGCGGCCGTATTCCGCTGATTATCGGCCGTGGCCTGACCGCCAAGGCTCGTACAGCACTGGGCATGGGCGCGACCGACCTGTTCCGCCTGCCGAAAGATCCCGAAGCCGGCACCAAAGGCTTCACCCTGGCCCAGAAGATGGTCGGCAAAGCCTGTGGCCTGGAAGAAGGCAAAGGCGTTCGTCCGAACACCTACTGCGAGCCACACATGACGACAGTCGGCTCCCAGGACACCACCGGCCCGATGACCCGGGACGAGCTGAAAGATCTGGCGTGTCTGGGCTTCCAGGCCGATCTGGTCATGCAGTCTTTCTGCCACACCGCTGCTTACCCGAAGCCGGTTGACGTGGAAATGCAGCACACCATGCCGGACTTTATCCGTACCCGTGGCGGTGTTTCCCTGCGTCCGGGCGACGGTATCATCCACTCATGGCTGAACCGCATGCTGCTGCCGGACACCGTGGGTACCGGTGGTGACTCTCACACCCGTTTCCCCATGGGCATCTCCTTCCCGGCCGGCTCCGGTCTGGTGGCGTTCGCTGCTGCCACCGGCGTTATGCCGCTGGACATGCCGGAATCCGTTCTGGTTCGCTTCAAGGGCGAAATGCAGCCGGGCATCACCCTGCGTGACCTGGTACACGCTATCCCGCTGTACGGCATCAAGCAGGGCCTGCTGACCGTTGAGAAGAAAGGCAAGATCAACGAGTTCTCCGGTCGCATCCTGGAAATCGAAGGCCTTGAGCACCTGACTGTAGAGCAGGCGTTCGAGCTGTCTGACGCTTCTGCCGAGCGCTCTGCTGCTGGCTGCACCATCAACCTGTCTGAAGAGTCCGTGGCCGAGTACCTGCGCTCCAACATCACCATGCTGCGCTGGATGATTGCTGAAGGTTACGGCGACCCACGTACCCTGGAGCGTCGCGCACAGCAGATGGAAGAGTGGCTGGCCGATCCGAAGCTGATGCGTGCCGACAAGGACGCGGAGTACGCCCACGTGGTGGAAATCGATCTGGCTGAAATCAAGGAGCCGATCGTGTGCTGCCCGAACGATCCGGACGACGCCCGGACGCTGTCCGAAGTGGCCGGCGACAAGGTTGACGAGGTATTCATCGGTTCCTGCATGACCAACATCGGTCATTTCCGTGCCGCCGGTAAGTTGCTGGCGCAGAACAAGGAACCCCTGAAGACCCGTCTGTGGATGTCACCGCCCACCAAGATGGACCAGGCTCAGCTGATGGAAGAAGGCTACTTCAACATCTACGGCACCGCCGGTGTTCGCACCGAGATGCCGGGCTGCTCCCTGTGCATGGGTAACCAGGCGCGTGTGGCGGCCAAGAGCACCGTCCTGTCGACCTCCACCCGTAACTTCCCGAACCGTCTGGGCGATGGTGCCAACGTGTACCTGACCTCCGCGGAACTGGCAGCGGTTGGCGCGGTACTGGGCAAACTCCCCTCCGCCGAGGAATACATGGAGTACGCCAAGGACCTCAACAGCATGTCGAAAGAGATCTACAAGTATCTCAACTTCGACCAGATGGAGAACTACACCAAGAAGGCCTCTGAGGCAAACGTTGCCTGAGCAGTGACTTTTAAGGTTTAGCTCCAAAAACGCCAGCCCTCGGGCTGGCGTTTTTTATGGAACACGGTTTGCCATTAACTGTTACACGCGTTACACGCGTGACTTGTTGGCGATCAATAGCAAATCAGCCTGGCCAGAATCGCCGCCACCATCACCAGGGTAATCAATTTAATCCAACGTGCTCCGCGCTTGCTCATATTCACCCGGGTAGCAATGAAAGCACCAGTGATATTACCCAGCGCCAGCGTCAGACCCACACCCCAGCGAACCTGGTCGTTGAGAGCGAAGACCACCAGAGCAGCGAATGTAAAAGGCAACACGATCGATACCTTGAGCACGTTCACCTGGCGCAGGTCGATCTTGAGCATGTGGTAAAGCACCACAATGAACAGCACGCCAACGCCTACCTGAATGAATCCGCCGTACATGCCAACGACGAACATCGCGAGATAAATGGCCGGACTGAGACGCTCCGGGGTCAGCGGCCGGGTACTGAGCACCGGTTGCGGCAGAAGCATAAATACGGAGGCGCCGATCATGGCGGACACCAACACCCACTCGAAGACAGTGTCCGATACCCAGGTAGCAATCCAGGCGCCCAGAAGCGAGCCGAGAACCGCGGGAAAGGCCAGATGCACACTGACGACCAGGTTGCCATGCCCCATCCGGTAGAAGCTGCCTACTGCAGTGATACTCTGCAGCGTTATCGCCACCCTGTTGGTGCCATTGGCCACTTGTGGCGGCAACCCCAAAAACATCAATAGCGGCAGAGTCAGCATCGATCCGCCAGCTGAGAGAACGTTAATAAACCCGGCAATGCCACCGATCGACAGTAATGCCAGGACTTCCAGAACAGTCACTCATCGCGCTCCGTTGCGGATTGGGGTGTCGCCATAAAAGAGACGAACGATCCGGAATCATTATGACCAAAAAAAGGACTCCCGAAGGAGCCCTTTTTCACTTCTTCAAACGCGCTTTGCGCGATTCTCTTTACCGCTCGATATGCTGATACTCGCCGGCATCGGCAGTTACCGAGCTCACTACCAGGATTGCAATGAAGGCGGCAATGAAGCCCGGAATGATCTCATAGACACCTGGACCACCCATGAACGAGCCGTTCCAGCCCATTGCGATCCAGATCATGACCGTGGCCGCACCGACAACCATGCCAGCGATGGCACCTGCGCCGTTAGTGCGACGCCACATCAGCGACAGGATAATCAGCGGACCGAAGGCAGCACCAAAGCCTGCCCAGGCGTTAGCAACCAGGGCCAGAACCTGAGAGTTCGGATCGGAGGCGATGACGGCTGCCACGAGACCAACAAGGACAACGCACACGCGACCGATATTTACGCACTCCTTGTCAGTTGCTTCCTTACGCAGGAACAGACGATAGAAATCTTCTGTCAGCGAGGAAGAAGACACCAACAGCTGACTGGAGATGGTACTCATCACCGCCGCCAGCAGGGCCGCATACAGGAAGCCTGTAATCAGGGGATGGAACAGCATGTCTGACAGGATGATAAAGATGGTTTCCGGATCCTGTACGTCCATGCCATTACGGATGGCGTAGGCACGGCCGAATACGCCCAGAGAAATCGCGCCGATCAGGGAAATCAGCATCCAGCTCATGCCGATGTTCCGGGCAACCGGTACGTCTTTCAGCGTACGGATGGCCATGAAGCGCACGATGATGTGGGGCTGACCAAAATAACCCAGACCCCAGGTAACGGCAGACAACCAACCAATGAAGGTTAGCCCCTCCGTCCAGGAAAGTAGCGTGGGATCAACCTCGTTCAGGGTTTGAGAGGCCTGTGCGAAACCGCCGCCGCCTTCACCAAACAGCACAACCGCGGGCATGATGACCAGAGCCAGCATCATGATGCAGCCCTGCACAAAGTCCGTCATACTCACGGCCAGGAATCCACCCACGACGGTGTAAGCCAGAACCACACCAAGGGTAATCACGATGCCTGCTGCGTAATCACTCATGCCACCGAAGTTGAAAATTCCGGCGAATGCGCTCTCAAACAGCTTACCGCCGGCCACCAGGCCCGACGCTGTGTAGACTGCGAAGAAAATGACAATAACGATCGCCGAGACGGTGCGCAGCGACAGGGCCTGTGTCGGGAATCGATTTGCCAGGAAAGACGGGATGGTGATCGCATTGCCGTAGTGAACAGTCTGTTCACGGAGGCGGGGCGCAACCAGGGTCCAGTTAAAGAATGCACCGACGAGCAGGCCAATACCAATCCAGGCAGATCCCAGACCGGACGCAAACAGCGCGCCTGGCAGACCCAGAAGCAGCCAGCCACTCATATCTGAAGCACCTGCCGAAAGCGCAGCCACCTTCGGACTGAGGGCTCGGCCACCCAACATATAGTCCTCGGATGAAGACGTAGCTCTGCGCATGGCATAAACGCCGATGGCAATCATGAGCGCAAAGTAAGCAAATAGACTGATCCAAACACCAATAGCCATAGGGGCTCCTCCGGTTTAATGAGTCGGAATAGATCCGCTCGCAAAGCACATGGCTGACCTTATGCCAACTCGCTGCACTGTTCTTCTTTTGTTTCCGAGTTCCATCTCATTTGAAGCAGGGAATTTCCTTGTGATCACTCCCTGAACCTGAGTGCGCAAATAACCTTTGCGACTCTCGCCCCGCACGCTCGCGTGAGACCGGGCTCCAGTCGCTATAACTTAGTATTAGTCCGGATTTCAGGCTTACGAAATCCTACGATTCTTTTGCACAATCCTACGGGACTAAGGAACGGGCCGGCCAAATCAGGCCACACTCTCGCCAACCTGCAATCTTGATGGCGTGGTCCCCTTGTATTTCCGCAAGGCATTTGTCAGCGCGCTTTGGGACGAGAAACCCGTTCGGTAACTGATTTCGGACACTGTCAGGGTCGTTGTTGCGAGGAGGTTGGCGGCCTGATCAAGGCGTGTCTGTAACAGAAACTGGTGCGGCGTTATACCTGCCACCTCCCTGAACACCTCATGGAAACGGCTGACACTGAGGCAAACCTCTCCCGCCATGTCTTCAACGGTTATCTTCTTGTGGAGATTCTTGAGAATGTAACGTCGGACTGCATCAGGGCTGATAGCATTCCGGTTTGACGTGAAGGACTGGCCATCTGAGATCCGGTCAGCCATACAATACAGAATGCTTGAAGCCAGGTGCTGCTGGAGCGTTGTATGATTGGGCGCTCGGTCAAACTCGCCAGCGGCGAACTGGACGAGACCATGTAAGCGACTATCCATCTGCAAGGTTCGCGGCTTTTCAAACACCCGCATCATACGCTCGTAATCGGCGTGGGCTGGAGAATTGACGGCAGGCATAAGCGGATCGAGATTGATCACCAGAACATGATTCTGGTCATTGCCACGATAATCGTGTCGGGCTTCCGTGGGTACCAGGTAGGCTCGCCAGGTGTCCAGATAAGCCCCAGCCCCATCAACGCTTAACTCGGCTTCGCCCCGCACCCCGATCACAATCTGGTGATGTTCATGCCAGTGCTGATGCGCGGCCATGGGAAGCTTCAGAAGTTTCGCGTTAACCATTAAAACTGCCAGCGTTTAACTGAGAATGTTCCTCAATTAAAGCAGAACATTACAGAAAGTGCACGAACGGAACAGAAACATCGGGGAAACTCGCAGCTCTCAGCGCACCGCTGAACGGCTCAACCACCGCTTCAACAGCTCCGAAACCTGCTCAGAAACCTCAGCCAGTGGGCGTGCGGCATCAATTACGTGATATCTGGCGGGCTGTGCCGTTGCCCGGGCAAGATAGGCATCTCTGATTCGCTGAAAGAACTCCAGATCTTCCTGTTCGAACCGATCAAGTTCGCCCCGCCTGCGGGCCCTGGCCATCCCCGTGTCCACGGGGGCGTCCAGGACAATCACGTAATCCGGACGAATGTCACCCTGTACCAGAGTTTCAAGCAGGGCGATTCGTTCCTCGGGAACGCCGCGTCCGCCGCCCTGATAGGCAAACGTCGCATCGGTAAAACGATCGCACAAGACCCATTGGCCACGTTCAAGGGCTGGCAAAATCCGCGTATGCAGGTGCTGGGCCCTGGCAGCAAACATCAGCAGTAGCTCGGTGATTTCATTCACCGGCTCATCCCGGGGAGCCAGCAGGAGTTCGCGGATGGACTCAGCCATCGGCGTGCCACCAGGCTCCCGGGTGACGATATAATCGACACCCATATGATCCAGTGTGTCGGCTGCGTTCGCCAACTGCGTTGACTTGCCAACCCCCTCGGTACCCTCAAACGTTATGAACTGCCCACGAACAGTCATCCCGCATCCTCATCGGCGTCGTTACCCTGTGGCGCAGGTGAGGAACGGTAATCGTCACGTCTGTTCAACTGGAATTCACGCACGGCTTTCTGGTGCTCCGACAGTGTGCGTGAAAACTTGTGCGTGCCATCACCCCGGGCAACGAAATAAAGTGCATCGCCGTCATCCGGATGCAGGGCCGCATGAATGGATTCACGGCCTGGGAGGGCAATGGGTGTGGGAGGCAGACCATTGATTCTGTAAGTATTGTAGGGTGTATAGGTGCGCAGGTCCTTGCGCCCTATCCGCCCCTGATAACTGTCGCCCATGCCGTAGATGACCGTAGGGTCGGTTTGTAACCTCATGCCCTTCTGGAGACGCCGGACAAACACGCCCGCAACCTGGTCCCGCTCATGGGGCGCACCCGTCTCACGCTCTACAATCGAGGCCATGATCAGGGCTTCGTATGCCGTGTCGTAAGGAAGCCCTTCTTCCCGCGCCTCCCATTCCTCGGCCAGCACTGTTTCCATCCGGTTGAAGGCCCGCTTCAAAAGGTCGAGGTCAGATTCGCTGCTGGTAAAGGCGTAGGTATCCGGAAAAAATCGCCCTTCGGGATGCTCACCCTCGGCGCCAACGGCTGCCATGATCTGCTCACTGGTCCACTGGCCGGTGACCTTCTGAAGCCGCTCAGCCTGGGCCAGAGCCGCTCTCACGTCCTTGAAGGTCCAGCCCTCGATGAACTGCACATACCAGTGCTTGGTATCCCCCGACACCATGGTACCGATCATATCCCTGGGGCTCATGCCACTGAGAAACTCGTACTGGCCAGCCTTGATCCGGGTCTGCCCAGGTTCGAGCCGACCGTACAGCCTCAGCCACAGCCGGTCTGAAACCAGACCCTCAGCCTCGAGCCGACCAACCACTTCGATAAAGGAACTGCCCTGGGGAACGTCAAAAAGCAGCGGCTCTTCCAGTATCACCGGCTTTTTCAGGCCTTGCAGACCCTGCCACACCCAGAGGCCGGTTCCTGCCGAGGCGAGGACGGCGACACAAACGCACGCAAGCAATAACTTCTTGAACAAACGATTTATTCCAGTGTTTCGAGAGGATTGAAGATTGTCGCAAGTCCGCTATCGACAGGCAAATCATGACCGGCAATAGTGCGAACCGGAACAATGCCCAGCACGCTGTTCAGCAGAAACAGACCCTGGCAATCCGGGCCGAGCACATCATTTACCGTGACCGGACGCTCTGTCACCGTCTCCCCCCTTTGCCGCAGACGCTCCAGAAGCCACTGCCTTAGCACACCGGCAACCGCCAGACTGGATGCAGGGGGCGTCACCCAGCCGCCTCCCTGACGAAGCAGAAGATTGGTACGGGTGCCTTCGACCAAGTTGCCATCGCGATCCGCCATGATCACCTCGAACAGTGAAGGCCCGAGTTCCGCAGCCGCCAGTACTTGCTCAATCCGGTTCAGAGACTTTATTCCGGCCACAAAAGGATTGACCGCCAACGGCACTTTGGAGAAATCAGCCGCCACGCCCTCCGAATCCGGCGCCGGCGGCATAGGTGATGCGGAAACCAGCAGATTAGGCTCCATCCCGGGATCCGGGCGATACCCACGCCCGCCACTGCCACGGGTCAGTGTCAGCTTGAGGATCCAGCCATCTGCCTTGAAACGATCGGCGAAACGTTGCGCCGCCTCGACGCAAACGTTGGCAAGCTCCTTCCGGGAAACCTCAATACCAAGTCGCCCGGCGTCGCGCACCATTCGTTCCAGATGGCGGGATAACAGAACCCCTCTTTGCCCGGACATCCGGATAGTTTCGAACAGCCCGTCGCCATAGGCCAGCCCACGGTCATCGGCGGGCAGGCCGGCCTCATCGGCCCAGTAAAGACGAAACACAGCGATTATCAGCCTTCGTAGCGACGGAAAATCAGGGTGCCATTGGTACCACCGAATCCGAACGAGTTGGACAGTGCCACCCTAACATCGGCCTGACGACTCTTGTGGGGCACAAGATCCAGATCGCACCCTTCATCGGGATTGTCCAGATTGATGGTTGGTGGTAGCACACTATCGCGGATGGCCAAGACCGAGAAGATTGCTTCCACGGCACCGGCGGCGCCCAGCAGGTGCCCGGTCATGGACTTGGTGCTGCTCATGGCCAGCTTTTCAGCATGCGCGCCGAATACCCTCCGGACAGCAGCCACTTCGGCGACATCACCGACCTGGGTGGAGGTACCGTGGGCATTGATATAATCAATCTCTTCCGGTTTCAGGCCGGCGTCACGCACGGCATTAGCCATGGAACGGGCCGCGCCCTCACCGTCCTCTGGCGGCGCAGTAATGTGGTGAGCGTCGTCACTCATCCCGAAGCCAACCACTTCGCCGTATATCGTGGCACCCCGCTCTTTGGCGTGTTCAAGTTCCTCAAGAACCACCACACCGGCACCATCACTGAGCACGAAGCCGTCCCGATCTTTATCCCAGGGGCGGCTGGCTCTTTCCGGCTCATCGTTGCGGGTAGACAGTGCCCGGGCAGCAGAGAAAGCAGCCATGCCGGTACGCGTGGTCGCCATTTCCGATCCACCGGCCAGCATCACTTCGGCGTCGCCATAGGCAATCGTACGGGCCGCGTAGCCGATGTTATGGGTGCCGGTAGTGCAGGCGGTCACGATTGCAATGTTCGGGCCGCGATAGCCGAAACGGATAGCAGCGTTCCCGGAGATCATATTGATGACAGAGGCTGGCACGAAAAACGGCGAAACCTTTCGGGGCCCGGACTTGTCCATGGTGAGAACGCTTTTCTCGATGTACTCGAGGCCACCGATGCCTGAGCCAATGGCAATACCGACGCGCTCCCGGTCAAGTCTGTCAAAAGACTCAAGGCCACTGTCGTCCACTGCCTGTTGGGCAGCAATCAAGCCATAGTGGATAAAAGCGTCGAGCTTCCGGGCGTCCTTGGGAGAAAGGTAGGACTCCATATCCAGGTCCCGGATGGCACCTCCAATCCTTGTGTTATAGGCCGACGCATCAAAGCGATCGATCATACCGATCCCGCTACGTCCGGCCTGAATCGCTTGCCAGGACGACTCCACGCTATTGCCGACCGGAGACAGCATGCCCATGCCTGTAATGACAACTCGCCGTTTAGTCATAACCTGTTGCACCTGATCTTGTCCGAATGAAACTGAACGCAGATTGAACCTGATTTTCAGCCAATAAAAAAGCCGTCCCTCGCTGTTTCACAAGGACGGCTTTTTGCCTGGCTTTCTTAAATGCAGAGTATCAGGTGTGCGCGACGATGTAGTCGATCGCGTCCTGAACACTTGTCAGCTTCTCGGCTTCCTCGTCAGGAATCTCGGTTTCAAATTCCTCTTCCAGTGCCATAACCAGCTCAACGGTGTCCAGTGAGTCAGCGCCAAGATCCTCTACAAAAGAAGATGAGTTCTGAACCTCGGACTCTTTAACGCCCAACTGTTCACAAACGATCTTCTTCACGCGCTCTTCAACTGTACTCATAATGTCCTCACTTTGTGTGTCAACCAAGCAACTCTAGTGCTGCCAGTTTAGTTTAAACCCTACCTGCAGACAAGCAGGGATTCTGATAAACATGTTGTGCGACAAGGAGTTGCGCACAGACCCCGACCGGAGCCTTATCCCATGTACATTCCGCCGTTCACGTTGATGGTTTCACCCGTCACGTATCCGGCTGCATCTGATGCCAGGAAGGCAACCACGGCTGCCACTTCTTCCGGCTCACCCAGACGACCCGCGGGTATGATTTCCAGCATAGTCTCGCGCTGCTTGTCGTCCAGTTTTTTTGTCATATCCGTGTCAATAAATCCGGGAGCCACACAATTTGCGGTGATTCCCCGGTTCGACATTTCTTTGGCAAGGCTCCGGGTAAACCCTTCAACGCCGGCCTTGGCAGCGCAGTAATTGCCCTGCCCGGGGTTACCCATACCGGCAACCACGGAGCTGATATTAATGATCCGACCCCATCTAGCCTTCGCCATGCCGCGAAGCACCGCTTTGCTGGTGCGGTAAACGCTGGACAGATTGGTTTCCAGAACTGACGCCCAGTCCTCGTCCTTCAAACGCATCAGCAGGTTATCACGGGTAATGCCGGCGTTGTTGACCAGAATCAGAGGTGCGCCGGATTTTTCCGTCAGCTGCTTCAGGCCTGCTTCGATGCTGGCCGGATCGGCCACATTCATGACCATGCCATAGCCTTTGTAACCGGCCGACTGGAGGTCATTGGTGATGGACTCGGCACCGGCCTCACTGGTCGCCGTACCGACGACTTCAGCACCCTGCGCAGCCAGCGCACGGGCAATCGCCTGGCCAATACCGCGGGTCGCACCGGTTACCAGTGCGGTTTTACCTTCCAGAGACATGAATAACTCCCTTTGGTTTCAGGACTGGCCGAAGGCGTCCAACGCCTTCGCCAGCGAATCCTGGTCTTCAATACTGTGAACTGCCAAAGCCCGGTCGATACGTTTGGCAAGCCCTGCCAGAACTTTACCGGTGCCGCACTCAACGGCGACTTCGACATCGTTGGCAACGAGAGTACGCACAGAATCCGTCCAGAGGACCGGTGAATAAAGCTGCTTGAGCAGGTTGGCCTTCAGTGTAGCGGATTCGGTCTCGGCGGCGGCGTTAACATTTTGTATAACCGGGATGACAGCATCATTAAAACGCACATCTTCCAACGCTTTTGCCAATTCCTGCGCAGCGCCCTTCATCAAGGCGCAGTGGGAAGGGACACTGACCGGCAATGGCATGGCCTTGCGAGCGCCTTTTTCCTTGCAGGCGTCAATGGCGCGCTCAACCGCGGCGGCCGAGCCAGCAATGACGACCTGGCCCGGAGCATTGAAGTTAACTGCAGAAACCACATCATCCTGAGCCGCTGCTTCACAGGCTGCAACAACGTCGTCGTCCTCGAGACCCAGGATGGCCGCCATTTTGCCTTCCCCGGCCGGCACGGCGTCCTGCATGAGCTCACCCCGCAGGCGAACCAGCTTTACCGCTTCCACAAAGTCGAGGCTCTCGGCGGCGACCAGGGCGCTATACTCGCCCAGACTGTGACCGGCAAGAAAATCCGGCGCACTACCACCCGCCACAAACCACTGCCGCCACAGGGCAACACTGGCCGTCAGTAGCGCAGGCTGGGTAACCATGGTTTTATTGAGCTCTTCGGCCGGGCCCTTCTGGCAGAGCGCCCAGAGGTCGTAGCCAAGCACATTGGAGGCTTCGGCAAAGGTTCTGTCGATAATGGGCCAAGCTTCAGCGGCAGCCGAAAGCATGCCCACTGATTGCGACCCTTGTCCTGGAAAAATAAAGGCTGATTTCATAAGCGGGATCTTATCGTCATTGGGTGGTTACGTGAGATTAGCCAATAGTACAAGTTAGGCCAATTATCCGCGAACGCGTGGCCAAACCGGGACAGACTTTAGTCTCAGGCACTCAAAGCATGAGATCGTCGAGACGCTCATTGATTCGGCGGGGCACTTCCAGCTCAACTTCCCTGACAGCTTGGCGAATGGCCGAGAGCATAGCGCGTTCGTTGGCGTTGCCATGACTTTTGATCACCACACCCTGGAGGCCGAGCAGACTGGCACCGTTGTGCCGGGAAGGATCCATCAATTGCAGAAGCCGACCGATAATCGGCCGGGCCAGCAGGCCGACCAGCCTGCCGTAGAGATTTCGGGTAAAAGCCTGCTCCATCAGCTCAATCAGCAGTCCGGCAACGCCCTCGCCGGTTTTCAGGGCAATGTTGCCGACAAAGCCATCACAGACCACCACATCGGCCACGTCCCGGAACAGATCACTGCCTTCCACATAACCGATGTAGTTGATGGTATCGCACTGGGCCAGCATGTGAGATGCCAACCGTACCTGCTCATTCCCTTTGATTTCCTCCTCACCAACGTTCAGCAAGGCAACCCGCGGCTCCGCCTGGCTGCAGATGGCAGACGCCATCAGTGAGCCCATCAAGGCATACTGATAAAGGTTTTCGGCGGTGGAGTCGACATTGGCACCCAGGTCAAGGACGTGGCAACGACCTCTTAACGAGGGAATCAGCTTGGCAATGGCGGGGCGCTCTATGCCCGGATACATCCGGATAATGGTGCGGCCGAACGCCATCAACGCACCGGTGTTCCCGGCGCTGACACAACCCTGGGCTTCGTCGTCCCGGACGAGGCTCAGCGCAATGGCCATGGATGAATTCTTCTTGTGACGAAGAGCGTGCGACGGGCGCTCGTTCATGCGCACTACATCCGCAGCCTCAACAATGCGGATTCGGGCATGCCCTTCACGCAACAAAGCCTCAAGCTCGCTCCGGATTCCCACCAGAACGATGCTCAAGGCTTCATTTTCGCGCACCGCCTGCAACGAAGCGGCAACCACAACGGCTGCGCCGCGGTCGCCACTCATGGCGTCAATCGCGATGGTGACCGGTTTCACCGTTCTGCCATCCGATTCCTGGCGATGCATAGCGGCAACGAGATTACTCGTCGCGAGCTTCGATTACCTGCTTGCCACGGTAGAAGCCGTCCGGAGACACGTGGTGACGACGATGAACTTCACCGGTGGTCGCATCAGTGCTCAGAGCAGCGGCGCTCAGGGCGTCGTGTGAACGGCGCATGCCACGCTTGGAACGGGTCTTACGGTTTTGCTGTACAGCCATGATTATGCTCCTGACCTGTTAACGTAAACTTTGTCTTGCTGAATAAGTAACGTCTGTTCGTTAAATGTGCGCCGGCTTCCCGAGGGACACCCACGCCCGGTTAATGCTTTGTCTTCTTGAGATCCGCCAGGACACTGAACGGATTCTCGCCCGACTTTCTCACCGGCTCAGCCCCCGAGCCGTCAGGCTCGTAAGCTTCCAGATCTTCCCGGGCCGGACACTCGTCCCGTTCGTGAAACGGGAACGGTGGCAACACCAGCAACAGCTCGTCTTCCACCATCGACCAGAGATCCGCGGTGAAATCATCGGTCAGAAACGGCTCGAGCTCTTTCGGTAGCTGTTGCGCCTGCTCGTCACTGGTGACCAGCCCCAGCTTGAATTGGGAGACCAGATTCACGCTCATGGCCCCCATGCACCGCTGACATTCCAGATCCACCGGAGCGGCCAGTTCACCCGAAACAACGCGACGCCGCTCGCCGTCCATAAAGAAAGACAGCTTCACCCGGCACGCAGCGCCTTCCGAGAACCCGAGAACGGCTTCGCGAAAACGGCCAAGCCCGCTGATGGGAATCTCTCCCTCCAGTGTGCTGTTCTGTTCCGCTAACCGGTAAGGATCAACAGATTTGGGCAACTCGGCGTTGGACGCGTTTGACATAGGCGCGCAATTTTAGGGGCGCAGCCCGCTGCTGTCAAAGACTTCGTTGCTTTTTCACAAGGGTTTCCGTGCAGATAGGTGTAATTTACGATAACCGCACCTCAGATACGCTGGCCAGGCACTAACAGGATACTACCCATGACCCGAAAACCGCTTTTACTGGCATCTTCATCACCTTACAGAAAGGCTCTGCTCGACCGACTGGGCCTGCCCTTTACCTGCGCCAGCCCTGACATCGACGAATCGCCAGAACCAGGGGAATCCGGAGAGTCTCTGGCCACACGGCTATCCGAGAATAAGGCCAGAGCACTGGCAGATCGCTACCCCAACCACTGGATTATCGGCTCCGACCAGGTGGCTTGCCTCCCGGACGGCTCGGTGCTGAGCAAGCCCGGCAATCATCAGCGGGCAACAAACCAGCTACGCCAGAGCAGTGGTCACCGAGTACTGTTTCTCACCGGCCTGGCGCTGCTTGACGCCGATTCCGGAAAGCTCGAGAGTCTATGCGAGCCCTACAACGTCCGATTCCGTGATCTGACTGACGAGGAAATAGACGCCTACCTGCTGCATGAGAAACCCTACGACTGCGCCGGCAGCTTCAAGATGGAAGGCTTGGGCATCACACTGTTCGACGCTCTGGAGGGCCGAGACCCGAACAGCCTGGTGGGATTACCCTTGATTGCCCTGAACGATATGCTTCGGCGCTGGGGCCGGAACCCCCTACTGGAAAACCGGCCCGAGCCCGAAAGATCTTAACGCAGCTGGAGACTGGACTCGACCAACTGACTGGCAAAGCCCTCACCAAAGGCAACACCAAGCTGATCAACAATATCCCTGAACGGCGATCTGCGGCGGCTGTAGTCAACGAGCTCTTCCTGCCCGACAATCTGCCGTGCCACGTGTGACGCACTGCCAAGCCCATCGGCCAACCCGAGCTCAACAGCTTGCTCGCCACTCCACACCAGGCCACTGAACAGTCGCTCGTCATCCGCCAGGCGATCACCACGCCCCTGCCTGACCGCTTCGATAAACTGTTGATGGGTGTTTTCCAGCACGCTCTGCCAGAACGCTACCTCTTCTTCCTGCTCCGGAGAGAACGGATCCAGGAAAGCCTTGTTTTCACCTGCAGTATAGAGGCGGCGATCGACGCCAATTTTCTCCATTACCTCGGTGAACCCGAAGCCACCAGCCACTACCCCGATCGAGCCGACAAGGCTGGCACGATTGGCGTATATTTCATCCGCTGCCGCAGCAATGTAGTAGGCTCCGGAGGCGCCAATATCGGAGATCACGGCATAAACCTTCTTCTCCGGATACTCCTCCCGCAAGCGCTTGATCTCGTCGTAGACATAGCCCGCCTGAACCGGACTACCACCCGGACTGTTAATGCGCAGGATCACGGCCACCGAATTCGGCTCTTCAAAGGCTGTTCGGAGAGAACCGACAATATTGTCTGCGCTTGCCAGCTCGTCTGCAGCGATCGGCCCGGTAATCTCCACCAGAGCAGTATGCTTTCCTGCCACCCCGTCAAGGGACTCGCCGAGGGGAAATTTGAACATGAACAGCAAGGCGATCAGGTACCCGAAAGTGAGGAACTTGAAAAAGATGCCCCAGCGACGGCTTCTGCGCTGCTCGGCCTGCAGCGACATAACCAGCTTTTCAATAAGCTTCCAGTCACGGCCGGATTCGGGCGGAAGCTTCGGAGACTTACGTCCGAAAAACGGCTTACTTTCCTTCTCCGGCTCCACCGGCCTGTCACCCCAATCGGCAGACTTGTCAGATTCCCAGTCACTCATGCACGCATCCTGTCAGCAACTTCAATGAATTCGGTCTTTTAAAAGCCCCAGCACCCGACGGAGGTCAGGCACGGAATCGACAATAGCGTGCGGGGAATAATCACCCAGCACGTCCCGCTTATGCACACCCCACTCTACCCCGATGGAAGGCATGCCAATACGCTGCGCCATTTCCAGGTCATATCGGGTATCGCCGATCATCACAGCGTCCTCGGGATCAATACGGTAGAAACGAAGGATTTCCTCGAGCATGGCAGGATCAGGCTTTGAGCGCGTCTCATCGGCGCATCGGGTAATCTCAAAGTGATCACCAAGGCCGCTGGAAACCAGGGCAAAATCCAGCCCGCGCCGGCTCTTGCCAGTGGCAACGGAACAGCTGCGCCCGGATCCGCGCAGATCGGCAACCACATCTGCCATCCCCTCAAACACGTTCTGGGGTGTTGTCACCTTGCTGAAGAAATAGCGCGCGTAACCTTCACGAATGCTGTTCATTTCGTCCCGACTGATACCCGGATAGAGCTTCTCCAGCGCCTCGACCATGCCAAGACCGATAATATCCCGATAAGCCTCGCGCTCCAGAGCGGGATACCCCAGCTCGGTTGCAGCCTGATGAAGGCTGTCGGCAATGTGCTCAACCGAGTCCACCAGGGTCCCGTCCCAGTCAAAAATAACCACTCTGACGTTCATTAATCGGATCCTTTGAGACGCCCAGAAAGTTTTCTGAGTACGTCGTTGAATGCATCGTCGTAGGGCGCCTCCAGGCGCATGGCCTCACCGGAAACCGGCAAGGTGAACTCCAGGGCCCGGGCATGCAGCATCAGTCGCTGGCCACCGATGGACCGAAACGCTTTGAGGCTGACATCATCCATATACTTGTCGTCACCCGCAATCGGATGACCAGCCCAGGCACTGTGCACCCGGATCTGGTGAGTCCGGCCGGTGATCGGCGAGGCTTCGACCAGGCTGTATCCGGCATAACGCTCCAGACAGCGAAACGTGGTCAGGGACGCCTTCCCTGAGTCATCAACCTTTACCCGGCGCTCGCCGTTGGGCATCTCATAGCGCAGCAGCGGCACATCAACACGGTCAACACTGACCGGCCAGTCACCGGCAACCAGCGCATGGTAGTGTTTGCGGATACGCTTCTGGCGCAGCTCATCCTGCAGATAACGCAACGCGGATCGTTTCTTGGCCACCATGACCAGACCGGATGTATCACGATCCAGACGGTGAACAAGCTCAAGGAATTTTGCCGACGGGCGAGCCGAACGAAGCACCTCGATCAGTCCGAAACTCAGCCCACTGCCACCGTGAACCGCAATCCCGGAGGGCTTGTTGACCACCAGCATCTGGTCATTCTCGAACACAATGGCCGACTCCATCACGCCCTGAACCCGGGAACCGGGGGCCACCTGCTCGGGCTTTTCCTTGCGGGTGACAGGCGGTATGCGTACCTGATCACCAGCTTTCACGCGGGCATCCGGCTTCACACGCCCCTTGTTAACCCGCACCTCGCCCTTTCGTATCACCCGATAGATAATACTCTTGGGCACACCGCGAAGCTGGGCGAGCAGGAAGTTGTCCACCCTCTGGCCTTCGTTGTCCTCGTCCACAGTCACCCACTGCACACCCTGACGAACTTCTCCAAGGACCGCCGCACTTTCGTTGCCCGCCTTACTTGTCTTTACCGGCTTTTCCGGCCTGACTCGGGCTGGCTTTTTGCTCGCAGACTTTCGGGACATGAAGTTCCTTGGGTGATGAAGTGACTGCAGGATTGAACGGCTGCATGAATACTGTTATATTCCGGCGTGATCTGCCGTTTGTCTACGGCCTGACCAACTCAAGTCAGAAGCCGGAGCGGCAGAAGTATACCGACACTATTCGAGAGTTTGAACGCCGTGCACCCAATCACTACCGGGAACGGCGAGAGAAATGCTCCCGGAGGACCAGGACAGATCTTCAAAAGACTGCGCCCTGTACCCGGGAGAAAGAAAAACCGCGCGGAAAACCGCGGGCGACATCGCGAAGAATCATTGCCACCCAGGGCCGGGCCGTCCAGCATACGAATACGACGTGAGACCCAGGCACCTGAGTGAACCTGAAAACGGATAACATGCGTCAACAGACACGAACCTTACACGACCTCTCCCTGCCCACAGGCAGCCGGATCGTCGGCGTTGGTCTCAGACCGATAGGATCACACCCCCGAAGGGTCTGATTTGTCTGGCCGCCGGTCCGCCCTTGATGTAACAGGGCCCGCGGCACGCACATCCTGCTTCGCTGATGCGAACCCCTCCGGTTTTCTGTCAAATTAAACGACAGGAACTCTTTCTTTCCATGAAAAGAATGCTTATCAATGCAACTCATCCTGAAGAGTTGCGCGTCGCCCTGGTTGACGGCCAGCGTCTGTTTGATCTTGATATCGAATCCAGCTCCCGCGAGCAGAAGAAAGCCAACATTTACAAGGGCCGCATTACCCGCGTCGAGCCCAGCCTTGAGGCTGCCTTTGTGGATTTCGGCGCCGAGCGCCATGGCTTTCTGCCGCTGAAGGAAATCTCCAAGGAGTACTTCAAGAAGTCTCCCGGCCAGATTGAAGGCAAGATCAACATCAAGGACGTGGTATCCGAAGGCCAGGAAGTGATTGTCCAGGTCGACAAGGAAGAGCGTGGCAACAAAGGCGCAGCCCTCACCACCTTTATTTCCCTGGCCGGCCGTTATCTGGTGCTGATGCCCAACAACCCCCGTGCCGGCGGCATTTCCCGCCGAATTGAGGGCGATGAGCGGGCGCAACTCAAAGAAGCCATGAACGATGTCCAGGTGCCGAAATCCATGGGCATCATCGTTCGCACCGCCGGTATTGGCCGAAGCACCGAAGAACTTCAGTGGGATCTGGACTATCTGGTGCAATTCTGGGAAGCCATCACCCAGGCCGCTGGCGAACGCAAGGCTCCCTTCCTGATTCACCAGGAAAGCAACGTTATTATCCGTGCGGTTCGCGATTACCTTCGCCAGGACATTGGCGAAGTGCTGATTGACGCCAACGGGGTCTATGAAGACGTTCTGAATTTCGTTCGTGCGGTCATGCCCACCTTCGAAAACAAGATCAAGCTGTACAAAGATGAAATCCCCCTGTTCAGCCGCTATCAGATTGAAGGCCAGATCGAAACAGCGTTCCAGCGGGAAGTAAAACTGCCCTCCGGCGGCTCCATCGTGATTGACCCAACCGAAGCTCTGGTTTCCATCGATATCAACTCCTCCCGGGCCACCAAGGGTCAGGACATCGAGGAAACCGCTTTCCAGACCAACCTGGAAGCGGCCGAGGAAATTGCCCGCCAACTGCGCCTGCGTGACATGGGCGGCCTGATAGTCATTGACTTCATCGACATGACGCCAGCCAAGCACCAGCGGGAAGTGGAACAGAAGATGCGCGAGGCCCTGGAAATAGACCGGGCCCGGGTTCAGGTCGGCAAAATCTCCCGATTTGGCCTGCTGGAAATGTCCCGACAGCGCTTGCGCCCCTCCCTGGGAGAGACCCGCAGCGAAGTCTGCCCCCGATGCGAAGGCCAGGGTACGATCCGCGGCATTGAATCCCTCGCCCTGAGCATCATGCGCCTGATCTACGAGGAGTCCTCGAAGGACAAGACTGGCGAAGTACGGGCCGTTGTGCCGGTTTCCGTGGCCACTTTCCTGCTCAACGAGAAGCGCAAACAGCTGGCTGACATTGAAGCCCGACAGGAAGTCAGCGTGGTGGTGGTTCCGGTTCCACACATGGAAACGCCGCACTTTGAAATCATCCGGATGCGTCAGGATGAAACCACGCCCGAGCATATCTCCAGCCACCAGGTGGCCCAGGAGTACAGCGAGCGTGAAGAGGAAATCTTTGAGGCACCAGCCCCAGAAAAGCCGGTTCGTGAGCAGGCCGCTGTGAAGGCCATCCGACCCAGTGCACCTGCGCCCACCCCGGCAGAACCCAAGGCCGCCGAAGTGGCGGAGCAGGAAGAGGGCCTGTTCCGGCGGCTCGGCCGTAAGATCTCCGCGTTCTTCAGTGGCGAGGAAGAGCAAAAGATCGAAAATCGCGACGAGGGCAAAAGCCAGCGCGAAGATCGCCGAAATCAGGGCCGTCAGGATCGTCGCAAGTCCCGGGTAGCCCGCGGGGATGACCAGCGTTCCGGTGGCAACCGCAGCGGTAATGAACGCCGTCAGGGCGGCCAACAGGGTCGCGGTGACGACAACCGTGGGCGCGGACGCAACCGCAGTGATGAGCAGAGCCGTGGCAACCAGAATCGCCAGAGCGCAGACAGCAAAGGCACGGATACCCGCGGAGGCGATAACAAGGGCACTGACAACAAAGGCTCTGATAACCGCCGTGACAACCGTCGCGACAATCAGGGCCGCGGCCGTAACAAGCCCCAGCGGGATCAGAAAGACAACCGCGAGCAGAAGGATCAGGGCCCGCAGGATAACGCAGCCAAATCTGGTCCGGCTGACAAGTCCGGCACGGACGAAAAGCGCCGCAAGCCGCGTCGCCAGCGCAATCGTGACGGCTCTCCCGCTGAGACACCAGCTTCGGCACCGGCGGATCGTAAAGCCGCCCGCAGCGAGAAGCACCAGAAGGATACCCAGCCGGAAAAAGCTCGTGACGACGCCAAGGTGGACGTAAAAGCCGAGCAAACGCAGGAGACCGCGAGCAAGCCGGTGGCGCCCGCAAAGTCCGAGAAAGCTGAAACCCGGACCGAGACGGCGCCCGCTGCCAAGGAAGCACCGAAAGCAGCGGCAGCCCAGCAAGAGCCTGAAAAGGAACACAAGCCTGAGCAGGCATCCGCAGACAAGGCGACTTCAGACAGCAAGCCAGAGGTTCAACCGGAAAAGGCCGAAAATGCGGCCGACCAGCCAGCTGAAAAACCTGCTGAAAAGCCTGAAGCAGACAAAGCAAAGGCTGAGAAGCCTGAGGAGAAGCCTGAGAAAGCAGAGCCGGCCAAGGCCGAAAAAAGCTCCGAACCTCGCCAGAAGTCTGAGGATAAGGGCGAAAAAGTTGCCGCCGCCAAGCCAGAGCCGGAATCGAAGGCAGCCCCCAAAGGCGAACAGGCGCCTGCGGCCAAAGAGCAGCCTGCAGAATCAAAGGAGACGCCCGCGGCGAAGGCCAAGCCCGAAGCGGCGGCCAAATCCGAGACAGCCTCCGAACCCGAGAAGGCTGAAAAGCCAACGGAGAAAAAGGCAGCAACCGAGAGCCCGGCTCCCGAAGCCCAACCGGAACCGAAGCAACCGGCACCTGCAAAGGCTGAAGCTGAGAAGGCGGTGACTGAAAAAGCAGAGCCAGAGAAGGTCGAAAAGCCTTCAGTCTCCGAAACAGCAGCGCAGGACACGCCTGCTGAAGCTCCGGCAGTTGACGTTCCGGTGACACCGGGCCGCGCCTACAATGACCCAAGAGAAGTCCGCAAGCGCCAGAAGGCTGCGGAAGAGGCCAAAAAGGCCGGGAGTAACTAACTGATGCTATCGAACTCCGACATTGAAGCGCTGGAAGATATCCTCTTTGCCGAGCCGTGGGGCGATGATGCCCTGGATTTCTTCGGTTTCCACGGGGTGGTCTGTGCCAGCGTCGTCGGCCCGGCTGAACTGAGCGCGGAAGAAATTTTCCGCCTCGCCACGGGCGCCGATCAGGTTCCCGACACCGGGATTCCCGAGGTGTTCAGGCGTTGCTCCGCCCAACTGGCCAATGACATGGCCCATGCCCTGGATATGGGGCAGGCCCTGGAATTGCCGGAGCCGGAGGACGGCGACCCGATGAACGCTCTGGAAAACTGGTGTGCAGGGTTCGTGGATACGTTCCTTGAACACGAAGAGCAGTGGCTGGAAGCGGCCAGCGAGGAAGAAACCGCCGATCTGATGGTGCCTATGCTGACCCTTTCGGGACTGTTCGATGACGAGGACTTCCAGAAGGTTCGCAACAGTGACAAGTTGTCCCGGCAGATGGCCGATGCCATCCCGGACTCACTGACGGACCTTTACCTGCTGTTCCACGCGCCGGATTAAGCCGGCGCGTCGCTCAGAACAGGTTGCCTGAATGAATGCCAGACCGGCTCAAGCCCGTCTGGCATTTTCATGATACGGCCAAGCTCACACCAGGGAGCGCCGGGAAAGTGAAAATCACTGCCCTGCGATGCCAACAGCTTCTCTTTCCGGCACAGCTCCGCCAGAAAACCCAGATCGCCACTGGACTGACCTGAGGTAGACACCTCAATTGCCTGCCCCCCTGCCCTTCGGAAATCCGCAGTCAGTTCCCTGAGCTTGGTTGCCGTAAGCTGATATTTTCGGGGATGGGCAAGAACCGCAACGCCACCCGCTTCGGTAATCCAACGAACGACCTCTGGAAGCTCCGGCCAAAAAGCCTTTACATCACCAGCCTTACCGTTACCAAGATATCGCTTGAATGCCTGGGCAGTATTGCGAACCACACCAGCCTCTGTCAGAACCTGGGCAAAGTGCGGGCGCCCCGGGACATCGCCGCCGGCAGCCTCAGACGCCTTACCGAGAAGATCATCAACACCAAGCTTGCCCAGCCGTTCGGCGATCATTCGTGCACGTGACCATCGATTGTCATTCTGCTGCTCCAGCGCCTGCCGGAAACCGTCTGCCTCAGGATCAAAATCGAGGCCCACGATGTGGATGGTGCGGCTCTTCCAGAGGCAGGAAAGCTCAACCCCCGGAATCAGCACAATGCCCTGTGCCTGCGCCGCAACCTGCGCTTCGACAAGTCCCGCGATCGTGTCATGGTCGGTCAGGGAAAGGTGGGTGACGCCGCGACCGGCAGCCCGCTCAACCAGCGCCGCCGGTGATAGCGCGCCATCAGAAGCCGTGCTGTGGCAGTGCAGATCAATGCACAAATGCGGGTCTTGCGGTATAGTCACAAAATATCCTGAATCATCAGATAACTGGCGGCATGCCATGGATTTACAGTGTACCAGCCAACCCCGGCGCGACACGACCGCTGATTATCTGCTCGATTACCTAGCATATGAAAGTCATTACGGAGAGCTGAATGTATTACGCGATTATCAGTGAAGACGTCGAGAACAGCCTGCCGTTGCGCCAGTCCGCCCGCCCTGCACATATAGAGCGGCTACAGGCTTTGAAAGCGGAAGGCCGGTTGCTTGTTGCCGGCCCTCATCCGGCACTTGATACACCCGAGCCCGGCGATGCCGGCTTTACCGGCAGCCTGGTGATCGCGGAATTCGACTCTCTGGAAGCAGCTCAGGCCTGGGCGGATGCCGACCCTTACGTCGATGCGGGCGTGTACCAGAAGGTGCTGGTGAAGCCCTTCAAGGCCGTTTTGCCATAGGCAAAGGCCCGAGGCTCCATGAGTTTATTGTAATGATGGCTCGCTTGCACGGCGGGGCATCTGTGACAAAATTGCGCTTTTGATCACGTTCAGATTTCAACTGCAGAATTTCAGGGAACCTAACCAGTGACGCTTTTTCGCCTCGCCATCAGTGTATTGTTCGCAGTGTCGTCCATCGCCGTTGCCCAGGCCAAAACTGTCTGGGTAGACGACCAGTTGTACCTTCCGGTGAGGTCCGGCGCTGGTTCCCAATATCGGATCATCGAAAATGCAGTGCCCAGCGGCACACCGCTTGAAGTGCTCGAAGCCTCTGATTCCGGTTATACCCGGGTCCGCACTCCGAAAGGCAATGAAGGCTGGGTATCCAGCCAGTACCTGAGCGAGACGCCCATCGCCGCCGACCGCCTTCGGACAGCCAATCGCCAACTGGAAGAGACCCGCGCGGAGCTGGACCGGGTCAAGGAGCAGCTGTCTAACGTCGTTAGTGAGCGAGACTCTCTGGAAAGCTCGGAGGCCTCCCTTTCTGACCGTTCACAGGAGCTCCAGGAAGAGCTGCAGCGGATCAAGAGTATCGCCGCCGATTCCATTAACCTGGAACGTCGCAATCGCGAGCTCCGTGAAGAAAACCAGAAAATTCGCAACGACCTTGAGGTACTCACGGCCGAAAACGAACGTCTTGAAGCCAGCAAGGAATACGACTTCATGCTGCTGGGCGCAGGCCTGGTTCTCGGTGGTGTACTGCTGGCACTGATCATCCCGATGCTCAAACCGACCAGAAAAACCGACAACTGGGCCTGATGCCATGAAGGATTACTCGGAAAAACGCGATTTCCACCGCATGCAGGTAAACTCGGAAATTGAAATTACCGATAGCCAGGGCAATCGCTTCACAGGAGTTTGCCGCGACCTGAGTGCCGCCGGCATGCAGCTATACGTCGAGCGGGAGGTGGCCGTGGGAGAGGAACTCCAGACGGTTCTTCACCCCAGCAGTGATCAGTTCCCGCCACTGGAAACCGTTTGCGAAGTCATTCGCTGCGAGCCAGAAGGGGATGGATTCCTCTTGGGAACAAACATCAGCGAAGTCACTCGCTGAATAGAAAACGACGGCCATTGGCCGCCGTTTCAGATTGCTGACGAACCCCGGTTTTTTCCGGGGTTCGTTGCGTTTGGGCGCATTAAATTCAGTTGGCGACAGATCTAGCCCAATAGTCCCGACCGGATTGCCAATACGCGAGATAACGCAGT
>NZ_PSSX01000018.1 GCF_002933275.1 Marinobacter maroccanus
ACAATCAAGATCATCACAAGGAAAAAGACAAGCCTGGCGTTAGATGAATATGCGCAAAGGGGGCTGATTCATATGGGTTTTTAGTCTTTCAAAGATATACAAAGAGATTGACACAAGAGCAAGGAAAACCGATAATAACCACATGGTCAGCGGGGTGCTGGCCACCGGGTTCGCCGCCGGTTATCGAGGCGAGTTAGGAGATTCCCACCATGGCAAAGCGCGACCTCTATCAAGAAATCACTTCCGAATTTTTGGCAGCCCTGAAAGAAGGTGTTAAGCCCTGGGTTTGTCCGTGGACCTCTAACGGATCATTTGCCATGCCGGTCAACGGTACGACTGGAAAGCCGTATAACGGCATGAACGTTCTTTTGTTGGCCATGCGCGCACGCGCTGAAGGCTACCGATCCAACCAGTGGATGACTTTCCAGCAGGGCAAGCAGCAAGGCGCTTTTGTCCGCAAAGGTGAGAAGGGAACAACCTGTATTTTCTTCAAGCCGATGGAGAAGGAGAACCGCGACACCGGCGAGACAGAATCCTACGCCGTGATGAAGGCATTCACGGTATTCAATCGCGAACAGTTCGAAGGTTTTGAAACACCCGAGACAGAGCCGACTTGGGCCCCAATCGAGGATGCAGAGGCCATTTGTGAAGCGTTTCCGATTGAGACCCGGCACGGCGGCGATCAGGCCTGTTATATCCCAAGCCTCGACATTATCAGAATGCCAACCCGTGAACAGTTCGCTAAGGGTGAGGATTACTACTGCACACGCCTGCATGAAATGGTTCACGCCACTGGCCACAAGACCCGCCTTAATCGGGAATTGATCGGTAAGTTTGGCTCTGATGCTTACGCTTTTGAGGAGCTGGTGGCCGAGTTGGGTAGCTGGATGCTGTGCAGCCGAATCGGACTTCAGGGTGACTTGCAGCATAAGAGCTACCTGGCGCACTGGATCCGGATTCTGGACTTTGACAAAAAGGCCCTGTTTAAAGCGGCGACACTGGCGCAGAAGGCACATGATCTGTGCTTTGAATACCTGGCAGAGCAGGAAAGCAAAAAGGAGGACAAAGCCGCCTGAGAGCGCAAATGATAAAGGGCCGCGAGGCCCTTTTTTTGTGTCTGAATTTTGAGCGGGGCTCGGCCACCTGGACGGCGGCCGAGCCGGTCAGAGCGTTTCCGCCGGTTGTTGAGAGTTTGAGGATCCGAACGCGTTGTTCGACTCTTTCTCGACAGTCTTCTTCAACCTGGTTAATTCCTTCTCACCCTTATCTACAGCCTCTTCAATGGCGTCTCGGATTAAAACGGAAAGATCAAACGATAGTTCGTCGTCAATTTCCTGGATCTGATCCCGCAGTTTGTCGGCTCGGAGTTTAAGCGAGCGCGGCACTTTGGCAGAGACGGTTACCGTATCTTCCCGCGATTTAATAAAAACCGATTGTTTTCCCATTTCGAACTCTCCTGGTCTACCTGTGGTTTACCGTTGGTTTACTGATGAAGACCCAGATGCCAAAAACACCTGGATGGAGCAGGGTATTGGACCTCAGCGACGCGGTCGCCTTGGTTTCGTCACACCCTACGCAGCTGACGCTGCTTTACTCTATCCCTTGTGGCACAAGGGATAGAGCGCATACGCCCTGTGGGCGATGCGGTATGCGCCTCCGAGTACGGGCCCTGATTTCAGTAGTGCTGGCGCGCATACGCTCTTTATACTAGTATATGAATAAATATAAAGCTATAAGGAGCTATAGCCGTGAGAGCTGTTTCAATTCGGGTGTCGGAAGAAACGATTGCATTCGTTAAACAGGAAACGAAAAAACGAGGGATCGCCACTGAGGCGGAAATGTGGCGCATCTTGATTGAGCGGGGTGTCGCTGCCAGTGAGGGTACTCAGGCGCAGATCGACGCGCTTATAAAGATTGGGGTCCAATCCCTATGTCTTACACAGAGGTTCGCGGGTGCTCAAAACGAAAGCTTGATTGCTGAGGCGCGAGAGGATGCTCGCTCAATGCTTGATCGGATGGGGATGATCTAAATGAGTATTTTCAGGGGCTCCAACATCGGTAACTTCACGCGCGGTGGTCAGACAACCATCCATTACTTGCGCATGATCTGGCAGGTTGTCGTTCAATTCTCCAGGCTCTGTTTGATCTTATTTGTACTGGCGATTGCGACGACCTATTGGGTCAAAACGACGCCCCTTGAGCGCTCATTGGCAGTCGGTTACATCGAAGCCTATGTGAAATATGAAGGCCTGAAGATTGACGATGCGACCGTATCTGTTACCTATCCCGATGGTCGTAGCCGGACTATTCCGGCGGTGGGTTTCCTGCGGAACCAGGAAATTCATCGAGTGCTAGATCGAAGCACACATGCTCTGGCCTTCGGCGTGGTGTTTGGGTTTCTGGCATTGGCGGTTTTTGGTTTTGTGGCCTGGCGATTCCTCAATAGCACTGGTGAGGACTTTGCCAACGAGGAATTTGTTCGTGGCGGGAAGCTAGTCGATTCAAAGGAGCTGACAAAAGCGATTAAGCGCGCGACAAAAACAGGCGGTATGACCGTCGCGAATATACCGATCCCCAAGGATTCAGAGCCGGCTCACTTTTTGATTGTGGGTGCGCCAGGGACAGGCAAATCTGTCACCTATAAAGAAATGGCGGAGGTTATTCGAAAACGGGGTGAGCGTGCGATTTTCTACGACCCATCCGGCGAAATGGTCGAGAACTTCTATCGCGAAGGGCATGACGTGATCTTGAGTCCGTTTGACGCCAGGGGGCGTGCTTGGGACATCTGGACTGAGTGTAAAGAGGATTATGAGTTTGATCAGCTGGCGACCTCGTTCATTCCTGATCAGAAGTCTAACGATCCTTTCTGGGCGACCGCCGCGCGGATTGTTTTTGCAGCTATGGCTCGAAAGCTGGCAACCCATCCCCAGCGATCAAATAAGTTGCTAGTGGACAAAATCCTGAATGCCGATATGGAGGAAATTATCGGCTTTTTGAAAGGCACGGAAGGCGCGTCAATTCTGTCTGAAGGTGCTGAGAAAATGGCGTCATCCGTTCGAGCGGTTATGGCCACTTACATCAGGCCGCTGAAGTACCTCCAGGATAATGGGCCGACGTTTTCTATCAAGGAATGGGTGCGCAACGACGATGGTGATCAGTGGGTCTTTATCACCCGAAAAGACGACCAAAAGGACGTTGTTAAGCCGCTAATAACCGCGTGGTTGGATACTGCATCATCTGCGATTTTGAGTATGGAACCATGCAGGGACCGGAGGATCTGGTTGCTGATCGATGAGCTGCCAAGCTTGAACAGGCTTCCCACGATTACGGACACACTGGCGCAGTCCAGGAAGTTCGGTGGATGCGGGGTATTGGGAGTCCAGAGCTACCCCCAATTGGTGTCAATCTATGGTCGCGACGAAGCCGATACACTGGCCGGCATGTGTTCGACCTGGGCTGTATTTCGGTTCAACGAAGAGCGATCGGCCAAGTGGGCCAGTCTTGGTTTAGGAAGCATCGAACAATTGGAGACTAATGAAGGTATTTCTTACGGCGTAAATGACATTCGTGATGGTGTTTCGTTGAACCGGCAGCGCCATGTTCGCCCCATTGTTTTACCCACTGAGATCCAGTTTCTGCCCGATCTTGTCGGCTATTTGAAGCTTGGGCGGTCATTCCCAGTGGCACAGTTCAAGCTCAAGCGTAAGTCGCTCAAGAAGATTGCTGAGGGCTTTATTCATCGGGATTTGAAGGTCGCTCTGGCTGAGCCTGTTGAAGCGGCTGAGGAGGCGAAAGAAGGGCATTCAACGACGACCGCCCCTGCGGAGTCGAAGAAAAATGATTACGTCGACGGAGCGCTGTTCTGATGTTGTCGATCAAGGCGCTCGGGAGCGCGAAACAGGCTGGTTCCTATTACAAGGATGCCGATTACTACGGCAAAAATGAAAATGGCGAGAAAGAGGTTATTCCCAGCGAATGGGTTGGGAAGGGCGCCGAATTGATGGGCTTGGAGGGGCCGGTCGATATAAAAGTTTTCCAGCAAGCTTTGGAGGGCCGATTGCCAACAGGAGACACCTTGGGACGGTCAGACGGAAAAGGTGGATTGGAACACAAGCCTGGTTGGGATTTTACGTTTTCAGCTCCTAAATCCGTTTCGATTATGGCGCTGATGGGAGGTGATGAGCGGCTGATGGCCGCTCATAAAGAAGCGGTCAAATCGGCTGTCGGTTACATAGAAGATAAGCTGGTTGGAGCCCGGAATACCTCAGAAGGGGTTTCGCAGTTTGTACGCACTGAAAACCTCGCTGCGGCGACATTCACGCATACGACCAGTAGGGCGCTGGATCCTCAATTGCATACGCATAGCGTGATACTGAACGCTACGCTGAGGAATGATGGTCAGTGGCGATCCATCGAAAGCCGGAAAATGTACGATCCGAATGTGGCTGCAGGACAGGTATACCGATCTGAACTTGCCATGAAAGCCCAAGAGCTCGGTTACACCATTGAGCGCGGCAAGAACGGCACATTTGAGCTTCAAGAGGTGTCTCAGGAGCTTCGAGATCTTTATTCCAAGCGGCGAAAGGATATTGAGGCTGCCGCAAAGGAAAGGGGTCTGGAGGGTGCCAAAGCAATGGATAGGGCATCATTAATGACGCGCGATTCGAAGCAGTACACGACAGAAGATGTATTGCAGGAACGGTGGCGGAGCGAGCTTAAAGAAGCTCGTTTGACGGTTCCTACCATCCCCGAGGCGCGGCCAAGTGCTGAAAGGGACAGTCCTGACCGCGCTAAAGACGACGCGATTTTTGCTTATAAGAAATTGGCGGAACGTGAGGCCGTTTTCTCAGAAGGTGAACTGGTCAAGATGACCCTTGCGTGGGGCGTAGGCAACCACAGTATTAAGGACGTAGAACAGGCAGTACGCAGCCTGAAGCAGGAAAAAGTCCTCCTTCAGGCCACTGGGGTTTCGCGGGATGAGGCGTATCTGACCACCCCCCAAGCTCTAAAGAAAGAGCGGTATATCGTAGATCTGGTGAAGACTGGCCAAAATGAATTAAAGCCGATATCCGGCAAAGGAGCGGTCAAGGAATACGGACAATCTTTGGGTTTCACCAGGGGTCAGATGGAGGGTGCAACAACCATCTTGAATGGGAAAGATAGGGTCGTTGGCGTTCAAGGTTATGCCGGTACTGGTAAGACCTACATGCTATCTGCGGTGCGCGAGGTCGCAGAGGGGAAGGGATACTCGGTCCGTGGTTTTGCCCCAACAGGATCTGCAAGCGATTCGCTAATGGAAGGCTCTGGGATTCGGAGTCAAACGCTTGCCAGCCACCTCTACGCATTGGCGCGGGAAGAGGAAGGGAAGGGCGGAAAGGGACTGGATCAGAAGAAGCTCTGGATTGTCGATGAAGGCTCTCTGGTAAACGCTAATCAAATGGCTGATCTGCTCACCTACGCTCGAAAGGAAGGTGCCCGAGTTGCGTTGGTTGGTGACCACGCGCAGATCGGTTCAGTTGAGTGGGGTAAACCGTTCGCGCAGCTCGTAAGAGGCGGCATGAAGACGGCTCAGATGACTGAAATCCAGCGGCAGAAGAACAATCCGATTCTTCTGCAAGCAGTGAAAGATGCGATGGTTGGTCAAGTTGCTAAAGCAATGAAGAACGTCGCGGGGCGGATTCACGAAGACCCGAATCGTGAAACTTTGGTGACACGAGTGATTGATGACTATGCCGGTATGACCGCCAGGGACCGCTCAGACACACTTTTGATGGTTCCGGATAATGAAACGCGGGCTGTTGTGAATCAGGGCATCCGAGAGAAGCTGCAACAATCTGGCGACCTGGGGAAAGATAAAGCCGAATTAAAGGCGTTGGTGAGTCTGGGGCTTACAGGGGTAGAAAAAGGAAGTTCACGGGGCTACCAGAAAGGTGATTTGGTTCAGTTTGCGAGGGATTTTAAAACCATTGGGGTTGAACGAAATGAATTGGTCAAAGTCCTTCGTGTTGACGGCGAAAAGGTAATATTTGCTAACAAGGACGGTCAGGAAGTTGAGTGGCGACCTGATAAAGTTGCTGGTCGTGCCAAGCATGGGGTCGAGGTTTATCGTGAAGAAGATAAGCGCCTGGCAGAGGGTGATCGCATAAGGTGGACCAAGACTGACAAGGACCGGGATCTTAAGAACGGTGCAAAGGGGGAAATTGAGCGGATCGATGGGTCAACGGCCATAATAAAATTTCAGGATGGGCGTCGAATCTCGCTGGACCTGAAAGAGGATAAACATTGGGACCATGCTTATGCCTCAACAATTGTTTCTGCCCAGGGGCAGACCTACAAATCCGCAATGGCATTGGCAGAAAGTTGGCGGCGCAACCTCGTTAATCAGAAATCATTCTATGTTGGATTGTCCAGGGCTAAAGAAGATGCTCGGATTTATACCGACGATAGAGCCAAGCTCACCAAAGGTATTGAAGAGCGTACCGGCGAGAAAACGAGTGCCTTGGAAGGTCGCAACGTGAGCGTCGAGAAAATGTTTGCTGCTGATGGCCTGGTTAAAGAAACCAGGATGGAGAAGGTTGCTCAAAAAGTTAAGGATGTCTTCGATAAGACGTTTGGAAAGGCCAAGAATAGTCCGGATAAAGGAATGTCGCTTTAGGAGGATGGAGCATGTTTTACACAATAGGGTTTATGAAAAGTGTCGTCGCGCCGACGCTTGGTATGGCGTTTTGGGCTTGGTTTGTAACCGAAGCTGTGGTTTTTCCTGAGCTGAGCGTAAATGAGGCGGCTATAGCGGGTATTTTAATGGCAGTGCCTTTGGCCGTGGTGTTTGGGGTATTCTGTCACTTCACCCGGGGCATATTGCGTGCAGTGGGTGTGGTTGCGGCTGTGATCGCCATCCTTTTTTTCACACCAGGGCTTTCTTCAGATAATAATCCAGATTTTATGCTGGCAGATATGCACCTGGTCTTGCCGCCGATGATGATGGTTATTTTTACTGGCTTTTTTGGATTTTGCTTCTGGCCAGTGATTTACCCTAGAGAAATCCTAGCGATACAAGGTGACATCGTTAGAGGTGGAGTGCAGGTAGCATTAGAAGACTCCAATGGAAACACGGGAAAACACAGGAGATAAGGATATGCCAAAGGAAATTGCGCGATGGGTGGCGTGTGTGACTCTGCTCATTGGCACTTCTCAAGTATCGGGACAACAACCTACGAGATCTTCTGATGGGGTCTACGATGTGCGGACCATAAAGGAAGTTACCAGCATTACCAAGCTCAACCAGGTCTGTTTGGAGGGGCTTGCCGGTGCGAGTCGTGAGATTTCATTAGTGGATCAACAGCGGTGTGCTTGTGTTGTGTATGAGCTCGGGGAGCTCATTAGTTACGGTGAGTACAAAGAAATCGAAAAAAATATCCTTTATGGTCGTGAGTGGAAATCGACTAATGCTATGGAAAGGGTAAAGCCCCACTTACGTGAGGCTTGTAATTGGCAAGGGTGATTAGAGGCGTGGTATCGAATTTGTAGCGCTGTTTAGAATGTTCAGCGTGGCATCTTCCAGCCAAGCCTCAGCCACTCTTGGCAGCTTTGAAAATAAGCCTGGTTTCTGCGTGTAATCTAGCGCATGTTGCGCTCCAAATTCTTTTTCAAGAACGCCATGATAGGTTGCGATTCCATCTACTAATCCCAGCTCTACAGCTTCGTGTCCTGTCCAATAATCCCCGGTAAACAGATTCTGATCGCTAGTTAGCTTGTCAGCGCGAGAATCCTTCACTACTGAGATAAATTGCTGATGTATGTCGTTCAGCACGGATTGAACCTTTTGAAGGTCTTCTGGATCAGTTTCAAGGAAAGGGTCCAGTCTGCGCTTATTTTCACCGGCAACAACGGTGCGGGCATGAACGCCAACCTTATCAGCAAGATCTTTGAATCCAAACGACTGCTGAAACACGCCAATCGACCCTGTGAGAGTTGAAGGGTTCACGAATATTTTGTCGGCTGCGACTGCGACCATATAGGCGCCTGAAGTGAGCATATCATCACCCAGAACGACCAGACGCTTGCCAGTCTCTTCCTTTAAGTCCTGCAGATATTTGTAGAGCTTATGCGATTGGACAGGCGTGCCTCCCGGCGAATTAATGACCAAAAGAACGCCTTTAGCGTCCTTGTCGTGAAACGCCTGGTAAAGGTGGTTCTCTATTTGCTGGAACGAAGTTGGCTTGCCTGCTTCGATAGGTCCGTCCAGGCGCACGAGTGAGACGTATTTGCCGTCTTTTGGAATTGTGGTGCCCCCAACAATCCCTGTGCTGTAGAGCAAGTTGATTGCGAATATGGACACAATCACCAGAACGAACGCAAAGGTTCGCCAGTTCGCACTACGCCGCGTCTTTCGAGTCTCTGTCATTATTGCATCGGCGAACGCCCGTTGCTGTTGCGTAAAGGCCTCAATCAAGGTCTGTTCCGTGCTTTTTTGCGGTTCCATATTCTATTCTCCAATACGTTGAAGGGCATTGCGGACTTTCGCCACATACTTTCGGCGGGCTTTCTGTACTTTTGGTTTGGTTGAGAATCCTGCGTTATAGGCTCCCACGGCGGCCCACAGGTTACCTTTTGTGGTGACGAGGTTTTCGGCAAGGATCCAGGCGCCTACATGGATATTGGTGCAAGGATCGCGAACCAGAACAGGAGCTGTTATGCGGTAGGGCTGCAACCGTTCTAAATGCTGGGAGTTGATCTGCATTAATCCATAATCCCTGGAGCCATCACTGTTTTTGCCGTTGATCGCATCGGTCTTGTTATTACTTTCCACAAGAGCAATTGCTTTCAATAACTTTGCCGGGACCTTGTAGCGGCCGGCGGCTTCCATGAAACAGTTATCAATGTCAGCGATGGCGTGACCGGAGAGAGTTAGGGTTAGTGCAACTGATAAGAATGCCTGAAAGTGTTTTCTCATCGGCGCCGTCCTCGCCTGTCAACGCCGTTATCTTCCTGCTGGGGATTGATTTCCGGGTCATCGAGGTTGGAGAAGAAATCGAATGCTGTTTGAGCCTCATCTCGGCTTTCGGCTTTATAGGACTGGAATTCTGACTGAACATATTTTGCGGCGGCCATTGATGCATCCTCTCCAGGACGGACTTCATCGCCGTTCAAAATTTCAAAGGTTTGCTCAGCCATCCGCGTAATTCGTTCGCGGTTCATGTTGGTACTTTCTGTTTCTTGAATGCCGGTACTGGTGTGGCCCGTGATCGATCCAGTGATACCAAAGTTTTCTAGCATGCCAGTGGAAACACCGCCTTCAGCTCGGGTACCAATACTGTCGTCACCAGTAATTGTGCTGGTGTTAATAGAATCCAGGACTTGGGTAAGGCGGGATATCGCGGCGAAGCGGTTACCCTCTTCGCCGTCTCCCTGAATTTTCTCAAGAATATTGGCCAGGTTACGGGTATCTTCCGGATCGCTGCTAAGAGCGAGGTGGGCAAGACTTGGTGTGTCAACTCGACCGCCAGTGTCGATGTAGACAGAGTCAGTTTCAGAATAACGGCTATCCTTGGTTATACGATCGTCGTGGGTAGCGCTATGGCCGGAAAGGGCGCTGCTATTTATCACGCCACCGCTGCCGTCCGTGGCCAGGGTGACTCGGGCCCCATTAGGACTTGCAGCAACCTGTTGTTCTGTAAACCAGCCTGTATCAATTCCCTTCTGCATTTCCTCTTGGGAGAAGTAAAAGGAGCCAAAATTGGCGGATGTTTCTCTTTGTGCTTGTTCTTCCCAAGACCACCCGGTTTTCCCTTCAAGGGTGTTTGCGCGCTCAATGCCAGCGCCAGTGCTGGCGTGCTGAAGACGAGCAGAATCCCGCAAGTAACCCTCAACACCATTTTCCTGGTTGATTCCCTGGTTAACGCCTGCTTCGGCATACGCAACTTGCTTGATGTTCTCGAAGGCGCTAGCCACTGCGAACTGTTGCGGTGTTAGCTCATCCAAGGCTACCTTTTCGCCGTGAGCGGTAGCCGCTCGCTTAGCACCCACAGACTCATAAATCTCAGAGGGAGTTATTCCAGTTTCGGCCATATAACCCATTACACCCCTGGTTTGTGAGTTATTTAAATTGGAAGTAAATTCAGCCAAAGTAACCAACTCACTCGGGTGCCAATTCGTAGAGTCCAGTTGCCCCCAAAGATCGGCGTTTCTCGCCATCGCAAGAGCTTCGAAAGCTTCTCCTTTTTCCATTCCAGGATGCTGTTGGATGATGCGATCCAACATAGTGCCTGTGCGCAAGTTGTCGGCGCTTGTATTGGAAACGGCAAGAGCGGTGTCGTAGGCAGCTTGGGCGTGGACAGACCCATAGCCCATAGTCGCTGCTGATTCTTGGCGTCCAGCGGCAGACCCATGACGGGATTGGCTTTCTACATTCGAGGTGTTTAGCCCCTGCGTGAATAGAGCTTCAGGGGAGCTATCTCCACCGTTGGATTGCACGGCGCCAGCAACGCCACCCACAACTCCACCGGCTCCATATGCGCCCAATGCTTTACCCGAGGTGATCGGATTGGTGTGGCCAAGATCTGCCATGCCAGACATCGTTTCGAGGCCTCGGTAGTGGCTTTCTGCTTGATTGTGCTCAGAAACAGAGGCGATATTGTTCCACCCGGTCTCGGCCATGAGGTTTGCGGATCCGCGAGCACTCGCAAGCGAATTCAAATGGTTCATGCTTTCTACAGGGGACTGAGCTTTGTTTGCTGCGTCAGAGCCTGCGCCGTCAGCATGCCCCGACCAATTTCCAGCCAGAGACGTCAGGCCATAGGGCGACATCTTGAAGAGCATGGCGGCGATGAAAGCCGAAATGGTGATACCCATGCCGCGGGCTTTTCCAAAAAGAGAAAGCGCCTGGGTTGCACTTTCGGGGGCAAGGAACATTGCGGATAGCCCCATGTTGTGACGCTGAATTTCGTCAACGGCATCGTAGGCTTGGTCGACCGCAATTTGTGCCAAGATCACATCCATGACCCCCCAGAGCATTATCCAGCCGAGAAGAGCCACGATAAGCTTCAGGGCCATGGGGAATAGTGGCGTCACAATGAAAAGTGCCAGAATCGGGATCAGTCCCAACACTATGGCGGTAACTGAAGCCCTAATCTTTGGCATCCACTCGTTCGCGCTAACAGCAATTCCAAGTCCGTTGTTTACCATGGACCGGTTGGTTAAGGCGCGGATCCCCGCATCTGGGTTTTCATCAAGCATAACGCTGGCGATTGCATTACTAATGACCACGTTTCTAAGCAATTGCGCAGGTGGGGCGGCTGCGGCTCCAAACACGTTAAGATTCATGTTTTGAATCTTTGTTTCGCACGCTGTTTTTTGTGCGGGTACGGCTATATCAAAGCCGGTTTTGGTACAAACGGAATTCAGGTGCTCATCGTATGTTGGCGCGGCGTTTAGAGCCGGCGCCAGGACATTGTCATAAGCGTCTGAACAACTCATCACTGTGCCGGCCTTGCCCGCGCCAGAGGAATACATGGTCGTGAACATCGCAGGCGATTTCATATCGGCTAACTGGTTCAGCAAGTCGTCCGTGCCGCTTTTAATCTCGGCAAGATCCACTGCGTAGCTGGGAAGGACAAGTGCAAGCTTTGAGCAGTCTTTGAAATACTGTCGGATAGACTTCTGGAGGTAATAATCGGAGGAAAAGGTTTTATCCGACGTTGCGTTGAGCAGGAGCTCGAAGCCAACACCCATTCCCTCTGTCCCGTAGGGATGAGCGGCCGAGGCATCCACAATCTCTTGAACTGCCCGCTCCGCTTTGTTGGTCATACCAGCGACCAAAACAATCAAATCAGGAACGTCTGGCACAGCTTCATAGGCATTTCGGACCGGGTCATATACATGCACAGTGCCGGTGGGAGTGATCAATGCTTTAAAGACAGCCACGCCAATTAAGGTCGTCATTAACCAGGACAGGCTGAGGCCAGTGGCCGACTGTTGGAAATTAATGATGCCTTTACCGACTGTGAACAAACCACCGAGTAACAGGCCGAGTACCACGGCCACGGCGAATAATGTGGTGTACTGATTATTCGCAAATACCAGTGAAATGCGTTTAAAGGCGTTTACCGTTTCCGTGAAGCCGTCATAGGTATAGAAATCCATATCCAGGGCAAACGCTGTGCTTGGTAGCGCTGCCACGAGGATCAGAGCGATTATCGGAAGTGTGCGCTTCATTGAGTGATGTCCTCTGCATTGCGCCGAAGAACTTCTTCTTGTCGCTTAGCCTGGGCAGCGGTAAATGCGATGTGTGCCATCTGCTCTTGGGTTTTTTTGAGATAGCTGGTTCGCGCGGCCATTCGGAATTGGTAAGCGTCTTTTTTTATTCCGGTTAGATGGTCGGCAACCTCGGCGTAAACTGTTCTGTCGCATTGTGGGCCGGCGGCGCCTGTGCTGTTCATAACTGCGTCGATTTCGCGGATCATGTTGTCGATGGTGTTGTAGAGATCATCGACCATATAAAACGCATAGGCGTAGGCGACGACTTCTTCCGTGAGAGCGATCGCCATTGCTTTGTCTCCCAGTGCAATGGAATCGACAATAATTGGCAGGATTGGGATCGGAGAAGAGGTCAGGAACGCCTCATCTGCTGCACTTAAAGCGGTTTTGTTCTCGATTTTGGTGGCGATCGCATTCATCTGATTGCTCACTAGTGCCAGAAGACCGCCTGGAGTCGCTGAATCCGTTTGGCAAACAGGTCCACCCGCACCGTTGACTTTCTTTTCGGCATTGCCGACAACGAAATCATCAATGCTGGATTCGTCGTTATTGGGACATGAGCTAATCGGTTCGATGACGGGGGCTTTCACGGCTGCCGTTGCGTTGATCATCACATCACCCACGAATCCGCGCATGGTATCGACGTACTGGAAACCGAATTCGTCAGCGGCATTCTGTAGTAGGGAGCCAGTCTTGAAGATGTTGTTGAATTGGGTCGGACAATCGGCAGTAAGCTGCTTGACGTCGACGGATGGCTCCTGGTTGGCTGCTACTTGATTTTCAGTCGTTTCATACCAGCTTGTAACTGACCCAAGTGCGGTGGCCGCCTTGCTATCCAGGGCTTTGAGACGGTTGCTGGCTGCGGTCCCGATAAAATCGCCAACGGGCTCGCCAAGCTTTTTGGCAAATTGGCAATCGTTGATCTGAATTCCGTTCAAGTCGTTGATTATTTTTTCGAAACTTTTCATCGTCTCAGAGAGTTCTTTGCTCATCACTTTCATTGCTGTGTCGAAAGCGACGGCAGGAGCTGCCTGAATCATGTTCTGAAGCTTATCGACCAGGTAATCCGGGTCGAGCATCGACATCCCGCCAAGAAAAAGATCAACACCACCACACCCTGCCGATACCCTGGGGGGCGAAATAGTGAGAAGCGGGTCGTTGGACACGTTGAAGCGGGCTGAATAGGAGCCTGCAGAGTAGAAACCGCGTTGCTGGTTCTTGTAGCTTGATGCGCCACTGGACGTGGATGAAGCAAACCAGTCATCCGTCCAGTTTGCGGAGGCCACTGGCGCGGAAAGCGAAAGGATTAGGGTTGGGAGGGTAAGCCTTTTCATCAGAACGATTCTCCCTTTGGCGCGCCCGGATCAAAGAATCCACCCTGGCGATATTCGGGTGTGAGGAATTGCTCAGGAGATGTCTCGCCTCTCAAATAGCGGATGGCGCGATATGCGTTTGAGGTGATTTTGGTGGCTGATTCCACCCCAACTGCAATTGGCATCCAGCGTTCGCTATTACGCTCGATGAGAATAACCATCGGGGTCACTTGGACATCGAATCGCGCTTGAGCGGATGGGTTTTTGTTTATATTTACTTCAGTAGTTTCAAGCCCGGTGCGATCTGACACTAACTTGAGAATGTTTCTTTGAGGCGAGCAGTACGGGCACTCTTCAGTCGAGAAAAGTGCTAGGGCATATTTGCCCCTGAAGTTTTCTAGGTATTGAGCCTGGTTATTGGCGCGCTGCTGAAGTTCCGCTTTTCGGCCTGGGGAAGTAATCGGGTACTGTGATGCACCGCTGAGAGTTGGATTTTGCAGCATGACCATGTTGGACACGGCCGTAAATCCGGCAGCCTTGCGGCGCACGACATCCTGAATTCGATAATAGGCAAGTACACTCTCCGGAGTTCTAAGCCAAACAGCTTCCTTCAGGTAGTTTTCGAGCATGGCTTTTAAGTCATCCGGGTGCATATCCATCATCTCCGCTGCCGGTGGCGGTGGAGGAAGTGGTTGCCTCTCCTTCTTATCGGGATCTTCTTCGCTAGAAGGCTTAACCGGTTCTTCATACCAGTGATACCCCTTGATCTGAGTATCCTGGTTCGGCTGCTGGATGGCGTTTGCCTGTGAGGCAGCAAGAGCGAGCAAGAGCAGTGTCAGTACAAATTTCATGGGTTGGCTCCTTAAAAGATCGCTTTGAGGCGCTTGGTTTTGGAGACGTCCACAAAACCCCAATACCGTGAGTCGAAAGAATCGGGATGCGATCCATAGGCCCAAGCTTTGCCGGCAGGTACTACTCCCGAATAGGAAAATAGGGGTAAAGGATCGCCTTTGAGCGTTTCAGTCTTGGCGCGCCCCAGAGACTCTCCGTCGCAAAAAAACTCAAGATCCTTTTGGGTTATTGTTTGACCCTCCCAGCACATGAGCCTTTTGCTGATTAACACAGGTTCATGGCCCGCCAATTCATGAGAAAGCTCGAATGTCGCATAGTCGCCTGGCCCGGCAATGGCGTCGGTTTCCCAAAAAATTCTGTGATCGACAGACTCAGAGACCGTGATATTGAGGTGGTCTGAAACGAAGGAGATTGCAAAGGCAAGAGGCGCCCCTACAAGCAAAGTGAGAAGGACATTTTTCACTTTATTATTGAGCATTTGGGTTCTCCAGCTTGGCAAGAATGGATTCGGCCGGTGCGCCGCCGGTCATCGTGGTTAAGCGTTTCAGGAGACTTTGTAGGCTTGAATCCCCGTAAACCACGGGCAGTCGCATTCCGGGGGTTGCAGCGCCTTTCTCGCAATAACTTTGAAAATCAAAGTTCTGCTCAACGACCAGGGCGGGGACTTTGAAGATGTTGTGATTCCTGAATTGGATGGGATCGATGACGACATCAAGCCCTCGCATTGCGCACTTTGGCCCCTCACACGTCGGGTTCTTGCGAAGAACCTTGGCCATGAATTCCATGGTGGGCTGTGTTTTCTTGAGACCACCGATCATGCCGCGCATCACCATCACACCACCGACCTTTTCGAGATCCCTGGCGTAATTCCGCAAGGTGATTTCCGGAATGGAGCTTGAGACGAATAGCAGGGCGCGGGAGCCAGTTGCTTTAGGGTCTGGGTTTTCAGGATCGCCAGCATCGAGGCCAGCATCGGCCCGAAGCAGACTGAGAAATTCATTCTTTCGGGCTTGCCATTGGTCGCTGTTCACCTCCTGCATGACTTCGGAGACGCGGGCCTTCATCGCCGGTGAATCCATCACCCGTTCTTTGGCCTGTTTCGCGATCGCCAGGTATTCCTCCGGCACGTTGATCTGATCGGGGAGTGTGGGAATGGCATCCGATTCCGCAGAGGCTAATGGGCTCATTAGACAGAGGGTTAGGGCAAACCCCAGGTTACTTTTAATAAGAAACACAGCAGTTGAGCCTCCTAAACACCATCCATGAAAAATTGTCACCGCCTGCGGGGGGGTGCTTGTAATGGCTCCACAACAAACCGGTTTGACCGATCGGCCGGCAGCTATCGTCCCGAACAGGCTTCATCAGTTGCAGCTTGTATTTGTCCTTGGACCAAATGGGAACTGGCGCGGTATAGCAGCCATCTGAGGAGGATTCTTTTAGTAGTCCCATCCGAGCCATGAAGTAGATTCCGCGGGCTGCGATCCCGGCATTCGCCGTCACGTAATCCGTGCCGGTTATTGACCCGGCCAGGGGATAGGCTCCTGACCACGATCCCATACACCAGAAGAGGGAATTAACGGGCCTTCCAACCAAGGCGCCAGAGGAATCCGCAGCGCACGCCAGTTGAGCGACCGGGTTGGCGAACAGCAACGACTCGGGGTGAATCATCAGCGAGAGAATTTCGTTGTTCCAGGTAGGGATGAGTTCAGTCATCATCGCTACGTCGAATTCTCGCTCTGCTATGCAGGGGATGTCATAGAACAGCCCCAAGATGCTAAATGCGGGAAAGAAGTAGTAATGCATCTGCTGGAAGGTTTTGGACTGACCATCTTCCTGCATGTGCGATCCGCCCAGTTTCCCGCCGGTGTTCATCAACTTAAATCCGAGCGGCATCATGCAGTAGGGATCTGAAACGGTATCAATGAGCCGTGCGGGCTCCCACATAGAAATACCAATGCCGTATCGATTGATCGCTCCTGAATTACAGCTGCAGAGCACGGAAGGGGAGTCAGCACCAGGATCGGGCATTCCTGAATCGCCTTTACCGATGCTCAGCCCGCCAATGCGAATCGGGAAGATGCACTGCCAAGAGACGTCCGTAACAGGATTCAGGACGCCAGAGGGGCATTTGGACGCGAGGGCTGATTGAGGGGCCGTGTAAGCCCCTATCAGTGTTAAAAGAAGCAAGATTGCTCGAATACTCATCATGGCTAGAAACGTCCGGGAATTTCCCTAAGTTTAGCCTAACAATATATGCGAGTATATAGCACTATATGAAAATTAGAGATTGATTGAGTGTTCTTCGATTCGGAGGGTGCTGCCCTCTTGTGTCACGATCGATGGAACAAACTGCAGTGAGAGTCGGTCGCGAACAGGAGGGGTAAGAATGAAAACAGGGCGCTGCAAAGCCATGGCGATAGCCCGGTAATCACCTGAGGTGATCATGACCATATCCGTGGATTTCAGGTGATCCTGTGCCCAGGCAAGGTCATCTTTTGAGATAAACATAAGCCGCTGGGGAAGACGAACATGCTCCAGGGGATTAAATTGGAATCCCTTTGGATAGATGATTTGCCCATTTTGGTCCTTAACATCGAATTCGGCCGTGTAATAAGGAATGTGGTACCGAATGCGGTCTTCCCGCGCGCGAGGCAGAGACACGGCTTGCGCGGCAGCATTGCGCGCAACACCGTCACTCATCACTGTTTCCCAATCAACTTGAGCCACCTTGCTCTGGATCTCAGTCAGTGCATCCGGTTCAGCAATCTCATAGGTGCGCCCAAGAACGTGGGATTCGGCGGCAATCAGGGATCCGGCAAGACAGCTACTGATTACTGTTATAAAAATCCGTAACACCATTAGAAATCTTCCCTTCAATTTGAGTCATGGTGTCTGGTACCAGGTCACCGTAATATTCGCTGAAATCGATCTTAGAAAAGTCGATTGATTGGAACTCCTCGGGTGTCAGCCCGCGACAGTTCGGAGCTTCCGGGGTACCGAAGCCGGCCACAGAGTTGAGCTGCGCTCGGCCTTGTTGATGGATGATGCGACCCATTTTCGAATTGAAACAGCAATACGATTTTGCTTTTTGGACGCACCCAACAAATTCCCATTCTTCCCGGCAGTATTCTCCAATCTCGTAGCAAAACCCTGAGCCATTAAGAACACCCGTTTCCGTAGATGTTTGATCGCAGGACTGTGTGAAGTAGTCGATTACAGCGCCGACCATGGCCGTTGGATCTACGACTACGCCATAGTTTGCCATGACATCCCCAGCCGCCGTGGCCGCCGCATTCGCCGCCACCATCGTAGGTGCGCCGGCGGCCAACGCAGCTTCATACTCCGATTTACCCTGCGTAATTGAGTCGTAGACTGAAGTAATCATCTGGGTCGGGGAACCAGAGTCGCCGGTGTCATCCGCAAGCACTTTGCCTGTGTTTTTGCAGCAATTCTGAAACGCGGTAGATACTCCTGCTTTATCACACCTCATTGCTCTACCTGCAAAAATCATCATCTGTCCCAGGCAGGTTCCATCGGCTGCGGTCGTGCCATCGTCCTGATACATTCCAGTATCGATGTCGTCGACCACCGGCACTTGGGTTGCCAGATCAACACAGGCATTGGGGCTGCACTGTTGTTGTCCGGCGGCGTTTTCCATGCAGGAATAGCTGTTACCTAAAGGGCAGGCGTGTTGGGTTTCTAGGGCGCAGGTTTCAGATGTGGTAGAGAAAGAAACTTGTCCGCCTGCTTGTGAGGGGAGGCCCCCAGTGTAATTGTCAGTGATCTGGATTGTGCCGACTAAACCGTTTGCACAGCTTGGGGCGGTCACTAGGTTCACAAGCGTTGTGCCCAGGAAGTTGCTACCGGATAGGCTCGGGGCGTCCCAAGTTGTGGAACCAGTAGCACTGATCGGATTGTTGTTTGTGCAAATGCTGTCGAAATCGAGCGTTGGGATCTGTGCGACCAAGCCAGTGGGGCCTGATGTTACGGCACCAGTCTTGAGATCGAATCCGACCGTGAAGGACCCGAATTGCCGAGCGACTTTTACATCAAAATTCAAAGCAACCGGGTTCGTGCAGACCATTTGTTGACTTGAGCTACAGTCAACGGCGGAAATTGGACATAGTGCTCCCCCGCTTGGCGATTCAAAACATGAAGCCGTCTCACCTGGTTGGCCAAGATCACCATTCATATTGAGATCTTGGCCACAGGACCAGTTGGCCGCATAAACTGAGCCGAGAGGGAGAAAGAGGCTTAAAAGTCCAATTAAAGCGGGTTGGCTGTGCCTGAACTGCATATCGTATCCCTTGATGCTTGGCGAACGGCCTGCAATGTTGCTGCGGCTTCTGCGAATTCATTAAGACATCCACACGACTGAACGACTGTCTCTCCGGGTCCAGCCGGACAAACGCCAGCGGAACACTCGTGGAAGAAGTAATCGAAGGTATTGGGGTCTGTGCGGTTCTCCTGCACGACGCCGTTCTGAACCGCGTCAGTTGCTAAGCGCGGCTTTCTGGTCTTGCATGCCTGTGTGCAGGCAGGCACTGAAACCTCTTCCAGAACAGAAAGGCTTTCTGTCGGCGTCAGAACACTACCGTTAGACTGCTTCAAATAGTCTTGATAGCCAGTGTTCGTGGTGCTGGCTTGAACGTTGTCAGCCCGTTCGAGGGCGTCATCGAAATCGTATGTACCGGTGACCTGACAGCGATATTTGCGCGTTTTTTGCCACCAGGGGCGTGTAGGTGTAAACGAGCAGGTTGAACCATTGATCACTTGGGTGGACGGCAACGGAGTAAGACCGGTATTGACGAAATTCTGATATGTCCAAACCCCGTCCACTTGTTCTTCCATGAGTGTGCATTCAGGGTCACTTTGGTATGCACTACAGCTGTTTGAAATGGTGTCAGGTTTGAGTTTACAGTCGGTATCGACCTTTATTTTTGCGAGCGCGTAGCCTTCGCCATTCCCCGTAACTTCCACTCTAATTTTGAAGTCGACGGGTCCACCCGTCAGATAACTCTTAAAGTCGACATTTGGCGAGCGGACCCAGTTGGTTGAGAGCTCGCAAGCGCCCGGTGGTCGTCCGGTACCTGTCCAGTTTCCGTAGGGGCCATTCCAAAGCAGGTCGGCATCGGCGTAGATCTGCATCCAGTCATCGAATTTTGCGTAGTTGATTTTTGCTTCCAAAATCCGGCTTGGGTCCAAGACATTGAATTGAACCTGGCGCTCATACATTTTGCAGCTACCGGCCCAATAGTTGTCGCCAACTTGCCCTAATGAAAGCTGAAGGCAATCTGGGCCGCATGGAAAAATGTTTCCAGAACCGCCGGCATATTCAATGATGTCGTTCAGTGTGACTTCTTCCACTGGCACGTTCCGGGTTATTTGGCAGCTTTTGATTTGGACAGGGTCCGCTATAGCGGCCGGAGATGTCGTAATCAAATTAAATTCCGGATCAGCGGCAGAGGCGGAGAAAGCATCGCTGGCGAGGTTACCCGGCGTGCTGTTGTAGGCTTTCAGCATTGGCGAGCCCGCAGCGCAGTCACCGGCCTTCTGTGCGTAAAACTTAATCATCGGTCCGGTCACACCCACTTCGGAAACCGTGAGATAGTCCATTTGCGATGTCAGCGCACCGGTTGCGCCTCCCCCCAAATCATTAAGGACTTTGTCCAAGTTGCTCATAACTAGGCCAGTCCCGCATGAGTTATTCACGCAATAGCACCCGCCCAGCTTGTTTAGGGGAATCGGGGTCATGCCGATTTCGCCTGAGCCGTTCACCACCCAAGACAGTCCCGAGCAGTTGTCCCAGGTCCCTGCGTTACACGAAACAGCTCCGTTTGCACATACACCGGACACCGGAACCCCTGGTGTAAATACCCGATCAATCGTGCCGTCCAGGTCGCTATCTTGAGAGACCGTCAAGGTGCCAATGTCACCGCTGGCCGAGGGTGCAACGAATATTTCCAAAAACTTCTGAGAGCCGCTGCAGCCCAAATTGGCATCGAAGCTCTGGCCATCGAACGTCTTCATGGCGTCGGCAGACATCAGAGGTGTAGTGAAGTTCTGTTGGATGGCTTCGGCGCTTCCGTAGCTGCTTCTAGCATTGCCCACAGTGGTCTCGGCCTCAGTGACGGATGCCGGATCTGCCGATACAAATCCCGGTAAAAGTCCTATGAGGACGAGCAGAATCCAGCGATCCATTAAAGTGGCACTCCGGATAGTTTGGACACCGCCTGAGCTGGCGTCATACCCTGAGCAATCAGTGCGTTATATTTGGCAACCTCCTTGCCGTCGGACGTTGCGATCCAGTGATTCCAGGGATCCACAGACAGCCTGCCGATACCCCGGCCAAACGGCGTATCAAAGAAGATCTCAGAGTATTTGGGTTTGTTGGCTTTTACGGAGGTCAGGAGATCGACAGCCAGGCCCTCGTAGTCGAGAACCCCTTCATCTACAGCCTTCGCGTAGTCCTCGCATTCAAGGTAAAACTTGAATGCAGCGTTATTCTTGATGACCTGTCCGACAGGGCCGAATTTCCGGAGATCCAGCGGGCTCTGCGTAACAATGCCAAAGGCCCCGGAGTACTTGCGGGCGCGGCGATAGCCCTCTTCAATCAGGTTGCCGAGTCGGTTGTTCTCCTCCCCCCGGGAATCTGAAAAGTATCGCCAGGCCTCTTCGAACAGCACGAAGCGTTGTTCGGAGCGATCGGAAAGGTAAAGATCCTGGGTGACCGAGTTCATCACCTGCATAATCACCACGTTGAACAGCTCGGCTTGACCTGAAAGCTTTTCAAGCTCCAGAACTACGAAACCATCGTTCGAAATATCGAATCCGCCGGCGCCATTGAAAAAACGCCCGTACACGCCTTTCGTCGTGAAATCGTGCAGGTTGAAGGCGAGTTCGTGAGCCTTGGAGACCGCACTAGGCAGCGGTTCGCCCTGGTCATAGGCGAGTTTTGGATAGGACTTCAAGTAGTGTTGAACAGCATCGATTCCGTTGACGATGTCGCCGCGGTCTGCAGTCCAACGAACGGCTTCTTTGATCAACGTCCATTCCGTTTCGTGCAGCGGTTGGCGAGAAGCGGAATATGCCATTTCAGCGAGGATGTTGGCGGTGGTCATGAGGTCCGCGTTTCGGTCATCCTCATCCTTGGAGTTGGTGTTGAACGGATTGATCGTGATCCGCTCTTTGCCGAAATCCATAAACCGGCCGCCGACCATATCGCATTGCTTCTGAAGGCTGTAACCAATGTCGGTTACTCGAACCAATGAGCCTGCAGCGTAATAGTTTTTGCAGAGATCGTTGAGCGTGTAGGACTTGCCCGCACCCGAACCGGCGGCAATGAGGAAGTTATGGTTGGGTGCTCGCTTGTCGAACACGTCCATGCCGACCAGCTGCCCTTTGCGCCCGACGTAGAGTAGGGCGGGGTCGCTGGATCCTCGAAAATCGCCTTGAATGGGCATGAAACGAGCCACGGCGCTCAGTGGCGCGTAGAAATGTCGGTCGAGCAAGCCGATGTTTTTATCGATGTCATAGAGACCGAACGGCAAAGAGGCAATCAGCATCGGTTTCTCAAGCACCGATTCTTCCTGCATCACGAAATCTTTGGATTCCCAGAGTCGACGGGCGCGCGACACCGAATCAATGCATTCAGCTTCGGTATCCCCGAGGATGACCAAGGATGGAATGATTGTCATAAACCGTTCCGATTCGAGCTTGTCCAGAGCCCAACTAAACTCCTCGGTTCTTTTCTGAATGGCCTTTGCAAAAGAGCCTGTGCCTTTTTGCGCCATGGTGGCGCTGGCCTTTTGGTGTAGAGAAGTTTTTATGTCTTCGAAGACAATGTTGAGGCTGAAAATAAAAGGCGTGGTGATCTGATCGGGATCATCCGGTGCGCCCATTACTCCGCCGGTCAGGGTATTGGTGGTGAAGGTATCGATGGATTTTGCGTTTACCTTTGGCGTAATCACCCGGCCAAAACGCTTGCCGAGACGAAACGGTTTTTCGCCTCCTGAGAACTCAATTTTGGTTTCCGCATTGATGATCTGCTTTCGCAGCGGAAGCCGGGAATCAACATGGCCATTCGGATCAGCGTCGGCATCGTTGAAAAACTGCCGTGCCCAGGCAACCAGATGATTTGGACCCATCCGTGCCGGGGCAAGGTGTGCGGCTTGCAAGGTTTCTTCAGCGATCGATAATACTTCGCTTGATAGCGGTTTTGCAGTCTTGATGCAGACAAACGCTCGCCAATTTCGAACGGGAATGCCGTGATAGCAGCGCATTCCCTTAGTGCCGGCTTTTAGGAAGCTGGTGTATTGCTCAATGGATTTCTGGAGCAGAGGTGTTCGGCGCTGTTTGTTGCGCGAATAGGCTTGAAGGATACCGTTCACGTTGTGATCAGGCGCCAGCATAATTTGGATCTGGGTTCTTTTCGGGTAGGTGACCGATAAAAACGTTTCTAATTGTTTAAGGTCCCGCCCGCCTAAAAAGGTGAGAGGGCATATCTCGAAAAGGTAGCCGTAGCGGTTATCCAGGGTATGGAAGGCACCCAGCTCTTCATCGAAACTCACCCAGGGTAGAAAGTCAGAAAATTTGTTTCGGCGAAGTTCTTGCTCAAGGTCCCTGTGTGTGATGCCGCCATTGTCGCCAACGATCAACGACCAGATTTTTGAGAGGGGGCCTACTTTCTCTTCAGCGGTCATTGGTTGCTCCCCTGCACCTGGTCAATAAGCGAGTCAGTAAGTTCCGGCTTCTTATAAAGGTATTGGCCCATAACGAAACGCGGTTCCTCGACAATGCTGTAGACGAATCGGGGCATGTATAGCCGGTTGCGTTTCAGTTCACTGGAGTAGGGAAGAATCATGGTGCGGACTGAGCGCGGAGGTTTGATCATAGGCGTCCGAGGCGCCTGAATCATGGTTCCAAGCTGATCATAAACCTGGTCGCGGTAGCCGCTGTATGCTGACTGAGGGGGCGCAAAAGAAGGATCTTCTGTGTGAGAGGGCGTCGGCGCGTCATAGGATGTCGACACAGCGATTGGTTGCTCCTTTACACGCCGGGATCCAGCCAACTTGTTTTTTCGCTCCGCTCTGGCTTGCCGCGCTTGCTCGGACGCCCTGGTCATGTGCGGATACTTTTCTACCCCTGTCACCGCCTCCTCATAAGCATCTTCGACAGAGATACATTTTCCAAAGTTGTCCTGTAAGTTGCAGGAGAACTCGTTTTCATAAGGCACCAGAGAACAGCCGCCCAAGAGGCTAACCGCTAACAGCAGAGTAAATTTTTTCATTAGCCTTTCTCCATAATGCTGAGATCCGTTCCTTTCTGGATGACGACGGTCAGCCTTTTGGCTGCGCCGACCTCAATGATGGGAACGGTTTGTTTTGCGAGATCCAAAAACAGTTTTTGGACGGCTTCAGAGCCAGACTTGAGAGCTTGGCCGCCGGCGGATTGAACGATTGAGTCTGTGTCGACGATTTGTGTTGTTCCAAGCGCCGAGGTCGAGGTTGTAGCAGCCGCACCCGCAATGCCGTTTCCTGCTCCCTCGAAGAGGCCTGCGACGATCATCCGCATTACATGAGCGCCCATCTTTGAAACAACTGGACCGGTAAGCCCGCGCACGCCGTCACTATCAGCGACGAACCCCTGAACTGGCTGATCAATGACCGCTGTTCCATCCAAACTCATGCAGGAAAGACTGACCAGCTGAAGGTTTACACGCTCTTGAGCGAGATTTGCCGTCGCATTGGCGATGACAAAGCAGCCTTTCAGGTTGGCTTTGACACTGTTTGGAAGCACCGCCGGCGCCTGAACCCGAAGCATTACAGGCTCAGGGTTTGCGTCACCTAGTTCCGAAGTAAGGGCACGAATACCAGTCAGCAGAATTGCAGGCATGTGGCTGGGTGGCATGTAGATCGAATTCTTTTTTTTTGAAACTGTCTCCGGTTGAAAGTCGGCACCAGGAGCACGGCCAATACCGCCGACAATTCTCGCTTCAACCGGAATATCGTTGAGGGAGGATTCGGACGCGCTATAACTGGGAACATAGGTTGGAGGCTCCGGGTAAGACACTTCGCCTCCGGCTTCCGGGGCTTCGAGGTCGGAAAGGGGATTCACCATTTCCTCTTTTCCGGTTTCCTCACCCCGACCCTGCCGCTTCAAATCGTTCTGAGAGGTCTCAAGCGCCGCAAGCAGAGAGTCATATTGGCGTTGTCGACGCTCCATTTCGGCAAGTGTCTCGCCAACGTGCTTCAAATCCTTGTCTACTTTTGCACGGATGTCGTCTTCCAGGAGATCGGCACCTAGAGATAGGTCTGTCGTTTCAACCTCTTTGACTGGCTCTTTTTCGTCTTGACCGGAGGCATAGTAAACGAACAGCAAGAGAGCGAGGAAACCAGTGGCAATGCTATATTTCCGGTACTTGAGTCTGTCTTCGGCTCCGAGGCCATTCCACCAAGTCTTCATCAGAAGCCCTCCTTAGAGACCACAAACAGACGGCCTACTTGGCCAGGTTCCAAGCTCAGCGGATCCATGGTTACCGCAAAGATCGATTCGCCAATGGCCGAGCTCAGGAAATCCGTCTCGCTGAAGGTGGTCGTGGTGCTGGTTCTGACCAAAAACTCTTTTAAGGAAAGCCCCAACCCATCCACTCGAATAGTCCGGCGCAACGCGAGTTGTGTGTTTGGCTTGCCGGCGGTCATGCGGGACTCCCATTCACTGTTCGTGTTTGTGCTGACCGAAAAGCTGTCCGGGATGTCGTCCTCAAGAGCCGCCATAGTCAAATAGACTGCGCGCTCTTCATCGGGAAGGGGGGAGAGCAGTTCCTGGTTGTCTTTGATGCGGTTTTTCGCGCCTGTAGAAAGGCGGATTGTTTGCCCGGGAATGTCCTTTGGAGACACCATTAAGGTGTAAATCTCGCCGGCGCATACCAGATAGAACTCGGATCGCGCTGAAACATATTCCTGATGCAGCCCATCATCCTGAATCAGAAATTTGATGAAGCTATTATTCCCGTTGTTCTCAACCACGATCCCTTTCTCTTGAGAGAAAAAAGCATCGTTAATTGCACCGTCGACACAGGTAACTCTGTTGATGTCTCGATTGGACATTTCCACTGGTGTGACAACATCAGGCTTCACAACCTGGGTGTGAGCAAGTGCCGGCAAGCTTACTAACATCACGGCCAGTGCAGCGTTGAAAAATTGTTTATTAAGCATCGTTCGATACCTCCTTGATGCCGGTAAGCCAAAATCTTCCTTGCTCGAATGAATAAGAGATCTGGTAGGTGACGTTTTCCGTGCTGGTCACCGAGTCACCAACAATCCGCTTTTTCACGCCAGCAACGTGAATGGTGTCGTCGCCTACTTTTTTAATGTCTCGATTACCGCGCCATTGAACGACATAGGAGACTGTCGGGTAGCGCTCAATACCATCTGCCAGTCGGGTAAATAGATCGCGGTAACGGGAGTATTCGTCGGGGTGAATGAGTGGCAACAACTCATTCAGCTGCCTTCTGGCAGTGGCGGCTGAAAGGTCGCCCGCCATATGAACGATGTAACGACTCATCGAGCGCAAGTAGTCGTCGGATGCAGTCGAACCTGAAATAACGAAGTCGCCTTGCCCACCAATGGGGATCAGGTGAACGCGTTGTTCATCTAGCTTCGATGAAATTGTGGCTGTCTGAAGACCAGCAAAAATCACCACAGCCACAAACCCAAATTTGAGCAGCCGGTTTTCGGCAAAGACATTGCTCGAATCCTGGACAAACAGATTGGAGAAGAGACTTTTCATGGGTCACTCGTGAAATTTGGTGGCAGTGGGAACGGGATAGCCTTTGAGTTCAAAGAACCCGTTGGCATAGGCCAGATGGCTGAACCAGCCTCGGGCGCGTTTTCGTTTCATAGGAATAAGGAGGGCCGGACCAATGAACAGCGTTATCCAGGCGAGGCCACCAAAGATGGCGGCGCCAAGATAAAAAATCACGATGATCGCCATTTCATGCGCGTCAAACCAAAGGACTTGAAGCGGCTGATGAAGGTAAATCGGTAGTCGTGATTCGTTCATGGTCGGCCTCCGGTCATTGCTCGCTTAGATGATCATGCCAAGCGAAGTTGTGATGCTGTCAGCCTTGATCATGGCGGTACCGCCCAGAACGCCACCGGCAGCAAGCATCCAGTTCTTGGTGATCTGGACTGCTGAAAGGACAATCGCGGCAAGTCCGCCGACGAAGCCGACGGGGCCTTTCAGCATGTCGTTCACAGCTACGTCGTACAGGTCATATGCGAAGGTGCCGGTGGCTGGCGCGGTGATCGCACTGGCAGTCATCGAACCCAAAACAAGCATGGGAACTGCGGCTACCGGAGCAGCGGAACGGAAGGAACCAAAACGGGCCTTGGCGATGGCGCTCAGACGAGACAGTTCAGCGTGAGCAGTTTGAGAAGCAGACACTTTCATTTTTAACTCTCCTTGGTTTTGTTGGCGAGGTAATTGGCGATCACCTCTTTCCGAAAGCCCGTTACCGGGCTTCCATCGAGGATCAGTGTCGGCGTTCCTTGAACTCGCCACTGACTCGATACATTGGCGTGAACGTCCAATTGAGCAGCACCGGTTTCGCAGGTTGCTGTTGGTTGGATTCGACGCAGATAAATGTCATCAAACGCGGCGGCTTTATCTTCCGAGCACAAAATGTGCTGAGCTTTGGCTGGCGCAGTTTGGGGATGAATCGCGGTCATGAAGAAGATCACCCGCTTAACCGGCACATGTGAATCTCGAATGAATTCGTCGTAGCGCAGGCAATAAGGGCAGTCCGGGTCGGTAAATTCGATAATGGGCACGCCGTCTTCCGGCCCAAGAACAAGGGCTTGGTCATAGGGAAGATCTTCCAACCGGAGGCGGTTGGCCCTGGCGATCGCTTCGGCGGTAAGTGACTGCCCCTCAAGGTCGTAGATCTCGCCAAACACAAGAGCGTTATTGGCGGGCGAAAAATAAATCACCTGGGCTCCGCTCAACGTTACTTCATAGAGCCCATCGACTGGCGCCGGCCGCACGTCCTGGATTTTGGAATTCGAAAATTTCACGGCGAGCGTTTGCTTTACCTCATCAATGGTCGCGGCATTGACGTTCAGTGCGAGCGCAATCAACACGATTGCAGAAGCGATGCGAGAAAATTTCATTGAGAAGACTTCCGTGGTTGGGTTTTGGTCAGCTCCTGCAAGAGCCGAGGATCGATATGTACACCGCGTGCGATCTTTTCCAGCTTCGGTTTCGGCAGACGGGCATGATCCAGAATGACCCAGCGGCCATCTGAGAAAACGATTTCACTGGTTGGCTTGCTTGCCAGAGTGGGAGTGGTGATCGCACTCAGCAGTGCAGCTACTAGAAATATAGAGTTAGTCAATTTCATATAATCTGTGCAACCTACAGGCGGTGACTGACACAGATGGAGTATAGGACAGGTTTATACGCTTGTATATATTTTTATATGATTTTTCCGGAGTGCTTTGCGAGGTACTTCACGAGCGAGGTGTAGATAACCCGATTTTGAGGTTGGCTATCAACCTCGGCGCGCGATTTCACTTCCATAACGATGGGATCTGGAAGCCAGATACTGATATAAACTCCGTCTCGGGGGGAGGCCAGGTATTCGGGGTCGTTTGACGCAAGGAACCAGCTCACTGCATCGCGGTATAGCTGTTTTAGAAAAATTCCTTCCCGAGCAGCATACGATTTCAATGCAGATCGGGTTTCTTCACCCAGCTTGAGTTGCTTGAGAGTTTCTTGCGTGTCCAATGATGTCGCTTCCTGGTGAGTTGTTAGGCACCGTCCATGGTGTGCCGCGACGGATCCCATCCAGATTATATATCATTATATGAAAATGTCTAAAATAAATTTTGGATTACCGTTATGTGGAGAAAGTGTAGGTTTAGCACTACAAACTGTGTGCCTGTATTCGGAGGCGCTAAGGTCGCAAAGCGAACATTCAGATGGTGCGATAACGTTGCGGATCAGGCGCGGCTATAAGCCGTCGCCTGTATCCGGCTTGTTCGATTCTTGAATCGCAACGAGTTCTCCCTGGTTAATGTCGATTTTGAACAGAGTTCGTGGACTAGCGTCTCTTTCCGTCCTGACCGCAATTGTATCGTAGCGATTGCTGATTCGTACAAATGAGCCTTTGGGTAGAGGACCTGTGTCCTGCTGGAACACAAGGTTGTCCGGGGTGTTGGCTACTTCTGAATCTTGCCCATCTCCGTCAATCCTGTAGACCACCTTGTTAGTCTTAGTCTCATTGAGACTCGTTCCTTTTTGCCCAGATATCTGAAAGTACAAACTTTCACCCACCCATCCCAGAACCCACGGCTGCCATCCGAGCTTAACAATGTCCGGTGGGGTTGCCGATACGAGTCGACGTACTTCGAGGGTCTCCACATTACACAAGTATATTTTTACCTTCTCACTGAGGTACTTGGGTATGCCGCCATTGGGAAAAGCGTTGATTCCTGTTGGTTCCTGGTAATGCTGGTATTCAACCGCAACAGCGATCCAGTGGGAATCGGGTTTCGCTCTGGCATTCGTGATATAAGCACGAATCTGCGGTGGCCCATACGAGCAAGATGCCAGAAAGGTGGCGCACAGCAAAACGACTGCACTGCGAATTAATTTGCCGCCTATGGCTTTTTGATTGGATGAATACGCCATGTCTAAGTCCTCTGACTCGAACGCAGAAATAAGCGGCGGCCCGACAGAGACGTCCGGTGGAGGCCGCAGGCCAATCATAGGCCAGGAGTGTCTAGTGGACCGGGGTAAGTCCAGGAGTTATCGATGCGTATCTACTGAAGTGGGGAGGCAGTGCAGAACGTATTTGACGCAATTATTTTGACTATTCGAACCCGATTTGGGACAGCACTGCCGCGACCAGAATTGCCACCACTATTGCACCCAATGCCACAACAGCAAACTGAAACGCTATCGCGATCCCTCCAAGCAGAACGGCGCCACCAGCAACACGTATATGTTCTTTTTTAGCAAAACCAATTACAGCAAGGATGATGGCTAAACCGCCAAGAACAGCAGTGCCGATGCTTACCATTTGATCCATGTCTATTGGTGGAGATTTTGGCGCAGGTGCCTCTTTTCCTTGAAGCACAGCAACAGTTGCCTGTTTTATTGACACTGCTTTTTCTGCCACCGTTTGCTCAAGCGATGGCTGCGAAGAAAAGGGGCCAGCCCAAAAGTGAACGATGGCCAGTAGAAAAGCAATCGAACCTAGTCCAATACCGATAAAGCTCAAAGTAGATTTAGACTCTTCCATCAGATCTCTCCGAAAATATAACGCCCGGCCCACGCGCCGTGATCCCGCAACGCTTACATGGACACGTTGGGGCTGAGCTTTTCACGAATGTCTATCTAAAGGCAAATGTTCGCTTTTGTTTGCTGAGGCCCGTGAGCAGCCTTGGTCGCAAAGCGAACCTTCAGGCGGATAGACCAACACTCACCTTTGGAGACCCCTCTTTGGGTATGTCCGCAGCAAAGGAGTAAAACCCATCTCGTTCCCAATGTCCGAGAAATTCGCCCGGTAGGCATTCCCCAAATCCGGCAAACGACATTGATGGAATTTAAGTTTCAGTAAAGCCCGTTCGGTGATGGCAGTCTCGTCACTAAATCATCACAACTTTGTCACATTAGTCCTTTAGGCTCTTTTACAAATCAACTTGTATAGACATGCCTATGAGCCTTTACACCCTGCAACGCGAAACCGGCCACGCCCTCTACCGTCAGATTGCCCGGCACCTGGAGCGTGACGTTCTGAACCAGTATGCCCCCGGCGACATGCTGCCCTCGGAAAATGAGATGGCGGATCGTTTTGGTGTAAATCGCCACACACTCCGACGCGCCATTGATCTTCTGGTTGCCGATGGCCTTCTGGAGCGCCAGCACGGTCGCGGTGTGTTCGTGATCAATAACCAGATCGACTACCCCTTGGGCACTGACACCCGGTTTACCGAAAACCTGACGGCCATGGGCGCGTCCACGGGCGGGCGTGTTGTTCGTAAGCAGGTTCTGCCTGCCATTGAGCGGGTGGCGGAACGCCTGAACATCGAGGTGGGAGATCCGGTGATCTGGATTGAAAGCGTGCGAACCGTAGATGGCTCGCCCTTCTGCGTTATCTCGCACTTCCTGCCAGAAGCCAGGTTCGCAAAAGTCCGGGATGACTATGAGGGCGGCTCTCTACACGGCTTTCTGGCGGACCATTACGGTTACACGCTCAAACGCGTCCAGAGCCTGGTAACTGCGATGCTCCCGCAGGGCGACGACGCCGGTCTTCTGGCGATGCCCCGGACCCAGCCCGTGCTGCGGGTAAAGAGTACCAACGTGCATGAGCGGGATCTGACCCCGCTTGAGTACGTGATTACCCGGTTTCGCGCAGACCGGATCCAACTGTGCATCAACCCATGACTGTCTGCTAACGGTCGAACACCTGAATCAACACCCTACGGGAGCTTTAGTAATGTATCCGAAACTGCACACTCTTCTCAAATACGCGGTGTCCGTAATAACCGCCATCGTTCTGCTCGGTTCGGCCAGTGCCATGGCTGCGGCCAATGACGGCTCAAGCAAGCAGCCCCTCCGGGTCGTCCTGATTCCGGCTGACGGTGGCACGGAAGACGGAACCCGCAAAGACTTCGAACCGATCTTCAATGCCATTTCAGAAGCCACAGGCCTGAACTTTGAACTGAAAGTCGGCCAAAGCTACGGCGCGGTTGTTGAAGCCATGTGTAACGGCTCGGCCGACATTGCCTGGTTTGGCCCTGTCAGTTACCTCCAGGCCCATGGGCGTGGTTGCGCCAACCTTCTGGCCATGGCGGTCAGGAAAGGCGGGTCCGTCTATTACTCCGGCATTTTTGCCCGCAAGGACAGTGGTATCGACACCATTACCGACATCCGCGGCAAACGCATCGCCCTGGGCGATATCAACTCCACCTCCAGCTTCAATATTCCTGTGGCCATGATGCTTCGTGAGGGCGTTGATCCAGCGAGAGATACCGCCAAGGTCAACCTCGCCGGCAGCCATGCAAATGTTCTGTCCGCGCTGTCCCAGGGCATCGTGGATGTAGGTGGCGCTTCCTTCGACTCCTACGAAAAAGCCCTGAACGCGGGCGCTATTGACGGCAAGGACATCAAGGTGGTTGCCAAAAGCGCTCCTCTTCCGTATCCACCGCTGGCCATTCAGCCGCAAGTCAGCGAAGACGTTAAAAGTCGTCTCCAGAAGGCATTCAATAATGTCCATGCCATGCCTGGCATCAAGCCCGAGCAGATTCGTGGCTATGGCGGTAAGCAGGTTGACCGTTACACCAGCGATGTAAGCGAAGAAACCATGGCGGAAGTCGGCGACATGCTGAACGCCGTCACGCGTGACGTTAAACAGTCCATTCTGGCAGCTGGTAACCAGCGCTGAGGATGGCTGATAGCGGCCCGCCTCATAAGGCGGGCCGCCATAGAGGAGAAACGATTATGAGCCAGACATCAATGGTCAAGCTCGGTGCTATCGAAAAGACCTGGGCCGACGGCACACGTGCGCTGAACAACGTCGATCTTGAGGTCCCGAAGGGGCAGTTCTGCGTCATCCTTGGTCCTTCCGGCGCGGGTAAATCCACGCTGTTGCGGGCTGTTAACGGGTTGATGAGACCGACAGCAGGAAAGATACAGGTTGATGGGCTTGAGTTGACACAAGCGAGCGAACGCGAACTTCGCAAACGGGTCGCGATGATTCATCAGCATTTCAACCTGGCAACTCGTGCCAGTGTGGCCGCCAATGTGCTCTCCGGTGCACTGCCCGAAGTGTCATTGGCCCGGGCCCTGTGTGGCTGGTTTCATCCGGAGCAGCGCAAGAAGGCTTGCCACTACCTTGAACGGGTGGGCTTGAAGCCGGAACACCTTCATCGCCGGGCCGGCGAACTCTCTGGTGGCCAGCAGCAACGCGTCGGTATCGCAAGAGCCTTCATGCTCGACCCGAAGGTGGTACTGGCCGATGAACCCGTCGCCAGCCTGGATCCTCAGATCTCACGGGATATTCTTACCCTGCTGAAGGACGCCGCTCGCGAACTCAATGCCACCGTTATCTGCAGCCTGCACCAAGTGGACCTGGCCCGTGAATTCGGCGACCGGATTGTAGGTATGCGCAGTGGCGAGGTTGTCTTTGACGGCGCCCCGACAGAGTTCGACGACCAGCGACTGAGCAGACTCTACCAGAATGCTGACTGGGGCGATGGCGAACCCACACCGGTTACTGAAGATAGTCTGGAACTCGAAGCGGCGGGAGGTATGTGATGAGCACCCGACCCATTCCCGTGCCACCCCAGGGTACCCGTTTGCACTGGCATCTGGATCAGCCGTTCCGGCTAAAACACCTGGTGATCGCCGTTCTGATTCTGGCCTTGCTGTTGGTCACCGGTCACCGGACTGAAATGGACCGGATGGTCTCCATGACCACCCAGGCCGTTGGCAACCTTGTGGGTCTGAACGACGAATCTCAGGTGGTGCGCGGCCTTAGCAAGGTGGCCGATTCCATGTGGCCGCCACAAATGGCGACATCCGAAGAAGTGGCCCGCATGAACGATTTCAACGCCGACGAGCTGCCCGTGTTCGCCCGCGTTGAAAGCCGGGAAACCACTACCCAACGCCTGAATGAAGACACACTGCAACTGGAAAGCGTTACCGAAACAACAGAGGTGCTTTACGACCCTCTGGGCTATGTGAAAACCGTATTTGGCAAGATGATAGAGACCCTGGAAATTGCACTCTGGGGCACGCTTCTGGCCGTCAGCCTGTCTATTCCTCTGGCCTGGTTTGCAGCAAGTAACTACTCCCCGAACCGGGTGACTTACACGCTCGCCCGCGGCTTTATCAGCCTGCTGCGCTCGGTCCCGGAACTCATCGTGGCGTTGTTTCTGGTGCTGGCTTATGGCTTCGGCCCCATCGCCGGGGTGCTTGCCCTGGGCATGCACGCCGCCGGTTTTCTGGGCAAGTTCTATGCCGAGGACATCGAAAATGCCGACAAGCAGCCTCAGGAAGCGCTGGAGGCCATTGGCGCGGGCAAGATCAAGACAGTGCTCTATGCCGTGATGCCACAGGTGCTTCCCCAGTATGTGGCCTACACCGCCTATATTCTGGATCGCAACCTGCGAATGGCCACCGTGGTGGGCCTGGTAGGGGCCGGTGGTATTGGCCAGGAGCTCAAAGGCCGCTTCGACATGTACGACTACGGCCATGTCATGACCATTCTGATTGCCATCTTCCTGTTCGTTTTTCTGCTGGATCAGCTGTCAGCGCGCATACGGTCCCGGATGATCTGAGCATGCGACATTTTTATTTAAATACAGACATGTATAGATATCTGAACAATAAGGAGCACTGCTCATGAACACTCACGAAACCGAGGCTAGCTGGCCACCGCCTCGCAGCCAGTGGCTTAGATACTGGTCTGCGGCTCCCGCTGAAAAAGCCGAAACTCTGGCGGCCGAAATCGCCGGGCACTGCGACGTAAGGGATATCACCCTTCCGCAGAGTGGCCTTGGCCTGCTCAAACTGCCGGATTCTGCCCTGAACGATCTGTATTTTCTCGGTGAAGTGCCGGTCAGCCATGCCCATGTGGAAGTCATTGCCCCGGATGGAACCCGTGCCGAAGGCGGTGCCCGTCTTCTGGATGACCGGCGCTCACTGGCCCGGGCACTGGCGGTTCTCGATGCCACTCTGGCCGCCAGACTGCCTCATCACGAACAGGCGCTCAGATTACTGGAAACCGGCAGGGCAACGCTTCAGGAAACCGAAGCCAGCCGCAACGCCATTCTGACCTCGACCCGGGTGGACTTCTCCCTGCTGGGCGATGGAAGTGAGGACGATGATGAATAATCCAAACACAGCCCTACAACCTGACAGCGTCTGGAGCCCGCTTTTCCAGCAACGGGCTTTCCGGGCGCTGATGACCGCTTTTTCCTTTCCAGGGCGACGCCAGCCACTGCCGCCCTGCGTTGATGCCAAAGGGCCCGCCTGTATTGCCGCCGTGCTGTGTGACAACGAGGTGACCCTGGCAGACCCGGACCACCTGATTCAACCGGATGATATACGGCGGCTTGGAATCGGCGAGGCGAGCGTCGAAAACGCCGGGTTTATTATTGCTGATGGCAGCCGCGCTCCCAGCTTTGAGCCGGCCCTGGGCAGCCTGGCTGAACCCGAGCAAGGCGCAACATTGATTATTCGCGTTGCCAGCCTGGACGGCACCACGGCGTTTCCGCTTACGCTGCGAGGGCCGGGCATCGAAGGCACACAGTCGCTTGGGCTTCGTGGCCTGCACGACGGCTGGCTGGCTGAGAGAGCCCGCTGGAACCGGAATTTTCCCATGGGCGTCGACCTGATTCTGGTGGACGACACGCAAGTAGTCGCCTTGCCGCGCACTACCCAAATCAGCGGAGGAGGCAACTGATGGGTTACGTTGCAATCAAAGGTGGCGGAAAAGCCATCGAAGGAGCTGCCGAGGCCCTCGAAGCGCTCAGAGCCGGTGGGTCAGGTTCCGATCCGCTGTCCCTCAACGCCATTGAGCACCAACTGCGGCTGCTAACCTCTCGGATTATGTCCGAGGGTGGGCTCTATCATCCCCAGCTCGCGGCCCTGGCCATCAAACAGATGCAAGGGGACACCCTGGAAGCCGGTTTTGCGTTACGGGCCTACCGTTCCACCAAACCCAGGCTGCTGGAAACCCCGCCCCAGGACACCGGAAACATGCGGTTGATCCGTCGGATTTCCAGTGCGTTCAAGGACATCCCCGGTGGCCAGATGCTCGGGCCAACCCACGATTACGCCCTGCGCCTGATGCGGTTTGAACTGGCCGAGGAATCCCCGGAGCCATTCCGGAGGATGGCATCAACGTTTCTGAAAAACGCGCCGGAGGAAGCGCTTCCGGACAGCTTCCCGAAAGTGCTGGACTCCCTGCGCTCCGAGGGCCTGCTGCCACCGAAGGCCACGAACAGAAACCCCGCGTTCGACATCACCCGGGACCCGCTGATCTTCCCGGTCAGCCGCTCTGCAGCATTGGCCACCATGGCCCGGGCAGAAACCGGCTCCATGCTGGCCATTGCCTACTCCAACATGCGCGGTTACGGCGATATCCACCCCACCGTGGCCGAGCTGCGGGTCGGTTACCTGCCGGTGATGCTACCCCATCCGGTGACCGGCGAGCTGACCGAGGCTGGCGAAGTGCTGATGACCGAGTGCGAAGTCATTGCTATGTACGAGCCGGATGAATCCGAATCCGCCAAGGGCGCGGCGCCCGAGTTCACCCTGGGCTACGGCGCCTGCTTCGGCCACAACGAAACCAAGGCCATCAGCATGGCGATTCTGGACCGCGCACTGCAGAAAGGCATGCGAGACGGCCCGGAAAACCCCTCAGAAGACCCGGAGTTCGTGCTGATGCACATCGACGGCGTGGACTCTATGGGCTTTGCCAACCACTACAAAATGCCTCACTACGTCACCTTCCAGTCCGATATGGACCGGTTGCGCTCTACCCGGGAAAAGTACGGTGAACGCGGCGAAACACCGCAGGAGGAAAGCCATGAATCCTAATTACCAACTGACCGACAGCCAGGACAGTTACGGCTTTGGTTTTCTGGACGAATTCGCCAAGCGGGAAATTCGCCGGGTCATTCTCAAGGCCATCAGCATTCCAGGATATCAGACGCCCTATGCCTCGCGGGAAATGCCCATGGGCCGGGGCTTTGGTACCGGCGGCCTGCAGTTGACCCTGTCCATGATCGGCCCTGAGGACACGCTGAAGGTGATCGACCAGGGCTCGGATGACTCCGTCAACGCCGTGAATCTGCGCAAATTTGCGGAGCTGACCTGCCCGGATGTGTCCACCACCGAGAGCACCACCGAAGCGACTCTGATCCAGACTCGCCATCGGGTACCGGAGATTGCCTTGCGGGAAGATCAGGTTCTGAACCTCCAGGTGCCTTATCCCGACCCCCTTGTAATAGTGGAACCGTCCGAGGCCAAGCGGAAGATCATGCACGGCGAGGGGGATTATGCCCGTCTGCTGACCAAACTGTACGAGGACCTGGTGAAGTTCGATGAGATCACCATTTCCCACCGCTATCCCACGCGGATCAATGGTCATTACGTCATCGATCCGAGCCCGATCCCGCGTTATGACGTACCCAAGCTCCATCAGTCCCAAGCACTGCTGCTGTTTGGCGCCGGTCGTGAGAAAAAAATCTATGCGGTACCGCCTTACACCAACGCCGAACCGCTGGTGTTTGACGACGTGCCCTTCCGTACCGAGAACTTCTATAACGCCGACGGTAAGCGCAGGGCCTGCAACCGCTGCGGCAGCACTAACAGTTTCCTGGACGAGCTGAACCTGGAAGACGGCAGCAAGGCCTGGCAGTGCTCAGACACCGACTTCTGCAACCGCCAGTTAGCCAGAACAGACGCCGGGGAGGTTACCCAATGAAACCGATTCTTGAAGTAAAGGGCCTGACCCGCATCCACGGCACCGAGTGTCCATCCTGCCTGGATATGACCGGCCCGGAGCACGACACCAACGTGTGCCCCGCCTGCGGCTCTGTGGTTGCAGCGGCCAATGTCAGCTTCAGCCTCCAGCCGGGGGAGATTCTCGGTATCATGGGAGAATCCGGGAGCGGCAAGTCCACGGTGGTGAAAACCCTGTATTTCGATCAGGCGCCCAGCCGGGGCAGCGCCATCTTCCGGGACGGCGACCAGAACCACGAGCTGTTCAACCTTAACGGCGCGGAACAGCGCTGGTTGCGCAATCACCGCTTCGGCATGGTGTACCAGAATCCCAATCTTGGCCTGAATTTCGGCATCTCCGCAGGTGGCAACATTGCCGAGCGGTTGCTGATGAACGACCTCAACCACTACGGCGACATCCGCCGCCGGGCCGGCGAACTGCTTACCCGCACTGATGTGATGGTCAGCCGTATGGACGAGTCGCCCAAGCAGTTCTCCGGTGGCATGCAACAGCGCGTTCAGATCGCCAAGGCCCTGGCAACACGACCACCTCTGCTATACCTCGATGAAGTGACCACCGGGCTGGACCTGTCGGTACAGGCGCGCATTCTCGACCTGATTCTGGAAATCCAGCACGAGCTGGGCACCGCCATGATTGTGGTCACCCACGACCTGGGCGTTATCCGCCTGCTGGCCAGTCGCACCCTGGTGATGAAATACGGTCGGGTGATCGAATCCGGGCTGACCGATCAGATTCTGGAAGATCCGCAGCAGGCCTACACCCAGCAACTGGTGGCATCCACCCTGTGAGGCAAAAACCCATGACAAACATCTCTGAAACACCCATTCTCGACGTTCAGGGCCTGGCCAAACAGTTTCGCCTGCACGCACAGGACGAACTCGTTCCGTCTTGTTCGGACGTCAACATGCGTGCGTTTCCCGGCCAGCTGGCCGCCCTGACCGGGCCCACCGGTGCGGGTAAATCGTCGGTACTGAAGTGCATCTACCGCACCTATCTGCCCAGCGAGGGCAGCATCCATTTTCGTCGGGCCGATGGCGAGGTCGTCGACCTGGCGCGGATCAGCGAACAGGACATGTTGCATTTGCGCCTGAGCGAACTGGGCTTTGTGACCCAGTTTCTGCACTGCGTACCGCGACGCCCGGCGGACGAAGTCGTGGCAGAACCACTGATCCTGCGGGGTATGGCCCTTGCAGATGCCCTGGCACAGGCCCGTGAGCTACTCAGGCGCCTGAACGTGCCGGAGCGCCTGTGGCGTTTGCCACCGGCTACCTTCTCCGGCGGCGAGAAGCAACGGGTCAACCTGGCACGGGGCCTCATTGCCAAACCCCGCCTACTCCTGCTGGATGAGCCGACTGCCAGCCTGGACAAAAACACTACGGGGCAAGTCATCGAACTGCTGCGGGAATTCAAGCAGGCCGGAGTGGCCATGGTCGCCATTTTCCACGACCCGGAACTGGTTACCGCCCTGGCCGATGCCGAATACCGGCTGGCACCGCCCCAAAGCCTGAGCCATTCAACCCCTGCCCCGGAGGCCTTACAGTCATGAGACGCCAATTACTGACCAACGCCCGACTTGTTCTGGAAGACACCGTTGAAGAGCGGGCCGACCTGTTGATCGAAAACGGCACCATTGCCGCCATCGGACCGACGGACACGCATGGAGCAGAACACATTGACCTAGAGGGCTGCCTGTTGGCACCGGGCCTGATCGACCTGCACTGCGATGCGCTGGAAAAAGAAGCCGAGCCCCGGCCCAACGTGCATTTTCCATTCGAGCTGGCCGCAGCCCTGGCGGACAAACGAAACGCCGTGGCAGGCATCACCACCGTTTACCACGCGCTGTCTTTTGCCAACCACGAACTTGGCGTTCGGAACAACGCGGTGGCCGCCGACCTGGCCCGGGCCATGGCCCGACACCGGCCCAACGGCATGGTGGATAACCGGGTGCATGCCCGTTACGAAGTGACCGATGAAAGCGCCCCGGATATCCTGAATGCCCTGTTGGCAGAGGGTTCCCTGCAGATGCTGTCCTTTATGGACCACAGCCCTGGCCAGGGCCAGTTCCGCGATGTGGAAGCCTATCGGGCTTATCTGGCCAAAACCTACAAGACATCCGCCGATGACGTGGATGCCATTCTGGACCAGAAACGCGCCGCCGCTCGGGGTGCCATGGCCCGCATGGAAAAGCTTGCCGGCGAGGCCCGGCATCACCAGGTCCCGTTAGCCAGCCACGATGACGACAGCGCTGAAAAAGTCGCTGTGCTGAAAGGCCTAGGCGCCCGCATATCGGAATTCCCGGTTAACCTTGAAACAGCAGTCGCGGCCCGGGATAACGGCCTTTCCACCCTGTTTGGTGCGCCCAACATCCTGCGCAACGCGTCCCAGTCCGGCAATATGAAGGCGCTGGACGCGGTTAAAGAAGGAGTGGCCGACTGTCTGTGCAGCGATTATTCACCGGCGGCGCTGTTACCGTCCGTCCTGCGGCTTGTAGAGAACGGCCACCTCTCGCTGCCGCAAGCTTTTGCTCTGGTTACTCGCAACCCGGCCAGAGCCACAGGTCTTGAAGATCGGGGCACCATTGCTCAAGGCAAGCGGGCGGACCTGATTGCCATCACAGGCAGCGGATTGCTCGCGCAGGCACGCCAGGTCTGGTCCGGTGGCCGGGAGGTGCTCAGATGGCAGGCACACTGATCTACCTCGTGGGCCCCTCGGGCAGTGGCAAGGACACCTTGATCAGCCTGGCCCGGCAACAGCTGGGTCAGGAGCCCGATGTCTGTTTTGCCCACCGCTACATTACCCGGCCGGCTTCAGCCGGTGGTGAAAATCATGTTGCCCTGACGGAAGAGGAATTCCTGGCGCGCCAGCGTGCCGGACTCTTCGCCATGAGCTGGGCAAGCCACGGTTGTCATTACGGTATTGGTATCGAGATCAATCAATGGCTGGCCAAGGGCCTGACCGTTGTGATGAACGGCTCAAGGGGGTATCTGAAGACCGCGTTACAGAATTACCCCGAACTGTGTCCGGTACTGATTGAGGTGGCCCCGGAGGTGCTCAAGGAACGGCTGGCCCGACGCGGCCGGGAAACACTGCAAGACATTGAACTGCGGCTGAACCGCAACAGCCAGTTCGACCTGGATGCAGAGACAGGCTACCTGCGGGTGGACAACACCCACTCGCCAGACGCCGCTAGCCAACGATTACTGACCATCATCAACCAGCACAGGAGACAGGGCGCGTGCGCGTAACCTTTCTTGGCACCGGGGGCGCCGGCGGTGTTCCCCGGTTTGGCTGCACTTGCCTCGCCTGCCAGCGGGCAAAAGGTAACCATAGGCATGTCCGGAGGCCCTGCTCGGCACTGATTGAAGACGGCAACCACAAGATACTGCTGGATGCCGGGCTGATGGACCTGCACGATCGCTTCGAACCGGGTGAGCTGAGCGCCATTGTGCTCACCCACTACCATCCCGATCACGTTCAGGGGTTGCTGCACCTGCGCTGGGGTAAAGGCGAGTCGATACCGGTTTACGGGCCACCCGATCCAGGTGGCTTCACCGATCTGTTCAAGCACCCCGGCATTCTGGACATCTTCGATCTGAGTGCGTTCGGGGCGTTAGAACTGGGAGATTTCATTCTAACGCCGCTGCCGTTGAATCATTCGAAACTCACCTTCGGTTACGCCATCGCCCATCGCAACGGCGCTCGGTTTGCGTACCTGACCGACACGCTTGGACTACCACAGGTAACGGACGATTTTCTCAGCCGCTGGCGTCCCAGCCACATAGCCGTGGATTGCAGTCATCCACCGGCTGATGTCTCGGGCAAAACACCGCAGAACCACAACGATGTCACCGCAGCCCTGGCAATGATTGAACGCAGTGGCGCGGAACAGGGCTGGCTGACCCATCTGGGCCACGAAACTGACTGCTGGCTGATGGCAAATGCCAGCGCTCTGCCGAAAAATGTGACGCCGGCAGCGGACGGGCTGAGCTTCGACATCACAACCAGCCATTCCCCGACATGATCAGCGCCACGGCCGCCCTGGCTGCATCGGTATTGATGCACGTGCTCTGGAACCTGATCGCCCGGCACCAGCCCGGCGCGGCCTGGCCGCTGTGGTGGGCTTTATTGGCGCATCTTGTACTACTGGCTCCCTGGGGGGCTTACGCACTTTGGCAAGCCGATGCTTGGTCATCCTCATTTCTGGGTTTAATGGCTGTTTCTGCCACCGCGAATGCTCTGTATTTTTTCAGTTTATGGAAATCCTACAAACACGCTCCCGTGGCCATGGTGTACCCGCTGGTGCGCAGCTCACCGGTTCTGATTGCGTTGTGGTGGTTGATGCTGACCGGCGAGTCGCCCAGCCCAGTGGGCTTGCTGGGCATTATGATCAGTGTTGCCGGGCTTATGATCCTGGCAGGCAGTCAATCGGAGGTCGGAGAGAGCGCCGCTATTCCCTGGGCGCTCCTGGCGATGGCATGCACCAGCGTGTATTCCATTTCCGACAAACTGGCGACCGGCCAATTGCCCGGGTTCGCTGCGATCATCGGGTTTGTATCGGTGGGATACAGTGCTGCCTTCCTGGTGCTGACTCTGGCATTGCGACGGCAGACGGGTCGTTGGACGCCGCCACAAAGACTGCCGGTTCCGATCATCGTGATTGGTGGGCTGTGCATCGGACTGGCCTATGCATTGGTTATCCATGCTATGCGGTTCTTACCTTCCGCGGAAGTCGTTGCCTATTCGAATACGGGAATTGTGCTCGCAACGCTCGCTTCCATTTACTGGTTTGGTGAAAAATCGAACACGGGCAGGCGCCTTATAGGCTCTGCAGTTATTTGCACCGGCCTTCTATTACTAGCGCTCTAAGACCGAAAACAATCTGTGACCATCCCCTATGTGTAATTTGCTGTGAGTACCTGATATCGGCAGCTTGAGGATGAAATGAGGAATCAATAGCTCAACCGAGCACGAACACCTCTGCCATGGCAATCATTCAGCGTCGGAAATTTGCTTTGCCAATCATACTGGATGAAAGAACTTTGATTGGCCTGGAGTCTGTGAAGAAAAGCCCCGACTCGAATGTTCGCTTTTGTTTATAAAGCGAGATAGCTCGCCTGTAACCTCTAACGAAAGGCGTTCTATTCGAAGAAACGAACCAACGCAGTGTATTCGACACGATTCACTGGCACGCTGTCCTCTTCCGCTGCGGCCTGCACACTAGAAAGAATCGAATCTCGTAGCCAAAAGGAGCGAGATTTTCCTTCACGGGGAGAGGCGAGGTACTGAATTTTTGTTGTCTTTCGGTCCGCGATCAGCTTCTCCATGGCCTCATCGAACACCTCTTGCATCAAGACGTCGTCTTGGACGGCCTTCATTTTAATGGATCGATGAAGGTCATCTGGCATTTTGACTTGTTGAAGGGTTCTCTCTGCTTTTTTCGCGGTGGTCATTGACTGCCTCGTTCTTTGCACACCGGCGCAGCAGGCGGGGCGGCGTCCGGTGGTGCAACTTGTTAGAGAATTCAATCCGTTTTAACTAGGACCAAATCTATAGTTGTTTACGAATGTGATTAATTTTATATGAATTAATCAGGATCGGATATACAACTTGAATCTCAAGAAGGCAGGCTATTTCAGTGAACCTCGGTCTCTGTTACCGCGGGGGGAGGAAGGGAGCACCTGTTGCGCTAATGGCAAAGTGAGTTTGAAAGTAGCGCCGAGCTGGCTTGGTTCTAGAACAATCAAGCCACCCATTTTCTCAACAAGCGTTTTACAGATGGAAAGGCCTAGCCCGAGACCACTGGATTTATTGGAGTGGATAAAGGGTTCGAAAACCTGGGAGCCAAGATGGGATGGAACGCCAGGCCCATTGTCCGAAATGGATAAGATCAGGTGCTGATCCTTCTCACGAAGTTTGCCAACAATCTCAATGCGCGGATTCTCCGCCGAGGACTCAAGAAGAGCTTCAAGAGCATTATCAATCAAATTTCCAAGAACGTGCATGAGAGCCGACTCGGAAACAAGGACATTCACCTCAACTCCCTGAGTCGAGAAAGCAACACCGGACAAGCGATCGGCGTTGAGCTTGGCGGCACGTTGAATCACTTTGGACAAGGGTGTGGGCTTCAATTCCAGTTCATGAGCAGATGTGGGCGCTAGAAAATCTCTCAGCTCACTTATCATGAGCTGGATTCTTTGAAGGCCCTCTGTGGCATCGGCTAGCGCCTCGCTACGTACTGTGTCACTGCTGTGACTCGCAGCGACGCGGGCAGCCGATAGCGCGTAGTTGAGAGGATTACCAATTTCGTGGATTAGGCCCCCCGCAAAATGGTTGAGGGTCCTCCACCGTTCCGAATGGATAAGCTGGGCTTCGCTGGCTTTCAGATCGCTGACGGCCCTTTCCAAATCGTTGTTCTTCGCTTCCAGCATCCTTTCTAGGCGGGTTCGCTGAATCAGATTGAACAGGCGAGTGGTAAGCTCTGGGCCAGAGAATGGCTTTGACAGAAAATCGTCTACGCCCAGTTTTAATGCCTGTTCTCGGACATTGCCTTTGGTATTGGCAGTTAGAAGGATGACCGGAATAGATCTGAGATCCTTGCTTGCCTTCAGCTCTTTCAGAATGTCGATACCATCCTTATCAGGCAGCATATGGTCGAGAAGTATCGCCGTCGGTTGAAGCTTTCGGATAACGTCGACCGCAGAGCCGCCTTCTGATACCCACTCAATGTCGTAACTGCTCTGCAGAAGATCCATGAGAACGGCGGCGATGTCTCTTTCATCCTCAACAATGACCAGCGTCGGACGATCGCTCAGAGCCCTCGTGGTTGATCGCACCAGATAGTGGAGTGATTGTCGCAGTTCAACCGCATCGAAAGGCTTTATTAAGAACGCATCCGCCCCGGCATCAGCGGCCGCTTGCTTTGTTGATGGACCGTTTTTGGCTGTGAGCATCACGATGGGCACGGTTTGACCGTGGGGATGCCGTCTGCACCAAGTCACAAATTCTGTTCCGCTCATGCCAGGAAGCATTTGGTCACTGATAACGCAGCTTGGCTTCAGTTGATCAAATAACTTTTGCCCCTCAAAAGCGTCGCATGCGATTTGAACCTGGAAGTCAGAGGACAACACCGTTCTTATGTAAGCCGCCATATCCGGTTCGTCATCAACCACCAGGCACAGAGGTTTATTGTTTTGGCTCCCTTGAACCTCTTTCTTGAAGCAGTTGAGATAATCAACTTCTGCGCTTCGTAAAAGATCCGAGCGATCATCCTCAATTACTGAGGGAGCTGGGATGTCTTGGTGGCACAGTGGAAGCGAGACAGTGAACGTTGCACCTGCTTCAAGTTTACTCTGGACGAAGATATTGCCGCCGTGGGATGAAACAATCTCTTTGACAAGTGCCAGGCCAATGCCCGTTCCGTGGTAGCGCCTGGTTTGTGAACCGTCGGCTTGGCGGTACCGCTCAAAAATCACGTCATGATCTTTTGGGTCAATGCCTATGCCATTGTCCGCGACGGTCAAAACCGCATGATCGTCGTCCTTCATGAGCGAGACAGACACTTCGCCTTCCTTGGCCGGTGAAAATTTAAAGGCGTTCTGAATAAGGTTGAAGCAAACGCGCTCTAGCTGCATCTCGCTTCCCAGGACGGGAACAACGTCATTGCTCACCGTGACCTTTAAACTCTTACCGTTTGCATCGCTGAATAACGCCGAAAGCTGTGATGCCGTGGATCTAACAATCTGATCAAAGGCTAACGGGGAAAACTTTGGTTGTTTTCTCCCAGATTCGAAAGACATGACCTCCAAAACATCGTTGACGAGTTTTATTAACCGAGCGCCGTTTCTTACGATCCGCTCAATAACAACTCGGGCCTGTTCAGAAAGGCGTTCACTTTCAGTGTCTAGAAGGTGCTTTGCAGGTCCGACAATAACGGTTAGAGGGGTGCGAAGCTCATGAGATACATTGGCTAGGAACTCTGACTTGAGGCGATCCATTTCCTCAAGTTCTTGGTTCTTTCTCTGAATTTCCTGTTCCTGGCAGAACGTGTAGAACCGCTCCCTCTCTGAAAAATAGGCAGCAATATTTGCCACGACGCCTGTCAGGAAGATGAAGTAGGAATTGTTGATGACGATGCGCCAGGCACCTTCTGGTATACCGGACGCAGCGCTTACGGCCCAGTAGCTTGCCAAGGTGAGAAAGGTATAAAAAAGCGCTTCTTTGAAGGTGAGACCCAGCATGAATCCGATGCCGAGCAGAACGAGGTTGATGCCAGCGTAGTAGGTCGATGTGGCTCCATCCGTTTGGTAGATGATGATTACGACTGTGAGAATGACCGACGACGTAAAAGCCGCGGTGACCAAAAATAGGTATGGCCGGACGCGAGGTAAGGTCGTTATGGCGTACATCGCCATAAGAAACGCAACTTCAGCGATTCTCAGGAAGGCAAAATGAACAAATTTCTCGGGGTAGACCACGTAATCAAGCGGAATGCCAAGCGTAACAATGATGATGGAAATCAGGCAGCCGATCCGGTTCAGGTACGCACGATCCGCCAAATTCTTGTGTTTGTAGGCCTGGCGATAATGCTTCAGATGCGAGACATCGCCAAAAGCTGGGCTGAATTGAGCGAGGCTACGCGTAAGCGACTTGATCATTTTTCTGGCCCACCCTGGCCATGAAGGTTTTGATGGCCGCCTCGTATTGAGGCCAGTTTTCAAACATTGGCATGTGGCCGCTCCCGTCTATAAGCGCGACATTGCTGTTCGGAAACATTGATGCCAGCTCATCGGTGCGCTCAATGGACACATAGGGGTCGCGGTTTCCACACATTACCAATACCGGACATTGAATGCTCGGGATTATGTCGCTCAGGTCCATGTTTGCCAGATCCCTGAAGTACACTCCCATCGATGCGCCGCTGATTTTTTGAAGAGCCGGAAAGTAGTAGGGCAGGTAGGCTTGAAACGCGGTTGTATTGACGGTCTTCTTGGGTTCGGCGAGCACATCACCGATAAACAACCTGTGAATGCCCAATGAGAGAGAACTGGCTCGTAATGCCGGCGAAATTAACGCGCGTCCGAAGGCGCCGAGTTTATTGGCCATCCACTGGAAAGCAGCGTATATGCCACCTTCCTCTTCTCCCGTCACTGCACCGCCGATGGAAATGAGGCCTTGAACACGATCGGGCGCCACTGCCGCTGCGGCGATGGCCGCGTGTGCTCCCGTAGAATGCCCAATGAGGATAAATGGTGCGGTCGGGCCCAGAAGATAATTGACCTGGTCGAGAACGGCGGTGGCAAGGCTGTCTGCGTCGAGTGTCGCAGAAGATTGAATCGAGGCCGACGGGTAGTGCCCAGGCAAGCCTATGATGAAGATCGGGCGATTACCAAACACAGATAGATGATCGGGCCACCAAAAATAGATAGAGCAAAGAAGGCCGTGGATCAGAACAACGGGTGTGCCTGGAGCATTTTCGTTAAATGCCAGGCATTTGAAGCCGTTGATGCCCGTTTCCTTGGGAGGCTGCGCTATCATCTTAAAACCTTCTATTACATTCCTTTGCGTGCAAAGATACGGTAGTTTGGCGGGAGTTTCCGGGGACGGAGCCACAAAACCGGATAACCTACCGCTAAAATGGGCACTGGTCAGCAGATTTAGCTTCGCTGATCCGGAAGAATGGGTCTTTATCTAAAGACAACACCACAAGGACTGTGTGTGATTCACTGCATTTCAGGGCAACCTGATGTGATTCGTTGTCAGCTTCCTTGCGACAACATCATATTTCACAACTACGAAAGCCCGCTTCCAACGCTATCAGTTGGAGGCATTCTCATATTTCACGAACCTTCTAGGCCATGGCTGACGAATCCTCCACGTTTGCCAACTTCGACGCATCGGATCCTGCTTGCGGAAAATCCCAGTGCCGGAGATATTAAGGCTGCAGTCAATCGCCTCGGAATTGCCCGAGTAACTGACCTGGCCGGGCTCTCCGCTTCAATAAAGAGCGTATTGCAGCTTTCGGCGCTTTCAGTTGCTCAAAGCCGCATCGAGGATTCGGCCTTATGACTGACTTGCCGATTTCCGTTGCTTTTGTTGATGACGAACCTCGCGCACTGAGAGCCTTCACTTGGGAGTTTGGCGAGGATTTTCAGGTTAAAACCTTTCCTGGTGGTGCAGAGCTATTGAGCGCGTTGGACGCTGGGGAGCATTTCGACGTGCTGATTAGTGATCAGCGAATGCCGGGGATGACGGGCGATCAAGTTCTTAGGCAGGTAAGCGAGAAATATCCGCAGATGCGGCGATTGGTAATGACAGCCTATGCTGATGTCGCGCCGCTTCAGAATTGTATTAATGACGCCGGCATTGACGGCTACCTTGAAAAACCGTGGGATCCGGCTGAGGTTCGTGAATTTGTCCAGCGCTCGCATGAGCGCCGTTCGCAAGAGATAGAAAGAGAAAAACGCCGCATATTTGCAGCGGGTGAGCGATGGACGATTATCCGGAAAGATAGAGAACGGGACCTTGCTCAGATCTGTGCGGCCTTGGGTTTCGACCACAATGTGTGCTCCACTTTTTTTCACGTTTTAGAACTTGCGTCGACGCCGCGGGCTTATGATTGGTCCGATTTGTTGCTTGTTGATAAAAATCTAGAACAAGAGCTTGCGCTAGATTTTCTGTCGATGATCGAGTCGCTAATGCTGACAGGGTCAGAACTGCCAGACCCTGCACGGCGAGCTCTTTTTTATTGGTGGATGCTGCTACGAGGGTGTCCAGAAGGGCAGGGTAGCCGCTTTTTCCAGCATGAAAATCAAGAAAAAAACATCTCCCTTTCCTTCGATGCCGGTGCCCCGTTTGGAGACAGCATCCTGGATCCCTGTGGTGATCGGGACTCCAATACCTTGCGGCAAAATGCTCTGCTCTTGCTAATTATTCGGGAGCTTGAAAATCTGGGTGGCCGTTTGGATCTGGAGGCAGATAAGACTCGGTTTCGTGGGGATTTGCTCATTCAAGCCTATTCGGGGGTTACAGGATGAGTTACGTGAATATAACCATCATTTACCCCTACCGACTTCTTGCCGATGCATTTGCAATCAGCATTAACAAGCTGCCGGATTTTTACGTTGCTCATCAAATCGAAGCTTTGAGCGAGTTGTGGGAAAGCGTAGAAGACACCGATCTGATCCTAGTGGATTCGGACCTTTTGAAACAGTCTTCGTTCAGAGACATCGTAAAAATTAAAAAGCGGTTTCCACAGGCAGAATTAGTCGTCCTGGGTATCGTTTCTGCACCAGAGGTTTTGATTGCCAGAGGTTGTGCTGGCTATATCGACCTTCACAGAGGTTTCGATGAAGCCATTCATCTGATCACCAGAGTAGGTCGCGGTGCTGCGGGTGGCATTTTGTCGAGCTCTAAGTCGGCGTCGGTGAGCGCTATGGACACACTTTCCTTGCGAGAAAGCCAAACCCTGAATCTCATATGGGACGGCATGACGAATAAAGAGATCTGCGATTTCCTTGGGGTAAAGCAACAAACGGTTAGCTCTTACGTGAACCGCTTGTGTGAAAAGCTCGGTGTGGAAACACGCAACGGCATCTTTCTTCTCAGTAGCCGGCTGCGGGATAAAACCTTGTAGGTTTTTTAAGACATTTTTTGTCTGTTTTTTACTACAGACACTTTACAATCCGTAACATAAACTCTCCTCCTATATAAGGACATATATTGAGGAAACGGACTAATGATTGCTCTAACGAAAGGAAGCTCCATCTCAACCTCATTGTTTGTGTGTATTCGGGATGGAAGAACGGGCGGCTTCACAACAAATTTTCATCAAATCGTGTCGACGGATCCTTCTGTATCTTTTCATTCCCCGAACCCCTCAAAAGGCGCACTTGAGGCCATTGCGCTAAACATCTTGACGCTTGTATTTCCAGGCGAGGAAATCGAACTACCTATTGGCCGCTGCTCTACCCTAGCCATGAGTTTGCACAGGATGTTTGTGGAAGACGTGCTTTCGACGATGCCTGAGGAAGGCGGCAATCTTCCGTTTGCAGTCGTTAGGGACTGGGCACTGGAAATCAGTGCAAACAGCGCGCAGCACTTTGCGAAGATCCCCGCTTGAACACTGGCCTTGCGGAGTCCTGATTTATGACGGCTAGTGACGAAACGCTCGTAAAGCACTTTGAACTTTCACCCAAGCGTCCATTGGACGGCTTTCAAACTGTCAAAGGGAAATGGCATGAAAAAATTACGCGCTCTCTTGGCCAATCTCATGGTCGTCACCAGCTCTTTCACGTTTGCCGATTCTATTCGAGGCGTCACCGTTGGTGATCATTACTCAGCTCTTGACCTCTATTTCACAGAAGGTGAGCTCGACACTTCTGATGACCCGATGGGCAAGGACTACGGGTTTCAAGTTCACAGACTTGAGGTAGAGGATGCGATTCTCTTTGCCAGGTCACTTCCAACGGGCGAGCTCTACGACATCAATTTCGCTCAACTAGTGCCGATGAACCAGGCCGACGAATTCAAAGATGCTTTGTGTGAAAAGTACGCGATTTCACCTTGTGAGTGGGATACCACCACTCTGAAAACTCTCACCGGAAAGCCCTTACCCCAGTTCCAGGGTATGCGGACGGCGGGTGATACCACCATTACGGTGGGGATCTCCCAACCAAGACGATCTGATCAGAGGGGATTTGTCTGGGCCGGTGCAGACATCAACAAGGGTCATCCAAAGGATTTGATTAATAAGTGGAAGCATGAGGCGCGCCTTGCTGAAGAAGAACAAAATGTAAAGGCGGCCCGTGAAATCAGCGAAAAAGCCGATCGTGTTGAAATGAAGTTTTAGGCCCTTTCCGGTGCAATCTGGCCGTCATTGGGTTGCCCCTTGCCGCGATTCAGTTGCCCCTCGCCGTCATCGGGTTGTGACAAACCTTCCTTGGGTTGTTTCTCATGTGACACGATTGCGCGATGTATCGCGTATGGTACACTTCGGAAAGGTTGTCATCGGAGGAACCGCACAATGAGCAGCGCCGCCCCGATCCACCCCGGAATACATCTGGGACACGAAATTGAGCGCCACGAACTGAATAAGCGCCAAACTGCTGGATCGCTACAGATAGGAAGGATGACGCTTTATCGCCTGATTAAAGGCGAGGCTGACATCACCGTTGATTTGGCACTGCGCCTGGAAGCAGGGTTTGGGGTTCCAGCGGTGAAGTGGTTGGAAATGCAGGCTGATTATGATCGATGGCAACATCAAGTGAAGGGATCTGAGTTGTCTCGTATTCCCCGGCTAGTAGAGCCAGAAACCAAGTCTCAGCAGGAACTAAATATGCTTTTCTAACAGGCAAAAGAAAAGGCCCGATCTGGTAAATCGGGCCTTTCCAAGAAAATGGGCACCAAGCTGCAACTTGAGTGCCTGATGTGCGAGCTCCGCGCTAAACGAAGGAACACACGAACAGCCTTCAATATAGCGCGTCATGGCTCCCTTTTGCAAGAAATAAGGGTAGAGAATGACGATAGCACCTCTCTACACGCTCTATTCACCCATGGAAAGGGGAATTCAGCGTGGCAACATCACCTGACGTAAGGCCGGATAACGAGGCCTTCTCCATGCCTGGGTCGTCTTTGCTTCGTGTTTTTGACGAAGCGCCCTATCTGTGTCGCTGTTCCGACAATAAGACCGCGGCTTACGTTAAACCCAGGGCAAATGCGGTGAATTGGCCTTACATGCAGGTCAATCGCAAGAACGTGGTCTCTTGGCTGGTTTTCGATTTAGACCATAACAATCCGATGATTTGGGAAGACGCAGCGTTACCGCCTCCTAACCTCATCGTTCGTAACCCGGAAACCAGCAGTGCTCACCTTTTTTATGCAATCACACCGGTTCTTACGGGCCCTGAAGCCCGACAGCAACCGATTGATTTCCTGAAAGCTGTTTATCGCTCAATGGCGCTGAAATTAAAGGCGGATCTTGCTTACAGCGGACCTGTGGCAAAGACACCGGGCCATCCCTGGTGGCAGACCACGGAGCTTCATAATTCTGAATACTCTCTTGGTGAATTGCAGCCGGCGAGCGACCTTGAGTACATACCTCCATGGCGAGGCGTTCCAGATCTGGAGACCGTCAGCCACTCCAGACACTGTACGTTGTTCGAGCAGGTTCGATTCTTTGCCTATGCGATCGTGCGGCAGGAACGTGAACAGGGCTCTGAAAGCTCCTTTATAAAGAGGGTGGAGCAGTACGCACGGAGTAAGAACCGATTTTCCGGACGTCACTACAAATCCGGCAAGCTTCGCCAGAGCCAGGTTCGTGCGACGGTAAAATCGATTACTCGCTGGACCTGGTCAAAGTATTACGGCGCCGCCGATTGTGCTCGTGGCACCATGCTGTTAGATCGCTCAATACCGCTGCCTGAGAAGCAGCGTTTGGCAGCCAGGTACACGCACAAGGAGCGCGTTAAGAAGACCGAAGAGAGGATTCGGACAGCCGTTACCAATCTTGAAGCTGAGGGGATTGCACTGACACAGAAGGCAGTTGCTGAAGCTTCAGGACTTTCCCGCCAAACCGTTGCAAAACACAAACATTTACTCGCGCCGGCCGGCCGCAATGTTGTCGATTTTCTTGTCGAAAAGCGGCGTCTAAACGCTGGCAAATCCCATGTTAAAAATGCTGTCTATCAGATAACTGCTTCGCTTTTGGTTCCTTTGTTGTTTGATCGTGGTCGCTCTCTAGTGCCGGCGCGGACGATTAGAATGTTGTCCGATTCAGGCAGTGTGTCTGAGAATTGTGAGAGTGTGAGGCTGGATACCAGCTAAGTCGTGTCTTCGTATTTTCTTGGTTCTTTGCTGTTGGCTTTTAAAGGGTAGAGTGGATTTTAAAGAAATGACGGCGCCATTGTGGTATTCTATTTTTGCCAAATGGCGGGAGGTTCATATGTCAGCGATTACTGAGAAAAAACAGAGCCCTAAAGGGCATTTTGGGCCTGGGAAGGCGAATGTTAGCGGTGTTTATGGGGGGCGTGGTGCTGTGAAAGCCCATCGCTCAACTATCACCGGAAAGTACGTATTTTCGGGCGTTCAGGGCGTAAAAAAAATCCGACGCGGGGGCAAGGCTAAGGAACTGGATGCCCTGAAGGCCCTTTACGACATCGACGACACTGTTTTGTGCACATTGTTGGATATTTCCCCGCGCACCTTGGTGCGCAGACGTGAAGATGGAACCGTGAACAAAGCAGAACTGGATCGAGTAGCGACTTTGCACCTGGTGATGCGTGACGCCGTGGAACTGTTCGAAGGTGATAGGGATAAGGCACGACGTTGGCTGAAGCGTCCGGTGCGAGCCCTTGAGCACCAGTGCCCAATAGATCTTCTGGATACCGAGGCTGGTATTCGTATGGTACGGGATCTGATTGGTCAGCTTGAGCACGGCGTGTACGCATGAAGGCGTACCGTATTACAAAACGAAAACACAAGGATACCGCGTTTTCCGGGTTTGGTGCGCGCCAATATGGGGGGCGTTGGAATCTGCCCAATCACTCTGCGGTATATCTGTCGGAGAGCATTGCCCTTGCTCAACTAGAAGTCCTGGTTAACCTGGGTGAAGAGGATAGTCTTCAGAATTATCTATTGTTTCAAATTGAAGTCCCAGACAGCCAACTTATGGTCCTGGCCGATGACGCTTACCCAAAAGATTGGAACGCGACAAGAGTCTCAGCAGATACTCAAGAGATCGGAACTGATTTTCTTATCAGCGGTGAAGCGCTTGCATTGGCGGTTCGTTCGTGTGTTGTGCCACAAGAATATAATCTCGTTCTTAATCCAGAACACCCTGGCGCCGAAGCGGTTATCGAAGAGGCAGTTGAGGTAACATTCCAATTTGATGATCGACTGCGCTCTGATTCCTGAAGAGTTGACTGCGTATCACCTAAAGAACATAAGGGAACGTTCGAGTCAGGCCTTTTCTTCAAAGATTTCGAGCCATCGCATGCAGTATGATTAGAGCGCAAATTGCATAGGCTGAATGAATACATGGTAGTAGAGTTCAGTACCCGGCTAAGTCATTGTTTTGTTGATTTATGTGCAATGTGATCGATGGTTCAAAGTCAGTAATATACGGTCAAATTTCTGTGATGGTAAAGCGCGTTGTCCAATCGCTGTTATGCCCTAAGGTGCTATGAGTAACTATTACGTCTACGTGTACATTGATCCCAGGAATTTCGAGGAGTTTTACTATGGGAAAGGTAAAGGCTCCCGGAAACATGCTCACCTCAATGACGACTCAGATAGCGAAAAATCCCGGCGGATAAAGGCCATCAAGAAAGAAGGATTGGAGCCAATCATAAGGGTTATTGCTCGCAATCTATCTGAACACGATGCGCTGCTTGTTGAGAAGACCTTACTCTGGAAGTTGGGTAAGCAGCTTACGAATATTTCCTCTGGCCATTATGCAGACAATTTTCGTCCCCACGACTCTCTGCACAAATATCTTTCGGGGTTCGATTTTCAAAATGGGCTGTATTACTACAACGTAGGGGAAGGCGTGCATCGCAACTGGGATGACTACGTAACCCATGGGTTTATCTCCGCAGGCCAGGCACCAAGATTCCGGGATGCAATGCTAGGCTTGCAGACAGGGGATTTTGTCGCAGCATACCTTAAGCGTCACGGTTTTGTAGGGGTTGGCCAGATTACTCAAAGCGCTCGGCCGGCGCGTGACGTTCTGGTAGGTGGTGTCCCACTTTTGCAGAAAGATCTGGTATGCCCGAATATTGCAGAAAACTCGAACGATCTCGAGAAGTCGGAGTATGTCGCACTCGTAGACTGGATCCGGACTGTTCCGCGAAACGAGGCAAAATGGAAATCAAAGAGTGGGTTGTTTACCTCGCAGCTCATTCGAGCTTCGTTAGATGGCCAGCCAGAAACTGTAAAGTTTTTGGAACAGGAGTTTGCCGTTGATTTCACGGAACTTTTGTCATGACAATCGATTGCGCAATGCTAACTAACTTTCCGCCGCCTCGCGGCTTCAAACACAGCCCGTGTGCCGGGCGTTATGCGCTAGGAACAAGTTGAGAGTATGGCATCAGGGGTATCGAATAAATTAACAGGGCAGGTCGGGGAGCATCTGGTGTCGGCAGTACTGGGTACTCTGGGTTACTACGCTTCCCCTTACTCTGGAAACGTACCGGGATTTGATGTCACGGCTGTGCACTCCGAATCCCTCAAATCGTTTCCTGTTCAGGTGAAAGCTAGTACCAAGGGTGCATTAGTCCAGTCCTCAATCGATAAATGGTGTAACCACAGTATCGATGAAGATAACCGTCAAACAATGGGTATATTGAAACCGCTTAAGCACCCGAGCTTGGTTTGGGTTTTGGTGCGGTTGAGCAACTCGGGAACAAGCGGAGCAAGATTTTTTATCTGTACAGAGCGAGATATCCAGAAGAAGATCGTTGCGAGGTACTCGGCTTTTATGGAGAAGCACGACCATCGCCGTCCTGGAGGTGGCTCATCACCGCAGGCAATTCTCAACATTAAGGACGTTGTTGAGTTTGAGGATAACTGGAAAATTCTTCCGGATTATCAGGCTGCCGATGGCCCCGCATAACCACTGCAGGCACGGCGATGCCAATTACACTGCGCCTTCGGCTCCATTCCATATGCGCTTATGCAGCAAGCGTTATCCCCAAATCTGAATGTTCGCTCTCGGCCGGACTGCACTCTAAAGATCAAATTTGCGCGTTGTTCCAAGTGCCCTGAATTAATTTATGGACTGCGCGTAAGACCAGTAGACGTGTCTCGGTGGTATCTACAGGAAACCTCACAGCCACTGGGCTACAGGCCGACCCAAAACCTCCTGAACCTTTCGGTACACTGCATGTGCTTTAACATAATGTTTATTATGCGTAGTAACCTAATATATAGGAAGCTATGCATAATCCGCCAATAGACTTCTTAACACTGTATAAAAAAACACATATGAGACGTTTCGTCACATGTATATAGTGAGGTGGAGTTTGTGATCAGAGCTCTTTAACTTTAAACGAAAACATTGGGGCAGCGTGATGGAGTTCGGACTAAGGAAAATCGTCCTTATTGACAGCTATGTTGAAGGCAGAGCCTCAGAGCTTGATGTTTCTGGTCACACCAACATCAGTGGTGCTAACGGCATTGGTAAAACCAGCTTCTTGAAACTGATTCCGATCTTTTACGGGGAGAGTCCCCGGCGCCTTACGGTTGAGAGCGCCAACGGGAATGAGAGTTTCAACTCTTTCTACCTGAAGCGGAACGGATCCTATCTGGTGTTTGAGTATCTGAGTCATGGGCAGCCCAAGATGGCGGTATTCTGTAACCGGCGAAACGAGGCCAGGCACCGGCACGTCTTTATTGACTCCCCATACCGGGAAGACCTTTTCATAGATGTCGCAAATGAAGAGATCTACCCTGCCCACACCTTGCTGTCTCGCCTGAATGCCGAAGGCATTGGTCACATGAGTGTGGATACGACGCAGCAGTATCGGCAAATCCTGCTCGATGGGACGGTATCAAAGGCGTATCACTTCAGTCTTTGCCCCAGGAATGGCCGGATGTCCAAGCTGACGCCCCTGTTTACCGGCATGTTCAAACGTTCGGTTCAGTTCGCGGATCTGTCCAAGGTTATTCAAGAGTATGCCATGGACAAGCTGGATGATGATGCCCGGCAGATTCTGGAGAATTTTTCAGTCCACCGTGATCACCTGACTGCTACTCTCACCCAGTACGACGCTTATCAGGCACTGGAGAAGGCTCGCCCGGAAAGCGACCAACTAAGCATTTTGCTTGATGATTACACCCTCACGAACACAAAACTATCCGCCGTGGTGGTGGCCTCCCGTGATCGTCAGACGGCGCTGGAGCTCCAGGTTCGCGCCTACGACGAAGAGAACCAGGAGATTGGCCAGAAAATATCTGATGAAGACAAGGCGCACTCCAAGGCCCTCGAGGAGCTTGATAAGCAGAAGAAAGCCCATGAAGAGCAACGCGGCCCCATAGCCACGCGAATCGACAACATCCAGCGCAGCAAGACCTCCTATGATGAACAGGAACTACCCAAATGGGAGCAAAAGCTGGCCGGTATCTGGGAACTGGTCGGCCGTCATGAGAGTTACGCCAACCAACTGAAGATCCTCGCTGATAAGTCGGAAGAGATACGCCGACCTATTGAGGCGGAAATCAGTACTACCCGTGAGCGCGCCCAGCAGGAACTCGACCGACTGGAAGGCCGCTACAAGGAACTGACTGGTCAGCAGCAGAGCGAGCGCAAAGTCATTTCGGATCGCCAGAGCCGTGAAATCCGCGAACAGGCGAAGAAACAGCAGCAGTCAGCCAGCACCCTGCAGGGAAGTCTGTCTGACCTGACCAGCAAGATCAGTCGACTTGAGGAGCGCCGAGATAACCCACAGGCGTCAGAGGAACTGGTTCGTCAGTTCACGATTGCCGAGTCGGCCAGAGACAAGGCTCAGGAAGCATTCGACACGGCTCAGACCGACAACTTAAATGCGAGTCAGCGATTCGAGACAGCGGACAATTATTACCGGGCAGCGGACCAACGGTTCACCGACGCCCGGGAGTGTTGCGAAAAGCTTGAAGAAGCACATGCCAATGCCCTGAGTCTTGTCAACGGCAAAGAATCTTCGCTGATCTACTTCCTCAATGAAAACAAGCCCGGATGGCAGAACACCTTGGGCCGCGTTCTTGAGCCAGAAATTTTGCGCAATGAGAACCTGTCACCTTCTCTTGACCGGGACTACCCGGACAGTCAGGGCCTGTGTGGTGTGTCCATTGATTTTTCGAGGCTCCCTGAGCAGGAACTCACTCCGGCTGCCCTACGCTCCCAGATGGAAGAAGCTGCCGAGGATTTAGGCAAGGCCGAATCTGAGGAAGCGGCTGCCGAGAAGGCCCTGGCACGGGCCAATAACGATCGGAACGACGCCAAGGAACATCTGAGCAAAAAGAAAGCCGCCTTTCAACGTGCCCATACCGAACTCGAGAGCGCAAAGGACACGTTGTCGACTATCCGGCAGAAGAAAGCGCAATCCGAGCTGAATAATAAGGCCGAAACCGAGCGTGAGCTGAGCAAGCTTTTCGCTGAAAAGGGTCAGCTGGACAAGCGGATGGAGGCGCTTGAAAGTTCTCAGGATTCGGAAGCCGAACAACTGGAGGCCCGTCACGAAGAAGAGATTGAGGCTTTCGATACGGCTTATAAAGACGCCCTGGCGGCAATTGAGGCCAGTAAGACCCAGACCAGAGATACCCGGGATGCCGACGTTAAGCGCCTTCAGGAGCAATTGGATCAGGCCCTTGCTGGACATGACATCGACCCGGAAGAGATGGAAAGGCTAAGCCGTTCGGTAAAGCAACTGGCCGAAGAGATCGAAACGATACGCGCCAAAGAAATCCACGTGAAAAGCTACAAGCGATTCATGGAGGAAGAATACGCGCTACTGTCGGGCCTGAAAGAAGATGTTTCCTCCCTGGACAAGAAGCTGAGTTTTCTCCGGGATGAGCGGGCCGAGGCGGTCAGCAACTGGAACGCACGGCGCAAGGAGCTTGAGGGGCGCATAGAGAAGAATAACAAGGCCAAGACCCAGGCCAACACCGATATGACAACCCTGCAGGTTAGCATTCTGCAAACGGCCGAAGACCGGGAACTGCACGTTTCAGAGCACAATGAAAGTCTTGCTCTGTTTCGGGAAATGGACGCCAACAGTCTAACCCATGAGTACCAGATGCTGCTCCAGCGGGAAAGCAGCAAAATCAACGAGCTCAAGAAGGTGGGTACCCGGTTCGCGACTATCTTTGAGCGGTTCACCGGGACGCCAAGCACCCAGTATTGGCAGGAGGCCGAGCTGGATTGGGACGGCACAGCGGCCCAGGTCATTATCCGGGCCCGGGCGATTCTTGAATACTTTCGGGGCGGGAAGCATGACCTGGTGCGGGACACGCTGGCCTCTGGATTCAGTAATCTAGACCAGATCGATATCTACCGTCGCGCCATGGAGGGCTTCGATAAACGCATCAAACGCTTCAACAAGGAGCTTTCGAGCAGCATAGAGCAAAACCTGAACTTCAAAGCGATTGAGCGGGTGGAGCCAACAGTTACCTTTGAGCTTGAGGAACTGGACTACTGGAAGGACATTAAATCTCTGGCCGATAGCGTTCGAACCTGGCGAGAAAACACTACCCTGAACAGCCTGCCGGATGAAGACCTGATTCTGAGTCTGCGGAACTACCTGGACACCTTTGAAGAGTCTCGGGCGAACGTGACCGTTAAAGAGCTTTGGCGATTGATCCGGTTCCGATTCTTCATCATCGAAAATGGCAAACCAAAGACCGGTTCTAGCTCGAAAGATCTTTCTGGAGATGAAGGCCTGTCTTCCAATGGGCTCTCGTACATCGTCATGATTGTGCTCTTCCTTGGCTTCGTCAACATGCTGCGCAAGGGCCAGCCTGTTCACCTTACTTGGTCCCTGGATGAGCTGAGTGCCTTCGACAATGACAATAAACGGACTCTGCTGGCACTACTTGCTGAACACCACATCAGTCTGATAACCGCGTGTCCGGACATGGGCGATCGTCAGCTGGGTATGTTCAACCAGGTTTACCGGATGGAGCGTTGTGATGGTGGCAAACGCTTTGTCCGCTGGCGCATGCCCAAGCCCGGCACCACCGCAGCGAACAACCCGTTCAAAGATATCAGCCAGGGAGAAGTCTGATGGTCGATCAAGTCACCCCAGCCAACGAGAGCGTTGCCAACTCGGAAACCTATCGCACCCTGCTTACCCGCCTTCTGGCCGGGAACGTTGTCTGCCAGTGGTCAGCGCCTTCGCTGGCGAGGTTGATAGAGCGCGAGGACATTCAGAACCGGGTTAACCGATGGAGCAGCGAACTGGGAATGGAACTGGCTGAAACTAGCTCCGGAAACGGTCGGTATCTGGTATACCAAGGCTTCGACAACACCGTGAAAGCTGTGGCCCGCGAGACTTTCACCAAATTGATGAAGAACCTGCGCTTCTACGTTCAGACGCTGGAAATGCTGATGAACGCGCTGCATCCGGAGTCCTCCCTGCTGCCAGGAGAAGAGCTACGCTTTCACGATCTGCTCAGCCAGGTCAGCCAAAGCCCGAGTCTGCAAACCCAACTGAGCAACCTGCCCTCTTCCAGGAAGTACACGGCTTACAAGGAACAGCTGGAAGGCCTGTTCTCACAACTGATCAAAGAAGGTTTGCTGGTCGAGGCCAACGCCAAACACTCGATCTATCAGGTAACCTCCCGAATTGAACTGGTTCAGGACCTGATCATTTTCATCCAGGATAACGAACACCTCCCTGAGCCGGAGGTGGACACTGCAAGTGGTCGGCAAGGGCAACTAGCATGAGGGGACCGAACGGCCATCATCCTCTGCTCGATCTTATTCAGCAGCTTTACAATGCCCGGGAACTGGTTGTAGATGCGTATGAGCGCTCTGGCGTGGATCTGGACGACAAAGCGTTAAGTCAGATAGAACCCCTGATGAAAACTCACCTGCTGCGCAAGGAAGGGTCCTCGGGCATACGGCTGAATCAGAAACTGCAGAAGGTGTTTGATGCGGCGCTACGCAAAGATCGGATAGCGGCCATCAATACTGACCTCAATTCAGAACTGCAGGCAGCGGAACTGGCTATGCGTCAGCTCCAGGATGTGAAGTATCAGGGCATGTTCGATGAAATGCTGGCTGCTCGGGACGAGGTAGAACAGCACCTGTTGTCCATTTACGACATTCTGGATGACAGCAGTACGACTATCTTCAACCGGGTCACCAGCAGTTACGGGATTCGGAGCAATCCGGATATTCGGCGCCGTGAAAATGAACTTTACAGCCGGCAGCTTGCGAACCTGGTGGAAAGCTACAACCAGATGCGTTCAAGCCTCAATGACGAGCCGTTCTCGCTGGATCCGGAGATAAGTGGGTTTATCGCTAACCTCGATATCCGGTGTATGGAAGTGGTGGATCGGATACGGCGGACTCAGAACACCATCCGGGACAACCTGTTCAAGGTGCGAGAGCTTGAGGCACGAGCTCGGAAGATCCGAGCGGTTGCCGATCATATGCGGCACAATCCGGGATTCGAAGCCTTGAGGACACAGGATGCGCTGGATAAGCACCCGTATTTCAGGACCATCAATCCCTTGCCGGCGGTCGCCATACCCAACCTCAACGATGTCGGGGTAGAGGAAGCCTGCACTGAGCTGGTTGGACGGCTCAGCGAGACACTTAAGTACGAAGCCCCGAAGGTGACGCGAGAAGATTCCACGCTGCGCGAGAAAACTCAGGCAGAGCATGTTGCCGAAGTGTCCCCGCTCGACAAGATGGTTAAACGGATGCTGGCACAGTGCATTGAGAACAACGCGCCTATTTCCGCACTTGAATTCTGGAACTCTGAAGGGCGAGACAACGAGATTGCCAATCTGGACGAAAGTGAATGGCTTTACGCAATTGCACTGTATATGGATGGCGATCCGGTATTGCCCGGCGGCCAGGATACCTCTCATTTTGTAGGCCTCTACACCCATGCGACCTCCGCTCACCCACTGGCTGGTTCTTGTGATCTAGTTGACCTGTATGTGTACCCGGTCGGCATTTCCCTTGAAGATGTGAAAAAGAAGGTGCACGAAACTCCAAGCCCTGAGGTTTTCTCATGAAACCGACACGCCGTGAAATCAAACAGGCGCTGAAGGTTGCTCAATCCCCGGAAACGACATTCACGCGAAACAAGACACTGGAAAGCCTCGCGGCTCGAGGCCTGGGTTTCGTTAACGGTAAGGCTTATTCGATTTCCCGGCAGCAAAAGCTGGACTTGAAAGGCTGGCTCTCTCACCAGTCGATTGATTGGACCACTCCATGGTCCGCTTTTGAAGGTGACCGGTTGGAGACGGCCGAGGTCGCTACCGATGAGAAGCTGTCCGCGTCTACCGATAATCGGGAGCGGGTCCTAGTCAGTGCCATTGGGCCCACTGTGAGGGTAAACAGTACCACCCTCCCCGAGCTAGAGGGTTCTCATGTTTCACTGGTGACCGAATTCGTCCGCACCATCGAGTGCGACCACCTGCTGGTTGTGGAGAACCTGCCTGCCTTTAACTCCCTGTACCGGTTATTGCTCAATTTCCAGGGCCAAAGCGTTCTTGCCGTGTATAGAGGCGATCCGACACGGCCTATGGGCCAGACATGGGCAAAACGTATGTCTGAGGAGATGGACATCCCCCTGGCAGCCTATATGGATTATGACCCTGCTGGACTTGTCATCGCGATCGGGTCTGGTGCCCAGACCATTATCCTTCCCCGTGTATCGGATTTGGAAAATGTAAATGGTAGTCAAACCGATTTCACCAATCAGCACATTCAATGGGAACAATTGCGCCGGATGGGGGTGCCAGGCCAACTTTCATTTCATTGCGATTACCTCGGAGCTCGCAAAAGAGGGTTTACGCAGGAGCGGATGCTGGCTCTAGGTATAGCTCACCAGTGGTTTCCTATCTCCCCGGGGACAGCGCATGGCAAATAAAAGCGATTTCCGGGAGTTTTCAAGACAGGACCGGTACCGGGCAATGGAAGTACTTCTGAACTGGGAAGGGGGATGCAACGCCTCGCGGCTCGGGCGCTTGTTCAACGTCCGGCGTGAAAATGTCACCCGATACATTCAGGATTACCGGGAAACCTATCCGGGACAAATGTGGTACGACTCGGTCGGAAAGATCTTCAAACCGACTACTACGTTTACGCCGAAGTGCACTCGGGGCATCATCAGTGAGTATATCGACTTCGCCCGGCGGTTCCCTGCTGAGCACAGTGGATCTTTTAACGGAGGAAACTGGCTCGATTGCGGTCCACGGCCCCACATTGAGCCGGAACCCAAAGTTTTCCGGACAATCGTTCAGGCGATCAAGGAATGCCAGGTCATCGCGGTCCGGTACCGTTCATGGAACCATCCGAGCGGCCGGGACCGAAAGGTACACCCGCATGCCCTCGCCTATTCTGGCCTGAGATGGCATTGCCGGGCCTTTGATGAAGAAACTCAGAGCTACCGAGATTTCCATCTGGGAAGGTTCGAGTCGATTGCTTTGGTGGGTAAAGCCGGCGAAGCAATCATGGGAGAAGCTGATCACGACTGGCATCAACAGGTTGATTTACTCCTGATACCGAACCCGGAGCTTAGTGAACAAGAACAACAGCTCGTTCGCGCAGATTACAGTATGGACCGGGGTTGCTTGACCGTCAGATCGCGTCGCGCTATGGCGCAGTACGTTCTGATGAGCTATCACGTCTCCCCCAATGGAGACATTCCAGAAAACCCACGGCAACGGCCCCTAGTGTGTTCCAACCTTGATATTGTTGCGAGTGTGTTGTTTTAGTTAATACGCATGGTCTGACTTCAGCTTTCACCTATAACTCAGGGTGCTGCTTTATACGGTGTGCCATGTGCCAGTCGACGCCTCATACTCAGCAACACCCACCGCCACTAGCGATTGCAGGCCCTCCTCAACTGACTTTATGGGTTTCCGTTTGAACAGCTCGGCCAGGCTTTCAGTGGTGTGAGAGCGCTCTGCTAAAGCCTCCCGGAGCACTCTAAGTTGGTCGGGAATGGCTTTCGGGAACGCCGCTTTGCTCTTGCTAGTGACGGCTTCCATTTTCGAGGCGGCTGCCTTCGGAGCTATATCTACTTCCGTCTGGATAGCATCTGGAGCCTGATACTCAGGACGCAGCCAGCGAACGACGCCTCGTGACTCTTCCTCGGCTCGCTGCTTGTTGAGGTCGACCAACCTAATCAGTAATTCTTCCTCAGCTTCCGCTTGGTCAGACCTCTTGTCAGTAAGTGGAGTTGTAGCACCTGGGCATCCTACTAACTTATCGGCTAAGTCTGACCAACCGTAGGCTTCAAATACAGCGCGGTCCAGGTCGTCGTGGAGTTCTTTGACAAGCTCAATCAACCCATTTTCATATATTTCTTTTTCTCTTGGTTTGTTGTGTATCGATTTGCCAGCGTTTACCAATTCGAGAACGTTATACATGTTGGTGAGTGTGAGGCCGGGATAAATCGCCTGTTGAGCTTTGCGGTGAGCGTCAATGCGATTGGCTAAGTCATTAATCCTCGCGAGCAAATCGGTTGTAGCGTTAGGAAAAGGAAAGTTTAGAAAGCATGGACCGTTCTGCCATCTGGGCCGGCTCTCAAGAAGCCCTCCCTGCGCTAATGCCCAACAAACATGCAGGCGACTCGACAATACTCCGAGTGTCATTGCATCTTCCAGCGCAACAACTGCTAAGGAGCCGTCAGCTATAGAGTCTCCAGCATCTAGAAAAACAAATATACGGTGTTTAGAAACTTCGCTGGTAGCGATGTATCGTTTTAATGAGGAAATCGCATGTCGCATATCACCTCTACCGCGACCAAACAGCCACCAATTTTCTTTAAAGAATTTGTCCTTACTCTGGCTACGAAATGGCCGAACATCCGAGAGAATCTTCTGGAACCCTTGTGGGAAATTTTTCCGAGCTGAGTCAGAATCCAGTCCAAAAAAATCTATGCAATATCGCGGTGATCGCCGTTTCGTCAAATCACTACCCGCCACTAGCTGAGGAAGAAAACGCTGGCTTTCGGGAAAAGAGTTAAGCCATTCCTCACGCTGCTCCGGTGAGACTAGGAAACCATCTCCCACAAGCTTGACCCCTTGAAACACCATGCCCGAGTTAGCGGTCAGCCCCTTAGCTTCCACCAGAGCGGCGCCCACGCCAAGGTCGGGGAATATTCTTCCTGATGCTGAAGAAAACTGCACATGACGAGCGTCACTTCCCGCTGAAGCAGTTTCGGCTGTAACCTTTAATCGTACTCCGCTACCCTCACCAGAGGCCAAAACTGTCATCGAAATGCGCACAGCGGCTCCGTCGTTGCCGTCCACCCAAGGGTGGTCAGGAATGGCCAAGCGAATATGTGTATTATTTTCGAGGTGTGGCGCGGTTACCCCACGATTTTTAGTTTGGCCAATGCTGTTAGTTGTAATGAACCCAAATTGCTTAATATCCCCATTAGCAACTAGCTCTGCAGCCTTGTGCCACCAGTACATAACGAAGTCACAAGCCGGGAGCTCGCTATAGACATTTCTCACAGCAGTCACATACCCATCACCTAGTGAATCCCGCATCCTTTTCTCACCAATGAACGGCGGGTTACCAATTATGTAGTCAGCCTTTGGCCATTCTGCCTGGTGGGGGTTGTGGTACCGATAAACGTTAACCCGGCCGGTTTCGTCGGGGATCAGTTCACCGGTTGTTGGGCTCACCTTCATACTGATGCCATCCCAGATGGTCACTGGTTGTCCAGTTTCATCCAGCTCTGGTTCCCGGCTGTCGTATTCGATCAGAGCATCCCGACACTCAATGTTTTTGAAGTCCTTCAGAATCGGCTCAGGTAGATCAAGGCGGTCGTTAAGCCGGTAATGCCATTGCAGATAGCCAATCCACAACACAAGCTCAGCAATCTGCGCCGCCCTCGGATTTAGCTCCAACCCAAGGAATTGGTGGGGATCGACGGTCAGCCCCTCGCTCTCCAGAACACCCTGCCCTCGTGTGAGCTCGGAAATGAAGCCCAGAACCTCACCTTCGAGTCTTTTCATGTGCTCCAGGGCAACATAGAGAAAGTTGGCGCTGCCACAGGCAGGGTCTAGCACATGAGTTTGGCAAAGCTGATAATGGAAGGCCTGTACTTCCTGAAGCGCCTTAGCGTCTTTCCCCTGACGCAATAGTGTTTCCGCAGCTCCTCGAATGTCACCCCACTGCTCGCGAAGCGGCTCAATCAGGGTCGGCATTACCAGACGCTCAACATAAGCTCGCGGTGTGTAATGAGCGCCCAGCTTGTGGCGTTCTCGGGGATCCAGGGCTCGTTCAAGGAGCGTCCCAAAAATGGCTGGTTCAACAAAGCGCCAATCGGCTTTCGATGCGTCGATGAGTAGCTGGATCTGGCTGGCGTTCAGCGGAATGGGATCTATGTTCTTGAACAAACCACCGTTAAAGCGTTTTACGGTCTGCATCAAACGCTCGCTGTAACCGCCGGCATTCATGGTATCCCATAGGGCTTTGACCGCCTGGGGGAACGCCTCCGGATTCCGGTCTTTAATGTCTACGAGCAAGCTCTGAAACGATTCTCGCGGAAGCAGCTCCACGTCCTCTGCGAACATCGTGAACAGACATCGTTTAAGGAAGCTGGCCACCCTTTCAACGTCATACCCGCTGCGCTCCAGGGATCTTGCCAACTCTGCCAGTTTGGTACTGACCTCCCGAGTGACCTTGGCTGCGTGTTTGCTTGGGTCAAGCTTGTCGGGATCGAGCCAGAGCTGGCGAAGACGATGTTGGATCTCTGGCTTGTGCAGGTCATCCAGACGGATCTCAAAATGTCTGGGGTCTGGAAATGGCACATAGTTTCCGCCTGTCCGGGTGAATTCCGAATAGGTGTAGATGGCATTTCCGACGTCGACAATAACGATGAATGGAGGACGGCCGTGCTCCACTTCCTCGAAGGGCAGCCCCCTGATGTACCGTTCCGCCTGGGCTACCGCAGCGTTGATGGCATTCTGGTGGCTGCGAGAGGCTAGTTGTTTGCCCGTCTGCTTCCCTTCCAAAACGAAGCAGTCTCGACGGTATAAATCGATGTATCGGCTTTCAGTGTTGCCATCGACTCGCGGAGAGGCGATAAACCGCTCAAAAACGTAGGAGTTCTGACTGGTGTCCCCCTCCCCCGGGTCTGGCAGTGGAAGATCCAGGAGCGTGCAAAGATCGCGCATGAACGATTGGAAGTTTGAGCGTTCACTCCCCGAGTTGCCTTTCCAGCGTTCGAGAAAACTGCTTACAGCGGAAGAGGTTGCGATCGCATCCAAGCTTACTACTCCTTAAGACACAGGTTCAGAAGATATTACCCTTTCTGGGGAGGGTTACGCGAAGCGCTAGAGTCATTCCCACTCTCCAGCGTGTCAAACTTAATTTGAAATCGGGAACATTGATGAGAAACATTTGAATTTCAAGATGGGTCGGTTCACACCAATGTCATGAACCACTTCGGTCAGTCACGAGCGAACCAGCTGGGTACGGTGTCCCCTTGCTCGCGTAAGTTCTCGCAAATGAATCCAACGAATTCGCTCGCAGCCTCATGAGCAGTCATGTTATGTGGGATTCGCTCGGCAGCGTAAAAGGCGTCATCCATGTTAATGAGCGTGCCCGTCGCAGAGAATATGTGTCGGCGCTCTTTCGCACTACTTTCCAGACTGAGGTTAATTGCATTGTTAATCAGCGCCGTTTGCACTTCGGTAATGAACTGGAATTTTTTCCAGTTGAACTCGCCAGTCATTTCTATCAATCCTTAGTCTTCGCGGCACGGCCCTGGAACTGCGCTGATTAAGTCGGCCCTAATCATCCCTCTGGCCTTATTGCCCGATGTTCACTCGGTACTGGAGCCCTGGTATCTCTCGACTTGTTGATTAACCGAGTAGTTCAAAAATTCAGAGTAGCTGGAAAACTTCTCTCCCCTCTCCTTTTCTGCGGCAACCAAATTACGGAATTCTGCTGGAGTTGCGCAATCGTGAAACAGCGGATGCTCAGGCTTCGATTTTGTAGACTCGGTCTTTGGATCCTGGTCCTGAGCAATGGCGTCCAGAGGCAATTCCGGATCCGCGTAATTTTCTTTTACTGCAGTGACGAACCACCCTGCAGGATTGCTCAAGGTTTGAGACCGATGGTGAGCTTTGGCCAGGGCCAGGTTCCTCACAATCCGGTCCTCATCGAACTTAGAGAAGATTTCTCTGCAGGTTGCGTCGGTAACGCCAAGTGCTCTCAGATCCGAATAAAGAGGGTGATTAGGCAGATCTTCCAGAGTGTCGATGGTCTTCCACTCGAACTCTAGGGCAACCGTTTTACGGCCGTGCTTGATTTTCTTTACGTAGACCTTTTTGAACTCAGTGAACTGCTCGATTTGGGCGATCGCCGGTTGAAGTACCTTCTGATTGAGATTGGCGAACCGCTCGTATGTCTCGTGGTTATAACCCATCAGCTTGGAAAAATTGTCCCAGCCGTTACGTGCCGCCAATTTGGGATCGAGGCCAACCACGCGGTTGCCGAACTTGCGATATTGCTGGAAGAGCTCGTAGAGTCGAATCGCGTAATTCGATTTCATCTTAAGAATTCGACCAAGTTCATAAAGAGTGAAGCGACCCACCAGGCCAATAAGGAAGGGTTTGAGCTCCTCGCTGAACTTGATGCCGAATGTCCCTCGCTCGCAGTAGGCTTTGGAAACCCACTGGTACATGCGCCACTCGCCGGTATCGTCGTTCCGAATGGTGACTTGCTTACTCATAATTCCTTTGGAAATCCGGCGAAGATCCCGGTAAGCATTTTTCGGATTCAGTTCCAGATGCTCAACCAGGTCCTGAACCTGAAAAACCTGTTCATGGAACTGGGTCTGATCCTTGCGGATCTGGGCCATGGCAACCAAAAGAAGTTTGTGCTCTTGGCTGGTCAGCTCGAATTGCGCCTCAACGAGGGCGTTAGCCTTCGCAACCCGAAGTTTTGGGGTGTTCTCGTTCAGCGGAATTAAATCCAGCTGGTGACTGGCTTCAGCTGCTTGACCCACGATGAACCCCATATAGATAAAATGATGGCTTGAACAAATATCACCCAACTGATTTAGCTTCAAGGGCTCAAGGCCAGAAGCAACCAAAGGAGGGTCAAAGGCAACCTGATGACGGTTAGAAGGCAACCAAATGAGGCTCTGAATAGCCGATGAAGCAAAAGCTGGCTGATTTTTGCGCGACCTGAGCTGTGCCCAGGTGTCCATCACACCTATTTTCCACTTTTGACCGTCATCAGGTTGCCTTTTAAGGCATCAAAGTGCTTATCCGCGTTGAATGACTCAGGAAATTTTTATTGTGAAGCCTGAAATCACCGTCTTTGGGTTGCCCCAGCGTGTGATTTGACCGTCATTGAGTTGCCGCTCACGGCTGAAGTCTTCCAGATACCGTCATCAGGTTGCCTTTAGAGCACTTATTCACTGGAGCAGTACGTTCGACCATCATCTGGTTGCCTTTAAATCGACCGGTGGTGGGGATTTTCACCGTCATCAGGTTGCTTTAATGAATCCAGACCGTCATCAGGTTGCCGAATACTCCTCCGAAAGTCGCCGGCGCCGTCATTTGGCCACCCCGGATGAGGCTCTTTGAAGTTGCCTCTGAAGGCGCCCTACACTCCAAGCCGTCATTGAGTTGCCTTTTGCAGTCTGAGACTTCCAGGGGCGCACTGCCGGCGAGATTCCAGGCCTGACATCATTTGGTTGTGGATCCCCGTCATTGAGTTGCCTCCAAGCGTCAGGCAACGGAAAACTCCCCGTCTTTGGGTTGCCTCAGACCGTCTCCAAGATGCCGAGTCTTCATTCTGGTTGCCTTTTTCTTTCTAGGGCCATGTTTTTTGGTGATTTTTTTCTCATGAAACAAACATAACTTCATAAATTAGAAATAATACAAACATGGCCTTTGTCAGTTGCTCCTGGAAAGGAGGTTAACCCCAATCGGCAACCTGAATGAAATCGCCAGCTACCCTCCCCTCGTGTGGCTTCCACAACACTGCAAACTAAGAAATCTCTCTACCGACATGCGGCCTACAGCTATCAGTTCCTTTGACAGCCGCTTCAGCCCCCTCCTTATGTGAATTTGTAGCCGCCTTTTGAGCGCTAAAGCCCCGATCTTTGTCTACCAACGATCTGCGTGTCATTGCCAGCCAGATCGCGTTGCCAGGGCTTTCAAAGACAGTCTCTGCGCCCCTCTCCCATGCCTGGACACTTGGGTAGCGTGAGTTAACCACCAATCACGATCTGCCCATTTTATTTATTAATTAGTTTATTTGTTTGTTTGTTTATTGCTTTATTTCTTCTGAGTTTGACGCTATACTTCCCCCCTATATTCCACAGTCCCGAGGTGTCTATGCGCCCTGCTGAATTTGAAGACGAACAGATCATCGAGGCGGCCAAGCGGCTTTTGAGTGCCGGTCGGCGTGTTACAGGCTTTGCATTGAGAAAAGAAATTGGGGGTGGCAACCCGACGAGACTGGTGAGGGTCTGGGAGGATTACCGTCAGAGTCAGGAAGTTGTTGAGAGCGAACCGGTGCAGGATCTGCCTGTTGAGGTTGAGGAAGCCTTGTCAGAGATGACCAGCACCTTCCTGGAGCAAGTCAGAACGCTGGCGCTCAATCTGAACAACCGTGCGGTTAAGACGGCTGAGCGGCGAGTGGCTGACGTAATGAAATCGGCCAAAGAGCAACAACAAAGCGCAGAGGCGGAACTGATCGATGCCACAACCGCCTTTGATGAGATGGAAGAGCAGTTGCGGAGCCTTCAGGAATCACTAGAAGCCACCAGAAAGGAGCTTCAATCAACCAACGATGACCGCAAGGAACTCAGCAACAAACTGGTAAAGTTTGAGAAAGACCTGGCCATCGCGGAACAAAAACTGAACAAAGAACAAGAGAAGAATAGCGACCTGAAGGACGAAGTTGCAGGGCTCAAAAAATCCAATGAGAGCTTAGAGAGCGACAAATCAGACCTTCGGAAGCAGCGGGATGGCTGGGCAACGCTTGTGGAAACCCGGGACGCTGAAGTCTCCACCTTAAGCCAGAAGTTGTCAGAGGCGCAGGGATTGTTGCGAGAGCTTGAGGCCGAAAAGAAGGCGATCACGGCGCAATCGGAAGAGCGAAAGAAAGAGCGTGATGAGGCTCGCTCCGCCCAGAAGAGTGCTGAAACAAAAGTCACGCAACTTGAAACCCAGTTGGAAGCGAGCCAACGACGGAATGACGAATTAAAGGCCGAGATCCGGGAACCTGAAACACCAGGGAAGGACTCTCAAGCCCAAGAAAGGAGCTCAGATTCAAGGAAAAAAGGAGGAAATTCGTGATTGGGCGCCGGCCGCTATGGTTACTGATCTTAGTTTTATCGGCTTTGCCCTTGATCGGGGCAGCCGATGTAATCAAAAGGTCCGGCTCAGGCATCTGTCATGGTCCGGAAAGCCCGTGGTACGACGCTGTGAAAAACTACGTCGGGTTCACCGATCTCCAATCGTGTACGCAGTCAGGTGGTCGACTGCCGAAGGGAACCACCGCCACTCAGGAGCACATCAACGCCCAAGTCTACAGTCGTGCTCACTATGGAAATGGATGGTGCAGATGATGACGGGGATTGTCAAAATACACGGCACGAATTGCTCGCAGAGAGATCCACAACCCCGGTTCGTTTTAAGGATGGATCTGAATGCATTGTCGTTTTCGGGCGCTGGATCAGCCCGTTCACCAACCAGGTGATTCAGGATGCTCGCCAGCTGGATGCCGACCACATCGTCCCACTTTCGTGGAGTTGGCCGCGAGGAGCGGCGGGTTGGTCAGATCGAAAACGCGAGCAATTTGCCAATGATCCATCGAATGTGCTGATCGTCGAATCGAGTTTGAATCGTTCCAAATCCGACAAGGGGCCCGATCAGTGGCTGCCCCCAGAGGGAAGATGCGGTTATACAGCCCGATTCGCGCGGATTGTAGCTAAATACCGATTGCAGCCAAGGCCTAATGAGTACACGCGAATTAAAGAAATACTCGCCAATTGCAGAAGCTAATACGATGACTTAGACATTCCTCTCAAGCCAGGCGTCAACATCGGCCCTCTGGTCAATGGCGGCGCCGAAATGTCTATTGAGCCAATTCGGAGTTATCGCATAAATGAGCAACCAACGTGAAGGAACATGAGAGACGGAGCGTGCCAGGATAAAGTTCTCGTTTCGTTCCAATGTTTGTAACTCATAGACCTTCTGGCGAACGCCCTCGGGATAGTTCGCGTGGTAAAATTGGAGTTCGAATTTCCGAGCACCTTTCGGTTTGATCTCATCCACACGTATTGGGGAGTAAGATTTGATGTCGGCCCCGAACTCGTCCCCGATTATTTCAGCGGCGTACCACCGAGTCTGCTGTAGCGCGAAGCTATCCATCAGCCTGCCTAATGCTCTGCAGCTCATCAATGAATTTTTCCACCCGGTCCGCGTCATCGTTATTCAGAACCGCGAAAACAGGTCGTTTTTGGGCGCCCTCTTTCACCGCTGCGCTGGCAAATTCGTGCTCGTAATCTTTTACCTGCTTTGCAATGGCTTTAGGGATTTGTACCGTGATCGTCTCCAGATCCGGGGCATCCTCAAGGATGCCGAGGAATAAAGCCTTTTCTTTCGCTTTGGTGACACCGATGTTTACCTGTTGACGTGACATGCCAAGCAGGCGTCCAACCTGAGACATGGTGTAGCCGTCCACGAGAACCAGGGACAGCGCCATGAACACCCAGTATTTGATGAAGCGGAACTCTGTGGTGATCGAGACCAGCTGCAGCTGAGTAAACATGGGCTGTTCGGTGGGTGCCACGGCGTGCTTAAACAAGTCTACCAGAACTCGATATTCTTTCTCGGCATTCGGAGCGTCGCGTTGAAACACGTCCAATGTCGGTGTTCCTTCCACCAGAACCTGGTACGCACGGTCCTTGATTTCTTGTGAAGGTTTGACGGCTCTCACAGCCTTCGCGAAAGACTGAGGATGAACATTCATTCGCTCAACCCCGCATAGGTTTGCACGGCGGCGCGCTGTGATTGTGACAGCGGGATAGAACTCATGAACTCGGTGAAAGCCTGTTCGTCGGACAATTCTTGTCTTTCCGAGCGCCAGGTTTTCCAGGTGGCGATAGCCTGGTCATCGTCAGTCGGCTCAAATCCGTTTTCCAGCGCAAGGTCCAATGCAGCAGCGTAAGCCCATTTGGGAACGATGCGAGTACCGTCTGCCCAGGATCTGAGGTGCTTACCTTTCAGGTTGTCCCTCTCTGCGCCGTAACGGACCCGGCCTACATCGAGAACCCGTTGGGCAGTGACGTCATGGCTTTCTTGGGGGCCAAAGACGGCCAGGACGTGGGCGAAGAAGACACGGCCGTCCCCTACCCTTTGCTTCCTGTTGTCATCGTTCATAATTTACCGCCAAACAGCGCTTCACCAATCTTTTCCCAGTCTTTTTTCCAGCTTTTCGGGACTTTGAACCGCATGGCGTTGCCTTTCCCATCTTCAATTTCCAGGACACCCTGCTCCGCCACGTTCACTCTTTTGGCAGAAAACGTCGGCGGCTTCGGTGGTTGAGGATCGGGCTCCTTCTTTGCAGGCTTGGGGCCTGGTACTTCTGCGCCCTCCTTGAGGGCTTTCACGCGAGCTGCGTATTTCTTTTCAGAACCCGAGGAAACCTGGCCGGCTTCGAGAATTTTCTGAACCTCGGCTGCTGCGTAGTCCTGATCGAGTTTCCAAAGCTCCACCAGGCTCCCAAGCGTGTTCAAGTTAGTGAGCGCTTCCGCGCGGACAAGATTCTGAATTTCCTCGGGACCGTTGAAGATTTTCAGTCGCTTGCTCAGATCGGTCTTCGAGAGGTCCAGGTCTTCGGCGGCCTCCCCCTGTTTCTTGCCGGACAATTCCACGTAGCGTGCACAGGCTTTGATGTCTTCCCAAGGGGTTAGGGGCCTGCGATCGTCATTGTCCGATTTCTGCTTACGAAGAATTTCAGCCTGTTCTGGAGCCGTCAGTTCTTCCGGCTCGAATTCGTAAATAATCGCATCAATGTACTCCCAGCCTGCCTCTTGCGCTGCCTTCCAACGATTCTCACCATTACGGATCTTGTATTGGTTGGTTCCAGTCATCACGACGGTAATTGGCGTATGCTGACCATCCTGTTGAAGCTTGCGCGCCAAAGACTTGATGAACTCCGGGTCGAACGTTTCCCGCGGTTGATTCGGATCCGGGCGGATTGATGAGATCAGAACCCGGCAAAGTTCGCCTGTTGCTGCAGTAACAACGGGTTTACTGGCTACCTTTGCTTCTGTGTTTTCTTTTTTGGCCCCGCCCAGTGCAGCTTTCAAACCTGCTTTCTTGTTCATGCCCTACCCTCATCCAGGTCCCTCAGAACCTCGTCGGCCAAGTCTCGGATGTCATTTGCGGATTCTGAGCGTTTGGCGTAGTCCACGATGCCCTGCCCGTAGGCGTGAGCCTTTTTAAATTCCTCGGAGCGCCTAATGGTGGTTTTGAACACGGGATACGGGTAATCCTCACCGAATAATTCTAGTGCCATCCGGGTTAAATCTTCATTGGCGCGGGTGCTGGTCAGGAGAACCCGAAAAAATGGAGCGCCATCACGGAAACCCTGAATCTTGCTGAGGGACTCTACGCAGACTTCTGTAGCCCGAAAGTCGGCAGGTGCCGGCTGAAGAGGAACAATGACGTAATCGGCCATAGCCATGACAGCACTGTTGATCTTGCTGGCTTTCCCGTCCTCTTCATCATCCATATCGACAATGATTCCGGCGGTGTCGATCAGAATGATGTCGTTGGATCCTTCATAGGCTTTGATGTTGACCTTGATCATTGGGTCATACATGCCGACCACCGGGACCTTGGCATCGTCACCGGCCAGGGTTTGCCAGTGAACACAGCCGCCTTCTTTCTCAGTGTCAGCGATGACCGTTGCATAGCCTCGGTTCACGAATTCACAGGCCAGGTTGATTGTGGTGTTGGTCTTGCCGACGCCACCTTTACGATTGATTACCGCAATTTTGATGGGGCGTTTAAGCTTGGGGGCAAAGGGCTTCGCCATTGGGTAGGTCCTTCATTTAGGTCGCCACGAAAACCGGCGAACGTGAGTAATGCCTCATCCTACCGGTTTGTTTGTCAAACTTTCAATAAAAAACTTTGACTCCATACAATTAGTCTTATCTAATATAAAATTATATGCAAATGGAGAATTCTCGCATGGAGCTGGTGGTGCAAAACGGACTCTGGTGTGTCGCTTTTTATGGTGATATTGGACAAAGGTTCAAAGAAAATCTTGGGTCGAACGTTGTTCCCCTGCCTCTGGAGTCATCGGTTCCGAGAACGGAAGCTCTGACGCATCTGGAGAAGCATATACATACTTTGAGCTTGGATAATTTGTTTCCGGGCGGAAACTCTGCCTAAGAGTGTGGTCGTGTTTGTCGTTAACTCGCCGTTAATTGTCTTTTAAAGGTATACAGAGAGATTGACATAAGGCGGCGGGCTAGTTATCTTTGAAGCGTAGTCAAATTGGTTTACCGCAACGCGAGGTAAGTAAGATGGAGAAGGTAAAAAGAGGTCAGACGGTTCGACTGGGTCGAGTGTTGGCCAAGGTCAAGCGGGTGCACAAAAATACCCTGGTCATCGAGACGCGAGGTGGTCGCTTGAGAGTGGCCCGGGAAGACGTTGATATGGCATGGGGGGCTTGATTGTGATGGCTGAAACTATGGTAAGCCCGTATCAGCGCCGATTAGTGCTCATTGAGACCATGGGCAACTTGGATGAGGAAAAGCGACGCCTGAAAGCCCGAATTCCAGGATCCTCTGGTGAAGCTAAGCAAAAGATAGGGAGTGAGATCGAAGAGCTTCAGAAGCAACGGGAAGCGGCACGGCTTAAACTGGCAGAGCTGAACCAGCTCATTAAGGCCAGTAAAGCAGTGCGTCATCGTGGTGCTGCCGAAGTGACGGTTTCGCAGGTGTTTGTAGAGCTTGCTAGGAGGCATCTTGAAACAGAAGACTTCGAGTATCTCTACCAGCAGGCGTTGCAGGCGGCAAGTTGCGCGAACGATCTTTGAATCGCCTCTCAATCAAGGAGGATGCTATGGGACAGTCACAGAAACCTTTTGATCGGAGTGCCTGGGTCGGAATAGGCGTTATCCTGCTCATCGTTTTCAACGCCTTAATTCTCAATTTGATCTTTGCTCCACGTTTTGAGCTGGTGGCGCAGGCGTTGATGTTTGGGTTTGGAAGTGTGTTTCTCACACTGATCGACGTTTTGATATTAAGAAACGTCATTCGAAAAAGATCCAAGAGAATCATTTGAAAGAGTGGTGTGCCTCGGATCATGGTGTTTCCGGCCGGAAACGCGATAGCAAAGGCCTAAGGAAGGGTTGAGTAATCATGAAAACAATGCAGTGGCTGGCTAGAGCTCGATTTTTGCGTTTTGCGGCGCTGACACTTTCCAGTCATGAGGAAGGCGTCTTATCACTGACCGATGCCGCCCGATTAATTGAATCCCATGGAGACGGGATGGCTGAGGCGTTTGGTGCAGTTGAGCAATTCGACCTGGTGAAAGTGGTGGACGAGACACGAGCGGACATCAAACAGTTCATTGAATCGCAGCACGGAGCTGTTGATGTCCAGTGGCTGATAATGAACGAACGCACCGTGATCACGTTTCATCACCTCATGAACGAATTACCAAAACTGAAAAGCTTCCGGTTTCGAAGGATCCAGAAAGCGATTGCAGGCTAAGTGCGCTGCCCTACCCTCTCAGCTGGAGTTATCCAAAGATTCAGTGGATATGACGGTGGAAATAATGCCTAGTGTGCTGTTTTTATTCGTGAACTAGAAAGTAGTCAAAAAATAATCAATCAGAGGAAAGGACTCCATGCGGCACCTTCGGATACTCATACTTGCCCTCGCCACTTTGACGGTGGTTGGCTGCACCGGTGAGGCAGAATCTACACAGCCAAATACGCCAACACCAGACGTTTCGAAAGAGGCGACAAGCACGACGGTCGAATCTCGTCCGGGCGAACCTGTTCAGGGAATGGTTCGAAACGTTGAATTCACAATGGATCAAGCGTTATTCCAGGGTGGAACTTTGGAGATTCGTAAGGGCTCGGATTTCTTTGCCGATCTTTCTGTCGAGATTGTGCTGTTCGACGATGATCCAGCGGGAAAAGCATTCAGATTTCCCTCAGATGAGCCCAATCTATCCCCTCACCTGCGACTGAGCCGGAAAGTAGAAGGCCAGGGAGTTCCAGACACGCAAACCTTAATGAGCGATTACCACCTCGATCTGTTTTTTGGTGAGGCTGAATCCTTGGGTATTCCCTTCGCAATGAAGTTGGACGTTGCTCAGCACCAGACACAGCTTTTTGGAACCGGTTTTGCCACGTTTGGAGACATCAAGGTAATTGATGGAGAGCTTGATACTCGGTACCAAAGCCTGGATACGTTGACGCTACTGGCTGAAAGGTATGCAGAGCAAAAGGATGCGTTTGCGAATGTAGAAAATACCTTCGGTACCACGCTTTACACTAACGGCAACGCCAGTCCTGCAACCGCTTTTGTAGGCCTAGAGGTAAGTGACCGTGAAGGCAAACTGGCACTAATGAAGCTGCAGTTTCGCATGGAGCAAAGCGGGTGGGTAGTTGCTAACGAGTTGTCACCGGATCAAATCCATGAAGCACACGCGGTATTGGATAGCTTCGAAGGTGATCGGCGAACGGTCGAGGGTAACAAAGCACGCTTGGTGGCCGGCAGCCGTTTTGAAATGGAGCTTCAAGAGCAGGCTTTAATTAAAAATGTTCGTGGTACCTCGGTGAACTGCTATCTGTCAGAGGCGGCAAATAAGGCCAGTTGTCGGACGGCAGCTACTGTCTTAGAAAACGGATCTAACGATTGCTTTCGACGGTTTTATCTTCTGACGCACAACGGATCGGAGTGGCTATTCGAAGGCAACCTTAAGCAAAGCCAGAAAGTGGATTACAAGACCGGTGAAATTGTGGAAGGCAGGCCCCCTTCCAAGTATTCCTGCAGTGCTTGAATGGAATCTTTGGCCGATTGAGCCCAGGAACCATTAATAGACCTTTCTGATTGGAGCTCACAGGATGATGGAGGCATTTGGACACATCGTTGTTGGCCTTGCACTGACTGTTGGTGGACTGTGGCTTGCGATTACTGCGTTTGCCGGGTGAGCCTTGCCAAACACAGATCCCAGAGTTGGCCTTCAGTTCCTGAAATCGTGCGCACGTCTTCAACCGAAGTGAGTATTTACTATGCCCAAGATTAGCCGTAGAGAGTGGTAATTGATAGAAACCTCTACTGAAACAATGGGCAGCATGAGGTCTGGTTTGGTCTCATTCTTAGGCGTCTGGCGTGGGACTACGGACCAAGCGCACTGATGAATTCATGCACCCAATCCAATAGACCGGACGTTGTTTCGGCTTGGTCCTCTTCTCAATACCTGCCTGTCGCTTCTCTGATATACTGTATGAAAATACAGTTCTTGGACTTAAGTTTTGGAATTTCGTCGTCGTCATAATTCGTATTTTGCGATGCTGAATGCCTTCGCCTCTCACGATCCCGTGGGTATTGTCACGGCAAACGATATTGAGGTTAGATCATGGCTCGGCATTGCTGATCGTGATGTTCTTCGTCAGTTACCCAGTTTCTCGGTGGTGCTACTGGATATAACGGCGTGGCGTCGAATGATTTTGGAGCCCTATCAACGTCTGGGTCCTGGGATCTACATGGTTGGTGTGGTGATCGATAACGGGGTCATTGGTGCCATGGATAAAAGTAAGCCAGTGATCCGGATGGTTCGCAATAAAAAAGACCGACTCGATCGGTCAAATTAGGCGCCCTGCCCTACCCTGGGCCTTGAAGAATGTAGATGGTGCCGGTGCCCCCGGCCTGGCTCACCACTAAGCAGGTGACGCACCCGTGTCAGGCTCCACTGCAGCAAACGGGCTTCCTTGCCCACAAGGAATGCCCATTGTACACACGGAATCTCATGGCGGTATGTGATTTTGCCTAATCCAGGTGTAGGAAATCGACTTGTTTCCGGGCGGAAACAAAGTGTCTATGTATCGATCCTAAAGATATACAAAGATATTGACGTTTACAGCCAATAAAGAGATAATTCGATAGTCGTCAGCAGCTTGCTGTCACCGCGTTTCGCCGGCGTTCGAGGCGAGTCAGGAGATTCCCGCCATGAGCACACTTGCGCTTGTTTCCGCACTGAAACACCATTCCCAGGATTTTGAGTTCTACCCCACTACCGATGCGATGCTTAAAGCCGTCCGTCAGGACATTCAAGCAGTCCTGTCCGATCCCTTTAGCGACAAATATCCTATTTTCTCTGCGCTCGATGTGGGTGCTGGTGACGGCCGATGTTTGATGCAGCTGACTGAGGGTGATCGGTATGCGATCGAAAAAAGCCTGATGCTTGTTGAGCGACAGGATAGGAGCATCGTAACCGTTGGTACCGATTTGTTCGCCCAGGTTCTGTTAGATCTACGGTGTGATGTGATCTTTTCGAACCCGCCCTACTCTCACTTTGGCGCCTGGTCGGAGAAAATCGTTCGGGAAGCGAATGCCAAGCTGATTTACCTGGTTATTCCCGTTCGCTGGGAGAACGATAAGTCGCTGCAGTCAGCCCTTGAAAGTCGACAGGCAGAAACTGAAGTGTTGGCTCAGTTTTCTTTCGACACGCCAGATGCTGAGAGGCGGGCACGGACTACTGTGGATGTCGTCCGAATTCGCCTCGATAAACATTGCCACGGTCGTGGCCACAACTATCGGTTAAATGAATTGCGGGTGGACCCGTTTGACCTTTGGTTCGAGCAGCACTTTGCACCTCAATCCACAGTCTCACAGCATTCGAACATTGATCCGAAAACAACTATCGAAGCCAGGGCAAAAAAGCGTATAAGCACCGGAAGGGAGTTGATCACCAGCCAAGGTCTGGTGCAGGCGTTGGCAGAGTTTTATCAGAAAGATCTCTCAGATTTAGTGAGCGATTACGAGAGGATCTGCAGTTTAGACCCTGTTTTGCTTGGCGAGCTCGGCGTGAGCACTGAAGCCCTTGCTAAAGGTCTCAAACTTAAAATCGAAGGTCTCAAGCATGTTTATTGGCACGAGCTCTTTGAGAATTTCCGGCCGGTAACTTCACGCCTTGCCACCAAAACCCGGCAAAGAGTCATCGAGAAGTTAAAGGCATCAATGAGCATCGACTTCACCCCGGATAATGTTCACGCTTTGTGTGCCTGGCTAATCAAGAACTGCAATCAATACTTCAATGACCAGCTGATTGAGCTGGTTGAGAGATTGACCAAAAAAGCGAACGTCATTGCTTACAAGTCCAATCAGAAAACCTTTGCAGAAGACGGTTGGCGCTACGGCCAAACCCCTGAAATCGATCGCTACAAGCTGGACTACCGAATTATCCTGGAATGCTGGAAGGCGCTGGATTACGGATATTTTGGAGACAATCCTCCTACCCTCAACTCTACCGTTGCCGACCTTCTTAATGATTTCATGACCATTGCTAACAATCTGGGCTTTGTAACTCGGGAAGAAATGTCAGCAAAGCAGCAAGCCTGGGAAGCGGGTCAAAAAGTGTTGTTCTATTTCACCGATCAAAAGACCGGGCAACGATCCGTTGCCTTTGAAGTCAAAGCCTTCAAAAAAGGAACGGTGCATCTGAAGGTTAACCAGCGGTTGATGTGTCGTTTGAACGTAGAATTTGGCCGGTTAAAAGGCTGGGTGCGTAACGCCCAGGAAGCTGCGGATGAATTGGATATTTCACTGACTCAAGCTCAAGCGGCATTCAACGCAAACATCCGGCTTGGTCAGGATGCTTTGATAGCCCTATCCGCGCCAGAAAAATAAAAGTTTCCGCCCGGAAACAAAAAAAGCATATCAGGGCAAGTGCCCCTGAATCAGCCAGAGTGCTCATAAGAAACCAACGATCGAAAGTACATTTGTTTCCGACCGGAATTTTGGCTGATTGGGGCTTCCTGTCTGTTAGGCTTAGCGGAACCGCCTTCTCGATGAAAATGAACGAATCATAAATGCCGGATTGGCGGAAGGCGCACTGGTCGGAGTTTAGGTGGCATGCTTTGTTGTTATGGGGGCGGCATTGGAGTTGGAAATTATTTTGGCGCCAACCTTGGCACAAATTGATTCCTTCCGCTTCTGACTGGTTGTAGGAGGTCGTTTCGGACTACGGATAAGTGATTTCGAGGCCGACTGTTTTGCTGTTGTGCCGTCTGGTAACGGGCGGACTTCTGTATTCTTAAGTAGGTTTGAGTCTACTGAATCTTGAAGCGCTGTCTGTATCGGCTGGTGTTGCACTTCCATTTTTTACTATCTCAGGTGTCTCCCGTAACCATTACGTCGATCTCGCGTCCGAGTTAATAGAGACGGGCCCCTGGTGGATCACACTGGTTATGGGGTGTCATGCTTTGTTCTCCCTTGTCTTGATCTTTTTAATTGGTCTGGGTTTGCGGAATAGATTCAGAATATAGAGTAAGTTTCCGGCCGGAAACTCATGGGGCAATCGCCCATAGCGGGCAGAACGCGCCCTACGGGGCGGGCTTCTCCGGGTTCGCTGTTCGCTCATCCCGCCGGTGGCGGGACTGACGCCCTCCATATCCCTCGCGCTTCCGACCTCCGGCCGGTAAAGGATCCCCGCTGATCGCGGGGCCCCCGAAGTCGGATCAACAGACGCTTCGCG
>NZ_PSSX01000019.1 GCF_002933275.1 Marinobacter maroccanus
AAGGCGGTCAAAGGCCGGGCTGTGATGGCCGCTGGCTTCCAGTTCGTGGATCAGGGCGTCGGTGAAGCCGGCTTTGCAGCGGGCCATGTAGTCGCACGGGTAGTCGGTGCGGACTTCCTGCAGATGGCTTAACTGGTGCAGGAGATTGTCAAAAAGGCCTTCCAGAGCCTGGACAGTGAGCGCAGAGGACGGACGAGGGCCCTGGAAGGCAAAACTGGTGTGCTTTTGGTTCGGTGCCAGAATCCTGCCCTGCCCTGGCTTCTGGTGGATGCGCTTGATCATTGAACAGAGGCCTCCATCCGGACGGTGTGCATGAAGGGGCTGATGGATCTGGACTGCGCGTAGGTAATGAAGGCGGATTCGGCCAGCTTGGCGTAGGCACAGAGGGTGCTGTCGAGCTGGTCGAAGGCGGCCATCATGCCCTGAATCTTGATCAGGCATTCGAAGGCAGTTTCCCGTTCGCCGTTGTCCAGGAGCTGGATGGCCACGTTGAACAGGGTCCGGATCTGGTGTTTCTTGAGTTCTCGGATAGCGGGGGTCATGCGTAGGCCTCCAGGCAGACACCTTTATAGAACTGCCCTGGCGCTGCCCCGCAGGCTTTCAGTTGTTCGCGACGCAGGACGACAGAGCGAGGAAGAGCGCCCTTCACGCTCTGGTAGTAGTTCAGGTAGGCATCGAGGTTGGCGCGGATCTTCAGGGCCCTGGGGTTGTCGATGAACCGGACCACGTCGCCACCAACAGGCGGTTGATCGACCTGGGAAGACACGAAGCGCCAGCCGGCTGCACCGTTGGTGTGGTCGCCGCCAACCGCCAACCACTGGCGGCCTGACTTGCTGACGGCCACGGTTCCGGGTCTGACCATTCGGGCGGGGCCCAGGCGGTCAGAGGAAGCGACGAACTCAAAACCGTTGAAGAAGTAGAAGGTGCAGGAAAGGGTACGGCCCTTCTCATGAGCAACACGAACGATGGTCTGAGTTTTTTGGCCGACGCGGTTCAAGGGCTTCATGGTCATACCTCCTCTTCTTCCATCTGTTCCAGGAGACGGGGAATGTTGACCATGCGGTGACGACCGATCTTGTGGGTCGGGATGTAGGCGCGCTTGATCCAGCCCTCTACTACGCCCTGGTCTACGCGGACCCAGTCGGCGAACTCGCGCCAGTCCATAAGGACGGGCCAGTTGAGCTGTTTAATGCGTTCGGCTAGTTGTTCGTCTATCATGGTCATTGGTCAAAAACGTCCATAAACGGCTAACTCCATATCTACTTAAGCCATATTAGCTTAGTTAGAATGATTTAGCCATATTGGCTTAAGTCATTTTTATACCTTTTGCTCATGATCAAAGAACGGGTTATAACCATCATCAAACATTCAGGGATGAAGAACCCCGAGCTGGAAGCGCAGACGGGAATAGGTCGCTATACTTGGCAAAACATCAGAAATAAGCCCGAGCGGGAGCTCAAGACAGAGGAAATCGAAGCAGTAATTCAGCTTTTCCCTCAATACGCTCTCTGGATCGCGTCAGGCGAAATAGCACCGGAGATAGGACAGACCAGTCCACAATATGACGAAGTTGACTCAAAGTTAGACAGTCGCGCCGAGGGATAGCATTAACAAAGGAAGTTTTGAGTCGTTGGTTCCGAGGATAGCGGGATTGTCAGACATTAGTAGGTAAGTAAAATAGCTCCTACTAGGAGCCGCGTCGAAGAGGGACATAATTGCTTTTAAAAAGTTAAGCACTTTTTATTGAAATACCGCCCAAATTAAAAACTGACTCAGGAACTGAAATTCAGCTCTGACTATGTACTTTGATGTCGCTTTTAGTCTATAGACAATCATAAGCCTATTAAATAGCGAATGGATTACACATTGGAACAACGTTTTACTTTTTGAATATGGATAACGCCGCGAGGAAATCTATTTGTTTGACCGATAGAAAAACCGACCAAGCTAGACAACGCGTTATGACTAAAAACCCCGCTTTTCTTTCCATTCAAAATATAATGATCTTCTTTCAGGTCTAGAACGACACCGTTAAATTTAATTTTAGCTTTTTTTACTATAACTTTGTTTGGGATACAGAACTCCATCTCTATAACAATCTTCTTATGCCCTTCTCTTACGATCAAGCTAGAGCCACGCATATCAACATCCCAAGCTTCTGAATTTACTACTAACTGATTATCTCTTACTAAAAAAATAGGCTCATTAAATTCATTAACAATAGTAATATCCAGCAAAAGCTTCTCATCCTCTATCTTAAATGCTATTACTGGGACGGCATCGATCAGAATAGGGATAACAAAGGGGTTAACCTGGCCGCCATAAATATTCAACAGCGAATCGTTCGTGAAAATATTATTTGCAATGACAACATACGCAACTCCACCGGAAAAATTCAACGAATAAGGACTAGAATATCCATTCTCAATATTGAATGGCTTTTTATTAGCCTCTACTACTTGCTCCCGTGAAATCAAATTGTTTGTTTTTTCGCGATGATGGTTAGGACAAAGTAAAGTAATATCGTTTGACACATGCTCTCTTACGTCAGCCCAATCATTCTCCATGTGATCATAGTCATAGATAATGCTCCCGCAAAGGACACAGCCAAAACCGCACCTCTGTCTTATCTCCCTTTTCATAGGTTCAGGTATATTGCGGTTATTAACAACTATTTTTTCTTGAACCATAACAGGCCTATTAATGATCACGTTATTCCAAAACATAGTGTCAATTGCCTACTTGCCTAAGACTACGTATGTATAGCTGAACAGAATACGTAAGCTTGTGAATTTTAGAACCTTTGACCTTAACTTAACAATCATACGGGGCTCATCGTACAAGTTTCACTCCCACCAACTCCTAAAAAAGCCTATTGCACTATGTCAAATATTCTTCTCTGTATCTTCGAAGACTAACTTAAGGGAATTTCCAGTGGTCAGCGCTTTCGATCCGTCAGCTCCCAACGAGATGCCTGCAAGTTCGTATTCAATTCCTCCTTCAATCGTCTCAATAATCTCGAGCCCGGCTACTACAGTCATTGACTTAAGCTGCAAGCCTTCTAACTCTTCCAGTCCAGAAACCGCAGCCAATACAGACTCGGCAATGTCATTGCCCAGCCCTTTGCTCTTTACACCCTGACCTTGCGTCATCGGTTCAAGAATTATAGTAATCGAGTTCTGGTAGGCCTCATCGCGAGAACCTCCGCCAGAAACGAATAATGCAACTTTCCCGCCGTACCCACGCTCAGCCTTTGAAGAGATCTTCAACTCGGCAGTTTTAAGTTCAGGTAACACGGACGAAGAGTCTGACTCCGCTCGGATTGTATTCACTGCAACCTGAACCTGATTCACAAGTTCTTTAACTGCCAACTGTGTTTCTTGAGGGGACAGGGAAGAGCAGCCAGACAGAGCCAAGACAAGCAGAACGAATAGGAAACGAAAACTTCTCATTGGAAACCTCCATGTATTTTTAGCTATTTTTAATCCTAACTATATTGATAGACCGCTGATTACTCTATGTCCAATAAATCAGCACATCCGTTCAAGGCAGATTGTCCCTTTGACTACCACCATGTCCAACAGTGACAGTTAAAGACTGGGCAGAATACTCAAGTAGCTGATTTTGAACGCCTGTGTCCTTTACTGTACGCCTCACACAGGTCTCATAATGCTGGGGTCGGCGGTTCGACTCCGCCCCTTGCTACCAGTATTCTGAAAAGCCCGTCGCGAAAGCGTCGGGCTTTTTCAGTTTCTGGGGACGACCCCACCCTTTCCGGGCAGTGAACGCGGGACGACCCGCCTTCGTACAAGACCTGCTATGAGATCAACCAAAGACAGAGTTCGTCAGGCCATCTCCTTTGAGGTTATCGGCCTGCTGCTTTCCGTTCCCCTCGCTGCCATGACGTTCGGGTTCGATATGGGGAAAACAGGAGTTCTCGGTGTGGTGGGCGCCACCATCGCGACTATCTGGAACTACCTGTTCAACTTGGGGTTCGATCACGGACTGAACCACCTTACCGGTTCAACCCGTAAATCACTACGGATCCGCTTCCTCCATGCGGTGAGCTTCGAGCTGGGTCTGATGCTGATTTTCCTGCCGATTATTGCCTGGTGGATGGGCATCGGTTTGCTGGAGGCGCTGATTGTGGATGTGGCGTTCGTGGTGTTCTATCTGGTGTATGCGTTCGTATTCACCTGGTGCTACGACACCATATTTCCTGACACGGATGCCAAGAAATCCAACGTCACTTAAACAAACTTTGACAATCCTGGGGCCAGGAGTCGGATAGGATAGAGACTTCTTCCAAATGCGTTTTTAAGGCTGTATCGCATTATGAAATCCCGCCATGCACTCACGGTATTCCTGGCCGTTGTTCTGGTTCCCATTGCCCTTGGGTTCGCTGGCGCGAGCGTTAAGGCGGCCATCCTTTCGATCAGCGTTTTCTGGGTTTGCCTGGGAATTTTCTTCTATCCATCCATCAGCGACTATCTCAGGGCTGAAAAGAGGCAGCGCGACGACTAGCGCCGTATACGCCTCGCCTCAATCCGTTTCTCTTTCAGTCGGGCTGCAACGATCCTCTCACAACAAACTCTGTGGCATACTCACGGGCTGAAACCCACAAAGAACAACACACCAGCAAGGACCGTTGACATGAAACCGGAAACCCTCGCGCTGCACGCAGGCTTCAAAAGCGATCCCACTACACGAGCGGCAACCACGCCGATTTACCAGACCACGTCCTACACCTTCGATGACACCCAGCACGGTGCCGATCTGTTTGATCTGAAGGTTCAGGGCAACATATACACCCGCATCATGAACCCCACCAACTCGGTTCTGGAAGAGCGGATGGCGGAACTGGAAGGCGGTGTTGGCGCCCTGGCCGTGGCCTCTGGCATGGCTGCCATCACCTACGCCCTGCAGACCATCTGCAAGGTGGGTAACAACATCGTCAGCACCAGCCAGCTCTACGGCGGCACCTACAACCTGTTTGCCCACTCCCTGCCGAATCAGGGCATTGAGTGCAGGATGGTTCGCCATGATGATTTTGATGCCGTGGAAAAGGCTATTGATGAAAACACCCGGGCCCTGTTCTGCGAGTCTATCGGCAACCCGGCGGGCAACGTGGTCGACATCCAGCGGTGGGCCGAGATTGCCCACAAGCATGGCATTCCGCTGATGGTGGACAACACCGTTGCCACACCGTTCCTGTGCCGCCCCATCGAGCACGGTGCCGATATCGTGATCCACTCGCTCACCAAGTACATCGGCGGCCACGGCACCACCGTCGCCGGCGTGGTGGTGGACTCCGGCAAGTTTGACTGGAAGGCCAGCGCCGACAAGTTCCCGATGCTGAACGAGCCGGACCCGTCCTACCATGGCGTGGTCTATACTGACGCCCTGGGCCCTGCTGCCTTCATCGGCCGCTGCCGTGTGGTACCACTGCGCAATACCGGTGCTGCCCTGGCGCCGTTCAATGCCTTCCTGATCATGCAGGGCCTGGAAACTCTGGCGCTGCGTATGGAACGTCATTGCGAGAACGCAGAAAAAGTCGCCAACTTCCTTCAGGACCACCCGTCTGTAGAGTGGGTCAATTACGCGACCCTGGCTAACAGCCCCTACAAGGCGACCTGCGACAAGATCTGCGGCGGCAAGGCCTCCGGCATCCTGAGCTTCGGCATCAAAGGTGGCCGGGAAGCCGGGGCAAAGTTCATTGATGCCCTGGAGCTGATCCTGCGGCTGGTGAACATCGGTGACGCCAAGTCCCTGGCCTGTCATCCGGCGACAACTACCCACCGCCAGCTGAACCCTGAGGAACTGAAGAGTGCCGGGGTAAGCGAAGATCTGGTGCGACTGTCCATCGGCATCGAGCATGTCGACGACATCATTGCCGACATTACCCAGGCCCTGGACAAAGCCCAGGCTTGATAACAGTCAACCGGGTACGACCAATGTCGTGCCCGGCACCCCCGTGATTGCCCCTATCTGTCTTGTATCTCCCCCGCCAGCCCATTACTCTTAAGGGTTCCCCATGCCCGAATCGAGAGTCCGGTTGCAATGAGCGACAGCGCAAAAGCCCGCATTACCAGTGGTTCCAAATTCCGCAATGAACATGGCTTTTCAGCCATCAAGGACGGCGTGAAGCGGTCATCGAAGCAGGAAGCCACATCAGCGGAGAAGCCTGAGCGGAAGCCCAAATGGCTACGGGCGCGCATGCCCGGAGGCGAGCGCTATGAGGCGGTGCGCAAGAACGTAAGTGAGCACCGGTTGAGCACCGTTTGTCAGGAATCCCATTGCCCGAACATCGGTGAGTGCTGGACCGCCGGCACGGCCACCATCATGGTAATGGGCTCCGTGTGTACCCGGGCCTGCAAGTTCTGCGCGGTGGATACCGGCAACCCGAAAGGCTGGCTGGATCATGAAGAGCCGGAGAACACCGCAAAATCAGTAGAGCTCATGGGCCTTCGCTACATTGTGCTGACCTCGGTAGATCGTGACGATCTCGACGACGGCGGCGCTGCGCACTATGCCGCCTGTGTCTCGGCCATCAAACAGCGCACCCCCGAAGTCGCTGTTGAAGCACTGACGCCGGATTTTGACGCCGTCATGTCCGACGTCGAGAAGGTTGTGGATTCCGGCCTGGATGTCTTCGCCCAGAATGTGGAAACCGTCAAACGGCTGACCAGCCGGGTCCGCGACCCACGCGCCGGCTATGAAAAAACTCTCCGGGTTCTGGAACACGCCAAGAAACACCGTCCAGATGTGCTCACCAAGACCAGCCTGATGCTGGGCCTGGGTGAGACCGAAGAGGAAATCCTGGAAACCATGGACGACCTGCGCGCCATCGGTGTGGATATCCTGACCCTGGGCCAGTACCTGCGCCCCACCCCGAATCATCTGCCGGTGGAGCGCTACGTCACCCCGGAAGAGTTCAACCGTTACCGGGAAATCGGCCTGGAGAAGGGCTTCATGGAAGTGCCGTCCGGCCCCATGGTCCGGTCGAGCTACCGGGCCGATAAGGTATTCGATAAAAACAATCTTGGTCTCGCCGTGCCCGAGGTCCCCCAGGCCTCCAATGCCATGCAGATTCCGGTGAAGGCCATCGACTGAGAACATCCATGCTGACACTGCTGCGAAATGCCCGGCTGAAGTACAAATTCTGGTTGCTGAACATTGTCGTTTTTGCAGTTCTCTGCTTGCTGGTTCTTTACGCCATGCACACCATTGCCGGGCAGACCGGCAAGACCTTCGATCAGGTCTTCGCTGATACGGCGCCCGGCTTTGCACTGGTGGTGGCGGTGCTCATGGTACTCGAGATGGCCGGTTCCCAGCTGCTGATTTCATTTATCGAGCGCCACGTGAACCGCCTGAAAGACACCATGGTCGACGTTCAGGCCTCGGGCAATCTGAGCCAGAGGGCGGTGGTGGACTCCACGGACGAAATCGGCGAAATGGCCAGCGCCTTCAATGCCATGCAGGACCGCACCGTGGGCGTCGTCCGAAGCATGAAGGAAGCCACAGAACGGCTGCACCGAGAAGTTGAGGAACTCACCTCGGCCGCCGAAGCCCGCCGGGATGATCTGGGCCGCCAACAGCAGGGCGCTGACCGGTCCGCGGAAGTTATCGAAACCATGCTGCAAAGCTTCACCGGCATCGCCGAACAGGCCGGAATTGCCAAGACCCTGTCCCACGAGGCCAGCGATGCAGCCCGGGACGGCAGCACCCGTGTCGGCCAGAGTGCCGACAGTATCCGCAAGCTTGCCGATGTCGTTCGCAATTCCGCCAGCAGCGTCGAAGCCCTGGCCGAGAACAGCCATGAAATCAGCCACGCCATTACCGAGATCCGGGGTATTGCCGAACAGACCAATTTGCTGGCCCTGAACGCGGCCATCGAGGCGGCCCGGGCCGGCGAACAGGGCCGAGGCTTTGCCGTGGTGGCCGATGAAGTGCGCAAACTGGCCCAGCGGGTCCAGGACTCCACCGATCAGATTCAGGGCACCATCGATCGCCTGCTCAATGCCATGAATACTGCCGTGAACCAGATGACCGGCAGCTCCGAGGATGCCACCCGCTGTGTTGAGGAATCCGAAGAAGGCCGCCGTGCCCTGGAAGCCATCAATGAAGTTGTGAGCCGGATCGACCATACCAACCAGGAAATCGCCAACGTTTCTGCGGAACAGACCGCCGGCACCGACGACGTGCTGGCCAACGTCCAGGGCATTCGCGAAACCACCCAGAACATGGTGACCCAGCTCTCGGAAAGCGCGGAAATGACTCGCCGCCTGAAAAAGCTGATCGATTCCCTGGAAGAAGCCTCGTCAAAGGTCACGGTTCACTGAGGTTTATGGCACACTCTGCACTCGTTTGAACTGGCAGAGTAGTTGTTCATGAATCGTCTTCGCGCCCTGTATGACCGCCTGATTTTTCCGCATCCCTTTATTATTCTCGCGGCTTTTGCCCTGTTGCTGGCCCTCGCCGCCTTCAAGTTTGGCGAATTCCGCCTGGATGCTTCCGCCGAGTCCCTGGTGCTGGAAAACGACCGCTCTCTCGAACAGTATCGCCAGGTAAACCGCCGCTTCACCACCTCCGACGATTTCCTGATCGTCACCTATACCCCCGAAGGCGAACTGTTCTCTGAAAATGGCCTGGCAAGACTGGGGGCATTGCGGGATGAACTGCAGAACCTGGAAGCGGTAGGCTCCACCAACAGCATTCTGAACGTCCCCCTGCTCCACAGCCCGGATCTGACACTGGACACCGTGGACAGCGAGATCAAGACCCTGGACGAACACGACGTGGCGCCAGCCACGGCCCGCGAGGCGCTCCTGAACAATCCGCTCTACCCCAACCTGCTGATCAGTGAAGACGGACGCACAACTGCGATACAGGTCAACTTGCCCACGCCGGATCGTTATTTTGAGCTGCTGAGAAAACGCAACGATCTGCGAGACAAGGCCGACGCCGGCGAAGCCTCCGAGGCCGAGCTGGCCGAACTGGAACAGGTAAAACAGGAATTCATCAACTTTACCGAAACCCTCGGTGTGGAGCGCGATGCCACCATCCGCACCGTTCGCTCCATCCTCGACAACTACCGGGATGGCGCCGAGATCCACCTGGGCGGCGTGCCCATGATTGTGGCGGACATGATCCGTTTCATCGAAAACGACCTGTCGACCTTCGGGCTCGGCGTGCTCGCCTTTCTGCTGCTCACTTTGGCCATCATCTTCCGACAGTGGCGCTGGGTGCTGGTGCCACTGTTGTGCTGCGGCTTTACGGTCTGGCTGATGATCGGCTTTCTGGGTTGGGCCCAGTGGCCGGTGACGGTCATCTCCTCCAACTTTATCTCCCTTCTGCTGATCATGACTCTGTCGCTCACCATCCACTTGATCGTGCGCTACCGGGAATTCCAGCACGACGATCCTGAGGCCAGCCCGAGAGAGACCCTGCGCAACACCGTGATGGCGATGATCAAGCCCTGCTTCTACATGGCCATCACCACCATCGTCGCCTTCGGCTCCCTCACCTTCAGCGGCATTCGCCCGGTCATCGATTTCGGCTGGATGATGACCCTGGGCCTGACAGTGGCTTTCCTTATTACCTTCGTCATATTCCCGGCCCTGCTGACCCTGCTGCCACCGCCACTGGACAGCCGCGTAACTTCTGACCGGATTCCCTTCACCGATGCTTTTGCCAGGTTCACGGAACACTTCGGCAAGACGGTTTTGTTCGGATCCGGAGTGATTGCGGTGCTCTGCGTTATCGGCCTGAGCAAGTTGACGGTGGAAAACAGCTTCATCGACTATTTCAAATCCTCCACTGAAATCCATCAGGGCATGGTCACCATCGACAACCGCCTGGGCGGCACCACGCCACTGGACGTGGTCATCACCGACGACCCGCCACCGGAAGGCGCCGGCACCGGCGACCCGTTTGCCAGCGACTGTGACCCGTTCGTGGAGGACTGTGGTGCCGGCGAGGAGTACCGGGATACCTGGTACACCTACCAGAAAATGGAAGAACTGGAAGCCGTGCACAAGTATCTAGACGGATTACCGGAAACCGGCAAGGTGCTGTCGATCAACACCACTCTGGATATTCTCGCCAGGATCAACCAGGGCGAGCCCCTGGATGCCCTGGAGCTGGCGTTTGTTCCCGCTGCGGTGCCCGATGACCTGCAGGACACCCTGCTGACGCCCTACATCTCCGAGGAACACGACCAGGCCCGCTTCAGCATCCGGATCCTCGAGACCATGCCAGAACTGCGTCGACAGGAGCTGTTGAACCGCATCCATAATCACCTGACCACGGAACTGGGTTACTCGGAAGACCAAGTGCTCTTTGCCGGTATGACCGTGATGTACAACAACATGCTGCAGAGCCTGTTCGATTCCCAGATCAAGACCATCGGAGTGGTCTTCGCGGCCATCATGGTGATGTTCCTGATCCTGTTTCGCTCACTGAAACTGGCCCTGATCGGCATCGCCCCCAACCTCATCGCCGCAGGCTCCGTGCTCGGCCTGATGGGCTGGCTGGGCATTCCCCTGGATATGATGACCATCACCGTGGCGGCCATCACCGTCGGCATTGCCGTGGACGACACCATCCACTACATCCACCGCTTCAAAACCGAGTTCCAGAAAGACGGCGACTACATCGCCACCATGCACCGCTGCCACCGAAGCATCGGCCAGGCCATGTTCTTCACCTCTCTGACCATCATCTCCGGGTTCTCGATACTGGTGCTGTCCAACTTCATCCCGACCATCTACTTCGGGTTGTTTACGGGGTTTGCCATGTTCATGGCTCTGGTTGGGGCTCTTACCTTGCTTCCCCGGCTGATTGTTCTGGTTAAGCCCTTTGGCTCTGGCGGGGCTTTGGGCTTGGGCTCCTAGCCTTCCGGTTTCGGGGGTGGCTCGGCGGGTGTGGGCCTTTGCCAGAACCGCTACGAGCACATCCATGTGCGCTTGACGTCGGCCATCCTTGGCCGCCGACATTCTGTCAAAGGCCCACACCCGCCAAGCTTCAGAAATAGGAGTTATAGGAAGACACTCCGCGCCAAATCTTTCAGCCAACCTTATGATCAGTTAGCGATTACTGAACCGTTTGACGAACAGGGGTGTGGAGCCCTCCCAAAAATGTCTGTGGCCAGGGATGGCCACAGCCAAGCGCACATGGATGTGCTAGTAGCGTTTTTTGGGAGGGCTCCACACCCCTGTTCCTCCCGCCAAACCAGCAGGCTAGGGGCACAAAAAAAGGGCCACACCAAAAGATGCGGCCCTTCTCAATTCCAGCTAGAGGGAAAGCAGGATTACTGCATGCCCTGACCTTGCCCCTGCTGCATCTGCTGTTGCATCTGACGACGCTGCTGCATTTGCTGTTGCATCTGCTGCATACGCTTATCCAGCTCGTCGCGCTGCTCCTGGGTGAACACGCTGTCGACCTTCGCCTGCATCAGAGTGGACAGAGCCGCGATCTCGCCGGTCACATCGCCCAGCTCTTCCGCTTGCTCGCGAATCGCCGCTTCGTCAAAGTCTGATTTGATCTCACCCTGCATCTGCTGCTGCAGTGCACGGGCTTCCTGGCGAAGCTCCCCGATTTCACCCTGCATCTCGTCGAGGATGGCACGGATTTCAGTTTGCTGATCTTCGGTCAGCCCTACCATCTGGGCCAGTTGATCAACCTGATCCGGCTGGCCACCAGATTGCTGAGCCACGGCCGGAACTGAAATGCTCAGGGCTACCAGGGCAGTACCAAACAGTTTTACAAGCTTCATAAATGTCTCCGTTAACAGGGTGGCCACAATCTGAATACCACCGACATACATTGGTTTCATCGTTCAGGGACTACACCCTAAAACATACGGATACGGTTTTTCATCCCGATCAGCCCTCTTTTTGTACATACTTCTCAGTATCCTCCGCCAAAAGCCGCCACACACGGGGATTCAAACAAATGTGAAAGTTTAGTCATTCCCCTTCATAATGGCGCCGTTCAACCCAATCCGGAGCAGATACGATGGCCATCAACTGGTTTCCAGGGCACATGCACAAGGCCCGAAAGGAGATCAAGAAAGTCATGCCACAGATGGATCTCATCATCGAAGTGGTTGATGCGCGCATTCCTTTCAGTAGCGAAAACCCGCTGGTGCCGGCCCTTCGTGGTGAAACGCCACTGATCAAGGTATTGAACAAGCGCGACCTGGCGGATCCAGAGATCACCGAGCAGTGGTTAAACTGGCTTGAGAAGGAGCGTGGGGTACGCGCCATTACTCTCACCCACAACCAGCGCAACGAGGCACTGTCCATCCTCAAACTGGCGGAAGAGATGACGCCAGATCACGATCGCCAGAAGAGTGCGTTGCGGGTGATGATTCTCGGCATTCCGAATGTCGGCAAATCCACCCTGATCAACACCCTGGCAGGACGCCCCGCAGCCAAAACCGGGAATGAACCGGCCGTGACCAGGGCCCAGCAGGCCATCAAACTGCCCAATAACATTCTGCTCTACGACACCCCCGGCTTCCTCTGGCCGAAACTGTCGCCCGAAGCCTGTGGTTACCGCCTGGCGGTTACCGGGGCGATTCGAAGCGCGGTTCTGGATTTTGAGGATGTGGCCATGTTTGAAGCCGAGTACCTGCTGGAAGCCTACCCGGAGCTCGTCAGGGCCCGCTACGGTTTTGAAGAACTACCGAAAGACGCACTTGCGATGATGGACGGCATTGCGGCGAAGCGCCGATTTTTCGGCCGCGGTGGTGTTCCGGACCTGCACAAGGTCTCGGAGGTACTGCTCAACGAATTCCGATCGGGCAAGCTGGGACGCATTTCCCTGGAAACCCCGGAAATGGTCGAGCGCGAAGCTCGAGAAGCCGCAAACTAACCTCCCCTTACCAAGGTCAAATATCGTATCCGGGCCAAAGCGCCTAGACTGTTAAATAACGTTATTGATCGCAAGGTCGGCCATATCGGCCGATCGGTAAGGAGGAACTTATGAGACGCGTCGTCGTCACCGGCATGGGCATCGTTTCGTGCCTCGGCAACTCACTGGACGAGGTCACCCAGAGCCTGAAGAGCGGAAAATCAGGCATCCGTTTCAACGAAACCTACAAGGAAATGGGCTTCCGCAGCCAGATTGCAGGCTCGGTGGATGTGGACACATCCGTTATTGACCGCAAGATCCGCCGGTTCATGGGGCCATCCGCCATGTACAGTTTTCTGGCCATGGAGCAGGCCATTGCCCAGGCGGGGCTAACCGAAAACATGATCTCCAACGACCGCACCGGCCTGATTGCCGGCTCCGGTGGCGCTTCCTGCTCGAGCCAGGTGGAAGCCACCGATATCATGCGCGAGAAAGGCGTGAAGCGCATCGGGCCCTATATGGTTCCCCGCATCATGACCAGTACAGTGTCCGCCTGTCTGGCCACGGCTTACAAGATCCGGGGTGTGAACTATTCCATGTCTTCCGCCTGCGCCACCAGCGCCCACTGCATCGGTCACGCCATGGAGCAGATCCAGGCTGGCAAGCAGGACATTGTGTTCGCCGGCGGCGGTGAAGAAGAGGACTGGAGCCTGACCATGATGTTCGATGCCATGGGAGCGCTGTCCACCAAGTACAACGACGCCCCTGAAACGGCCTCCCGCCCCTTTGATGCCGGCCGGGACGGTTTCGTGATTGCCGGCGGTGGCGGCATGATGGTGCTGGAGGAGCTGGAACACGCCAGGAAACGGGGCGCCAACATCATTGCCGAGCTCACCGGCTACGGCGCCACCTCGGACGGCTACGACATGGTCGCCCCCTCAGGTGAAGGCGCTCAGCGCTGCATGAAGCAGGCCATGGCCACCATCCGGGGCAAGATTGACTATATCAACGCCCACGGCACCAGCACCCCCGTTGGCGACGTTGCGGAGATGGGCGCGGTGCGGGCAACCTTCGGTTCCGACATTCCCGCCATTTCCTCGACCAAATCGCTGTCCGGTCATTCGCTAGGTGCTGCCGGTGTTCAGGAAGCCATCTATTCGCTTCTGATGCTGCAGAACGGGTTCATTGCCGGCACCAAGAACCTGAACAATCCGGACGAGAAAATCAGCGATATTCCTATTGTAGGTCCGGAAAGTCGCGAAGCCTCGCTGAACACCGTGATGTCCAACAGCTTCGGATTTGGTGGGACCAACGCGTCGCTGGTTTTCGAAACGCTTTGAGCGTAGTCGTGATAAGGGCCCACGGGCCCTTATTTGCTTAAAATATATTCTGATATCGTTATGCTTGATTATTGGCAAAGACGGTCATCCGTATTAAGGTACACACTTGACATGGATCAAATCGGACGGATTATCACGTATGGCTCAAGCAATTCCGTTTCGTCAGGCTTCTCCCCTCAAGGCGTCCTGCCACCAGTGCAGCCTGAGCAATCTTTGCCTGCCACTGGCGATTGAAGAAAACGATCTCGACCGGCTGGAAGACATTGTCCAGCAGGGGCGCATCTTCAACCGCGGTGAACATATTTTCGACCAGAGCACGCCCTACCGCTCATGCTTTGCGGTGAAAAGCGGGTCCATTAAGACGTCGATTATCACTGAAAGCGGTGAGGAGCAGGTGACCGGCTTTTTCATGCCCGGTGAACTGGTAGGCCTGGACAGCATTGGCAGTGAACACTACGCCTGCACGGCGAAAGCCCTCGAGCGGACCAGCGTATGCGAGTTCCCGGTCGACAAACTGGAAGAGCTGACCGGCAAACTGCCGGAGCTGCAGCACCACATGTACCACCTGATGAGCCAGGAGATCCAGAACAGCCATCAACTGGCTATGCTGCTCAGCAAGAACACCGCTGAAGAGCGCATTGCCGCCCTGCTGCTGTCGCTGTCCAGCCGATTCCAGCGTCGCCGGATGTCGCCGACCAACTTCAGCCTGCCCATGGCCCGTAACGACATCGCCAACTTCCTGGGCCTTGCCGTCGAAACCGTGAGCCGGGTATTCACGCGCTTCCAGAACCAGGGAATCATTAAGGCGCGAGGCCGGGAAGTCGAACTTCTGGATATCGAAGCCCTGCAGATGGTCAGCCGGGAATTCTCCCGCCAAGGCAATAACTGAGAAAGTTCCAGGCCCGCCAGAGGCGTTAGCTGGCGGGCTCACTCTCCACTTCCCTGCCGTTGTTCTTTTTCAGCATGGTCAGCTCGTCCACCAGCCCAGAGCGCCACGGCATCTGTTTGATGCCGAACGTATTGCGGATCTTGGTGCAGATCAGTGTGGTATTGACCGGCTCGAGATGCCCCCACTCTGGCACCTCATCCACCACCCGGATACCTTCGGGAATCCCTGGAAGGCCGGCAATCGCCAGGCCCAGCTCGTATAAATTGATTTCCTCGGCACCGGCGTACTGATAGGTACCCCACACCTCGGCTCCGCAGTCCAGCTGAAGAACCACCGCCTCAATCACCCGGGCCAGGTCCCGAACTGCCACAGGCTGGCCGCGGCAGCGCCCCGGCAATGACAGCACCTCACCAGCAGCGGTACTGGCCTGAACCTTTCGTATGAACCGCGCCAGGCTCCAGCCAGTCCGCAGGATGATGTGTCTCGGCAGCAGGGTTCGCAGCGCCTGCTCGCATTCCCATTGCCAGTTACCCAGCTCGTTTACCGGCTGCCCCGGGTTGGATGTGATATACCCGCTCTGCTTACGGCCATCGAATACGTAGCAGGAGGAGAGCTGGAGCAACGCCATGCCGCGATCACGGGCAAACTCGGCCATCGCCACCGGCAGCGAAAACGCAGCCATATGGACGCCCTCAGGGTCTTTCTCGGCGACCTCGGGATCGGCCATCCAGAGTGCGTTTACAATCAGGTCGGTATCTTCAGGAATCCAGTTTTCCAGCGCATCGAGATCCGCGTTGGAGGGGTCGCTGACAAGCAATGGGCTGACATGCAGGTGAGTTTCCCGCAGGCGCTCCAGCAAAACCTTCCCCAAGGGGCCGTAATCGTGAACAACAAGTACATGCACGAGGATTCAATGCCTCCGGATATCACTAATGTGACGGTATTTCGGAACCGGTCTGGCCAATGGCTTATTCATTCCGGCCCATACACTGTGATGCAGTCTGGACTTAATGCTTTGCTATTTCTTTCAAGAGCATACAACAACAGGAACTGTCATGCTGAAACAACAGAGCCACATTGTGGCGCCAATCCCCGATGAGTTGCGAACCCGGGCCCTTTATACCGTCGGCGAACTGCGCGAGCGGGGCAAGGCCGACAAGGAAGCCATCGACAAACTCTTCAACCTGATTGTGGACATGACCGAAGAAGGTCTGGATTTCTTTTTCCTGGAGCCACTTCGCCGTCTGCATGCCAGCAACATGATGATGGGCATGGCCAGAATGGGCATCAGCAGCATGCTCAAGGGCAGCAAGATGGTCGTGCACAAAGTGCTCAAAAAGCTGGACGACCGCAGCCTGGCTGCCATTCTCGACTTTATCGAGGAAATCATTCACGAACCGGAACAGGGCTGACAAAGCACCCCACGATGTTACCGGTATTGCCGTGGCACCCGCCCGGTAATGCCGGTCATCAGCTCATAGGAGATGGTGCCTGCGCAGGCGGCCACCTCGTCAACCCCAACCGTGCGCCCCCAGAGTTCGACATTGTCGCCTTCCTTCGCATCCGGCGCATTGGTGAGGTCAACGGCCAGCATGTCCATGGAAACCCGGCCGATGAGTCGGATCCGCTGGCCGTTGATGGCAGCGGGGGTGTTGGTACCCGCATGCCGGGGGTAACCATCACCGTAACCAATTGCCACCATGCCCATTCGGGTGTCACAGTCGGCAACCCAGCTGGCGCCGTAACCAACAGATTCTCCCGCCGGCACCACACGGGTGCTGATCAACGGCGCCTCAAGCGACATCACCGGCTCCAGACCAAGCTCCCGGCCGGTCTTGCCAACCATTGGCGAACCGCCATAAAGCATGATGCCCGGGCGGCTCCAGTCAAACATCGGCTGTTCCGGATGGAAGTGGGCCGCCGAATTGGCAACGCTCTTCATCAGCCCCGGGAAAGCCGCGGTGGCCTGTTCAAACACCGATGTCTGATGCGCCGTCATGGCGCTCTCGGGATCGTCGGCACAGGCGAAGTGGGTCACAAAGCCCAGCAGTCCCTGATCAGCACTGATGGCCTGCAGCCGGCTCATGACTCCGGCCAGCTCGTCCGGGTGAAAGCCCAGACGGTTCATCCCACTGTTCACTTTCAGCCAGAACACCGGTCGTGCTTCAAGGCGTTCCAGCCACGCCAGTTGCTGGAAACTGTGAAAAACCGGTTCAAACCCCTGCTGGGCGCACTCCTCGATATCCGCTTCGGCGTGCACTCCCTGCAGCAGAACCACCGGCTGCACCAGGCCGGTTTCCCGAATAGCCCGCGCCTCTTCCAGGCAAGCCACTGCATATTTCGGCGCCAGGCTATCCAGGGCCAAAGCCACCGGCCCGATACCATGGCCATAGCCATCGGCCTTGACCACCGCCATCACCTGCGCCCCACCGGCGCGGCTTCGGGCAGTCTGGAAGTTCCGGCGAAGGGCCTCGAGGTCAATCCGGGCAACGGTGCTACGGGGCATCAATACTCCCCGCCATAATCGCTGTAGTCACCGTGGGCCAGATCCTCGAACTTGGTGTACTTGCCGATGAATGCCAGGCGGATAGTGCCGATGGGGCCGTTCCGCTGCTTGCCGATGATGATCTCGGCAATGCCCTTGTCAGTGGTATCCTCGTTATAGACCTCATCCCGGTACACGAACATGATCACGTCGGCGTCCTGCTCGATGGCGCCCGATTCCCGCAGATCCGAGTTTACCGGGCGCTTGTTGGGCCGCTGCTCAAGACTCCGGTTGAGCTGGGACAGCGCCACCACCGGGCAGCTGAGCTCTTTGGCAATGCCCTTGAGGGACCGGGAGATTTCCGAAATTTCGGCCGTACGACCTTCGGTGTTGCCGGGCACCCGCATCAGCTGCAGGTAGTCGACCATGATCAGGCCGATCTTGCCATCGTTCTCCCGGGCAATACGCCGGGCCCGGGAACGCATTTCCGTGGGGCTCAGGCCCGGCGTATCGTCGATATAAAGCGGTTTGTCCTTGAGCAGGCTCACTGCCGAGGTCAACCGGGGCCAGTCGTCCTCTTCCAGCTTGCCGCCGCGGACCTTGGTCTGATCAATGCGCCCGAGGGACGAGAGCATACGCATGGCGAGGGCATCCGCCGGCATTTCCATACTGAACACCAGAACCGGCGTGCCGGTACTGATCAGGGCATTTTCAACGATGTTCATGGCGAAGGTCGTCTTACCCATGGAGGGGCGACCCGCCACAATGATCAGATCCGAGGGCTGCATGCCCGAGGTCTGCTCGTCCAGATCCTTGAAGCCCGTCGTCAGACCAGTGGTCTGCTCGCCAGATTCAAACAGTTCCTCGATCCGGCTCAGGGTCTTGGCAAGAATGGGGTTAATGGCCTGGGGACCGGAACCTTCCTTGACCCGCGCTTCGGCAATCTGGAACACACTGCGCTCGGCTTCGTCCAGAATTTCATTACTGTTCCGGCCGAGCGGATTGAAGGCCGAGTCGGAAATCTTGCCGGACACCTCCACCAGCTGTCGCAAAATGGAGCGCTCGCGGACAATATCCGCGTAGGCGCGGATGTTTGCGGCACCGGGGGTTTTCTCGGCCAATTCCGCCAGATAGGACAAGCCACCGGCATCTTCAATATCGCCGGCGCGCTCCAGGAATTCGGCCAGGGTAACAACATCCAGCGGCTCGCTCTCACTGGCGAGGCGCTCAACGGCGCCAAAGATCAGACGGTGGTCCTGTCGATAGAAATCGGCGGCCGAAATCACTTCCGAAATCTCGTCAAACCGGCGGTTGTCGAGCATCAGGCCGCCCAATACCGCCTGCTCTGCTTCCACAGAATGGGGAGGCACCTTGATACGACTGGTTTCGAGATCGGTACTCGCGGGCTTCAGATTGGGCTTGGCCATGAACACATCTTCAGTTGGACATCGTAACCACGACAGTTTAAGCGACCTGCCGCAGCAATGGGAGAGGGTTACAGGGACTTAACAGCATACCAGAAAGCAACAGGCCCGAAAGCCGCGGGATGCGGTTCGGGCCTGTCAGGTTGGCCATCGCTCGGCCCCAGAAGAGGCAGCGACGGCCACCAGCGCATTACCAGAGCCGGGAAAACCCCAACGCCGTTTTCAAAGAAAACGGCTTACTCGGCAACAACCGCCAGCTTGACCGTTACTTCAACGTCGGAGTGCAGCTGAAGCTCGATCTCGTACTCGCCAGTCACCCGGATCGGGCCTTCCGGCAGACGAACTTCGCTCTTCTCGACTTCGGTACCACCGGCAGTGATCGCGTCAGCAATGTCGCGCACACCGATAGAGCCGAACAGCTTGCCTTCCTCACCAGCTTTGGAGCTGATGGTGAAAGCAGCACCCTCGAGAGCCTCGGCGCGAGCCTGAGCGGCAGACAGCTTCTCAGCGGCTGCTTTCTCGAGCTCTGCACGACGCTCTTCGAACGCCTTCAGATTTGCTTCTGTGGCAGGTACAGCCTTGCCATAAGGAAGCAGGAAATTACGACCGTAACCGGCCTTAACCTTTACCTTGTCACCCAGGGAGCCAAGGTTTGCAACTTTCTCGAGCAGAATAACTTCCATCTCGTTAACCTCTTCGTGCTTTATTCAGCCGGCCCGGCAGGGCTTATACGCCTCCGGATATCCAGCCAGCTATCCACAAAAGCCAGAACCACTAACAGAATCATCAGACTTGGGCCCAAAAGGATCAGCGCAACATAGAACATCGCCAACCAGTTCCCACTGAGCTTTTTCAAACCAACAACACCGTGCACCAGTGCCAGGCTGGCCAGGAACAGCGGCGTTCCCGCAGCCCAGGCAAGCAGCATGGAGTTCAGTCCGAGGAACGGACCAACCACCATGGTCACCGCACACAACACCGCAATTGGCGGTGAAAGGCGCAGGCCGTGAAACTCCTTGCGGAATCCGCCGGGGTTATAAAGCCCCGCCTGCCAGGCCCGCGCCAGCATGGTCATGCCCACACCCGTTGCCAGGTAGGTGCCTGCCATGCTCGCATTCATCGTGTCCCGGATAACCCTATCGAGGTCATCGCCGAGACTCTGCGCAATTTCGGCATTGTACTGTTGGTAAAAACTCACCCCGGCCTGGACCAGATCATCCAGCAGCCCCGGGTAAACCACAGGCAACGTCAGGCCTGTGACGATTGCGAAAAAACTTCCCGCAAGCAGAGCTTTTTCCCAGGACAGCGTGGTTCTGATCAGTGACGCCATGAGCATAACCTGAAGCAACACAGCCAGAGCAGTCGGGTCCTGCCCGAAAATGCTCCAGCCAAGCGCCGGAAGTAATGCCCAGAGCCCGATATTGAGCCCCTGACTGATGCCGAGCCTGAGGATTACCAGGCCGACAACGGCTGCGCCAATCCAGAACAACAAGGGTACGGCAGTTGTGACTGCTGCTACCCCGCCGGCCTGGAGGGGACCGCGCATTACATACTGTGCAAGTGCACGCATGGTCCCAAGTCCTGTGTTTCTGTTACTTAGTTATCGTGGCTGTCCGAGTACGGCAGCAGTGCCAGGTAGCGGGCACGCTTGATAGCGGTAGCCAGCTGACGCTGATAACGTGCTTTGGTGCCGGTGATGCGGCTGGGCACGATTTTGCCTGTTTCAGTGATGTAGCCTTTCAGGGTGTCCAGATCTTTGTAATCTATCTCCTTAACACCCTCTGCCGTGAAGCGGCAGAACTTACGACGTCTGAAAAAACGAGCCATAACTTAACTCCTCAACTCCGGTTAATTACTCTTCTTCGTCCTGGGTTTCAGCACGCTGACGTGGCTCGTCAGATTCGGCTGAACGACGCGGGCGATCATCGCCGCCACGACGGTCTTCACGGGACTCGGAAGCTTTCATCGGGGACAGGTCTGTATCCGCACCATCGCGGCGCAGGATCATGTCGCGGATGATTGCATCGTTGAAACGGAAGTTGTGAGTCAGCTCGTCCATCGCGGCCTGTGAACATTCAACGTTCATCAGTACGTAGTGAGCCTTGTGAATCTTGTTGATCGGGTATGCCAGGTGACGACGGCCCCAATCTTCCAGGCGATGTACCTTGCCGCCATCTTCAGTGATGACGCCGGTATAACGCTCGATCATCGCGGGCACCTGCTCGCTCTGATCCGGATGTACCATAAAAACGATTTCGTAGTGACGCATGAGTTCTCCCTACGGTTTAAACAGCTTCCTTTTCACCGGCACGGCTTTGAACCCGCGACCGACAAACTTGAAAGCAAGGAGTTGACAGCATTCTGCTGCCGGTTTCTTTTTGCTTTATCAATAAGGCTTTACAAGAAAGGCTTGATCAAAAGCTTGGCCCCGGATTGCCTGCATTCAGGCAATACAAAACCACCCCTTAAAAAAAGGGTCACGTATTCTAGGCGGGGAAGGCCCTGTGTGCAAGGGTTAACCAAGCCGTTGACGCAAGGCTTCGTATAGGCAAACACCCGTAGCCACGGACACGTTGAGGCTGTCTACATGGCCGAGCATGGGGATATTGATCAGCTGGTCGCAGTGCTCCCGGGTCAACCGGCGCATGCCCTTGCCTTCCGCCCCCATCACCAGCGCCACCGGGCCCTTGAAATCGGCCTGGTAGAGCGTTGCGTCCGCCTCACCGGCGGTGCCGATCAGCCAGACCCCCTGATCCTGCAGACTACGCAGAAAGCGGGCGAGATTGGTAACCCGCACAAAGGGCACGGTCTCGGCAGCACCGCAGGCGACTTTACGGGCAACCGGGGTCAGCGAAGCGGACTTGTCCTTGGGGACAATGACCGCCTGAATTCCCACGGCATCGGCGGTGCGCATGCAGGCGCCAAGATTATGGGGATCGGTCACGCCATCCAGTACAAGCAGAAACGGCGGCTTGTCACTGCCCGCCAGCTGCGCCAGCAGATCGTCTTCCGTCCACTCCCGGCTCTCACTGACGGCCGCGACAATCCCCTGATGCACTCCGGACACGCGCTCGTCGAGCTCTTTACGATGCACAACTTTCCAACGCACACCCATGCTATCCAGGGCATCGGTAATGCTCTTGACCCGCTTATCCTGCCTGCCGGTCTGAATCCAGACCTGCTGTAAACGTTCTGGCTCGCGCTTGAGGACAGCCTCAACCGCGTGCCAGCCAAACACAAATTCTCCGGACACTGATTCTGCTTCCTGTTACTTGCCTGATTTGCTCGGTTTGGCTTTCTTATCGCCTTTGCCAGCGCCACTGCCTTTTTTGCCTTTCTTCAGGGCAAGCTTTGCAGCTCGAGCTACCAGTTCGTCCCTGGCAGAGGGAGTTTCATCGTCATCAAAGGCCTCGGGGCCCGGCTTTTTCTTCTGCGCAACCGGGCGTTTCCTCGGGCGCTTCGGGCCAGACTCGCCGCCGGAAGCACCTTTCTGGCCAGGCCTGGTTCTGCCGGAGGGCTTGCTACCCTTGCCAGGGCCGCGTTTTCCCTTTCCTCGCTCACCTTTATCAGGGACCTTGAGTGCGTCGCGATCTGCCTGCCGGTGAACCGGCTCGCTGATCAGTTCCAGGTCTATCTTCCGGTCTTCCATGCCGACCCTGACGACCTTCACCCGGACCTCATCACCAAGCCGGAAACTCATTGCCGTGCGCTCACCGATGAGACGGTGTTTGGCGGAATCGTGATGGAAAAAGTCGCCGCTCAGCGTCGACACGTGCACCAGTCCCTCTATGTAAACTCCCGAGAGCTCAACAAAGAAGCCGAAGGGCACCACCGAAGCGATCACGCCATCATAGTCCTCACCGACATGATCACTCAGGTACTCGCACTTCAGCCAGGCCATGACATCCCGGGTGGCATCATCGGCACGCCGTTCTGCCATGGATGTATGCTCACCCAGCTGCTCCATGCGGGCCAAATCGTAGGGATACTCTGAAAGCTCGGGATCCGGCTTCGGAGGCGGAACCACATCCTTGGACGGCTGCCCTCCGTGAATCACCGATTTGATGGCCCTGTGATTAATCAAATCCGGGTAACGTCGGATCGGCGACGTGAAGTGGGCATAACCCGCATAACCAAGGCCAAAATGGCCGCCCTCTTCCGGACTGTAGACCGCCTGGCTGAGTGAACGCAGCATCACCGTCTGGATCACGTTGGCATCCGAGCGGTCCTTGATACTGTTCAACAGTTCCTGGTAGTCCGCAGACGTGGGGTTATCGCCGCCACCCAACTGCAGCCCCAACTCACCCAGGAACAGCCGAACCGCGTTGAGCCGCTCTTCTGAAGGGCCATCGTGCACCCGGTAAAGTGCCGGGAGTTTGTGTTTTTTCAGGAATCGCGCTGTCGCAACGTTCGCGCACAGCATGCATTCCTCGATGATCTTGTGGGCATCGTTGCGCTGCACCGGCACGATCTCTTCGATTTTCCGGTCGGCGTCAAACACGATCTTGGTTTCGGTGGTTTCGAAATCGATCGCACCACGCTCAGTGCGGGCTTTGCGCAACAACTGGTAAAGGCCATAGAGATTGTGCAACTGCGGGAGCACATTGGCGTATTGCTCACACAGCTTGTAGCCCTGCTCGGTGTCCGGGTGCTCAAGCATGGTGCTTACCTTGTTGTAGGTAAGCCGCGCATGACTGAACATGACCGCCTGATAGAAGTTGTAGCTGCTGATGTTACCCGCGGCGCTGATGGTCATATCGGCCACCATGCAGAGGCGATCCACCCCGGGGTTCAGCGAGCAAAGGCCATTGGACAGCTTTTCCGGCAGCATAGGCACCACGTGGTCCGGAAAATAGACTGAAGTACTGCGATTGACCGCCTCTTCGTCCAACGGCGTTCCGGGGCGCACGTAGTGTGAAACGTCGGCGATCGCAACCAGCAGGCGATAGCCGCCACGGGGCCTTGGCTCGCAATAGACGGCATCATCGAAATCACGGGCCGTTTCGTCGTCAATGGTTACCAGCCTGAGATTGCGGATATCCTTCCGGTTGGCCTTATCTTTCTCTGTGACCTCTTCCGGAATTTCTGCCGTCTGCTCACCGACAGCGGGCGGCCAGCTATGGGGAATGTCGTAGGAACGGATGGCAACGTCAATTTCCATCCCCGGCGCCATGTGTTCGCCAAGGACCTCAACCACCTTGCCCAATGGCTGGGTGCGCACCGTAGGCTGGCGAACTATATCCACCACAACATACTGGCCATGGCGGGCATTGCCACAATTCTCCGGGGGAATCAGCACTTCGTGGTTGATCCGCGCGTTTTCCGGAACAACAAAGCTGATGCCGCTTTCCTGGAAAAAGCGTCCCACCGTCTGGCTGGTCCGGTATTCCAGGACTTCAACGATCACGCCCTCGCGTCGACCGCGATCGTCAACGCGATCGACCCGTGCCGCCACGCGATCACCATGGAACACCTGGCGCATCTGCCGGGCGGTGAGAAACAGATCAGAACCGCCGTCATCCGGCACCAGAAAGCCGAAGCCGTCTTTGTGGCCAATCACCCGGCCGGTAACCAGATCAGCTTCTTCAATGGGGAGATAGGCGCCACGCCGGTTACAGATCAGCTGCCCGTCTCGACACATGGCAATGAGACGCCGACGCAGAGCCTCGATACCCTCCGGGGAATTCTGTCCGAGTTCTTCACAAAGCGTCTCGTGAGTCGCGGGGGCACCGCGCTCCTTGAGATGCTCGATGATGAACTCTCTGCTCTGGATCGGATTGTCGTATTTTTCTGCTTCACGACCTGCGTGCGGATCTCTGTCTGTCTTTTTTCTCGAAGCCATTCGTGTCCTTGTCCTGGTACCGAAATGCGGTGTTTCTGGATTGAATTTGAACCCGAGTATAACGCCGGTATAAAGGAAGTGCCTAACCACACAAAGAATATAGGCACAAATACCACTCAAGGTTTTTGATAAAAAACGTTTGACACCGTTTTCCGGAATTATTAAAGTACGCGCCATCGGTTGAGGGGCAACACCTCAGCTGCGGCAGAACTGCCAAGTTTTCAACGAACTAAACGCAGAACTGCAAATCACCTGCCGAGGTGGTGAAATTGGTAGACACGCTAGCTTCAGGTGCTAGTGGGGGCAACCCCGTGGAGGTTCAAGTCCTCTCCTCGGCACCACTTCCTCCCTCAGGAAGTGGCAAATTGGCTAGCCGGCCAAATTCCAGATCCCTTTGAATAATCGCCGATTTCTGTAATTCCTTTGCCTGCAGTCAGAAAAAAACGGGCGCAATATTGCCTATTGCAGCAACCCAACCAGATACTCAGACAAACGCTGGTAGCTATACTCCACCCGCGCATAAGCGGAATTGGGCACACCCTCGAACTCGCGCCCACAGTCACCACCCGCATTGTATGGTTTAAGGTAGGCATCGCGAATTAGATTCGGTTGTTCAGCAACAAAGCCTGGTCCGTCAGCTGCAGGGTAATTCATCGCCCATTCGAAACTGCCATCACCGGTCACCCGGGACAGCTGGAGCCGAATCGGATCGAGGAATCCATAGCGCAACAGTCGCAGATACGGCGGCTCATCTTCAGAAAACTCCCTTCGATCGAACTCAAGAACCGGATCGGTAAAACCTTCTGGCTGTGGTTCATAGCCTGAAAACTGGTACGCCTGAACTCCGGTTACAACCTGGTTTGCTTCGGCGGCATCCTCCTGAGGGGCACAGCTGTTGATACCGGCGGCAAACGTTACGGCTTCCACCTCACTGCCCTGCTCTGAAATCCGGTAACCGGGAAACACGGACGACGAATTTTCGGTTTCCGGAACCAGCGTACGGGTTGCCCCGTCACGAATCTCTGCAACCAATTCCACCAGATCACCACTGTCCCTCGTCCAGCTATAGGTAACCTCTGGAGGGCCGCCCAGCTCCGTTGAATCTGCCACAATCCCCCTGTGCACATGGCAGGTGGTACTGGTCTCGAAGTAAATACGCCGGTTGTCCCAATCGAAAATCAGGCGTTCATCCGTGCCCTCGTCGTCGAAATTCAAGCGGCTCTGCTCCGAAAGCGCGGCGGAGGGCAACCACTGGGTGTCCAGGTCCGCCATATAGCCATTCACACCGATAAGTCTTGCCAGCTCCGGCATGGAGGGTGCCAGACAGCCGTTCGCGGAGACCGATAGCAGTCGCCCGCTCTCACTGTAATCGAAGGCCAGCTCGGCGGAGATCTGCAGGCCGGAGCGACTGGCAGGCAGAGTGTCCTGATTGGCGGGCTCGGCGTAGACCTTCTGGCTGGTCAGCAGCACCGGGTCGCTCAGTTCCACATCCACTTCGGGCAGGGTCAGGGCATCAACGTCGACATTGGCAAAATCACCCTGGGCGGCGGCATCAACCACGGCGATGACATCGCCGGCATTCTGTACCAGAGACACACCCAGTAGAAACGCCGCTTCCTTGCTCAGGAATCGCTCCGTGCCGTCACTGTCTCCCGCTGCCAGCAGATCGTTATAGGCAGCTGGAATCTGGCTGGCCATGAACCGTGCCAATGCCCTGGCATAGGCGTGTGAGCGCTCGTCCCGGGCGAGGATATAATCGCGCACCAGATTCAGATCGGCCAGGCTGGCAGCGATGCCTGAAGGCGTTTCCAGGAACGAACCCAGCCCGACGATGCCCCGATAGCGGGCCAGTGTTGTCAGTGGCGTGATATTGCGAACACCGGGAGACGCCGACATCAGATAGGCACTGGCCACCGGGACGTTACCGTTACGAGTTTCCTCAAGGGTTTTACCCGGCATGGCCACGGCATGCAGTGAATAGTCCCGTGGATCAAGATCGGGGCCGACTGCAGGGTCCAGAACCAGCTCCGAAATATCCATTGCGAAACGACCGCCGGCGCCACTCATTGCGGTGGGTTCACCCGAGGCTAGGGTGACTTCACTGCCGTTATCCAGCTCGATGACCAGGGGCCCCGGCGTGAACTGACTGTCACCATCCATATCCAGCCACACCCGGGCATTCTTAAGGTATCCGTCGATGACCTTACCGGTATAGGGTGCAGGCTCACTGTACTCCACGCCATCGAAATCCCGCCCGTCCACGGGCAGCTCGTCGGATTCCTCACCGCAGCCGGCCAGGAAAAGGGAGAGAAGAGATACAGAGAGACCAATGAGGCGTTTCATCGCGGCAACCGTTTATCCTTGTTAGAGGTTGTGCCGCTACTTTAGGGGATGTGATGGCCGGAGACCTTGATAGGTTTGGCAATTTGTAAAGTTTGGTAACGAGTGGCCCGTCTGGCTAAGTCGCTGAACTACTGAGCCAGACGGGACACTGGTCACGACGAGCAGCTGTAATGGGACAAACCGCCAAGATCGAACAACTCCAATGGCTTCAGCCGGTAGTAGTGCGACTCAACGGAATTCGACTGCTCGGCATAGGGTTGCGTTAATACATCCTGCAGCGCTCTTAGCGGCCGGTAATCACCCTCGGCTGCTTGCTGATAAGCAGTAACCACGAACCACTCGCGCATGGTGTATTTCGGGTTCACGAGCTTCATATTTCGGGACAGTTCCTCGCGGAGCCGGGAACCGTTGCCAGCGCCGTCGATTCCAATCTGTGATCTCCACTTGGCAAGCCACTCGGACCAGCGCTTCAACAGCCCTTCCGACTCGGCCCCTCCCGCTTCATTCATTGGCCTGTAAAAGCTCTTTTCGATTGACCTGATATCGTCGGGTATTGAAGAGAGCTCGCGAAAAAAGACGCTGTAATCCACAGGTGTCTGTGTCATCAGCATCATCAACTCCCTGAAGAGTTCAGAGTCAAAAACCTCAAGGCCCAACTTCGCTGCCCACATCCTCTCCATTTCCGCCTGCATCACCTCCGGAAAGCCGCTATGAATCTCGTCGAGTTGAGCCAGTTCATCCTCGTGAGCGCCTAGCAGAGGCCTCAGGGCTGAACAGAAACTTTTAAAGTTCCTTTCCGCTGCCGCGGGCTGGTTCAGGAAAGAGAAGTGCTGTCCGCCACCGGTCCATGGTTGGTAAAAGGGTTCAAACACTTCACAGAAGCCGAAGGGGCCGTAATCCAGTGTGAAGCCGCCGGCGGCGCAGTTGTCACTGTTGAAATTGCCCTGGCAGTAACCAACCCGGATCCAGTTCGCCACCAGGGAAGCAAGACGGCTGCGGAACGCCCGCGCGAGCATCACGATTTTTGTGGGAGTATCGAGGGACTGATCAATAACCCCGTTATACTCGCGATCAATCAGGTGCAGTACCAGTTGCTCGAGTTCTTCAAGCGCACGGGGGTGTTCCTGCTTTCGGGCCCTGCGACCAAAGAGTTCAAGTTGGCCCACCCGAATGAAGGACGGGGCCGCACGCGTGGAGATGGCTACCGGCTCCGAAATGAGCTGGTCCGGATCCAGGGAATGGGAGCCCTCGGAGTACCAGGGGCGCCGCACTCTCTCCGTTTTCGATACATAAAGACTCAGAGACCGGGAGGTCGGCACACCCAGCGCGTGCATGTGCTCCTGCGCCAGGAATTCACGCACGCTGGAACGCAGAACCGCCCGTCCATCGGCACCGCGACAATAGGGCGTCTGGCCGCCACCCTTGAGCTGCATTTCCCAGCGCTGACCGTTCAGAACAGCTTCCAGTACTGAAATTGCTCGGCCGTCGCCATAGCCGTTGCCGGTCTGGAACGGGCATTGCTGGGTGTATTCGGTGCCGTAGATGGAAAGCGCGTAACCACAGGCCCAACCGACTTTGCTCATGGGCTCCGGCACGAGTGAGAGGTCTCCGGAGAACATCCTGATAAAGTCATCGGATTGGCCCAGGCTGTCGGCAAAGCCCAGTTCGCGGAATAAACTCTCGCTGTGGGCAACGTATTCAGGGGTCTCGATGGGCGTGGGCCTGACCGGAACATAGTGGCCTGAAAAAACCTGCCTTGGCCGGTGGTCAACGCCATCAGGAGTGGCATCCGGATCACGGTTCAGACTATCCATCAGTGAATAGTCAGCCATCGGTGCAAGTTCTTCGAGGTTGGTCACTTCGAGACTGGTATCTCGCGACAATGGCTGTTTCATCTGTGCCTCTCCTGATCAAAGGAAACGGGCAGTGCCAGCACTGCCCTCAGTTGCCCTTATGACCAGAACTTCAGGCCATGCTCAGAATGAACGGGCAGTGCCAGCACTGCCCTCAGTTGCCCTTATGACCAGAACTTCAGGCCATGCTCAGAATGAACGGGCAACGATTTCCTTCATGATTTCGTTGGTGCCGGCGTAGATCCGCTGCACCCGTGAGTCCGCCCAGGCCCGTGCGATCGGATACTCCCACATGTAGCCATAGCCGCCGTGGAGCTGCACGCACTCATCCATCACTTTGCACTGCAGATCTGTTGTGAGCTGCTTGAGCATCGCCGCGGTAGGAATGTCGAGCTTCTTGTCCAGATGCAGCTCCAGGCACCGATCGGTGAACACCCGGGCAGCGGTAATTTCTGCTTTCATTTCCGCCATCTTGAAGCGGGTATTCTGGAACGCGATCACCGGCTTGCCAAAGGCGTTGCGCTCCTTGACGTAACCCAGTGTCCACTGCCAGGCGGCTTCGGCAGCGGCGACAGCACCCAGAGCCACCTGAAGACGCTCGGCCGCCAGCTCCTGCATCAGTTGGAAAAAGCCCTGGCCTTCGCCCGGACCGATCAGATTCTTCTCAGGTACCTTCACATCCTGAAAGAACAGCTCGGAGGTGTCCTGGGCCTTCATACCAACCTTGTTCAGGTTCTGACCTTTTTCGAAACCTTCCCACGCGGTTTCCACCATGAACAGACTGATGCCCTTGGCGCCTTCCTTGGGATCGGTCTTTGCAACAACAATAACCACGTCAGCAAGCTGGCCGTTAGTGATGAAGGTCTTGGAACCATTCAGCACGTAATGATCGCCGTTTTTCACCGCCGTCGTTTTCACGCCCTGCAGGTCCGAGCCGGCACCCGGCTCCGTCATGGCAATGGCGCCAATCATTTCGCCGCTGGCCAGTTTGGGCAGATAGTAATTTTTCAGCTCGTCGGAGCCGTAGTTGAGCACGTAAGGCGCAACAATGTCAGAGTGCAGGCCCCAACCTATGCCCGTCAAGCCGGCCCTGGCTACCTCTTCGATCAACACCGCGCTGTACCGGAAATCCGCGCCTACGCCGCCAAACTCTTCTGGTAGACAAGGGCAAAGAAAACCCAGCTCACCGGCCTTCTGCCAGAGCTCGCGGCTAACCTGGCCGTCTTTCTCCCACTGATCATGGTAAGGCGTTGCCTCCTGCTCCAGGAACTTGCGGACAGAATCGCGAAAGCCTTCAAGGTCGGCGTCGAAGAGAGTGCGTGGAATCATGGTGAACCTCGGTGAATAACCTGTGTTGTGATTGTCGTTCACCAAGTCTCTGCCCGGAGGCCCATTTGCTCAATGATGAAAAGCATCAATCGGGCTGACCAAAACCATCGCTGCGAGCAGCCTCAGCCCTTGCGCTTGTCCTCGGCACGGGCCTCGCCCCAGCGGGGCATCAGGTCCTGGGGCAGGTTCAGATGATCGAGGATTCGGGCAACAATAAAATCCACCAGATCCCCGAGCGACTGGGGCTTGTGATAGAAGCCGGGGCTCGCCGGCATGATGACGGCACCCATGCGAGTCAGTTTCAGCATATTCTCCAGATGCACCTCGGAGAAAGGTGCCTCCCTGGGAACCAGAATGAGCGTACGACGCTCCTTCAGAGCCACATCGCCGGCCCGCTCAATCAGGTTGTTACTGGCACCGGTCGCCAGGGCCGAGAGAGTGCCGGTACTACAGGGGCAAACCACCAGCGGCGCTTTCTCCCCGGAGCCGGAAGCCGGCGGGGCAAACCAGTCTTCCCGACCAAACACCAGAACATGCCCGGATTCTGCGCCGGCATAGGCAGACAATGTTTCCTGCATCGCCGGCGGCGTTCCCGGCAGTTTCAGATCGGTTTCCGTGGCGATCACCACCTGCGCAGCCCGGCTGACCATGACATTCACCCGGCAGCCTGCTGACACCAGGCACTGCAACAGGCGCAGGCCATACTGGGCACCGGAAGCGCCAGTGAAGGCCAGGTTAACGGTCGTTGGCCGGTTATGGTCGTTGCTCATGGATGTCGCCACTTGTCAGTCAGGGGGAGTCGCCAGTTGCGCCGGATCAGCCACGGATACGCTCAAGCTCGGCAATAAGTTTACCGTGAATGCCACCAAAGCCGCCGTTGCTCATGATCACAATGTGGCAGGGGCTGGGAAGATCTTCCAGGGTGCGCGCCAGCAAGTCTTCCACTGTAGCCTCCACCCGATGCCGATCGGAACCGGTATTCAGCTCCTGCCAACCGGCAATCAGTTCCGGCAGCCAGTCCATATCGTTCAGATTGGCCCACAGAACCCGGTCTGCGGTTTCCGCGCTGGGCAACAATGTCTGCTGGTGGACGCCCTGCTTCATGGTGTTTGAGCGCGGTTCAATGAGCGCCAGGATGGGCTCGTCACCGACCTGGTTGCGCAAGCCCTCAAGGGTGGTGGCAATGGCGGTCGGATGGTGGGCAAAGTCGTCGTACACACGCACGCCGTCGATATCCGCCAGCAGCTCCATGCGCCGCTTGACGCCGGAGAACCGGCACAGGGCTGCTACCGCATGATCCGGGGTAACGCCCACATGGCGTGCCGCAGCAATCGCAGACAGGGCATTGCGGACATTATGAAGACCGGTCTGATCCCACTTCAGCGTTGCTACCGGCTGCTCGTGATGAATGACCAGGAAACGGCTGCCGTCCTCCGACAGCAGCTCGGCCCGCCAGTCCGACATGCGCGGGGTTTCGCTGCCGATGGCGGTGTCCTGCACCGGGCTCCAACAGCCCATTGCCAGGGCATTATCCAGGTGACGGTCCACCGCCGGACGGATAATCAGGCCCTGGGAGGGGACTGTTCGCACCAGGTGATGGAACTGGCGCTCAATGGCTTCAACGTTTTCGAAAATATCCGCGTGATCGAATTCCAGATTGTTCAGGATCAGGGTGTGGGGACGGTAATGGACAAACTTGGAGCGCTTGTCGAAGAAGGCGCTGTCGTATTCGTCCGCCTCGATCACAAAAAAGTCGCTGTTGCCCAGCCGGGCCGACACGGGAAAGTCCCGAGGAACACCACCAACCAGGTAACCCGGTTCAAACCCGGCCTGATCCAGGATCCAGAGCAGCATGGACGTCGTGGTGGTCTTGCCGTGGGTACCGGCCACCGCCATCACCCAACGGTGCCTGAGCACCTCGCGGCTCAGCCACTCGGGCCCGGACATGTAGTCGATATTGCGGTTAAGCACCGCTTCGACTTCCGGGTTGCCGCGGGACATGGCGTTACCGATGAGCACAAGGTCCGGCTTCGGCTCCAGGTGATCCGCACTGTAACCTTCCATCAGGCCAATGCCCTGGGCCTCCAGCTGGGTGCTCATGGGCGGATAAACGCCCTGATCGGAGCCGGTCACAGTGTGGCCCAGCTCCCGGGCCAGAACGGCCAGGCTGCCCATGAAGGTGCCACAGATTCCGAGGATATGAATGTGCATTCGGCAACTGCCCTCTGTGTTGAAACCCGACAAGCCTCCCGTATCCGCCCCACCCCGTCAAGAGCCACGCTATCCGCAATCCTGCTCATGAAAATTGCCGTCGATTGGCGTATCATCTGCGCCATTGTCGAACCAGCAGGAGGCTCCAGCCCGAGATGGCCATCAAGAACGCATTCTACGCTCAATCCGGCGGTGTCACCGCCGTCATCAATGCCAGTGCCTGTGGCGTCATCCAGACCGCCCGCAAGCATCCGGACAAAATCGGCAAGGTGTTTGCCGGACGCAACGGCATTATCGGGGCGCTGAAGGAAGAACTGATTGATACCAGCCTCGAGAGCGACGATGCCATCCAGGCACTGATTCACACTCCGGGGGGCGCTTTTGGCTCCTGTCGCCACAAGCTCAAGAACATTTCCGAGAACCGTCGCGAATACGAGCGGCTGATTGAGGTTTTCCGGGCCCACGACATCGGCTACTTCTTCTACAACGGCGGCGGAGATTCCCAGGATACTGCCTACAAGGTCTCCCAGATCGCCGACAAGATGGGCTACCCGATTACCTGCATCGGCGTGCCCAAGACCGTGGATAACGATCTGCCCTTCACCGACTGCTGCCCCGGCTTCGGTTCCGTTGCCAAGTACATTGCCACCTCCACCCTGGAAGCCAGCCTGGACATCAAGTCCATGTGCGAAACCTCCACCAAGGTGTTCATCCTGGAAGTCATGGGGCGCCACGCCGGCTGGATTGCCGCATCCGGCGGCCTGGCCGGACAGGGCGAGGGCGAACCACCCCATATTATCCTGTTCCCGGAGATTCCGTTTGACCGTGAAAGCTTCCTGGCGCGCGTGGATCATTGTGTGAAGGAATACGGCTACTGTGTTGTGGTGGCCTCCGAGGGTGCCCAGTACGAAGACGGTCGCTTCCTGGCGGATGCCGGTGCCAAGGACGCGTTCGGCCACACCCAGCTTGGTGGTGTTGCACCGGCCCTCGCCAATATGGTCAGGCAGGCACTGGGCCACAAGTATCACTGGGCCGTAGCGGATTACCTCCAGCGCAGCGCCCGCCACATTGCCTCCGCCACTGACGTGGAACAGGCCTATGCCGTTGGTAAGGCCGCAGTGGAAATGGCCCTGGAAGGCAAGCAGGCCCTGATGCCCACCATCGTCCGGGAACAGGGGAAGCCTTACCGCTGGAAGATTGGCGAAGCGCCCCTCAGTGAGGTGGCAAACCAGGAAAAGAAGATGCCCATTCATTTCATCACCGACGACGGTTTTGGTATCACCCAGGATTGCCGGGACTACCTGGAGCCGCTGATTGCCGGTGAGAGCTTCCCGCCGTTCGATAATGGCCTGCCACGAGTCGCCAAACTCCAGAACACCTTGACCGAGAAGAAGCTCAAAACCGATTTCCAGCTGTAGGCCTTTTCGGCCCCATCAGGAAGCAAAAAAGCCTGACAGATTGCCTCTGTCAGGCTTTTTTCGTTCTTTTGGAAGACCCCGGCCGTTTGTTAGCGGGCCAGTTCTGCCTGGTGGTCGCGCACGTAGGCATAGAACTGATCAAAACCGCCCACATACTGGCTACCGACAAGAATCTGGGGCACGGTATAGACGGGCCGGCCAATCCTGTCGGCGATATCCTGCTTGCTCATACCCTTCTCGATCATATCGACCCAGACATAGGGAATGTTTCTGGCCTCACACAGGTGCCTGGCCTGCACACAGAACCCACAACTTGAGCGGCCGTAAATCGTGACCTGCTCCATAAACACCTCCCCATGGTCTCTGGCGGTATATTCAACGATTAAAATCGCATAAACGAATCATGACACGGCACCCGGTAATTGAAAATTGATGCTTTGAATCGCCGCTATAGTAGCGGGCCATCATGTTCTGAGGCGGCTCAGCTCGCGCTCCAGAACCTGCACCTCGTTGTCCAGGGCCTGACCACTGCCCTTGACCCGACCGGCAAGCTCCCGGAGATCATTGGCGGCATCGCCGATGTGCGTAAGGTTGCGATTGATTTCCTCGCTCACCGAACTCTGTTCTTCCGCTGCCGTGGCCACCTGGGTTACGTGCTCCACGATGGTCCCGATCCGGTCGACCACCGTAGCCAATGAATGGGCCGCCTCCTGGGTACCATCGACCGCCGATGTGGCGCGGTCAACGCCGCTCTGGATCACCGAAACGGCGCCATTCACATCCTGCTTGAGCCCATCGATCATGGTGCTGATTTCATCGGTGGATTCCCGCGTCCGGGAGGCCAGAGTGCGGACCTCATCGGCAACCACGGCAAATCCGCGACCCTGTTCGCCGGCCCTGGCGGCCTCGATGGCCGCGTTGAGAGCGAGAAGGTTGGTCTGTTCGGCGATGCCACGAATAACATCCAGAATCCGGTTGATGTCCTCACTGCGATTGGCCACCTGTCCGATTGCCGTACTGGCCTCACCCATATCGTTGGCGACCGCGCTCACGCCATTCACCGCCGATGACAGGGTATCCTGGGTAAACCGGATGCCGTCCTGGGCCATACGGGCATTATCCGCCGCCTCGCCGGCAAATCCGGCCACTTCCCCTGCAGCGGCAGACATTTCGTTCATGGCGGTCACCACGCTGTCGATGTCCTGGTGCTGCCGGCCGGTCTGCTCATCGGTCTCAACCGCAATACTGCCCACATCCCTGGCCTGTTCCCGGACCTTGGCGTTGACGCCCTTCAGGTCATTGATCATTTCCCTCAGCCGGGCCAGGAAGGCATTAAACCCGCCGGCGAGCTCGATCAGTTCGGCATGGGTGTCGATTTCCAGTTCACGGGTCAGGTCCCCTTCGGCGCTGGCCAGGTTCTTCATGCGATCCCGGATTTCATCCAGTGGCCGGGTAACCGAGCGCACCAGGAGCACCAGCGCCACGATGGCGAAAACCACCACCGCGATCCCCACCAGGGTCTGGCGTGTGGCTGTCGCGGCGACTTCGTCTGACAACAGACCGGTAATTTCCGAAACGCTGGCGAGCGCGGCATCCCGCGGCAACTCGATCAGCAGCGACCACTCGACATCCGGCAACCGGATTTTAACAGGATACGCCACGGCCAGGGTCTGCCCGTCATCAAAGGTGCCCTCACCCCGGTGCAGCCCTGCGAAAGTGTCGCCATGCTCGGGCACGGCTTCCTGAAGAGGCCGGCCAAGCTGTTCCTCATAATGACTGGAGGCCGCGATAAGCCCCTGCTCACTGATCAGCGTGACACGGGACTGGCCGCCGAACAGTTCCTGACTGACACCGGCAATGGTTCGTTGCAGTGTCGAGAGATTGATGTCGACACCCACCACGCCGGCGAATGTTCCGTCATCCAGAATCGGAACCACCAGGCTGGTCATCAACTCCGAGTAGCCTTCGCTGATTTCGTATTCGTAGGGTTCCATGATGCAGGGTGACTTGGTGTCCCGCGAACACAGGTACCACTCTGCTTCCCGGATCCCGAATTCGTTCAGGCTGTCCAGATATTTGGTAGCCGGGTCTTCCGTGCGGCTGAACTGGACCTGGCCGTCCGGATCCCGGTAGTAATAGATCTCCAGGGTGCCCTCATCGCTGCTGTGTTCTTCAACACCACCGGTGAAGTAGCGATCCTGGCCATCGTAGCCATCAGGCTCGAACTGGGCGTAGATCGAACTCAGGCTTTTCTGCTCCTCCAGAACTGCGCCAACGGTCTCCTGCAGGGCTGTCCGGCTGATACGACCAGAGCTGTCAGCCTGAATGTTTCGGATAATGACATTGCGGACGACTTCCGGGGTCCGAAAGGCTGTCGCAAACTGGCCACTGACCAGTTCGCCATATTTGCCGGCGGTTGCGCCAAGCTGATCCATCACAATACCCTGCACCGTATCCCGGGTCTCGGCCGTCAATCTCTCTTCCATGTCTCCGAGTGACAACTGGGCCGTAACCACGATGCTGATACCCATAATCAGGAGCAGGGACACAACGAGGGTGTAGAGCTTGAAGCGGAGCGATAACTGTTTCATGGTAAGGCCGGACCTGCGGAGTGTTGGAGGTTCATTTCATATTAAAGCACGGAGGGCCCGGTGGCCTACCTGACGCTATTTCTGACCGCGTTCGCTGCCGCCACGCTGCTGCCTGCCTACTCGGAAGTCCTGCTCGGCACTCTGATAACACAGGGCTACTCCTGGTGGTGGCTCTGGTTCTGGGCAACACTGGGCAACACGTTGGGCTCGGTCGTTAATGGAGTTATCGGCCGGCAGGTGGATCGCTTTAAGCATAAACGCTGGTTTCCGGTCAGCGAGATGCAGCTGCACAAGGCGCGGAACCGTTTTAACCGTTATGGCCAGTGGTCACTGCTGATGGGCTGGCTGCCCCTCGGGGGCGATGCGCTGACCCTGGTTGGCGGGATCATGCGCGTGCCCTGGCTCAACTTTGTCATCCTGGTGGGTATCGGTAAGGGCGCCCGCTACGCCTTCGTACTCTGGCTTGTGGCAGAAGCATCCGGCGCGTCGTCACCTTCTCCGTAGAGGTATTTCCTGAGCAGCGGCTCGCCATTGAACTCGGAATTCAGTACCGCGACAAAGGTGTAGACCCCGATCAGTTTTCGGTTGAGGAAAACAAACTCCTTGGGAGGCACCCGGAAATAGCGACTGATGGCCGACCGTGCCGCCTGACGGGCCACCCGGGACGGCAATTCGCTCTGCTTCCAGCGATACTGGCCCTGACTGTTCACCGCATAATCCGGCCAGGATTCCTTGTCACTGGATAGGGGCTCGAGCACCGACATGCAGACCTGGCCAAACTTCTCCAGGACCTCCGCCGGCCACTCGGTGCTCATGAAGCGCAATTTCACGCCGCCATCAATGACCGCCTGGAGATCGTTCTCGTAGGAGGCTCTGATCATCTGGATAACCGGCTTGAGAAAGTCATCCGAATAGGCCTGAACAGCCCCGAAATCGAGCAGAACAATGCGATCGTATCCCGGATCATCTCCCTCTTCGCCGGCGATACGGATTCGATAGTTACCAAAGTTCGGATCCGTCTGTATTTCCCCCCAGACAAACAGCTCCCGGAAAAACAGCTCGAGAGCGGCCTTGCCAAGGGCGCTCCGACGCTCCAGCGGAAGCTCTTTGACCGCCTGGGAGCTGACCGAATGACCATGTTCGTAGGTCGAGCAAATAACGTGTGCGGTTGAAAATTCGGGCAGGACCCTGGGCACAATGAACCTTGGATCCGACGCCAGCATAGTGCGGAATTTCTCGGTGGTTTTCGCCTCCAGGCGATAATCCACTTCCCGATGCATCATCTGCCGGACTTCTTCCAGCCAGTCATTGAACTCCGGGCCGAAACTGACCAGCCTCGCTACCCGCAACAGCTGGGCAACGGCATTCAGATCGCTGTCTACTGCATCGGCAACGCCGGGGTACTGCACCTTCAGCACCAGTTCCAGGCCGTCGCTTTTGCGCCAGGCCCGGTGCACCTGCCCCAGCGATGCCGCGCCAATGGGTTCGGGCTCCACATCCAGTTGAGCCAGGCGGTCCGCCCCCAGTTCATCTTTCAATACACGCTCAATGGCCGGCCATTCCAGTGAGGTGGTCTGGTCTTCCAGGGTATGTAGCGCTTCGGTGACTTCTTCGGGCAGAAAATGCTCGCCATACAGGGCCATAACCTGGCCGATCTTGACCACGCTGCCCTTCAGCTGACCCAGCTCATCCACCAGGAACCGAGCCTGGCTCGACAGCATGGCCCGGTGCCGCTTCTCCCGGTTTTCCCGGCTGCTGAACCAGTTGGTTGCCATATGGGAAGCCATACGGGTACCAGCAAACAACCCGGCACGAGTCAGGCTCAGCCTGCGTTCGAAACTGCCAGTCTTGATGCGGGAAACCGAATTTCCTGAACGTCTGGAAGACATAGTGACCTGTTCGGATCAGAGAATTTCACCACGTTTGGCGACTTACACCATTATACGGATAGTCAGGGTAGCTGACCTAACCGAGTCGACCGGCTTTCCGCGGCCACGGGGCCAATGTGTCAACGTCGTCGCCGGTTTACACCTGACCAACCGGATCGTTTACGTTTCGACACAGTTTCTGGCAGGAAACCGGTCTAGTATTTCTTCATACGTAAGGTCCGACAACGACTATCACAAGAACAAGATCCGAACATGCCGCAGTCCGCAAGAAAAACGCCGGATACGGAACTGTCCCAGTTCCGGGTCAAAGGCGAAATTCCTGTCCCGATCCTGATCAACTGGCTGACGGCCGTTGCCGTTCCCCTGCTGTTCTTCTTCGCCTGGCGCTCAAGCCTGCAGAACGATCCGATTACGCCACCACTGCTGATTGGCTTCGCCGTGCTGCTGACCGTCAACTCTGTGACCTATCTGCTTTCCGGCAACAAAACCTTGCAACGCCGGGGGTTCATTACCCTGATCACGGTGCTGTTCACTTATCTGGCGATCCACGCCGTTGAAGATGGTTCCGCCATTATCTGGCTGTTTGCCTATCCCCCCATCATTTTCTATATCAGTGAATCCCGGATTGGCGTGCTCGCCTGCAGTGGCGGATTCGCTGCCGTCATTTTCCTGTTCAGCCCGTTGGGAGACCTGCTGTTTGAACCACCTCACAGCACCAGTTTCCGAATCACTATGGTGGCGGTACTGGGCTTTGAAATGGTCACCTGCTACATACTTGACCAGAGCCGCCGACGCAGCAAGCTGGGACTGCTGAAGCTGGCTGCGGAATTTGAATATGCAGCCAAGCATGATGCCCTGACCGGCCTGGCCAACCGACGGGAAGCCCTGGAGCAGTTGGACATCGAGTACCAGCGCTACCTTCGCAATGCCCGGCCCTTCTCTGTGCTGCTGATGGATATCGACCTGTTCAAGAGCGTTAACGACAACTACGGACATCATGTGGGGGACGAGCTGATCATGCTGGTTGCCAGAACCCTGCGGGAGCAATGCCGAAAGGTTGACACCCTGGCCCGTTGGGGCGGTGAGGAATATCTGGTGCTGTTGCCGGAAACCACTACCGAAGAGGCCATGTCTTCTGCCAACCGGATCCGGGAAGCCTTTGCCGCCAAATCCGTTAACACGGAGCAGGGCCAGGTTCAGGCCACCATCAGCGTGGGTGTGGCATCAATTCGGGGATCCGAGTCCATCGACCGCCTGCTGCAGCGGGCAGATGAAGCCCTGTATCGCGCCAAATCCGAGGGGCGAAACCGGGTATGCGGTTACGAGAACGAAGCCGCCGCCTGAACTACCACCCCTCGCGAAACTCGACATTCTGGTGGGCCAGACCGCTGACAAGTTGCTCTGACAATCGTTGCTGCACGTCGGCCAGGGTTACACCCGGAACGAAATCACTGACCTGGGACATGGCCATACCGGCATAGCCGCAGGGGTTGATGCGCCGGAAGGGTTCCATATCCATATCCACGTTCAGTGCCAACCCGTGAAAGGAACAGCCACGGCGAACCCGGAGGCCAAGGGAGGCAATTTTGGATTCGCCCACATAAACCCCGGGCGCATCTGGCCTGGGTGCAGCCTCTACGCCCAGACCGGCGAGGGTCCGGACGATGGCCTGCTCAATCTCATCCACCAGCGATCGCACACCCAGCTTTTTGCGGGTCAGATTGATCATCAGGTAAATCACCAACTGACCGGGCCCGTGATAGGTCACCTGGCCGCCACGATCCACCAGGATAACCGGAATATCGCCGGGAGCGAGAATGTGCTCAGCCTTGCCCGCCTGGCCCTGGGTGTAAACCCGGGGATGCTCAAGGCACCAGAGTTCGTCCGCGACACTGTCATCGCGGTCGGCGGTGAACGATTTCATGGCCTCCCAGGTTTCCAGGTAAGGCTGCTCCCCCAGGGATCGAACAATCAGGTCAGGCATCGGGCTCAGAGCACCATATGCACGCGGCCACTGGCCTTGAGATCTTCAAACAGAGCTTTGAGCTGCGCTTCCCCGGTAGCCACAATCTTGAGTTGGACCGAGGAGAACCTGCCTTTGCTGCTGTCGTTAACCGTGATGTCGGTTTCGCTGATCCCGGGTGCGTGCTGCTCCACAACCTCAACCACAAACTCGGTGAAATCCGGCGCGGCGTTGCCGATCACCTTGATCACGTAGTCGCAAGGAAACTCAATTTTTGGTGCTTTCGGCTGACTCATGCCGTTTTACTCCCAGGGATCAACATCACCCTACTGAAATAACTGAACGAAAAAGAGCTTGATGGCATCCCAGATTCGTTTGAAAAATCCGCCCTCGGGGACCTCGGTCAGGGCCAGCACCGGCTGATCAACCAGCACTTCACCGTTATAGGACACTTTGACCCGCCCCAGCTCATCCCCGACCTTGATGGGTGCTTTGATCACAGAATCAAGGTCTACCGTGGACTCCAGATCGTTTCGGGAACCCCGGGGGATGGTGACATAGACGTCTTCGGTCATGCCGACTGAAAGCTGGTCAGCCTGGCCACCCCAGACACGGGCTTCGATCAGCTCCTGGCCGGACCGGAAAAGGCGCTCGCTCTCGTAGTAGCGGAAGCCGTAATTCAGCATCTTCTGGATTTCCTGAGCCCGCGCTTCCGAGCTGCTGGTACCCATGACGACGGCAATGAAGCGGGTGTCGTTGCGCTTGGCCGAAGCAACCAGACAGTAACCGGCTTCCTCGGTGTGACCGGTCTTCAGACCGTCGACGCTGTCGTCACGCCAGAGCAGGCTGTTCCGGTTCGGTTGGCGAATATTGTTATAGGTGAAGTGCTTTTCAGCGTACAGCGGATAGTTTTCCGGATAATCATTGATGATTGCCTGCGCCAGCATGGCCAGGTCATAGGCCGTTGAAAAATGATCCGGCGAAGGCAGACCGGTAGCATTTTCAAAATTGGTGTCTTTCATGCCCAGCAACTGGGCCTGCTGGTTCATGATATCAACGAAGGCGTCTTCGCTGCCGGCAACAAATTCCGCAAGAGCGACTGAGGCATCGTTGCCCGACTGAATGATCACCCCCCTGAGCAGATCTTCAACCGACACCTGAGTGCCTTCCCGAACGAAGGTTCGGGAACCTTCGGTTTTCCAGGCATGCACGCTGATCGGCACCATGTCGGACATGGCAATCCGGCCCTCATCAAGCTCCCGCTCGACGATGTAGGCGGTCATCATTTTGGTCAGACTGGCCGGAGGCAAACGCTCATGGCTGTTCTCCTCCATGATGATCCGTCCGCTCTTGGGTTCCATAAGAACATAAGAGCTGCCGGCAATCTGCGGCGGCGACGGAATCAGTACCGACTGGGACATCGCCTTGCCCGTGAGGGCAAGCATCAGCACAAAGACAACAGATAGGGTTCGAAAAGCAGAGTTTAAGGCCATGGGTCCATTCATTCGTCGTTAAGTGTGTTTCTTATATAAGTGTCTTGTTCGCTGTACTCAGTGCGTGTCGGTCAGCAGGATGGACTGATCGAAACCCCGGGCTTCCAGCAGGCTCTGGGTGCGTCGGGCGCTGTCTTCATCGCTGAACGGGCCCACCTGAACCCGATGGAATCGCCCTGAGGACGTATCAACAGCCCGCACACGCATTGGATTTTCCAGCACAGCTCTTACCTGGCTGAGCAACTTTTCGGCCGGATCCCGGCTGCTGAAGGAACCCAGTTGTACAAACAATGACCGGTTGGCGGTCGCCATGTCACCGCTTGCCTTCACCCGGCTTTCAGCGTATCCAGTCGAGTCTCCGGGAGAAAAGGGCTCACCGGCAATAGACATGGCTCCGTCCGGCCTGACCGTAATGGCGGCTACTTCCACCCGTGCTGTGCCACGAGCCTGGTAACCCAGCTTTTTGGCAGCAGCGTACGACAGGTCGATGATTCTGTCGCTGTGGAAAGGACCACGGTCGTTGACCCGAACGATAACCGAGCGGCCATTATCAAGATTCGTTACCCGGGCATAACCAGGGATCCGCAGGGATTTGTGCGCGGCGGACATGGCATACATGTCAAAGGTTTCGCCGTTGGAGGTCTTGTGACCATGAAACTTCTCGCCGTACCAGCTCGCTGTGCCCCGGGCAACATAGCCGTCGTTGCTGTCGAGCACCTGGTACTGTTTGCCCCAGACCTTGTAGGGTGATTTGTTGCCGGCCCTTCGGGGCGCCTCGTAAACCGGTACCGCATCGCCAAGCCCGGAGACATCGAAATTGCCCGACGGCGCCCGGTCGGTCGCCAGGGTGTAGCGGGATGAATGGTCCGTTTCCGGAGCTGACGCACAGCCGCTGAGAATCATCGCCGCAACGATCACCAGCAGGAGAGAAAATGAGGGCTTACAGTTCACTGTCTGGAGTTCCTCTTGACCACATTGGCCACCGAAATCATATTCCCGATGGCCCTCCGTCCATTGTAACGGGTTCTCAGACGGAATCACCATTACCCGGCTGCCATCATTGTAGGAACACAGTCAGGCACCAATCATTCGGCGGTGGGTGTGAATGGACATCAAAACGCCAAACGCTGCCATGAGCGTTACGCCCGAGGTTCCACCGTAACTGATCAGAGGCAAAGGGACACCAACAACAGGTAACAGCCCGCTGACCATCCCGACATTCACCAGGATGTAGATAAAGAACGTCATGGTGAGGGCACCGGCCAGAAGACGACTGAAGGAATCCTGGGCCGTGGCAGCAATGTAAAGACATCGCAGGATAATCAGGAAATACACCGTCATCAGGATCAGCATACCTACAAAGCCGAATTCCTCCGCCAGCACCGCAACAATAAAGTCGGTATGGCTCTCTGGAAGGAACTCGAGGTGCGACTGGGTCCCTTGCAGCCAGCCTTTGCCATCCACTCCACCGGAACCAATGGCCGTTTTGGACTGGATGATGTTCCATCCGGCACCCAGGGGATCACTCTGCGGATCCAGGAGTGTCAGCACCCGCTGCTTCTGGTACTCCCTCATGACGAAGAACCACATCAGCGGCGCCGAGACGGACACCATGGCCACGAAGGCGGCGATCAGTTTCCAGCTAATACCGGCGAAAAACACCACGAAAATGCCGGCCATGCCCACCAGCAAGGAGGTCCCCAGGTCTGGCTGCTGCATGATCATGATCATCGGCACCAGAACAATGGCCAGCCCGACGGCCACATGCCGGAACCTCGGCGGCAGGAAATGCCTGGACAGGTACCAGGCCGCCATCATGGGTACCACCAGTTTCATCAACTCCGAGGGCTGAAAACGGGGCAAGCCCGGTATTGCCAGCCAACGCTGGGCGCCCTTGGCACCGACGCCCACCAGCATGACTGCAATCAAAGCAACAATGCCGGCCGCGTAAAGCCACGGCGCCCACCGGCGAAACACCGAGGGATCCAGCTGGGCAAACACCAGCATCACCACAAACGCGACGCCTAGCCGAATGCCCTGGGCCTTGACTACCTCGAGGTTCCGGTCGGCACCGCTGTAGAGCACAAACAGCCCGCCGGAAACCAGCAGGAGCAGCAGCAGCAAAAGGATCGGATCCAGATGCAGCGCGGTCCAGATACTCCGGTGCCTGCCAAGCGGGTTACTCGCCGTTGAATCCAGTAACGCCTTGAACGCCATCAGTCGGCCACCTCGTCGACGCCGCTGACCAGAGCGCCATCGGCCTGACCATAATCGAGCAGCCAGGAATCAAAAAGGGCCCTGGCAACCGGCGCGGCCGTCCCGCTGCCGCTACCGCCGTTTTCAACGATCACGGCAACCGCGATCTCCGGGTTGTCCGCCGGCGCAAAGCCAACAAAAAGCGCGTGATCCCGGAGCCGCTCGCGGATTTCCGCTTCATCGTATTCTTCATCCTCGGCAAGGCTGAAGACCTGCGCGGTACCGGTCTTGCCCGCCATTTTGTAGGAGGCACCCCGGCCCACAGAGCGGGCCGTTCCCTTCGGACCGTGCATCACCTCAACCATGGTATCAACCACATATTCCCAGTCACTGGCGTTCTTGAGGTTCAGCGGCTCGTGAGTCTCGGCCGGCAGAAACTCCTCGACCGGCCGATCACCCTTGATGTCCCTCAGAAGTCTTGGCTCTACCCACCGGCCCCGGTTTGCAATCAAGGCAGTTGCCGTGGCCAGCTGCAACGGCGTGGCAAGCATGAACCCCTGGCCGATGCCCATATTGACGGAATCCCCCGGATACCAGGGTTCATTCCGGACTGCCCGCTTCCAGTCCCTGGAAGGCAGCAACCCGCTCAGGGCACCTGAAACATCCAGTGTGGCGTCTTCCCCGAAGCCGAAATGGGCCAGGTAGCTGTGCATGGTATCCACGCCCATTTCCACCGCCACCTCATAGAAATAGACATCACAGGATTCGGCCACAGCGTCCTTCAGATCAACCCAGCCATGTCCGGTTCGCTTCCAGTCGCGCCACACCCGGCCGCCTTCATTCAGGCGAAAATGACCAGGATCCCAGATGGTGTAATCCCGGGTGGTGGCACCGCTATCAAGGGCCGCCACTGCGAGCATCGGTTTCACAGTCGAACCCGGAGGGTACTGCCCCCGCAAGGCCCGATTGAACAGGGGCTTATCCTTGCTTTCACTCAGTTCCCGATAGTCGTTGACGCTGATACCGGTAACGAATTTGTTGGCATCAAAACCCGGCACACTGGCCAGTGCAAGAATGCCACCGGTATCCGGTTCGATAGCAATGATGGCGCCGCGGCGACCATCCAGAAGTTCGTGAGCGCGCTGCTGCAGCCTGAGATCCAGATGCAACTGCAGATCTTCTCCAGGCACCGGGTTTTCTCGCTCCAGGACACGCAGCGTCCGGCCCCGGGCGTTGGTTTCAACGTGCTGGTAGCCAACCTCACCATGGAGGATCTCTTCGTAGAAGCGTTCGATGCCCGATTTTCCGATGTAGTTGGTGCCGGCATAGTTGACCGGATCGATCCGCTGCAACTCGTCACGATTGATACGGCCAACAAAGCCAAGAGCATGGGCCGTCAGTTCGCTGTGCGGGTAAAAACGCACCAGCTCTGCCTCGACCTCCACCCCGGGAAGCTCATGGCGATGCACAGCCAGGCGGGCCATCTCCTGTTCATTGAGGTCGTAGCGGAGGGGAATTTCCTGGAATGGACGGCGGGGTTCCTGAAGCCGACGCTGGAAACGTTCACGGTCTTCGGGAGAAATCTCCAGGATAGTGCCTAGCTGAGCGAGAGTATCGTCCATGCCCTGCACCCGTTCGGGCACAAGCGTCACACTGAAAACGGGCCGATTCTCCGCCAACAGGGTGTCATTGCGGTCGTAAACCAGCCCTCGGGGGGGCGGCACCGACTGGACCTGAACGCGGTTCTTGTCCGAGAGAGTGGTGTAAACCTCATGCTCCACGACCTGAAGCTGGTACATCCGCGCAATCAGGCCGCCAATGGCCAGCGTCACAAACACCAGCATCACCAGAGTACGGCGCTGGAAGAGCCGGCGTTCCGCTGCCGTATCCTTGAACTCACCCCATGGCATGATGCCCCCCTAGGCCCGGTGATACGGGTGATTGCGGGTGATCGACCAGGCCCGGTACAGCTGCTCTGCCAGAACAATACGCACCAGAGGGTGGGGCAAAGTGAGCGGCGACAGCGACCATTGCTGGTCGGCCCGCTTCCGGCAATTGTCGGCCAGGCCATCAGGGCCGCCCACCAGAAAGCTCACATCTCGGCCATCCTGTTGCCAGTTTTCCAGTTGAGCCGCGAGTTTTTCGGTCGACCAGGGGCGACCGCCAACCTCCAGCGCAATCACCCGGTCTTTCGGACCGGTAGCCGCCAGGATCGCGTCGCTTTCTCGCTGCATCAGTCTGGGAATGTCGGGATTCTTGCCCCGGTGGGCGACAGGAATTTCAACCAGTTCCACGGGTAGCTCCGGCGGCATTCGGCGGGCGTAATCTCCGAATCCGGTACTGACCCAGTCGGGCATTTTCTGCCCCACACAGATCAGGCGTAACCGCATGATTATTCGCTGCCCGCAACACCAAGATCCGGAGCATCGCGCCAGAAGCGCTCCAGATCGTAAAACTCCCGTGTGGCAGGCATCATCACGTGAACAACCACGTCGCCCAGGTCCACAAGGATCCAGTCGCTGACGCCAGCACCCTCAACGTTGCTCGCGCGCACGCCCTGCTCCTTGGCTTCGATTACAACGGAGTCGGCGAGGGATTTCACATGTCGATTGGACGTTCCGGATGCCAGAACCATGAAGTCGGTGACACTGGTGCGGTCACGGACATCAATCACGCTGATGTCCTGTGCTTTCACATCTTCAAGCGCATTAATTACCAGATCTTTCAGTTGCTCTGCCTGCATAATCACCCTGTTGGACGGGCGTTTGCCGGTATGGCCGCCCGAAATGTCATATTCAGACGCGATTGTAGCACTAAAAGTTCCCGTCGGGGCATGCACCATAGAGCCCCTGGCGACGAATTTCTGCCCAGACCTGGTCGGGCATCAGGTAGCGGGGTGAACGGCCGTCACCAATACGTTCCCTGATGCCGGTGGCGGAAATATCCAGAAGCGGCGGATCGAGCTCTAGAAAATAGCCGCAGGAACGGCCGTGCAAGGCCTCGGGGCCTCCCACACCTCGCTCCGCCAGCAGCCGGGCCGGTTCGCCTGTAGGGTCCAGCGCCGGGCCTGGTCGACGGACCACCACCACATGGGCCAGCTCCGGAATCTGCTGCCACTCCCGCCAGCGGTCGAACCCGGCAAAGGCGTCGGTGCCAACCACCATCGCCAGGGGCTCATCCAGCCCAAGCTCCGCGCGAAGCTGACGCAAGGTGTCGGCCGTGTAGGAGGCGCCTTCCCGTGCCAGTTCCCGGTCGTCAATCCGTAACTGGGGCTCGTTGGCCACCGCCAGCCTCAGCAGCTCCAGGCGCTGACCGGAGGAAGCCCCGGTCTGCCCCCGATGCGGTGGAATATGACAGGGCACCAGACTGACGTACTCCACGCCGAGACGGTCACTGATTTCAAGGGCCAGCCTGAGGTGGCCATGATGCACCGGATCAAAGGTTCCGCCATAGATCACATGCATGGGCATCAGGTCCGGATGTGCCCGTCACCGAAAACCACGTATTTCTGGGACGTGAGACCCTCAAGCCCCACCGGCCCCCGAGCGTGGATCTTGTCGGTGGAGATGCCGATTTCAGCTCCCAGTCCATACTCAAACCCGTCGGCAAAGCGCGTTGAAGCGTTGACCATTACGGAACTGGAGTCCACTTCGGTAATGAACCGACGTGCCCGGGTATAGTTCTCGGTGATGATGCTGTCGGTATGCTGGGAACTGTAGCGGTTGATATGATCAATGGCGCCATCCAGTCCGTTAACCACGCGCACTGCCAGCACTGGAGCCAGGTATTCAGCCTCCCAGTCTGCCTCGGTGGCTTCGGCCACGCCCTCAACAATGGACCGTGTCCGTTCACAGCCCCGCAGTTCAACGCCTTTCTCCACAAAAGCCTGGGCCAGAAGAGGCAGAATATCCTCGGCGATCTCGGCGTCGACCAGCAGGGTCTCCATGGTGTTGCAGGTACCGTACCGGTGGGTTTTGGCGTTGATCGCCACTGCCAGTGCCTTTTCAGGGTCGGCATGGCTGTCGATGTAGACATGGCAAACACCATCAAGATGTTTGATGACAGGCACCCGGGCATCTCGGCTGATGCGCTCAATCAAGCCTTTGCCACCCCTGGGCACAATGACATCAACATAGTCCGGCATGGTGATCAGCTCACCCACGGCCGCGCGATCGGTTGTCTTGATCACCTGAACCGCATTTTCGGGCAGACCTGCTTTTGCAAGCCCTTCGGAAAGACAGCGGGCAATGGCCTGATTGGAATGGATCGACTCCGAGCCGCCCCGCAGAATGGTCGCATTGCCCGATTTGAGGCACAGACTGGCGGCCTCGACGGTCACGTTGGGACGGGACTCGTAGATGATACCGATGACTCCCAGCGGAACACGCATCTTGCCCACCTGAATGCCGGAGGGGCGGTAGGCCATGTCGGTAATGGCACCGATAGGGTCCGGCAACGACGCCACCTGGCGAAGGCCTTCAATCATGGTATCGATTCGCTGGGGAGTGAGCTCCAGCCGGTCCAGCATCGCCGCATCGAGGCCGCTTTCACGGCCCCGCTGCAAATCCTTGCCATTGGCCAGGGCCAGCTCTTCCCGGGCTGCATCTAGAGCCTCTGCCGTCGCCAGTAGCGCCTGATTACGCACGGCCGTGGTCGAACGCGCCACTCCGGTAGCCGCTGCTCTGGCCTGCTGCCCAACCTCAGCCATGTATGCTGCAATATCCATTCAAATACCTTTCTGTTTTCAAGCGGAATCAGGAATAAGTGCCTAACTTTACCTTTCCCGTTTCAAGTACGCATCCCAAACAGATATTATACCGCTGCGATATGCCATACTCGGAACCTGAAGGAGCTTTTGAACAACTCCCCGGGGACGGTTTTTTAAGGGAGTTCGGGAAAAGGAAGGACACAATGGCCCAGATGGCCGAAAAATTCCTGTTAAGCAAGTTGTCGCGGGCAGGCTTCGTGGCCCTGATCGCCATTGCCACCCTCTGTGCCGTATTGGGAGAACCCATGGTTGCGGCGGCTGCGGCTGCAGCCTCAGGCATTGTGATTTCCGGCAAGACCTTTCATCCCAGCCGGGTGAATCAGCCCTGGCCTCGGGTCCAGCAGGCTTTTTTTGTGATTCTTCTGCTGATTCTGCTGGCCAGCTTCTGGACCGGCCCCTGGATCCTGAGCCACTGGCTGTACGCCCTTCCCCTCGTCGCTTTCGCACTGGTCCCGCCTGCGGCAGCGGCACTGATCACCCTGGTTATTACAGTTCTGGCGATGATCGCGACGCAATGGGCTGTCGGCCTTGCTGACCGCCACCAGATGATCAGCGCATTTCTGCTCACCATGCTGCTCTCGGCCCTGCTGGTATTCCTGCGTGACTACAAGGCCCGGCAACTGGCCCCGTTGCGCCGGACCGATGAACTGACCCAGGCCGCCAGCCGGGAGTATCTTTCCGCCGACCTGCATAAGGAAATCCAGCGCAGCGAACGGGAAGGCACAGACATGTCCATTATCATGATCGGACTGGACACCCACCTGAGCGACAATGATCCGGATGAGGACATACGTTCGATACTTCCGCGCATTGGTCGTTACCTGCACTCCCAGATCCGTGATTTCGACACCTATTACCGGGTCGCCGATTTGCAGTTTCTGGTGATTCTGCCAGGTATCTCCACCAGCGACGCTATCGCTCGCGCCGAGACTATCCGCAAGGGCCTGGCAACACTTCTGGAATCACACGGCATGAACCTCACTGTCAGTACTGGAATTGCCGGCCTGAATATTGGTGACGATGCCAACAGTCTTCAGCAGAGTGCGGCGAATGCCTTGCGCCGGGCCCAGCAGCAGGGAGGCAACCGAAGCCAGGCCTATAGTTCCTGGTCGCAGCCGGCGCAACCAAGCCAACCGCAAGCCCAGGGACCGGTATAATGACAGAGACTCGCCTGAGAACCTGGACCCACGCCTTTGGCTACAGCATTGCCTGCCTGTTCATTTTCACCCTGGCCATGCAGAACCTCCGCTATGGCTTCTACGAATTGTTCTACCTGGCCTCCGGGATGGCGACCCTGACCCTTGCCGGCGCCATTTACACCATTATCTGTCGTCGGCATCAGCTGTCAGCGCCGGGGCACCTGGTCATTCTCTCCGGCCTGAACAGCGGCATGCTGGCAGCACTGCTGACCATGGATGCACCCGGTATCAGCCACTGGGCAATGCCTCTGCTTGTCCTGAACCTGCTAATCCTGCCGCTGCGCCAGGGCGTCGGGCTCTCCCTTTTGCTGCTGGTGCCCATGTCGATCATCCTATTCCTGGAACAGGCACCGGCCGAAGCCATTGCCATCACGGGAGGCCTGTTCATTCTGCTGGCCGTCGCAGCCCTGTACATCTGGCACTATGACCACATGGCCCAGTCAGCCGAGGATCTTGCGATTACCGATCCCGTAACCGGTGCTCACAACGCCCGCTTCCTGGATGAAACCCTGCAGAAAGAGATCAGCCGCGCCATCGCCACCGGGCACTGCCTATCCGTGATCGACCTGAGTATTGATTACGCGGATGAAGTGGCCGACCTCCACGGCAGGGATCAGGTTCAGGGCCTGTTCCGGGACATGACCGAACACCTCTTTGGCGTGATCCGTGCCGGTGACACCCTGTATACCCTCAAAGACTCCGAGTTTTTCCTGATCCTGCCGTTTACGCCGGAAGAAGGCGTGAGAGTCATCGCCGAGCGGATCCGCCGGACCATCGCCGAACACCACTGGCCCGTGGTTGGCACGGCCACCGTCAGTCTGGGCTGCACCACTCGGGGCAGCGGCGATACCCGCACCGACACACTCCGGAAGCGGGCCCATCAGGCCATGGAGGAAGCTCGCAGGCGCGGCACGGATTCGGTCTGGTTCAGTCCGGGAGAAACCATCGAAACATGAGCAGTGCCTGGCTGAATGACCTGTCGGCATGGTTGAGCCTGCATCCCGGCTGGCTGGCAGTGGCCCTGTTTTCTACCGCATTTATCGAATCCCTCGCGATAGCCGGCATCATTGTCCCGGGTGTCGCCATCCTGTTTGCCGTCGCTGTACTGGCCGGCGAAACCGGTATGCCCTTGCCAGAAGCACTGCTCTGGGCTGGCCTGGGCGCCATTGCGGGCGACACGGCCAGCTTTGGTCTCGGGCGGTTGCTGCAGGGCCGCCTGACAACGGCCTGGCCGCTGAGCCGTTACCCCAGAATCATCAGTACCGGAGAGCGTTTTTTTAACCGTCACGGTGGTAAAAGCGTGATCATCGGGCGTTTTGTCGGGCCGGTTAGACCGGTTATTCCCCTGGTGGCCGGGGCCCTGATGATGTCCTGGCCTCGCTTTCTGGCCTTCAACGTCGGATCGGCCATCGCCTGGGCACCCGTCTATATTTTCCCGGGATTTCTGGTGGGCAGCGCCCTGGCCAGCGAAATCAGGCCTCCAGCGCACTTCTATGCGGTGGTCGGCATCAGCCTCGCCGCCCTGACCGTGGTCTATTTCGTGCTGTTGCGATTTCAGCTGGGGCTTGGAGAAAGCAGCCGTTTTTACCAATGGCTTAAGCAGTGGATGGCTCAATACGAAGCGACTCATCGATTCTGGCGCCTGTATACCAATCAACGCCCTGCCCGGGAGGGTGAGTTTCCGCTGGCTTCGTTCATGCTCGCGCTTGGCGCGTCAGCCCTATTGCTCATCTGGAAGCAACTGGCTACCGCAACGAGCCTGCTGGATGGCTTCGACCAGGCCGTCCTGCAATGGTTTGAGCAACTCCGCCAACCTCTGCTGGATGGCCCCTTCATTGCCATTACGTTGCTTGGTGACGCCCCGGTTCTGATCGCCGCCGGTGCTCTGGCATTCGCAGCATTGCTGTTCCGGGGCTATTACGCCGCCGCCACCCATATTCTGGTGGCCGTCTTAGTGACCATATTTCTGGTCTGGGGCCTCAAGTTCCTGCTCGGCGTCCCACGGCCGGACGAAGTCATGGGGCCGCCCGATTCCGGTGCTTTCCCCAGCGGTCACACGGCAGGCGTTACCTTGCTGGTCACCATGCTGGCAAGTTTCGTTGCCGGAGAAAGCCGACACCGGAAGCGCTGGCAATCCTATGTCCTGCTGTCTCTTCCACTGGTGCCCGTGGCTTTGAGTCGGCTTTACCTGGGCGTTCACTGGTTTACCGACGTGATTGGGGGGTTGCTGCTTGCACTGGCTGTCACCGGGGCGGTACGGGCCAGCTACAGCCGCTACGACAAGGTACCTCTGGCCCCTGATATAACCATTGTGGTTGCAGCGGTTGTCTGGGTGGTCTATGCAGGCGGGTATATCATGCTGTCATGGGATGAGGCCGTTGTGAATTTCCGGCCCGTGGGTTAGAGCCTAGCCCTCCTCCAGCGCTTCCAGAAGCCCCTGGAGTCGGCTCAGGCGTTCCAGCGGATCCTGCAACTCCACCAGCTTCTGCTTCTCCTGTTTGTCCAGAGGCAACAGTTCCGTGAGCCGCCATCCAACATCCCGGGCATCGCCATAGTCAATGTCCATGTTCAGGTCCCTTATGACCGGATGCCGGAACAGCGCCTTGAGTACAGAAGGCAACTCGCTGAAATGGTCAGGCACCTCGCTCTCTGCCTCCTCAATCAGACACTCAACGTCACCGACATTCAAGCCGTCTTCCTGCTGCCAGCTGCGAACCACCGAGACCTTGGATTCGCCCTCAACGGTAATCCCCAGAAGGCCGTTCTCAAGCTGCTGGAAATCAATAATCCGCACATAGGTGCCAATATCGTAAAAGGCTGCCGTGCGCCCGGCCTCTCCGCCTTCCTGCAACAGCACCACAACGAACCCACGATCCTCCTTGAGACAACGGGTAAGCATGTCGATATAGCGTGGCTCGAACAGCTGCAAGGGAATCCTCCCCCTGGGCAGGACGATGGAATTCAGGGGGAACAGAGGTACATTCATAAGAGCAACAGTCACTGGAAAGCAGACTCCACAGTTTACACAGCCCGGACAATCACCGGATGGCCAGCAATTGCTGAACTTCGTCGACCCGGGCCCTGGCCTCGGTTAGAAGCTGCAAACTGCGGGAGGCATTGAGTTCAAGTTCGCCCAGACGCCGATATGCGGGCACCTGGTCGAACGGAGGTAACTCGGCATTCTGGCTGGAACCGATCATCGAATGCAATTGTGCCACGATAACCACATCCACCAGCTGGGGCGACGCCTCGCGGCATTCATAACCCCAGTCCTCGGCGTGACGGACCGCTTCTACGAATGCCGGCGGAAAGGACCAGTTTTCGAGGACCGCCGTGCCCACGTCCGCCCTGAGTTCCCGGATCGCATGGCTCAGGTTGGCCTCATCGGCAAAGAGGTTCACATGATGTTCAGCCTGAACCAGAATCGGCACCACGCCGATATCATGCAGCAGTCCCGCCAGCAGCGCCTCTTCCGGATTCAGCCGGGTGGCGTGGTCCGCCAGCACCCAGCACAGGGCTGCCACTTCCCGGGAGTGCCGCCAGAGTTTTTCCATTTCTTTCTGCAACGACGCCTGACGAGTCTTGAATACCTCCCGCATGGAGAACACTGTCACCAATTGCCGGGTGGTACGCATGCCAAGACGGACAACCGCTTCCCGGACATTCCGGACGTCACTGAATCCTCGATACAGAGGGCTGTTGCAGGCACGGACAAGCTTGGCCGCCATGGCCGGGTCCGCAGACACCGCAAGTGCCACCTGATCCGCCGTCGATTCCTCACGATCGACCGCACGCCGGACCTTCCAGGCCACATCCGGCACACTGGGGAGCTTGACCTGATTCGACCTCAACTCCGAAAGGAATTCCATCAACAGGTGATGTTCCTCGCTCTCCATACCGCCCGCGCCCTCACCGGAATCCATTTCAACCTGTTCCACGGGCGCCGAGCGTAGCAGCTGGTTGAGGATTTCCTGCTCAACAACCAGGAACTCAGAGGGTTTTACGGCGGTTACGTCGTACATTCTGGGCTGGAGCCGGGCGATGGGATTGTGCGCTTTCTCTGTCTCGGCTTCGATGATCGATTTACGGCCATCCAGGGATTCCAGCTCCACCTTGCCGGCAATCAGAAAGAAGTCGAGACCATCCCGGACACCGCGCTCAAGAACCCGCTGGCCGGGCCCATGGGTTCGTCGCTCGGCGCGGCTGGCTAGCAGAACCAGTTGGTCATCCGTCAGCCGGTTCAACGGCTGAAACTCTTTAAGGCGACGAAGCGGCAGGCTTTCCTGGCCGGCCATAGGCATACTCCTTGTCGGTTCAAACCGGAAAATAAGTTGGCAACTCTGTTAACTATTGTAAACAGAGGCTCTGAAAACAACCATGCGCCTCGAGTCTAATCTGGTATCCTCTGTTTTTTTGATCAACGTCATCAGGTAACAACAGAGAGAACAGAACACCATGCCTCAGTATCGTTCGCGGACATCCACCGCAGGTCGCAACATGGCCGGCGCCCGCGCCCTCTGGCGCGCTACCGGTATGAAAGACGGGGATTTCGGCAAGCCCATTATCGCGGTTGCCAACTCCTTCACCCAGTTTGTGCCGGGCCACGTGCACCTCAAAGACCTCGGTCAGCTGGTGTGTCGCGAAATTGAGGCCTCCGGCGGTGTGGCCAAAGAATTCAACACCATCGCAGTCGACGATGGCATCGCCATGGGCCATGACGGCATGCTGTACTCCCTGCCCTCGCGGGAAATCATCGCCGACTCCGTAGAGTACATGGTGAACGCGCACTGTGCCGATGCGCTTGTGTGTATCTCCAACTGCGACAAGATCACCCCGGGCATGCTGATGGCGGCCATGCGCCTGAATATTCCTACTATTTTCGTCTCCGGCGGGCCGATGGAAGCAGGCAAAACCAAGCTGTCCGAGCACAAGCTGGACCTGGTGGATGCCATGGTCATTGCCGCAGACCCCAACGCCTCCGATGAACAGGTGGAAGAATACGAACGCAGCGCCTGTCCCACCTGCGGCTCCTGTTCCGGCATGTTCACCGCCAACTCCATGAACTGTCTGACCGAAGCCATTGGCCTTGCGCTGCCGGGCAATGGTTCTCTGCTGGCCACCCACGCAGACCGGGAACAGCTGTTCCTGAAGGCCGGTCGACAGATTGTGGAGAATGCGCGGCGCTATTACGAGCAAGACGACGCCAGTGTACTGCCCTTGAGCATTGCTTCGATGGCAGCCTTTGAAAATGCCATGGTCATGGACATCGCCATGGGCGGCTCAACGAACACCATCCTCCACTTGCTGGCGGCTGCCCAGGAAGGCGGTGTTCCGTTTACCCTGCACGAAATCGACCAGCTTTCACGCCGGGTCCCGCAGCTGTGCAAGGTGGCACCCAACTCGCCCAAATATCATATGGAAGACGTGCACCGGGCCGGCGGCATCATGGGCATTCTCGGCGAGCTGGAACGGGGCGGACTGATCAACACCGATCTACCCACCGTGCACAGCAAGACCATGAGAGAAGCGCTCGAGACCTGGGATATCATGCGGTCGCCGCCCACCGAGGTGGTCGAATTCTACAAGGCCGGGCCGGCTGGCATTCCCACCCAGACCGCCTTCTCCCAGAGCACCCGCTGGCCAACCCTGGACGGCGACCGGGAAACCGGTTGCATCCGCTCGGTCGAAAACGCCTACAGTTCCGAAGGCGGCCTGGCAGTACTGTATGGCAACATTGCCCTGGACGGCTGCGTGGTCAAGACAGCGGGAGTGGACGAGAGCATCTATGTATTCGAGGGCAAGGCCCGGGTATTCGAGAGCCAGGATTCCGCCGTTGCCGGAATTCTCGCCGACGAGGTCAAGCCGGGCGAGGTTGTGATCATCCGTTACGAGGGGCCCCGTGGCGGCCCGGGTATGCAGGAAATGCTGTACCCGACCAGCTACCTGAAATCCAAGGGCCTCGGAAAGGACTGCGCACTGCTGACCGACGGACGCTTCTCCGGCGGCACCTCTGGCCTGTCCATCGGCCACGCGTCGCCGGAAGCGGCCGCCGGTGGAGCCATTGGCCTGATCGAGAATGGCGATACAATTCTTATCGACATTCCGAACCGGAGCATCAACGTGGAACTGGACCAGCACGAGCTGGATCGTCGCCGGGAAGCACGGGATGCCAAGGGCTGGAAACCGGAGCTGCCACGGGACCGCAAGGTGTCTGCGGCCCTGAAAGCCTACGCGCTACTGGCCACAAGTGCTGACAAGGGCGCTGTTCGGGATCTCGAAAAGCTCGGCTGAAAATCCTGAGCGCCAGCCAGCAAAAAAGCCCGGCGGGAAAGTCCCGGCGGGCTTTTTCTGTTCAGGAGACTCCGATTACCAGAGCGACCAGCCTCCGTCTTCCTCTTCCTCAATAGCGTCGTCCTGCTCCGGGGCCGAGGTTTCTGCCGTGGAAGAAGCTGACTGCTGAGTCGAAGCGCTGCTGGATCTAGTGGACTGTGACGGTGCCGACGCGGCCACCTGAACCGAAATCATGCCCAGGGCTTCCTTGGTCGGATCGTCCAGAATACCGGTAGCCTGAAGACCGTTATCCTGTTGGAACCGGGTCAGCGCGGACCGGGTTGAGTCATCCATCTGCGGGCTGACATTGGTAATGTCGTACCCTGCTCCGTAGAGCGCATTCTTGAGTGCAACGATCTCATCCGCGAAGGCCGCAGGGGCAAAGCCCAGTGTGACCGCCAATCCGGCCGCAGCGGCCAGGCGTCCCAGTCGGGTAGTTGCTTTTCTCATGGTACTCACCTGCCTAACTCCTGATATCTCGCCGATATCCGTTTCTTTCTTGTTATGTGGTGCCTATCTCCACAGGCTGGGGCAAACGGCTAAAAGCCTACCATACTTTTGTCGTATGTCGCCTTACCGGACATCGTCTCCCGCTTCCCTGCCTGGCTCTTGCGACTCATCGTCCACAGTGGCCGGCGGGCGGTGGGCCTCTTCACTGAACTCGCGGATGAAAATCCCCCAGAAAGCCATGAACAGGGCTGCCACCAGTGGTCCCATCACAAAACCATTGATGCCGAACATGACGATGCCGCCTAGTGTGGACAGCAGGACAATGTAATCCGGCAGCTTGGTGTCTCGACCAACCAGTACCGGGCGCAACAGGTTATCCGCCAGCCCGATGACCACCACGCCGAAGGCAGTCAAAACCACCGCCTCGATCACATCTCCAACAGCGGCAAGGTAAATGGCAGCCGGCACCCAGACCAGGGCGGCCCCCACTGCCGGCAACAGCGATACGATTGCCATCACCACACCCCAGAGCAAGGCGCCGGAGATCCCGAGAATCCAGAAAATCAGCCCGCCCAGAGCCCCCTGGATGATCGCAATCAGCAGGTTCCCCTTGACGGTCGCCCGGGTCACCTCCGCAAACTTGGCAAACAGCAGACGCTCCCGCTCATCCCCCAGTGGCAGCGCCTTTATGATCAACTCGACCAACGCATGGCCATCCCGCAGCAGGAAGAACGCCAGATACACCATCAGCGCCAGGCCCAGGAAAAACTGGAAGGTATTCTGGCCAACGCCCAGGGCCTGTTTGCCGAGGAACTGGCTGCCGCCGACAAAAATGCTCACCGCCCGGTCTCTCAGCTCGGCAAAGCTGATATCGAACTGCGCCAGAAACGCCTGGATAGCCGGGAACGACTGATTGACTCGATCTATGTACTCGCCGGGCCGTATCTCGCCGCTCTGAATCTGCTGATAGAGCGCGACCCCTTCAGCAACCAGGGATGTCACCAGAACAAGAACCGGGATAACCACGATAAACATGCAGATGCACAGGGTTATCAGCGCATTCACATTGGGCCGTTGCCCCAGTTTCCGCACCAGCAGTTGCTGCACCGGGTGAAAAATCAGGGCAATGGCAACCGCCCAGAATATAGGGCCGAAGAAGGGCTTCATGAGAAATACAAAGGCAAGGGAAACGCCGATCAGCAACGCCAGAAAAGTCCGTGTTTCAAGTTTTGCGTACATAGTCTTTGCGGTTCCCCGATTTTGGTTCTGCATTCTAACGCGCCATTCTACCCTACCACGCTGGCGTGGCCACTGTAGCTCTCTTCAGGTTATAGTGGACGGTTGTTGTTCAACTAATAGACAGGTCATGTTGTTGGAACTGGAAACCTTCACCGTCGAAACAGCCCTGGACGCGGCCACTCAGCTGCGCAAGGTACTGGCCGCCAGAACTCACCGGCGCAAGGTGATGGGCCAGGAAGTGATGGTGCCCGGCCAACTCGGCGAAGCCCTGCAGTTGCCACGAATCATCAACCGACTTCAGAGCAAGCAACAGAGGCAGCGAGACCTTGGACTGGAGGACTTCCAGGAGCTCTGGCCTACACTGTCGCCACAGACACGGGAAAGAGTATTGGAGGCGATTGGCTGGTATGACCCGAAGGAACTTGACTGGGATGACAAGCGATCCAACCGCCGGCCACTGGTCGATCCAGACAGTTAAGCCGTATAAATACGGCATCCCGACTTTGAAATGTCATACTCGGCCCATATGTTGGGCAGTATCAGGAGGATATTTATGACTCAACCACAGCATTACACGGCACTTCTGGCTGAGGGCAGCGCGGTTCCCACCCTGCTGTGCGGCCACTGCCACTCGATTCTCTCCAGGGCACGCATTTTCCGGAACCAGGGTGACCAGCACCAGGATATGGAATGCCGGACCATTGGCCTTTGCTCAGCCGACGATTGCGGCGCAGTCAATTGCTGTGACCAAGCTCTGGCCCGCGTTGACAACCCCGAACGCCTGTTTGGCATTGCGTCCTGATTCAAAGCGGCAACGCTCTGTTACGCAACTCAAACACACAAATTTTCCATCTGCTTTATCCTGATCTTCGACGATTGTCTTAGGGCATTCGGTTCACCGGATGCCGCCCGGCAATCACGCACCCAATCAGTCAGGACAGTCGATGGCATGCGTATTCTGAGAACCGATGAAGCCCGCTTCGCAGGTCTTCCGGATTACCCTTTTGCTCCAAACCATCTCGACGTAGAGCCCGGGCTCCGGATGCACTACGTTGACGAGGGCCCGCGAGGCGCTTCGCCGGTAATCATGCTCCATGGCGAACCATCCTGGTCCTACCTTTACCGGCACATGATTCCCCTGGTGGCAAATGCCGGTCATCGGGTGCTGGCTCCGGATCTGATCGGCTTCGGCAAGTCCGACAAGCCGGCCTCTGTTGCTGACTACAGTTATGGCCGCCACCTGGCATGGTTGGCCAACTGGCTGGAACAGCTGGACCTCACCGACATCACCCTGGTGTGCCAGAATTGGGGGTCACTGTTGGGCCTGCGCCTGGCAGCGGAACACCGACAGCGCTTCAGCCGCATTATCGTGGGCAATGGCATGCTGCCAACCGGCGAGGCACCTGTTCCTGCGGTGTTTTCCATCTGGAAGGCCTTTGCCACGCACAGCCCCTGGTTCCCGGTTGGGCGCATCGTACAACTGGGCACCGATCGTACGCTGAGCAAGGCTGAGCTTGCTGCCTATGAGGCGCCGTTTCCTTCGGCGGAGTTCAAGGCCGGCGCCAGGGCGTTTCCAAAGCTGGTACCCACAGAGCCGGGTACGCCGGACAGCGAAGCCAACAAGGCCGCCTGGCAGGTTCTGGAAAAGTGGAATAAACCGTTTATTACCTGTTTCAGCAGCGGCGATCCGATAACCCGAGGCGGTGACAGGCACATGCAGCGCCGGATTCCCGGCGCCCACGGCCAACCCCACATCACGCTTCGGGGCGGACATTTCCTGCAGGAAGATTCACCGGAAGATTTTGCCCGCATCATCATCGATGCCCTGAAATCGGAAATGGCGGCCTGAGCCTCCCCGGAATTGACGCAACGCAATGGCCTGTCCCCGGCAACTACCTATAGCCCCGCCAGGCTTTTCCGTATTAAAGCGACCAGAAAACCGCTATAATGGCGCCACATCACGCATTGCCCGGCAATGCTTTACCTCCCGAATTCCGAGTGAATCAATGTCTGAATTGTCCTTTGCCGAACTGGGGCTTGATCCAGCCGTACTTGAAGCTGTGTCCGCCGTTGGCTATGAAACCCCGTCTCCTATCCAGGCCCAGTCCATCCCTGCGCTGCTTGCCGGCAACCATCTGCTGGGCGTTGCCCAGACCGGTACCGGTAAAACCGCAGCGTTTGCACTGCCTCTGTTGAGCCGAATTGACGCCTCTGTTACCGATCCCCAGATTCTGGTTTTGGCCCCAACACGGGAACTTGCCATTCAGGTGGCGGAAGCTTTTACCACCTACGCCAGCAAGTTCCGGAATTTCCACGTTCTGCCCATTTACGGTGGCCAGGACTTTTATCCTCAGATCAAGGGCCTGCGTCGCGGTGCCCAGGTGATTGTGGGCACCCCGGGCCGAATGCTCGACCACCTGCGCAAGGGCACCCTGAAACTGGACAGCCTGAAAGCGCTGGTCCTGGACGAAGCTGACGAAATGCTGCGCATGGGCTTTATCGACGACGTGGAAGCGATTCTGGCGAAGACACCGGAGAACTGCCAACGGGCACTGTTCTCGGCCACCATGCCACCGCAGATCAAGAAAGTGGCCCAGACCTACCTGCGAAACGCTACGGAAGTTCGTATCGAAAGCGAAACCCGCACGGTCGAGCGCATCTCCCAGTTCGTTCTGCCGGTCTATGCCGAGCGCAAACTGGATGCCCTCACCCGGATCCTTGAAGTGGAGCCGATCGACGCATCGATCATCTTTGTGCGCACCAAGGCAGAAACCACCCTGCTGGCGGAAAAACTCTCTGCCCGAGGCCATGCGGTGGCACCGCTTAACGGTGACCTCAACCAGCGCCAGCGTGAGCAGACCGTTGAAGATCTCAAACGTGGCAAAAAAGACATCATTGTTGCCACCGACGTGGCCGCACGCGGACTGGATGTGCCCAGGATCACCCACGTGATCAACTACGACGTGCCCTACGACACCGAAGCCTACATCCACCGCGTTGGCCGAACCGGTCGCGCCGGACGCGAAGGCAAGGCAATTCTGCTGGTTACGCCCCGGGAACGCAGCTGGCTACGCACACTGGAGCGCGCCACCAACTCACCCATGCAGGCCTATCAGCTGCCTTCGCCGGTTGAGCTGAAAAAAATGCGCGAGCAACAGTTCGAAACACAGCTGTTGGGCTTTGCCGAGGATGGAAAGCTGGCCAAAGCGATGGCGCTGCTGGATGAAATTGCAGAACGCAACGACATGGACACGGCGATGGTCGCCGGCGCTCTGGCCTGCTGGCTGGAAGCGTCCCAGCCCGGATCGCTACCGCTGGAGCAGCCGGAGGCCTTGCCGGAGATTTCGGCCACTGCGCCCCCGCGCCGGGACCGCAAGGGTGGTCGTCCGGGTGGCAAGCCCGGGTACAAGCCGGGCTTCAAGAAAGGACCAAAGGGGCGCGGCGGCCCCGGACCTAAGGGCAAGCCCCCCGGCAAGGGCGGCAAGCCCGCAGGCAAGCGCCCGCCGCGTCAGGCTGACGCCAAGCGCTGATAGACGACGAAACTGTAGTCGTAAGGATTGTTATCGGACGCGGAGAAATCCTCCCGTCCGATTTCTTCCCACTCATCCCAGTTCACTTCCGGAAAAAAAGCATCGCCATCCACCTCTGCGTGCACCTGGGTGATGTACATCCGATCAACCATCGGCAATGCCTCGGCGTAGATCTGCCCGCCACCGATGATCATCACTTCGTCGCCACCTTCCAGCTCCGCTTGCGCCTCGGCTTTCACAAGAGCTTCAGGCAATGACGTCGCGGCCACCGTTCCAGTCGGCGCTTGCCAGGCTTCATTCCGTGAGATCACCACGTTCATCCGCCCCGGCAATGGCCGCCCGATGGAGTCCCAGGTCTTCCGGCCCATGATGATGGGCTTGCCCATGGTGGCCTGTTTGAAATAACGCAAGTCACCCGGAAGATACCAGGGCAGGTTGTTGTTACGGCCAATTACCCGGTTACGGGACATGGCAACGATCAGAGCTTTTCTCATGTACTCGTCTCTTCGGGGTTCGGTCAGATGGCAATCGGCGCCTTGATGCCAGGATAGGGGGCATAGCCCTCAAACTCGAAATCTTCCAGCTGGTACTCGAAAATGCTCGCAGGCTTGCGCTTGATCACGAGTTGCGGCAAGGCCCGGGGCTCCCGCTTCAGCTGCTCGAAGACGATGTCATCGGTCAGGTGGTTCTGGTACAGGTGTTTGCGGAACCAAAGCCAAAAACCGACACTCTACTGGTTTACCTCATCGAAAACTATATCACGAAGCCTTTTCACAATCTTTTAAAATGAACTATAATTAAAACATCATTACACTGTAATAACAATCCTAAAGACCTAATATAATGGCGAAAATGATCATCGTTGAAGGGAAGAACATACCGCACGAGATTATCATCTCATCAACTGGGGAAGCTTTTCCTCTGTCGTATGCAAATCAAAAACGCATGATCGTATCGCTAAGCGACAAAAACGGAAAAGCCATTCGCCATGCCAATCGCTGGCTGTCGTACCTTTCTAAAGCATCAGGGACATCGATATCACCTAAGACAGTTGAGCAATATGGTCGCTCAATCGAATACTTTTGCTCTTGGCTGGAACAAACACGTCAATACCCGAACATAGAAATTGATGAGGCTCTCGAAATAATAACAAGAGAAGACGTCCTGGAGTGGCACGAGTATCAGCTATCGAAAGGCAGGGTTGGGAACTCGACTCTTCACTCGCGTGAGGCGGCTCTGAAGGCGTTCCTTTCATGGCTAACATCGAAAGAGGGAGGCAGGGTTCGAGAAACAGCCGACTCTCCCTGGGGACGTACAAACGATCTTAATTACGTAGCCAGAAGAGGCCACAAAAAGTCGCCAAAATTCATCACACCGGAGCACATCGTTCAGTTACTGAATTCCATGCATAACGAATGTGAGCGCTGCATGTTCCACACTCAGTACGACACAGGGCTTAGAATTTCAGAACTGACTGGTCTTAAAAGATCAGACCTGCCGCCAGATTCAATGTTTCGAGACCAAGGGTTCGAGTTCATCCCCTTGTACATACGCGGGTCAAAGGGCCGTGCTGGATCCCCCAAAGAACGAATCACTCTAATATCGCGGGCCGTCTTAAACAGGATAAGAAAATATCACAACTCCGTCGAATACAGACTTGCGGAAGCCTGGAAAATTAATGACCCAAACAAACCTGTTTTCTTAACGGCAAACGGGAGGCCATGGAGCACTCGCAACGCATCAAAACAGTTTAAGTCGGCAGTTGTTAGGTCTGATGTGGGTGATGAATTTTCGACGCATTGGATGCGACATGGCACTGCCTTTTCAATCCTAGGCTCAGATATCGGCAAAGACTACGAAGATCGAATGTTGACGGTCCAACAAGTGCTCGGTCACTCCCACCTCGGAACTACCGAGATTTACACCCAAATTTCACCTGCGCTTCTCAAAAAACTCACCGAGGAGGGTAGCAGGCAGAACAGACTCCATGAGGCTGAGGACATCAGGAAAGCGACATTTCTCCCCCCTTTGAAGCACACGGAAAAAAGGGGGCACAGAAATGCCTAATGTTTTTAGATTGGTTCCGAAAGCGACGACTCTGGCCCCCATGCGTGAGGTGGAATGGATATTTTCCATGATTCAACGGGAGAAACCTCTCAGCAGCATCACATTCGCAAGAAATTGGTACGTAAAGTTTGTTCAAGATACTGGCGCAGGGTATGAGGAGCTTCGTTCAGATCCTCGCTTCTTTGTTGGGAAGTATTGGGAAACGGATGCTCTAATACGTTTCACAGCATGGCTCAACAAACAGCAGACCTCGCTTTCAAGTAAATCTCGATACTCGGTATACAAGACTGTCCGATACGCCATGGACTGGACCTACCAACTTGGCATTACAGACCACATTGTGTACCACGCCCCGATGTTCAAGGGCCTCCCGGAAACTGACACGCGAGCGCCATATTCTGAGCAGGAACAAGAAATCATTAACGTTGCTCTCGGCAGGTGTATTCAACATGCAATGAACGTCATTGAGCCTTATAGAAGATCGAATGCAGGAATTCGGTGTCGTCCTCGTAATACTGATCCGCTATTCATCGATGGCGAAAGCTTCACTCCTAAGGAGGCCTCATTACTGTTTGGAGTGCGTGCCGCCGCCATCGCAAGTAGAAACAGAAAAGGCTGGACACACAGACAATGCGTAAACCTGGATCCTGCTCCACAAAACCAAAAATATTGGAGTGGCAAAGCCATAAATGTTGAGGGTGTTGAATGGTCTTCTCTCACACAAGCTGCCGAACATTACGGAGTGGCAAGAGAAACCATAGGTGGTCGCCTCGACATGGGTTGCTCTCCTGAGCAGGCAGTAGGCTTAACTCCAATCTACAGCAAAGCGGGCAGCTTTGAATGCGCTCTCTACGAATTTGAAGAGCGATTCGAATGTGACCCCTTGCGAATGCTTCAATTTTCGAAAATGCATCGCGGAAGCTACTCTTCAGCGTTCCTCATGAAGTTTTTCGTGAAGATAGGAGTATGGCCATATGTGGATCAGCGGCTTATCTTGCCAATTGCAGCAGAACTTTGCCGGATAACCGGACTTAATGCAGAGTCTGTCGCTTCACTGACTTTGGACAGCTATATAGCCAAACACCCCCTTACCAATCGGCCATGCATCCGTTACACGAAACCCAGGTCAGGCTCCGCGAACCGAACCGATAATCGAGAGCTACACGTCGCTTTACTCGAGGATGCTGAATATTTTGTCGAAGACGCCAAGCAAACTCAGGTCGCACAACTAATCGAGTTAGCCATCAAACTCACACAAAGGATAAGGGATCGCGCAGAAGGCGAAACAAAAAATAGGCTGTTCATCTACGAGCATAACGGCTGGTTTCGATCAGCTGACGACAACAAAAGCGGCGTAACCCATATTATTTGGGGTTATCCGTCTTTAACTGAGCGACAGTCAAACCCCGCTCTTTCTGGCTCAGATCGTTGGTACAAAGCATTTTGTAAAGAGAATGGTCTTTACGAGATTCTAGGAAAGGATTTTACGTTCAATATAAGCCGCTTCCGGTCAACTCTTATAAACAATATGGTTAAAGAGGGAGCTAATATTTTCACTATTCAGGCAGTCGCTGGCCACGAAAGTATTAGCACCACTGCGAATTATCTGAACGAACGGGCACTTGACGCTGAATTCATAAAAGTTGTTAAGCCTGCTCTAGAGTCAATTTCTGAGCAAACGCACAACACACAACCTGCCCCCAGAATGCCTATCCGGAGCACAGGTTACACCGAGACACTATGTGGAACCGGCTGCAAAGATGCCTTCAATCCAAGCGAAACGGTTAGAAAACTCACGAATCACATTGAGGGCTCACCTTGCAAATTTTGGAATATGTGCCTTCTCTGCGAGCAAGCAATCATCACAGAGGATGGCCTACCGAAGATCATTGCCTATAAGTGGAAAATCGAAGAAGTGCTCCTTCAAGATAAAAAGAACATGGAGGGGAGAAAGGCTCTATACGGGGAAATATTAACCGTAATTGAAACCCTCATCACTCCGGGCCAACACTACCCGGAAACCGTCTTGAAAGAAGCGGAATTTTTGGCTTCAGAGCTAGACGATGAAGCACTCGACCACCTCGTATACCAGGGGCTTTAGCTATGGGACTCATACAACAAGAAGGCCTTCCTTCGGTAAACGAACTTGAAATTGGCGATGCTGTGTTTGACCCTGCTACTCCCATTTGGCACTCACAGTTTCAAGACGTCCAATGGGTGTACCTGCTATCAGATGACGTCCGATTCAATGGACGAAAAAGCAGCATGATCGATTGGAAGGGCTTCAAACAATCATCGAGACACCACAAAGAGAAGTATGATTATTGTCTCACAGAGCAAATGGTTTCAGAGCTAAAGATTGCTTCTGCAATCTATGCTTTTTATCCAAAACTCTTCAAACACTCTAAAACATCAAAAACAACCGTCGATGGAAAAACTGTAAAAGGACGAGTAAGGGAGCTGGCCAAAATTGGCTCGTACATCACTCGAGAAGAACAAAAGGACGGCTTCTCTATAAACTCTTTTGCTGATATCAGTTTTGAAACATTCAAACGTCATGCGCCACACATCGGAGGCCGCCCAGACCATCTGAGACGCGCTATGCGCATACTTACGAGCGAGATTGTTCAGCGAAACCTGCCACGGAGGCTTGCATTACAATCTTCAGATATTGACTCAAAATCCATCAACTGGAGTGAACAGTCAGTACACGAAGGGATCGGCACCCTATCAGATGCACAGTTTATTTTCCTTTTAAACCACTGCAAGCGCGCCATTTCCGAGTTCAAAGTAGCAATAAATTGCGAGATTCACGACAGAACCATCGCGAACACAGCTCGAAAAGAAATCGTCAAAAAGTTCACCAATGTGAGGCTCCCACTGGAATATTACGTGTGGGGTGGAGGTCGCGACGAGGAAAATCTCCAGCAAAAATACAAAAAAGAATATGGGTACACTCCTGGCGAAGTTCGAAATCTGTACAACGAAGCCCACAAAGCATCAATGCTTATAATTCTCTTGCTCACGGGCATGAGATTTTCGGAGGCTCAGCTGATAAGAAGAGGAGCTTTGGCATATGCAGATGGCATCAGATACATTGTCTCGAAAGTGGTCAAGCGAAGACATGAGGGCGCTCCAGCCGTAGATCGATGGATAGCGATCCCCCTGGTTGAGGATGCCCATGACATCCTGAATTACGCATGTGAGCAATCCGGGAACGAATACCTATTTTCCTCTCCAACAGAAGTCGTGCGAGAAGGAGGTCAAGGTTATTCGAATCTTAACACCACCTTCATCCGCTGGATTAAAAAAATCGATCATCAAGGCCTTTTCAATGGCTACAAATTTTCTGTTCATCAATGCCGGGAGACGTTGACACATCAACTTGCCAAACATGAGGTAGGCTTACCTTTTATTTCGAAACAACTGAAGCACTTCCATAGTCGCTTCAAGCGGATGCCTAACGAGGTTACAGCAGGTTATGGAGGGTACAAGAGAGACCTTCAGCTCAGCATTGAGTCCCGCATGGCCATCGCCCGCGAGGAAGTTCTGACCGATCTCTTCGGTGCGGACAAGAAATTCGCAGGAGGCGGGGGCGCGCAACACAAGTATCGGATTGACGCCTGGTTCAAGGGCGCTGGCCTTTTCGGAGAACAAAGAGCTAAGTACATTTCCCGGTTGGCGAATTCCAATATCAGCCTCATGCCCACATCAATCGGCGTATGCACGCACAATTTTGTTGAAAAGGACAACGGACAAGAAACACCGCCCTGCTATGGAGATTTCTCGTGCGACCCCGATTGTCCAAATCATGTGATTTCAGAGGGGTGCTCGTCAGCTCTCAAAGACCGCCAGATGCACGCGGAAGAAAAAGCAGGGGAAAGCCCAGAGCAAGCCATCATCTGGGTTGGCCTGGCTGAGCAACTGGGTAAGCACGTTAAAAAGTTCGAAGGCGGAATGCGTGATGACTGACAAGCGGCCAGTTCAACTAGTAGAGAGCATCAAAACCAAGCAGGACAAAAACGACAAAGCAATCGAAGATGCCTTAGACACTCTTCAAAGGGATGTTAAGAAAGGTGTGACAAAGCCCACCATGGATAACCTGGTAAAACTTTGCCAACTTTCTGAAGGCGCAATTCGCAAACGGAAATGGGCGGTTCTGCGGTTGAAAGCAATAAAGAAGAGCGCAAAAAGCTCAATTGAAAAAACCGCTACAGTGCCGAAACCGAAGAGCGAAGTCGAGTTGTTACGGAAAAGAGTCCGGGATCTATTGACAGAAAACGCCGTCTTATTTGAGGAAGCGTTAGGATTGAAAGGCCAGCTCAAACGACGCGACTCTGAAATACGAATTCTTGAAAGAAAATTAAGCATGAAAATTCAAAATCATACGAGGAAAGAATGAAACAATACCTTGAATTATGTCAACGGATAGTGGACGAAGGCGTATGGGTTACGAATGACCGAACAGGCAAGCGATGCCTTACTGTCATCGATGCCTCACTCGATTACGATGTTGAAAACAATCAATTTCCCCTTGTAACCACCCGAAAAAGCTTCTACAAAGCCGCTATCGCTGAATTGCTCGGTTATCTCCGTGGTTACGACAATGCTGCCCAATTCAGAGCCATTGGATGCAACACTTGGAACGCAAATGCCAACAAGACTCCAGCTTGGCTTGAAAACCCGAACAGGAAAGGCGAAGACGACATGGGCCGTGTTTATGGCGTGCAGGGTCGTCGGTGGGCCAAACCTGATGGGGGAACTGTTGATCAGCTGAGAAAGCTAGTCGACAACCTATCTAAAGGTATTGACGACCGAGGGGAGATTCTTTCGTTTTACAACCCCGGTGAGTTTCACCTGGGCTGCCTCCGCCCATGTATGCATACACATACCTTTTCCCTCTTAGGCAAGGACCTTTATCTGACCTCCTATCAGAGAAGCTGTGATGTTCCACTTGGCCTAAACTTCAACCAAGTTCAGGTCTTTACACTCTTAGCACTCATTGCACAAATAACCGGCAACAAACCCAAGGCTGCTTATCACCGCCTAGTCAATTGCCATGTGTACGAGGACCAGCTACCGATGCTTCGCGATATACAGCTCAAGCGTGAGCCCTATCCGTCGCCTCAACTCCACATCAACCCCGACATCAAATCTTTAGAGGATATTGAAACTTGGGTAACCGTCGATGATTTTACTGTCACAGGTTACAAGCATCATGGACCGATAAAATATCCGTTCTCCGAGTAAAGAATGCTTCTAGCGTGGCACTGAGCAGTTTACGATTCTTTGGACCGATCTATTCTTCAATTCTGGCACGAGGTAAGCAGACAGAAGGCATACGCTGAAAGTCTCTCAGACTTCCCTGCCACGCTCGTGGGCAGTGCCATTCTGTCATCAGGGCCACATACGGTGTCGTTTCACCCAACCGCTCTAACGGCAAGTACTCCTGGACCGAGAGGTAATTGATTAGTCTGTGTCGCTTCTCATTTCAATGACCGGCCTCCTGTGGTGGGGTCACAGTTTCAGTTGTGGCCCTTTGCTCTAATGCCTCGAGTCGCTTTATCAATTCCTCCACACCCTTCATTTCGTTGAGCTGGGTTTCGAGCTGAAAGGCTTTCATTTCGTACTTTTTCGCCTCCTCTAGCGCCGATGCAAGTTTTTCCTCAGTTTTTGTCAATTCCTGCTGTAACTCGCCCGATTCGGATTCAAGCTTTTCAATAACAATTCCAGCATCTTTCAACTCGGCATCGGTCTGTTCTTCCAACTCCTTGAGTTGTCTAGTAATCTCTGCAACACGCCGGTCGGCGTTTTTTGTTGCGGCCTGATGAATACTGGCCGTCACCGAACGAAGTTGGGATAGCAACGTTTGGCCCGCGCTATCAAGCAATTCCTCAATCTCGGGCGGAAGTTCCGTATCCTGCACCGCTTCTTTAGTTTCTTGTTCTGCGAACTTTCTCCAAACTGAAATAAGGCGATTCTGATCTCCACCACCAAGTTCAATTCTTAAACCATAACCCGTTACTTTTCCCTTCTGCACTTGCAGGCGCTTCCCTGCCTCGATGATCTTTTCATCACTAAAATCTGCCGGGCGCATCGCGTTGACCTCCTCTATTGCTGGCTTTTTCAGTATAGACCAAAAAATAAGAAAGTAAGAAAGTAAGTAAGTAAGAAAGTAAACTTCTGAGAAACCGTGATTCGTGAGCACCCCTACGGACTGATTCACCACTCATCCAACCATCCGCCGTGCGTATTTGCTACTATCAACTCAACAGAAAAACCTCACTTCTGAGGGTGCTGAATATTTCCGCTCTCACCTCCGATTCGAGCAGTAACGGACCTTAGAACAAGCATGACACTGATCAACCTCAAGGATCTCGAAGCCCACCTTTGGCACGCCGCGCACATCATCACCGGCCCCATCGACGCTTCTGACTACAAGACCTACATCTTCCCGATTCTGTTCTTCAAACGAATCTGTGACGTCTACGACGAAGAGTTCGCCGACGCCATGGAGAAGGTTGGAGACAGAGATCTGGCCGCCCAGAGCATGTTCCACCGCATTCAGATTCCTCCTGAGTGCCACTGGCAGCATGTATTTGAGCAGACGAAAGACATCGGCCAGGCACTCAAGGACGCTTTTCGCGGCATTGAGCTGGCGAACGACAAGCTCCACGGGATATTCGGGGATGCGAGCTGGACCAACAAAGACCGTCTGCCAGATGAATTGCTGGCCACGCTACTGAACCACTTCAACCAGGTTAATCTGGGTGTTCGCAGCGTTCGCGATGACGACATGGGGCGCGCATACGAATACCTGATTAAGCGGTTTGCCGATAAAGCCAACAAGAAAGCTGGTGAATTCTACACGCCACGAACCATCGTCAGGCTAATGGTGAACATCCTCGATCCCAAGGCAGGAGAGAGTGTTTACGATCCGGCTTGTGGTACGGGGGGCATGCTGCTCGAAACCATTCACCACGTTCGCGAGAGTGGCGGAGATCCCCGATTGCTTAGCATTAAAGGGCAGGAGAAGAACCTGACCACCGAGGCCATCGCAAGAATGAATCTGTTCCTGCACGGCCAGGAAGATTTCGACATCGTGCGAGGCGATACACTCCGGCACCCCAAATTCTTGATCAATGACCGCCTCGAAACGTTCGACTGCGTAATCGCCAACCCACCTTTTAGTCTCAAAGAGTGGGGGCACAACCTATGGTCGAGCGACCCTCACGACCGAAATCGATACGGACTGGCTCCGAAAACCAATGGTGATTTCGCATGGGTTCAACACATGTTTGCTTCCCTAAAGGACCAAGGTCGCATGGCCGTTGTCCTCCCTCATGGTGTTTTGTTTCGAGGAGCCGCAGAGGGCAAAATTCGAACAAAGCTTCTGCAAGACAACAGGATCGAGGCCATCATCGGCGTTGCGCCTAACCTATTTTACGGGACAGGCATACCTGCCTGCGTTCTGGTTCTGCGCAAACAGCGCCCAGCCGATCACCTAAACCACGTGCTGATCATCAATGCTGAGGAGATTTACACCAAGGGTAGAGCGCAGAACACCCTGTCTAATGCTCAAGCGGATCAGATCTTCAAAATCTACAGCGATCAGGAGGCCTCTGGTCCTGCCGGAGAACCACTTGAAGGTGAGGCTCGCTGGGTACCTCTATCTGAAATTGAAGAGAACGAATTCAACTTAAACATTGCTCGATACGTTCAAAAGCCTCTTGAGGAAGAGTCCATCTCTGTCGAGGAAGCTTTGAAGGATTTTCAGGAACAACTGACTGCCCTAGAAAAAGCAGAGCAAGAGCTTGAGGAGCTGTTAGTACAGGGGGGCTTCGAACTATGAACAAACGACAGCTGGAAGACCTTCTCTGGGGAGCTGCGGAGTTTCTCCGAGGCCAGATCGATGCCTCAGACTATAAACAGTACATTTTCCCTCTGCTCTTCTATAAGCGCCTATCCGACGTCTATTTGGATGAGTACACAGAAGCACTGGAAATGAACGATGGTGATGCTCACTACGCCACAATGCCCATGTTTCACCGGTTCGATATTCCGGAAGAGGCCGGATGGGAAAAGGTCCGTAATACCAGCAAGAATATTGGTGAGGCGATCCAGAGTGCCCTCAGGCTCATCGAAGCTAAGAACGAGAGACTGCATGGTGTATTCGGTGATGCCCAATGGACAAACAAGGAGCGTCTTCCTGACCACCTTCTCGCAGACCTGATCCAGCACTTCAGCAAAATTCCGCTAGGTATCAAATCGGTCAATCAGGACGACCTGGGTGAAGCCTACGAATACCTGATCAAAAAATTTGCAGATGACTCGGGCCACACCGCTGCCGAATTCTACACGAACCGAACCGTAGTCCACCTGATGACGAGGATAATGGGATTGAAGCCAGGTGAGACCGCTTACGACCCGACCTGTGGTACCGGAGGCATGCTGTTAAACGCAGTTATGGATCTTCGAAGCCACGGTAAGGAATGGCGATCAGTGAAACTCTACGGTCAGGAAATAAACCTGCTCACCTCCGCCATCGCCCGCATGAACATGTTCCTCCACGACATTGAGGAATTTGACGTTCTGCGAGGTGATACGCTCGGCGATCCCAAGTTTATTGAGAACGATCGGCTCAAACAGTTTGATGTCATTTTTGCCAACCCGCCCTACTCCATAAAAAAATGGAACCGTGACAAATTTTCCTCAGACCCCTATGGCCGTAATCTCTACGGAGTGCCTCCACAAGGCTGCGCCGACTACGCGTTTTTCGCACACATTATTAAAAGCCTGAAACCTGACACTGGACGCGCTGCGATGCTCTGGCCCCATGGCGTGCTGTTCCGTGACTCCGAACAAGCTATTCGCAAACAGGTGGTCGAATCAGACATTATCGAGGCAATAATCGGATTAGGGCCGAATTTGTTTTACAACTCACCGATGGAATCTTGCGTGGTAGTGCTGAACAGCAATAAGTGCGCTGAACGCAAAAACAAAGTGTTGTTTATCAACGGTGTCGATCATGTCACTCGCGAACGTGCCCACAGCCGCCTGTCGGATAATGATTTGGCAGTCTTGGGTGAGGCTTATTTGAGGCCCGAAACGCAAAAAGACATCACCGCTTTGGTGGGCGTCGACGTGGTCAAAGAAAACCTCTACAACCTTTCGATTCCTTTATACATCCAAGCCCACGGTGACGACAAAGTAGATGATATTGAACATGCCATCGAAGCGTGGGAAGTCAGCCGCATTCAGATGAAAAAACAGACGAAAAGACTATTCGATAGCCTCGCCAAGCTAGACTATGAGGTAGAGAGAAATGACTGATAGGCAAACCGTTCAATTCGGAGAAATTTGTCGCGAAGTAAAAATTACCTCCAGGGATCCAATTGCTGACGGTTACGAACGCTATATTGGCTTAGAGCACTTAGATTCGGGTTCTCTCAAAATAAAACGCTGGGGAACGATAGCTGAAGATAATCCGAGTTTTACTCGGGCCTTCAAAAAAGGTCATATCCTATTTGGTAAGCGTCGCCCATACCTTAAGAAAGCGGCTGTTGCTGAATTTGATGGAATCTGTTCTGGCGATATTATTGTAATGGAACCCAAGCCGAACGCTGCCGTCTCACCCGAATTAATACATCACATAATCCAGTCAGCACCCGTGTGGAACTGGGCTGTGCAAAACTCATCTGGATCGCTGTCGCCAAGGACAAAATTTTCTGTGCTTTCGAAGCTGAAAATTTCTGTACCTTCCTACCCCCAATGTGGTTGCCTGTCTATTCTAAAGGCAGCAGAGAATGCGCTTCGTGAATCTGAAAACACAGTGAATGAGTTAACTCAGGCAAAAACTCTAACGGCATACTCTCTTATGCTACAAGGGAACTGGTATAAGCAGTTATTTGGGAGAGAACGTGCTGTTTTTCCAGATGAATGGGAATTGCTGTCTGTTGGGGACGTTATTAAAAGTAGCCAGTATGGCCTTTCCGAATCACTGGAGGCCAATGGTCGTTATCCCGTTTTAAGAATGATGAATATTACTAATGGTTACGTAGACCCCAACGACCTAAAGTACCTAGATTGGTCGCCTGAGGGTGCTAAAAAATACGTGCTTAACCATGGCGATATTGTATTTAATCGAACCAACAGTATGGAATGGGTCGGAAGAACAGGACTTTTTGAGCTAGAAGGAGAGTATCTTTTCGCCTCTTATCTTATTCGTTTAATTGCAGACGAAAAAAGGCTGACACCCTATTACTTAACCCAATATTTAAACCTCCCGCTTGTTCAGTATAGGCTAAAGGCGTTTGCAACACCTGGAGTAAGTCAAGCCAACATCAACCCTAATAGTTTAAAAAGCTTGCCAATTTTACTTCCTCCTCTGGCCCGGATAAAAAAATAGAAGAAGTGCTTCGGGCATTTGACACGAAGATACAAATAGCTAAAGAACATAATAAAAAATTGGCAAACGTCGCTGCCAGCATTAAGTCAGAATACTTCAAGCAGGTGGGTTAATGTTTAACGAACAAACCGTTACAGAAAATGGAATTATTGACCGCTTACAAGAGTTAGGCGGTGTAAAATGGACTTACTGTCACGGCGAGAGCCTGCCGAAACAAGCGCAGGATATTTTCGTTGATGAGTGGCTAAAAGACGCCCTTTGTTCGTTAAACCCAGATATCGCTACGAAGCCAGATTATGCCGACGAGGTGATTTACAAGCTACGCGGGGTGGTACTTGAGGCTCGCCATACCGGTTTGGTGAAGGCCAACGAAAATTTCCAAGAGTGGTTGATGGCTGAGAAGACCCTACCTTTCGGCGAAAATGGCGACCACATCACCATTAACTTGATCGATTTCGACAACATCGAAAACAACCACTTTGTCGTGGCGCAGCAGGTGCACTATATCGCCGCGACGGAAGCCTTTTTCGATATCGTTCTCTATATCAACGGAATCCCGTTGGTTGTTGGTGAAGTGAAAACCGCAACACGCCCTAGCGTAACCTGGCAGGACGGCGCTGCCGACTTCATCGGTGGTACTAAGCACTACTGGAAGAATGCCGAACCCTTCTTCGTCCCAAACCTGCTGTGCTTCGCCTCCGAAGGTCGGACCTTTGCTTATGGTGCGATAAACGCTGGCCCCAAGGACTGGGGGCCCTGGCACACTACTGAACAGGAAGAAGATCAGCTCACCGGCCTGGCGTCGGTACTTGCCAGTGTCGAAGGATTATTGAACCCTCGAACGCTACTTCAGATTCTCGAATCCTTCGCTCTGTTTTCAACCGTCAAGACCGGCAAAAAAACGCCACCCAAACGCATCAAACTGCTTCCTCGTTACCCTCAATTCGAAGCTGCCAGGCAAATCGTCGAACGCGTCAAAAGCGGTTACCCCAAAAAGGGTCTAATCTGGCACTTCCAGGGCTCTGGTAAGTCCCTCCTAATGCTTTACGCGGCCCGCATGCTGCGAGCCGACAATAACCTCAAGAATCCCACCGTTCTGGTGGTGGTAGATCGGCGAGATCTCGATAGTCAGATTAACGAAACATTTGGCGGTGCCGACGTTAAGAACCTCGTTAAGGTGCAAAGCTGCAAGAAACTGGGCGAGCATATTGAGCAAGACAGCCGGGGCATTCTGATTACCACCATTTTCAAGTTCCAGGATGTCGAAATTGATGAAAGTAATCTCGAAGGCCTGAATGACCGGGACAATATCATTGTGTTGGTCGACGAAGCGCACCGGACCCAAGAGGGCTCCCTTGGTGACAAGATGCGCTGGGCCCTGCCGAATGCACACTTCTACGGCCTGACAGGCACGCCGATTTCAAGCATCGAGCGAAACACCTTCAAGCTGTTTGGTGCGGACGAAGACCCCGGCAGATACATGAATCGCTACAGCTACAAGCAGTCCATCCGCGACAGGGCTACCGTGCCGGTGAAATTCGAACCGCGCTTGGCGGAACTTCGCGTCGACAGAGCCTCTATTGACAAAGAGTTTGAGCGACTAGCTGAAGAACACGGTTTGGACAACGACGAAAAAACGGCGCTGTCCACGCGGGCGGGCAAACTGGCAGTCATGTTGAAAGCCCCGAAGCGCATGGAAGCGATAAGCGACGATATCGTTGAGCACTTCACCAGCCACGTGAAGCCAAAAAAACTGAAAGGCATGGTGGTTGTTTACGACCGGGATGCCTGTGTTCAGATGTATAACCTACTTGGTCAGAAGCTTGGTTTTGATGCCGTCGAAGTGGTGATGAACGTTGATCAAGCTCCGATTAAAGCGAAAGGCGGTGGCAAAGATGGGAAGGAAAACAGAGACTGGCGTAAATGGAACAAAGAATTAGAACTACCGATAACGGAGGAGGACTTTCAGCGTTGGCAAGAGATTGACGGAGATGACCAACTACAAAAAGACCTGATTGAGTCCTACAAAGATCCAGGAGGCTGTAAACCAAATTGTGTAACTGCCCACGACTGAGTAATCTTTTCAAAAGGATACCATCGTGGGTACGCAATTGGACCAAGAAAAACTTAAAGCTATGGCCGCCGAGCTGGCCAAGGA
>NZ_PSSX01000002.1 GCF_002933275.1 Marinobacter maroccanus
ATTCACACATCTTTATGTTGGGAGGAGAAAGCTATCGGCTAAAGCAGAAGACCACAAGCTAGACTATGAAAGGTGGGTCAATTTTATTGGCCAAAGGTGGGTCAAAATAAATGGCCATTGACAAGCGCGCTCGGCAATTGCTCAACAGTGATAGAAAGGAAAAGAGACTTTTGAAGTTTAATGCCAGGAATACCGTGCTCTGCTTTCTCGGTGTGTGCTTAATCTCATTTACACAAGGCGTACACAGCAATTCGGTCGTTAAAAAGTCAGGTTCGGGACTCTGCCATCCTCCCGAAAGTCGCTGGTACGAGCGCACGACGGATTTTCAAGACTTTGATTCAGTGGAGAGCTGCCTTAAGTCGGGAGGCCGGTTACCCAAGGGCCTCTCCGAAACTCTGTTATCTGACCTGGGAAAAGATGAACACGCACCCAATGGAGCTGACACTTATGCCAGGGAACGTTTCGGGCACGGCTGGTCCGATACTGATAACGACTGCCAAGACAGTCGCGCTGAGGCACTGATTGAAGCTTCGAGCACGCCCGTTATGTTTGATAGTTCCAATGGCTGCCGAGTCGTGAGAGGGCGCTGGGTGAGCCCCTTCACGGGAGAAGTTATCCAAAATTCTTCTTCAATCGATATAGACCATGTTGTTCCACTCCGATGGGCTTGGGATCATGGCGCGCGAGATTGGCCAGATGGGAAAAGGGAGGCCTTTGCGAATGACCCACGCAATCTTTGGCCTGTTGAAGCCCGCTTGAATCGCAGCAAAGGGGCTAGGGGTCCAACGGAATGGTTACCACCAACGAGCAAATGCCAGTACATTGCAAGGTTTTTGCGCATCACCAAGCTTTATGGTCTCGATTCCACATCACCAGGATCGAACAATCAAAAGGAGGAGCTTCGACGTCTTCTTGAACGCGAGTGTTAGTTCAATGCGTCCCTGAATCCACCTCTTGAGATGTCTGCTAGCTTGCTACAGACGGAAAAATCACTTGAAGCTCGACGTTGAGTTCACAGGGAGTTTTCGGCTTCGGCCTTGATATGGCAAAGCTTCTGATACCGAAGGGGCCAGTTATACGTCAAAATTCAAAACGACGTATAACTCCAGTTGAAACGACGGTAAGAGCTTCGCCAAAAGGATTTCTTCGGGCTCATCAGTTCGCTTCGAATGCATTGTGTGGAGTATTCTTCCCACCTGCTGCGAAACGTACGGGCGATCGGTAACAGCTATAGCTCCAAACCAAATATGCTATGATCGAGGACAAGACAATGACGATAACGGAGAGATGGAAGATGGTTGGTCCAAAGGTTATCTAGTTCAATGGGTTACGCTTGGTTTTCGGAGTGGTCTCCAGATTGCTCTTAGAGGATCGGATGCTGAAAGCCTCTCTAAAATCGACCTAAGTCGTCGGGCTTGCCTAGCTCCCCTCCCAAGGGAAGCGATCAGTCCTTTCGAATCTGGGTACCCCTGAAATCCCACGAATTACCGCTGAACCCGCTGTGCAGCACAACGGCTTGAAGTCTTTCAAGGCAGTCACCTCGATTCTCGATTCAGCAACGCCAAGGCATCCTGATCCTCACCCCTTAAGTCCGCATTCGCATTCTGTAGTCGGCTCGGCATTTGCGCCTGACTTTCTATTGCCCGGCCTGTCAGCTAGTCAATATGTCAGAACTAGTAGAAATTGGATTCTCACCAGAGTGCGAATAACTGCTTAAGTCGGTAAGCTCATTTGTAAATCATTAGACGTGAGAGACGCGAAATTGGGAAACGTATTGGGATTCCTGCCTTGGGCAGTCGACTCCGCATGGTCTTACATCAGTGCACAAGGGCCAGAGTTTGCACTTAGTATTGCCGCCATATCGCTTGCCGTTTGGAACGGACGACAATCATCGCGACATTCAGCTCTTTCAGTTTTGCCAGCCTTTTCTGCATGGGCCGACTATCCACGAGACAAAAATCGTGACTGCGAAATCCGTTTGGCTAATAAAGGTTTTGGGCCCGCCATAATTGAGGACACCATGGTTTTCTTTAACGGGCAGCGCAAAAAAGGATTCCAATTTGAAAGCGTCGAATTAGCGATTGAAGAGGCGTTTGGCAAAGACTTGGAAAATTGCTATCAGGTTGCGACTGGCGAGCGTGGACATGCTATCGGAGTGGGGGAAGAGATACCTCTAGCCGGGTTCACAGTACAACCGGGACTGGTTGATCTTGGCCACAGCGCATTTGGCGACCGGCTCCGTCCAATGACTGTGACAATCAAATATCGAGACATCTATAGCCGCAAATGGGTGTTCATCGTGAGAAACTTCGTTGGCCACACATTGCGGGTCAACAGTCCGAGCTACTTTTTCTGGCAACGGTTCCGTTTTCGGAAGTACCTAGGCTGAAAGTCACTCAAATTCGCGTTAATCACGCGGTTTTTTCGCATCGTAGATCTCCTCGGGCGTCTTCCAAACCCTCAAGACCTCCAATACATTCGGTATCCGCGCCAATGCGCGTGCCGAACGCAAGCGTTCATGGAGTAGTGCTTTGTCTTCTTCGCTGGAGTGGCCAATCGCAGTTTCCAGCTCGTCGAAGAATTCATGGATCCTCTTGAATCGCCCCCATTCCGCAATGATCCCTTCGAGCGCTTCTGTGCTTTCGGTTACAGCCTCCTGCCTGATCTTATTGTCTTGTTCTATTCGCCACTTTTCTCGTTGGCGTGCCCATTCTTCTCGCTCTCGGCGAATTTGTTCCGAGGCCACTGCGAACTCTTCAGAAATCTCGGTCGTCGCTTTCCGTAATTCTCGTGCCACAGTTTTCGCGAACCGCCTTAAATCTTGCGCATCTCGAATTGTCCATTCTTTCTGCCAACTGGTTCTGAGATAAGGGCTGTAAGCTCGCAGACGGAATTGGCCAGATGGCCGGTCTTGTTTGCTGGGCCAGCGAGACGCCATCCATCGCTGTGACTTTTTCAGATCCTTGACGGGAACATACTTTCCGTCCGTGTAAACGACTTCAACTTCGTGACTGTTCTCAATAAGTGTCAGCCCGATGGCAACAGATTCGAGGTAGACGAGAGTGGAGCGACCAGGTGACCAATGGTTTACGTCGTAGCGGTCTTTGCCGTCTTGAGGCCGATCATCAACCTGAGGTCTTTGAAACTGCTTGTTCGAGGCCTCAAGCCTGACCGCCCAACCGCGATTTTCAAATTCCTGGAACAACGTATTTGCGATACACAGTGCCCTATCAAGCTTCTGTTCTGAGGTGATGATATCCACCAAGTTCCACTTGAACGGTTTCAAATATCCGTTGCCGGTCTCACGGCCCCTAAGAAATAGATCCTTCGCGCCTCTTATGAGTGGATGGAGTGACCCATCACGAATTGGGCGAGGGCGCTTGGTTCGACGATTGTGCAGTTTGAATGGCTTTGGCTTAACAACGTTTTTCGTGGGATCGAAGATTCCAGAGCGGCACCAGACCAGATCGTGATCAGGCGAAGGAGCGGGGAGTGGAGGCACCGGCACTTTGTGACCCGCAGCCAATTTGCTCCAATAACCGCGTTCTGGTCGCGGGACATTAAGGCTGGTGCAGACGCGGGCCAAATAGCTGGAGGAGACGCCATATTTTTTCCCGAGCGAAGTCATGGGCTCCCGCCAGACCTGATCATATAGCGTTTCACGACTGACATCGTCCATAGTCATTGTGCAGGTCCGTATTCGGGCAGGTAATCGACAAACTTGGGCAATCGAACTTGCCCCTGGCGTCGAGAAATCAGAAAACAGCTCTTTGAAAATTTCAAAATGAAAACGGGAGTCTCGGCACTCACCCGGTCAGAGAGTTAGAGGAGAGCTGGATTGTATTGAGTGCCGCACTGCATCGTTCACGAACTCTTGGTGGAGCTTTTATTCGTTTTCACACGCAACGATTTTGAAACCATGATCAAGTAGCCTTTCATTTAGCTCAGCGGTTCCGCTCTCGAAAGCCTCTTTAGCAGCACATTCGGCCGCGAATGCCACTTTTTGTTGCCTTCCGACTCGATTCAATAATGTTTTAATGTCGCTCCACTCAGAAACATAATTGGCACTTATTTCGGAAAGGTTTAGCTCAAGAAAGACGGTGTCGCCATCAATGTCTCTCTCGATGTCGATATCCTGCTCATGCTTGTATTTTGCATCTACCATATTTCGTTGTCCCTGTAAGATTAATTTTTTTGAAACAGTCGTATAGAAGGTTAAATAAAAAGTCGAGTCAAAGCACCAACCATTGTGCAGATCTACCCGGTAATCATTTCTAGCCCAAGAGAGCCTGAAACATTTCGGTCAATTCTGCAAAAGCCTGCCCCCTGCCTGAGATGCTGCTTTTCCCAGTGGCGGCGAAAATCAGACCAAATTTAATTCGCTATCGTCGAGCTGGCTCACCGAGAATTCCGTCCTCACGGGGTAAACTTGAGACCTTCTTCGCAGCTTTATTGCTGGTGAGCACGTCTTCGACTTATCAAAATCCGAAGAATTAGCGTTCGAAGCAACGCTCTCAAGGATTTATTTGGTGGTACCGGCGTCACTTGGGCTTTGATACCCTGGTGCTAAAAAAGCATTCTTCACACCGTACAGCGCAAGAGGGTCTTTCAAACAGAGCATATACTCTGGACCGGTAAGGCTGTGGTCGGGGGAGCAATCCACTTGCCAGTGCCGCAGTATATAGCCCGCATTCGCAGCCCGAACTCTCACGTGTTTCACGCCATTCGTCATTCCGAAGTCACGCTCAATAATATCCGGTGATTTCTGCGCTGGGTGAGGAATCAGGTCTATATCTACAATTCGGTTCCACTGATCATCAGCCTGCATAGTCTCGTGCCGCTCAATCTCCGACTTCTCGACCACTTCAGTCCCCTCCATCCGCGTAAATACGAAATCGCGGAACTCCCCGGATTTTCTATCGAAGGCCCGGGCGTGCCAGCGCAATCCGTCATTTACCATGGCGAATGGCACGATCTCTCGCTGTGAAAGGCCGCTCGAATGGGAATGGTAGCTTAGAGCAATTACTTGCCGCCTGTGAATTGCTCGGGTAACGGGTGCGAGCACGTCAAGGTCAGGCTTATTCAACGCGGTTGGTAGTTCGCAGCGGATGAGTGCTTCTCCAGCAGGATTCGCACCATCCCCGAACCCCTGGGACAAAGCAGTCAACACTCGTTCTGGGATGTGAGGAAAGCTTGGCTTGAAGGATGGGCCAGTCACATACGTCTTTTCTCTTCCATCAAAATTGATGTTACCGGGAAAGTATTCTCGATAAAGGCCAAGGTCCCTGGTCGCCATGGCAGGGGCTATGCCGAAGCGTTTCATTAGATTTTGACGACCGATGTCACCAAGAAAGTAAAGGCGAAGGTCGATGTAAGAAAGTCGCTCAATTTGCTTTTGAGTCAACTCGGAAAATGCATCGGGCTGAAGTTCATTCTTTGAATTTTTCATCCATTCATTGTGCCACGTTACCGGAGGCGGTGAAATCGTTTTTTATCGCTTGCCATAATCATTATGATTAGGTAACGTGATCAATAGTTGATCAATGCGTGGAGGGCAGAGATGCGACCATACAGAGTCCTATCAATTGATGGCGGTGGCATTCGCGGCATATACAGTGCCGTACTTTTGGATGGCCTTGCTAAACGGATAGCTGATGCCAATGGTGCTCCGACAGAAAGGCTGGATGTTGGAAAAGCTTTTGACCTAGTTGTGGGCACCAGCACTGGTGCGCTGTTATCTACAGCCCTTGCCTCGGGGGTGGCACTAGAAGACGTCATAAAACTCTACAAAGAGCAGGCTACCCGCATTTTCTCGAATCCTACTCCGCCAAGTAATCTAAGGATGAAGTTTTACAAATGGATAGGTGGGTGTCTCGGCAAACCTGCAAATAGCTCAGACGCACTCCAAGAAGCGTTACTCAGCGTTTGGGGGAACGAAACCGTCGCAGAGATGTACCAGAGGCGAGGCATTTCACTCTGCATTCCCTCCATCAATGCAGAAACACATCAGGCATGGGTTTGGAAGACACCGCATGACACTCGCGAGAATCGGCTACAACGAGACAATAATTACCGGTTGGTCGATGTTTGCATGTCCTCTGCGGCTGCGCCACTGATCCTCCCAATTCATGGAGTGGAAAAACCTAAGGACGCCGCAAGGCATGTTAACTGGTTTGTGGATGGCGGACTCTGGGCCAACAATCCAATTATGGTGGCATTGGTTGAGGCATTGAGTTTCGCGCCGGAAGATGCCCCGATTGAGATAATTTCTGTCAGCACTTGCCCACCATTCAAAGCGCCAAGGGTCGATTCGACCTCTTGTAATCGCGGATTAATGGGTTGGTCTGGCGGTATTGGCATGATGGAAATGGCTCTGGATTCTCAATCCGGTGCATATGACTACATGGCGAAAGCCCTATCCACCAGTTTGGCGGGCAGGGTGAAATATGTCCGTCTCTCAGACCCTCCTGTTAGCACGGAAATTGCCAGCGAATTGAGGATGGATAACCCGTCCGAGAAAAATATCAGCGCCCTAGTAGGGCTTGCCCATCAAGCAATCGACCTGAATATCAGTGAAGCAACCACAGGAGATAAGAGTAAGGCACTCTGCGCACAGGTTTTTTCAAATTTGCAGGCAGTTGCGGGTTAGAAGCGCCCGTTTTAGACGCCGGTAATCCGAGTGAGGTGACTGAATATGTTCGACAGCTCAAACCAGATATCGAAGTACCACAACGACCAGGTCAACCTACCGAAAGCTGAGCGGGACAAGATGCGTTCGCGTCGCGACGCGAATCGGAAACGACTGAAGAAGGGGTTGGCTAAAAATCAGAAGCCTTCACCCGTTGGTTGTCATTCCCAGGGTTCTTACGCCATGTGGACCATGGTGCAGGACGCAAACTGCGACTTTGACATCGACGATGGCGTGTATTTTGAAAAGGCTGATCTCGTTGGTCGCAATGGAGGAGTGATGACGGCCCTTCAGGTACGCCAGATGGTCTGCGATGCTTTGGGGACAGAAAATAATTTTTCCCGCTCGCCAGAGCTTCTGAAAAACTGTGTCCGCGTTTATTACAAGGAAGGGCACCATGTGGATGTGCCCGCCTACCGCCGCATCGCGACCGAAGACTTCTTGAGCGGAGAGACGACCTATGAATATGAGCTGGCCAGTGCTGACTGGAAAAGTTCAGACCCCCGAGCGGTCACCCGATGGTTCACACAGGTAAACCAAGAGCTGAGCCCAGACCCCAATTCGAACGGCGGGCAGTTCCGTCGGGTCGTTCGGTTGTTAAAGAAATTTGCTCGCAGCAGGCCATCATGGAAGTCCACTATGGCCTCGGGGTTTATGCTCACGAAATTAGCCCAAGAGGAATTTCGGCCCTCGGAGGGACGGGACGACAAAGCGTTGCGTAACACAATGAAGGCAATTTCGAACCGCTTGGCCTTCAATGAAACCGTCAATCATCCAATTCTTTCAGGGGAAACCCTGACAAACGATAACGACGGGCGTCCGGCCTTCATCAAAAAATGCCTCGATGAAAATTTAGCGCACCTTGCCGTTCTCGATGATCGGGACTGCACCCATAAGCAAGCAATGAAGGCTTGGGACAAAGTTTTTAAATCAGACTGGTTCATCCACCAACCCGAATCCGGGGAGGCTGTTCGAAAGGCTTCCGTTTTCGGGGTTCCAACAGAGGCGGTGGATAAACGCGGTGGTGGGCGGTTCGCCTGAGATGCCCTATGAATCTTATTGAGAAGCGGCATACAACGGCAACATCCGAAATTGATGAGTGGCTTCAAGGATTGGAGCTACCCGTGGCACGTCTCGCTCAATCGGCTCTATCTCGCTTAGGCTTTGGTCGGTTCAGCGAGGGCTGGTCCATGCCGCTACCGATTGATGGTGGCGGCTCGATGCTCCTATTGCTCGACAGCCGTTTTCCATATTCTGTTCCTCGAATCGCCGTTTTAGAACGCGATGACATTTTGCTTTGGCCACATGTCGAGCACAACGGACTCCTCTGCATCGCAGGTGACAACGCAAACGTTGCGACATGCCAGCCACTTGAGATAGTTCGGAACACCCTGTGCGAGGCTGAAACCTTGCTTCAACAAAACGAACGCGGGGAACTCGAAGATGACTATTTGATCGATTTTCATGCATATTGGCGCAGGAACATCGATGCATCAGAATCCACGATTTATTCGATTACCGACCACCTGGATCAGAGTCGAATCGTCAGTGCCTGGCATGGAAAGAGCGGGTACTGGGTAGGAGAGACACCGGGTGACCTTCTGGGCTGGTTCAAGAACCGAAATGGAGAGCCGCCAGAGGGAAAAACGAAACCAGCTGGGTTAATAAAGTTAATTCGCTTACCCGAGCCTGCGGAATACCCTACGACGGTCGTGCAACTCCGTCATATGCTCGCTCATTTATCCCATGGTGGCCTGAGTGTTCTTGATCAGCTGCTACAGCAGGAGCCACAGCGCGTGGTTGTGTTGCTAGAAGGTTTAACGGCAACAGATGAGAAAGCCTCTGCTGGCCTAATCATCCAGGGGGCGAGTAACCCTCGAAGCAAGTCCAACCGCGTGAGAGCACCTCTTTCAAAAGGGTTCCGACCTGGCCGTGTTCCAGGGAAAATTCTTGCCACTCGGTATAGCTTGAGGCGAGCGCCGGTTACAGCATTGGATTCCAGTCGTAGTCGTATGGATCCGTCTATCATTTCCGTGATTGCCTCGAAAAAAGTGGCCATTATTGGCTGCGGGTCCGTGGGTTCTTCAGTGGCGCGAATACTCGTCCAAAGTGGCGTAAACAATTTGGTCTTGGTCGACCCAGAGCGACTCGGCTGGGAAAATATCGGAAGGCATGAGCTTGGTGCTCAATATGTCGGAAATAGCAAAGCTGAAGCCCTGGAAAAGCACCTCCGTAGAAACCTACCCCACGTAAAAGACATCCGCGCTGTGAACAAAGATCTCGTCAGGGCTATTTCTGAGGATTCGCGGTTATTCGCGGGCTGTGACCTCATTATATCAGCCACAGCAGACTGGAATTCTGAAAGCGCCCTGAACGACTTGCAGATCGAGGGTGAGATTCATTGCCCGATCATCTACTCTTGGCTCGAAGAAAAAGCAGCTGCTGCCCACGCTCTTGTCGTTTTTAGGGAGAATCGTGGTTGCTTTGCATGTGGGTTTGGGTCAACGGGAAAAGCCAAGGTGTCCGTCACCCGATGGCGCGAGGCTAAGGCAGACCTCCAATGTGGCGGAGGTGTCAGTGTTTATGGGAGCGCGGAACTCGCCAATGCTCACGCGCTCACGTCCTCATTGTCGATTGATGTGTTGACGAGTAAGGTCTCGGAGACAATAAGGCGAGCGTGGATTTCGGGGGAAGATACTCTTTTTCGGTATGGTGGCTCCTGGAATCAAGACTGGCTATCCGAGCATGGTGAGCCAGAGAAGTATGGTCGAGCAGTTGAAACCGATTGGGATGCAAACTGGGAATGTGTCAGTTGTCGAAAGAGAAAAGGATGATCTACCGATTCAAAATCCATAACATCATCCTGACCGTCGAATTATCCGATTCGGTGCTTGCCCACTTCAACCAACATGCTCAACACTCAGACGCATCCCCGGAAGCTGGGGGGCAACTCTTCGCTAACATTACCGAGGAGGGATGTCACTGGTTCGTTTCAAGTGCCACCGGGCCAAGACCCAGTGATCACCGATCACGGTTCTTCTTTAACCCTGATCGGCGAATTGAGCGGCGTGAAATAAAGGATGAATATGAACAAGGCAAGCACTACGTCGGTGATTGGCACACTCACCCTCAGCAGTCTCCGCAGCCCTCCGCAAGTGATACCCGAAGCATGGGAGAAATATTTGAAAAATCGATCCATCAACTGCCTGGCATTTTAATGATCATTGTTGGCACCCATCCACCGCCCGACGGGGTCTGGGTTTCTATGCACAGCAGTCTAGGAATGGCGCTACCTCTACCATCGTTGTCCGTTCCGGATTCGAACCAAGCACTACCAAAGACCGAAGTACCTAGAGCAAGCGAGAACTAAATGGCAATTAAGAAGACTGATCTGTATTCCTCTCTCTGGGCCAGTTGCGACGAATTGCGCGGCGGTATGGACGCATCCCAGTACAAGAACTATATCCTGACACTGCTCTTCGTTAAGTATGTTTCGGACAAATACGCTGGCAAGAAGCATGGCGCGATTGTCGTTCCTGAAGGCGGCTCGTTTGCGGATATGGTTGCACAGAAGGGGAAGGCGGACATTGGCGATCAGCTCAATAAGATCATCGGTAAGCTGGCCACCGAAAATGACATGGCCTGGCTCTCCAACCCTGAAAACGACTTCAATAATGAAGATCGCTTGGGCAAGGGCAAGGCCATGGTCGACACGCTCTCTTCACTGGTCGGGATATTTGAGAATTTAAGCCTGGGTAAAAATCGCGCAGACGGCGATGACCTGCTGGGCGATGCCTACGAATTCCTTATGCGCCACTTTGCGACCGAATCAGGAAAGAGCAAAGGGCAATTTTATACACCATCTGAAGTCTCTCGCATTCTCGCCAGCGTCCTTGGAATCGACAAAGATACCCGCCAGGACGAGACTGCTTATGACCCGACATGCGGTTCTGGTTCCTTGCTTTTAAAAGTCAACGACCAAGCGCCGAACGGGCTTACGCTCTATGGTCAGGAAAAAGACAACGCGACCGCCGCACTGGCAAAGATGAACATGATCTTGCATGACTGCCCCTCAGCAGATATCTGGCAAGATGACACACTGGCTGAGCCTCATTGGCTTCAAGATGATGGCAATCTGAAGACGTTCGATTATGCCGTAGCCAACCCACCTTTTTCGTCCAAGTCTTGGAGCAGCGGAATAACCATCTCCCAAGATCAATTCAATCGCTTTGAATATGGAGAGCCGCCTGAAAAAAACGGGGATTACGCCTTCTTGCTCCATATCATCAAGTCGTTAAATAGCGCGGGCAAGGGTGCAGTGATCCTGCCGCACGGTGTCCTGTTCCGTGGGAACGCCGAAGCCGATATCCGCCGTAATATCATCCGCCAAGGCTATATTCAGGGCATCATCGGCCTACCAGCAAACCTGTTTTATGGGACTGGCATTCCTGCCTGCATCATCGTCATTGACAAAGCTGGCGCAAAGGCCGAGCGCCCGATTTTTATGATCGACGCCTCCAAGGGCTTCATGAAGGATGGCAACAAGAACCGCCTTCGCTCTCAGGACATCCACAAAATCATCGATGTCTTTAATAAAGGGCTGGTAATTGACCGTTACTCCCGATTGGTGCCCTATGACGAAATAGTCGGAAAGAACGAGTTTAACCTCAACATCCCGCGCTACATTGATTCCAGCGAGCCAGAGGATATTCACGATCTGGATGCGCATCTTAATGGCGGTATCCCTAATCCTGATATTGATGCGTTGCAGGAATACTGGGATGTTTTCCCGACCTTGCGCAGCACTCTTTTTGAAGAAGGTACGCGCGAGGGCTACTCAGAGCCTTTGGTCGAGGAGCGTGAGGTAAAGGCGACTATCCTTTGCCATAACGAATTTGAGAGTTTTAAAGCTGGATGCCTGGAGCTTCTGGAGGGTTGGAAGGACGCCCATCAAGATAGGCTAATGTCGATAGATGTTGGCACAAGCCCGAAAGAGCTTATCTTTGATATCTCTGAAGATTTGCTCACCCGCTTTGGCGACGCCCGGTTACTTTCAAAATATAACGTTTATCAGATCCTGATGGATTACTGGGCCGAAATAATGCAGGACGACGTCTATATGCTGTCCCAAGACGGCTGGAAAGCCGCCAATGTTGTGCGTCAGCTCGTGCCCGTAAAGGATAAGAAGGGGAAGTCCGTCTACAAGGAAGATCATGATTTTGAGTTTGGTAGCGCCAAGATTAAGAAGCGTTATCGTAGCGATATTGTTAGGCCGAAGCTCATCATTGATCGCTATTTTTCGGAACAGCAGGCAGCGCTGAATGATCTGGAAGCCGCTCAGGATGAAGCCACACAGACGCTGGAGGCCTTTATCGAAGACAACAGCGGCGAAGATGGCCTGATTGAAGATGCCAAGAACGATAAAGGAAAGGTCACGCAGAAGGGCATTAAGGATCGATTAAAAGAGAGCACCGATGATGAAGAGATTGCAGCTCTCAAGGAGTGCATTGAACTCGTCACAGCCGAATCTAAAGCCAAGTCTGAGGCAAAAGCCGCAAAAGAGGCACTGGATGATTTGGTCTTCAAGAAAATCCCGACCATTCCCGAAGATGGGCTAAAAGATATCGTCGTTAACGAAAAATGGTATGCACGCGTTGAAGAACATGTCGTCGAAGAAATCGAACGAGTTACGCAGAGCCTTGCCAACCGGGTAAAAACGCTGGAACAGCGGTATTCCAAAACTCTGCCGTCACTGAGCGATGATGTCTCAAAATACACTGATCGTGTCGAAGCTCACCTGAAGAAAATGGGGTTGTCATGGTGAGGAAAGGCTATAAACAGACCGAGGTCGGAGAGATTCCAGAAGACTGGGATGTAAAATCAGTGTCTGATTTTGTCGCACTATTGGAGTCTGGTGTAAGCGTTAACTCAGTTGAGGTTGGGGATATTTCAGGCTCTGAGTGCATTCTGAAAACTTCATGTGTTTTTAAAGGCGAGTTCAAGCCAGAAGAAGCAAAGGCGATTGCTAAAAGGGATATTCAGCGTGCTAAAACGACTGCAAAAAAGAATGCAATTATTGTAAGTCGAATGAATACGCCAGAACTTGTTGGAGAGGTGGGGCTGGTTCCTGATGATTTCAATAACTTATTCCTTCCCGACCGGTTGTGGCAGACAAAATACCAGAGGGGAGTTAATGTTTCTCCTCTATGGCTTTCCAAGTGTATTTCATACCCACCAATCGCGAAGAAGCTAAAGGATAACGCGACTGGTACTAGCAACAGTATGAAGAATATTTCAAAAAATACATTCCTTGAGCTAAAAGTTCCGGCACCAAAATACTGTGAACAGGAAAGAATTGGTCAAGCGCTCAATGATGTAGATGTGTTAATTAAAAATTTGGAGGAGCTAATCGCGAAAAAGTGGGATATAAAAAATGCCATGATGCAACAGCTTCTTACAGGTAAAAAGCGCCTTCCAGGATTCCTCGGGGAGTGGTCAAAAATTAGTATGGAAAAGGATGCCGAGCTTAATGCGAGAATAGGCTGGCAGGCTTTGACTACGAAAGAGTACTTGGATTCAGGTGATTACTTTTTGGTAACCGGTACAGATTTTATTAAGGGGCGGATTAATTGGAATTCTTGCCATTTTGTTGATGAATGGAGATATAGTCAAGACAGGAAAATTCAACTGAAAGAAGGAGACGTCCTTTTAACTAAAGACGGAACCATAGGTAAAGTTGGGTATGTAGATGAATTGAGTTTTCCAGCAACGTTAAATAGTGGTGTTTTTGTTATTCGACCACGTAATGATAATTTTCATCCGTTATTTTTGTTTTATATTTTGATGTCCCGCGTTTTTGACGATTTTCTTTCAAAAATTACGGCAGGGTCAACCATAACACATTTGTATCAAAAAGATTTTGTTACATTCGACTTTTATGCACCATATTTAGATGAGCAAAGGGAAATATCAAAAGTACTTTTTAATATCGATAAAGATATCGAAGCTCATGAAACCAAGTTAGGAAAGGTAAGGGCGTTGAAGGAAGGTATGATGCAAGAGCTTCTGACGGGAAGAACACGCATTGTTGATGAGCCTTAAATGATGAGGTAGCCGAAGAAGAGCGAATGCAAGGGACTTAACTTATGAGTGATGTGGGACAAAGGGAAAGAGAAACTCAAAACCGGATCGTGAAGCTGTTTCATGAGCAGCTTGATTATGAGTATCTCGGTGATTGGCACGACCGCGAGGAGCTTAATAGCAACATCGACGTCGGGTTGCTTGAGGGATGGCTTCAAGGTCGCGGCATCAATGACACATTGATAAAGCGGGCATTGCGGGAACTGGAACAAGCAGCGGCGCTTGGTGACGGGCGGCATCTTTATGATGCAAATAGGGATGTCTACTCACTTCTACGTTATGGCGTGAAAGTGAAAGAAGGTGCAGGAGAGCAATACAGCACCGTTTGGCTTATTGACTGGGAGACGCCGTTTGCCAATGACTTTGCCATCGCTGAAGAGGTTTCGATTAAGGGTGAGAATAAAAAGCGCCCTGATGTTGTTCTTTACGTTAATGGTATCGCTCTCGGAGTGATCGAGCTAAAGCGCTCGTCCGTTTCTGTTGGCGAGGGTATCCGGCAGAACCTGGACAACCAGAAAAAGGCCTTTATCCGGAATTTTTTTACCACTATGCAGCTTGTCATGGCGGGTAACGATACGGAAGGGCTTCGCTATGGAACAATAGAAACCCCAGAAAAGCATTATTACCGTTGGAAGGATGAGGTAGAGAACGGTTTCGACCACTCTCTCGACTTTCATCTCTCCAGAATGTGCTCGAAAGAGCGTTTTCTCGAAATCATTCACGACTTTATTGTATTTGATTCGGGCGTAAAAAAGACCTGCCGCCATAACCAATTTTTTGGAACCAATGCGGCACATAAGTTTGTGCAGGACCGCAAAGGCGGCATTATTTGGCATACGCAGGGTTCAGGTAAAAGCCTCACAATGGTCTGGCTTGCCAAGTGGATACGCGAAAACATTGCAGATGCCCGTGTTCTTGTAGTTACTGATCGCACAGAGCTTGACGACCAAATTGAGAAGGTCTTCACAGGTGTTCAGGAAAAAATCTATCGCACCAAGGACGGAGCAGGACTCATTAGTGCTCTGAATGCCACAACCCCATGGCTGATTTGTTCTTTGGTACACAAATTTGGCCGCCAATCGGAAGAAGGTGATTCCCAGGCGACCGAAGACTACATCAAAGAATTACAGGACAATCTGCCGTCTGATTTTAGTGCCAAAGGCAATATCTTTGTATTCGTGGATGAATGTCACCGAACACAATCCGGCAAACTCCACGAGGCCATGAAGTCAATTCTGCCTAACGCTGTTTTTATTGGCTTCACAGGCACGCCACTACTGAAGGAAGAAAAGAAGCGCAGCATCGAAGTCTTCGGTCCGTTTATTCATACCTATAAATTCGATGAAGCTGTCGATGATGGTGTTGTCCTCGACCTTCGTTATGAGGCACGGGACATTGACCAGTATGTCATCTCTCAAAAGAAGATTGATCAATGGTTCGAGCTTAAAACCAAGGGATTGTCTGATATGGCGCGTGCCCAGCTGAAGCTGAAATGGGGCACGATGCAAAAAGTCCTTTCTTCCCAGGACAGGCTGGAACAGATCGTCAACGATATCCTTATGGATATGGAGACTAAGCCCAGGCTTATGGATGGTCGCGGCAACGCGATGTTGGTGTGCGCGAGTATTTATCAGGCCTGCAAGGTCTATGAACTATTCCAGAAGACTGATTTTGCAGGAAAGTGCGCGATTGTCACGAGCTATCACCCGTCGCCTGCGGATATCAAAGGCGAGGAGAGTGGGGCGGGTTTGACCGAGCGAATTCACCAATATGAAATTTACCGCAAGATGCTCGCAGATTACTTCGAACAGCCCGAAGACGAGGCTATGGGAAAGGTCGAAGAGTTTGAAAAGAGGGTGAAGAAAACGTTCATCGACGAGCCAGGTCAAATGCGCCTTTTGATTGTGGTCGATAAATTGCTCACCGGCTTTGATGCGCCGTCCGCTTCCTACCTCTACATCGATAAGCAAATGAGAGATCATGGCTTGTTCCAGGCGATCTGCCGAGTCAACAGAATTGATGGCGAGGACAAGGATTACGGCTATATCATCGATTACAAAGACCTGTTCCATCGCTTGGAGGGTGCGATTGGTGACTACACCAATGGCGCTTTTGATGGGTATGAGTCTAAAGATGTGGCGGGCTTGCTCTCTGATCGTCTGCAAAAAGGTAAGGAAAAGCTCGATGAGTGCCTTGAGAGTGTAAAAGCTCTTTGTGAAGCGGTGCTTGAGCCCAAGGGGCAAAAAGAATACCGGAATTACTTTTGTGGCGATGTTGCTAAGCCGGAAGAACTGCGCGCCAACGAGCCAAAGCGCTTGTCACTATATAACGGGGTAGCAAAGCTCCTTCGGGCCTATGCCAATCTTGCCAATGAACTAGAAGATGCCGGGTACACGGCAGACCAGGCTAAAGAGATTAAGAGTGAAGTTGAACACTTCAACAAGGTACGGGAAGAGATCAAGCTGGCAAGCGGCGATTATATCGACATGAAGAAGTATGAGCCTGCAATGCGCCATCTTCTTGATACCTATATAAGAGCAGAAGACAGCGAGGTGGTCGCCGACTTCGAAGAACTAGGCCTCATTGACCTAATCGTCAAAAAAGGTTTGGCAGGCCTTGATGATATGCCTGCTTCTATGAAGGCCGATGAAGAAAACATGGCCGAGACCATCGAAAACAACATGCGCAAAGTCATTATTGACGAACAGGCTGTTAATCCAGCCTATTATGAGCGTATGTCTGAATTATTGGACGCACTGATTGAAGAGCGACGTCAGCAGGCCATTGGCTACAAAGAGTACCTAGAAAAGGTCAAAGAGCTATCATTACAAGTTGTGAATGCGGGCGGTATCGATTCGGACGCATACCCCAAATCGATAAACACGCCTGCCAAAAAAGCGCTTTTCGATAACCTCAGTCAGGATGAAAGTCTGGTTTTACGCATTGATACAGCGGTGCGCCACACCAAAAAAGCCGATTGGATTGGTAACCGCATCAAAGAGCGTGAGGTAGCGGGCGCAATCAGCCAGGAGCTTGCCAACGACAGCCGTCTAGAAGAAATTGTGGAACTGGTGAAAAGCCAATATGAGTACCGATAAACGCGTTATCATGGTCTCGGATATTCCAGTAGAGGTTGTTCGAAAGAACATTAAAAACCTTCACCTCGGTGTGTATCCTCCTGAAGGCGTGGTGCGCATTTCCGTTCCATCCCACGTCTCAGATGACAGCGCTCGCTTGGCTGTAATTTCGCGCTTGGCCTGGATTAAGCGTCAGCAGGATCAATTCAGAAAGCAGCCCAGGCAAACACAACGTTGCTACGTTACCGGTGAAAGTCACTATTTCAGGGGGCGTCGCTACATTCTCGATGTTGTCGAACGCACAGGTCCTCACCTTGTCGAACTTCGCTCCAATGCCAAGCTCAAGTTGGTCGTTAATCCGGGCACATCCGAGAAAGGGAGACACTTAGCGATGGATCGCTGGTACCGACACGAGATGAGGGCGGAGGTCAATGCCTTGTTGGAAAAATGGTTACCAAAGATAGGCAAGCCTTTGCGCGATTGGGGTATCAAGCGTATGAAAACCAAGTGGGGCAGTTGCAATACTTCGGCAGCAAGGGTCTGGCTAAATCTTGAACTGATAAAGAAATCCCCAGAGTGCCTGGAGTATATATTGGTTCACGAACTTGCTCATCTGCACGAACGCCATCACAACGACCGCTTTGTCCAGATTCTGGACCAGCTGCTTCCAAGCTGGAGGCGAAGCAGGGATATTCTCAAGAGTGAGCCTCTTGCTCACGAGGATTGGACTTACTGACAGGTTAGTATGTTATTCAGGGATCTACTTCGCATTTTCACAGCCAAAAACTGACCCGCTGGTCGCCAACTGTGCCAACTCAAAGCGTTAGGGGACTTTCCTCTAAATTGTATATTTCCAGCGCCAAGCTTTTTCTACAAGGGCGAGTCTGAGCGGCTCCTCCGTCCGGATATCCTATTTAACATAATATACATTATGCGCAGCTGTATGTGGGATTATGTTTTGGTTTTCGGCTGGTGGATGCCCACACAAAGTGCTACTTATTCGGTCGTTTGCGCAACCGCTGCTGCCCACTCATCTTCTGTCATGTGATCACGGATAACGAATCGGCGATCGAGCGCAAGGGATTGAGCTGCTTCCCACTCGTCATTCAACAGATCAAGTTCCGCCTGCAGGTCAGCAGGACCAGCGTCGTGATCTTTATATAATTCGGTCAAAACCTTGCCGGATTTAGCAAACGTTTTGTCGAATTGCTTCAATTCATCCCGGAGGGCCGCTACCTCCTGCATAACGACTTCGGCCCTGGCCGGTTCGGTGATGGCCTGCTGTGCGAGCCTTTCGAAGCTCTTGAGCATGTCCTGGGTCAGGATCGCGCCGGATGCGTTGGGACCACCCAGAAAAAAAGCAACTATGATTGCCACCAGCATCTTACTGGCCTCCCGCCTGATAACTCATGGTTCTTGGGTTAAGTTCCTTCAACTCAAACTTCGCCAGCTTTCCCCACTCTTTTGCCGTAACAGTTGCCTTCATCTTGCCCATCAACGCCAGGAACTCGGATTGGGCGGCGCGGCGTTCCGCGTTGTATTTCTGAATGAGAGTTTCCAGGGTTTCGCGTTCGGTTGAATAATCCCGGCTCAAAGTCTTCAGTCTTTTCGAATAGTGTTGCACTGCAGTGGCGTGCTGGCTGATTAACTGTTCCCTTTCAGCTGCTAAAGCCGCAAACTTTTCAGCCCTCGCCGGGTTATCTATTTCGTCGGCAATCAAATTCTGGAAATCGGCACGAGTTTCCGCGCGCTGCTTTTCCAGCTCCTCTGGACTCGAGTCTTTCGATTTGCTGGCGCAGCCGATAAAGGTTGATGTTGCGATACTGGCAACGAACACGATAAAAATCGGATTAAGTTTCATTTGTTTATCCGGGTTTTCGGCCTTTGTATGTCTGATCTTTGACCAGTTATGGTTGTTCCGCTATCAGTTCTGCGCAACATATAGTTTTTCAGGTCGGCACCCGATGTGGCTATTTCAGAAGCTGATACCCAGCCCCAGATAGGGACCGCTTGCTGTCATGTCCCAGGTAGTTCCGTCGTCTTCGTAGTCCCAATAAAGCTGGCGATACCCCGCCTTGGCATTGAAATTACTGGAAAACTCCCAGTTTGCACCAACCATGAATTGATACGTCAGATCGGAACCGCCACCCCCGACATCCGCATAGCCCAGCAAGGACCACTGCTTGTTAAGTGGGTGGAGTGCACGCACACCAACCACCGCATCAGTCCAGCTATCCGACTCGCTGGCGCTTGTGACCCCACCGGGGAAAACAATGGCTGGATTCGTCGCAAGGACAACTCTGGCCTCAGTATCGAGCTTCGTGATTCTCAGTGCCCCGACCATATCGATAGCGGTGGTATTGTCCAGAACCCGGTAAGCAACTGATCCCTGGTAGACATACAGCTTGCTTGTCACGTTTAACGCGCCATCGACAGTCACCTGACCGAAGGGCCCGCTTACACTTTTTGAGCCCTCATCAGACAACTTCATGTAAACCGCTTCCAGGCCAAAGGTCCAAGGACCTTTGCTGGCTGTAAAAAGCCCCATAAAACCTGAATCGAGGTCGTCCACGATGTCACTGAAAGAAGCATCCACATCACTGGTGACGCCCCGGATACCAACCCTTCCGTCCATAGCGGCTGCGAACACGTAAGGCGTGGCTTCAAATTGCCAGCCGTCACTCTCAGCCGAGGAAGCCATTTGGCTCAGGCCGCAGGCCAGGACGACCAGCGGAATTGAAATAAACCCAATCAAGCGCATGGGCCCTCCCCTAAAAGTAGAATTTGAGGTAGGCCAGCGCACCATCGTACTGCCAGTTCAAGTCTCCCTGGAAACTTCTTTTTGAGACAGCAACGTCGAGTTCTACAGCATTAATACCAACACCAATCGCGATGACTTCAGTCAAGCTGAAATCGAGACCGACAAAGACGTCGTAAAGCGATCCTTCATAATCACCGTAGTCGACTGCAAAAATTTCGCCGCTCCCGCGCAGCGCCCACCTGTCAGCAAACCGGTACTCTCCGCGCAAACCGATAACGGGCAAGGGTGCTGTAAGGTCGTTCGATTCGACACTGCCGACCGATGATGCTGATAAAGTCGCCTTCATGTCGGCTACATAGAGACCCACAGTTGCACCAAGAAAACTGCGATCGCGTTTGAGGAACATCCAGGTGTATGCAGCTTTATAGATCGAGAGGTCAAGATCGGTATTTACAGTGCTGCTGATGGGATACGTTGTATCCTCCCAGACTATTTCCCTTTCAATCTGTTTCGAGGATGAGCGAGAAAGATCGAATACGCTGAAGTCGAATCGATGTTTCTCTGCGAATCTCCAATAGCCGTCCACGCGAAAAACCGTATCCGATTTCTTGAGTCCAAGGTCGTCTTCCAAGTCTATGTCCGTTCCACGGCCAGACTCCCCGTCAACTCTCGTCTGACTTTCGCGATCCGTAAAAAATGCGCCGACACTAATACTGAATCTTGGGTCTTCTTTAGCGATCGCCGTGCTCGTGATCATCAGCAACACAAAAAGCCAGGTGGCTCGCATGTTATCCCCTCCCCTGTGATTCCTTTCTTTCAGTATTCCTCTGAACGCATCCGCTTGCTATCAAGAAAACGCATGGAGCCGATTTGCGGGAAGAAGATGGGGCGGAGGCTTACAGTTGCTATCGGGTCGCCCGAGCAAGCGTCTGGCTCGGGCACTCACCAAAGGCTTTCTTGTACTGGGTGGCAAACAGGCTCAGGTGGCTGAAGCCCAACCTGAGCGCTTCATTTGTGACTGTGGTTTGGCCACCTGACGCCTTTAGCCTGCTGCGTACATGGTGAAGCCGCATCAGGCGTAGATAGCGGGACGGGCTCGTTCCAAAGGCATCCGCGAAGGCGTACTCCAGGTATCGACGGCTAACACGCATTGCAACGCACAAGTCATCGATGCTCACCGGCTCTTCGGTTCTCTCGCGCATATAACGCTCGGCCCGCTTCGCGACAATGAAATGCCCCCAGGCCTGAGAAATGACTTTCGCCGGAGGGACATCCATCGCGCTCAGAACGGCACCCAGCATATTGCGGAGATCGGTCACCAACCACTCTTCCGCCGGGCTAGCCAACGGACTCTCCGTTAGTCGAAATACGTTTGAGATGGCCTGTCTCAGCTCCGCTAGCGTTTCGGGGGCGGGACGGGTCGTGATACAGGAAGCCACCCGGGGTATGTTCGTTCGAGAAGTGGATTGTTCGATTGCATCGATCCACTCGGGAGGAATGATTAGAGATGTCCACCCGTACATTGCCGAAACATAGCCGCTAAGCTCCTTGCCAGGTGGGAACAGTAACAATTGCGAGTCATCGACGTGATTGCCGTTCCAGGTAGCCTGAGCGCCTCTTGCGAGGGCGCCAATGCTGAATCGCCCAGGGTCCAGTTCGCCCATCACACGGATCGGCAGGTTGACCGCACCGACGTCGATTGAAAGGTCGCCCAGTGACATCTGATCAAGCGCGACGTGGAGATTGCCAGACTTCAGTTGGATAAATTCGAGGTTGGAACCACTGATGGCATGGTTAACCTCGTCCAGATCATGAAACACCGGAGGCTGGTAGTGATTCCCTGAAATACCACGTGTCACGTCCATGGACCGCTCCCTGCGATTTCTTGATAGACCCTGTTTGAGCTTATGCCAGCTGCCACCTCACCGCAAGAAACCCCTCAATAATAAATCCAGCGCATATCGTTCTCCTTCTTACCTACCGCAGCCCCAAGTCCACCGTGTCTTGCGCATAACTGATAGCGCCTGAAAGACGCACCGGTGATGCTAAGGAACGAGCTTTAAACAAGTCACCGGTTCGCACATGCGACAAAAATGGACATCAAGCAGGAGCAATTGCTGTGAAAACATCCCTTCACACCACGTTCAGACTCACCATTGCGAGCGTGTTTGCGCTGGCCATGCTGCCGGCCGGGGCTGCCAGCGCTGCTGCGCCCGCTGTGACGCCAGCGGAAGCCCGCGCCATCGCCAAGGAGGCGTATATCTACGGCTATCCCATGGTGGACGGCTACCGCATCCAATACGGCTACTTCGTTGACAAGACCGACCCCGAATACAAGGGACAGTGGAATGAGATTCACAACATCCCGCGCGTTTACACCCCGGAGGATAAGGCCGTCCAGACGCCCAACTCCGACACTCCGTATTCCTTTCTCGGTGCAGACCTCCGGGCTGAACCGCTCGTTCTGACGGTCCCGGAAATTCCAGAAGATCGCTATTATTCGATTCAGTTCATCGACGCCTATACATTCAACTTTGCCTATGCCGGCAGCCGAACCACCGGTAACGAAGCGGGTAGCATCATGCTGGCTGGCCCGAATTGGGAGGGCGAGAAGCCGCCGGGAATCAAGGAGGTGATCCAGTCAGAGACCGAGATAAACACCCTTATCTACCGCACCCAGCTTTTCGATCCGACCGACCTCGACAACGTGAAGAGAATCCAGTCGGAGTACAAGGTGCAGCCTTTGAGCCAGTTCCTCGGCCAGCCCGCGCCCACCCCCGCACCGGCCATCGACTTCATCAAGCCGATCAGCCAGGAAGAGCAGAAAAGCTCTCTCGAGGTGTTCAATATCCTGAATTTTGTCCTTCAATTCAGTCCGACTGTTCCGTCCGAGAAGGAACTCATGGAGAGGTTCGCCAAGATTGGCATCGGCGCCGGAAAGACTTTTGATCCCACAAAGCTTTCCCCTGAAATGAAGAAAGCCTTCGAGGAAGGCATCGGCGACGCCTGGAAAGAATTTGCGGGCGGCGCAAAGTTATTGGCGGAAGGTAAAATTACCGCCGGCGATGTCTTTGGTACGCGCGCATCCATGAAAAACAATTACTTCTATCGCTGGCTCGCAACCATTGGCATCTGGGGGAATTCAAAACAGGAAGCGATGTACCCTATTTATTTTACTGACGCTAGCGGCGAAAAGCTCAACGGCACTAACCGATATACTCTTCATTTCCCGAAGGGCCAACTGCCACCCGCGAATGCGTTCTGGTCGCTCACCATGTATCAGTTGCCTGAGAGCTTGCTGGTGGCCAATCCTATCGACCGCTACCTCATCAATTCGCCGATGCTGCAGAACCTGAAAATGGATACCGATGGCGGCCTCACGCTCTACATCCAGCACGAGTCACCCGGCAAGGATCTGGAGTCAAACTGGCTTCCTGCACCCAAGGGACCATTCTCAGCTTATCTGCGCATCTACTGGCCGGCAGAAGCAGCCCTGGACGGCTCCTGGACGGCTCCGAAACTGGAAATGGTGAAACAGGACAGCGAAAAGGTGACCGTCGACAACTTCGTTCGCGCTGAAGCGGATACCTACTTCAAGCGTTATGAAGCTGTCGGCGGATTTGGAAAAATGGTCCATATACGTCAGCCGACGCCATTGGATAAACAAGATGTTATTCGCATGAATCAAGACACCCTCTATTCTATCGGGATCTTTGATTTAACAACCCCACTCACTATTACCAAACCAGAAACAGACCGCTGGCAATCAATGTTGCTCATCAATCAGGATCACTCGATTCTGCCTGCGATCTATGAACCGGGCACTTATACGTTCACACAGGAGCAAATCGGGACCCGTTATCTGGCGGTGGTTTTCCGGACTCTTGTGAATGCGAACGACCCCGATGACATCCTGCAGGCGAACGCTTTGCAGGATCAGATAACGGTGCAACAGGCAGACGCGGGCGCGTTGGAGGTCCCTGACTGGGACGAAGAGTCACTGGGTAGAGTACGTGACGCGCTCAATGTCCTGTCTGCCACTCTCAGCGACACGTCTGTCATGTTTGGGGAAAAAGACAAACTCAATCCGATCCACCATCTTCTTGGAACGGCGTTTGGCTTCGGGGGCAACCCGAAGAAGGACGCAATGTACATCAACGTCTACCCCGAGCAAAACGACGGCTCAGTGAACCACAGACTGTCTGTCAAAGACGTCCCTGTTGATGGATTTTTTTCAATTACTGTCTACAACAAGGACGGCTTCATGGAAGCGAACGACCTCGGGATCAATTCGATCAACAACTTGACGGCGATACCTGATCCAAACGGAGGGGTTACAGTATTCTTTGGTGGTTGCGACGACGGTCGGGTGAACTGCATACCAATTACCGATGGGTGGAATTACCTCGTGCGCCTCTATCAACCGGGGCAGGCTCTCCTCGACGGCAGTTGGTCATTTCCGGATCCGACACCTGTGAACTAGGGGTATTTGCATACGAGCAGTAATGGTTTCTGCATACGCCAGGGTCGGAGTTTTCTTCGTATACTAACTATAAGCTTGAATGCGATACCGAGAACCGACTTAAACCACTGGAGGTTTAAAACCTATGAATGTTATCCCTGTGATTACCCTGTTTGGCGGTTTGGCGGCATTCTTCACTCTGGCCATTTCGCTCAGATATGCCGCCGGCAAAACTCAGATGATTCAGAAGCAGAAGGACAACCAACTCACTGGCTCTTAAGAGTCAGTAGCGGTCAGCCATCTGGATTGCTTGCGAGTTCCTTGAGCGCCCTCATAGCCTCATCGGTGCGATCGCTGGGCACAAACATGTGGTCGTGATAGAACCCTGCGATAACGTTGGTGGTAATGCCCCGCTCTGCCAGCAGGCTTGTTACCACCGATGTCAGCCCCAGAGCTTCCAGACTGGAATGGCCCTCAAGGGTGATGCGACGGAAAATTCTGTAGTAGTCCAGGCCCTCCGCTTTGGCCTCCTCAAGAGGAATTACCAGAGTAAGGCCTTCCAGTTCGGCAATGCTGACAATGGGCTTGAGGTGTTCCAGATCGCCATACTTTGCCTTTGGCACAGTGCAGTAAACGTACGTCGTCTCATCCAGTGTTGGCGAGAGCTGCTTGATCAAATCCTTCAGGAACTGTGTTCGCATCATTTTGACTGTCCTTAGGCCGAGAGTCGTTAGAATTCATTGAGGAAGTTTGGCAGCGCTGATTTTCAAACAAATCCTCTCTTTAAAATAGCAAACAGATCACTGGAGCGCCTTTTCCACGGCTTCCAGAAAACCGATCATATCCACCACCTGTTCAGAATCCGGATCAACGGTTTTACCCTTCAGATCGGCAGTAACAATGCCCCGATCGACCGTATCGGTTAACGCGGCCTTCAATTGGATGGCGTATTGACTGAGCGGCTCGTTACCCTCTCTTTCACCGAGAGTTTCCAGGGCGTTGGCCAGCGCGAAAATCAACGCCGACGGGTTGAAATGGGCGACTTTCCCGTCGCTCTCCAGGTACTTTAGATACAAGTCATGAGCCGTGCCATGGGGCGCCTCGAACAGCATGGTGCCGTCCTTGCTCTCGATGATCGAACTGGCGGTCGCCAGGCTGCCACCGAGTGCCGCTGAAATATCCGAGAAGATGTCGCCATCCAGGTTCTGGGAGGGATAAAGTGCGTTTCTGGGTGGGTCGGTGATCATCTTCTTGAGCTGGCTCGAGGGCCGCATGATCATGAACGAGGGCGGCGGCGTGTGTTCGCTGGCCAGTTCCCGGCGCACTTCGGTAATTACGTCGCTGTAGACTTCATCGTACTCCATGTACTCGCGCTTGAGGCCGAAATACACCTCTTTGTCCTTGCGGGAGGCGTCCCGGAAAACCTGCAGAACCCAGTCCTTGATGGCTTCCCGGTCGTTGGACATTAGCAACATGGGGTCGCCTTTCCTGACCCGGCGGGCATGCTTTTCGTCACCGTCGACAATCACCTTGAGGATGCCATCCTCTTTCGCCGCCATGTTGAAGCTACCGTACTGGTCACCGCCACCGGCACTCATGCGTGATATGGACACGTGGGCACCCCGGCCCGGAATGCCAAACTCGCGAAGCTGATTTACCAGCTTGAGCAGTTTGCGCCCGGTGGTGTTGTCCGGCACACCCCAAAGTGCGCGCTCCGGCGGATTGGAGACAATGCGCGCCGCCTGGGCATCAATCAGCTCATAGTAATAATTGAGCCCCAGATCCTCGATCTGCTTCTTGTAGTCGCTGTGATAGATGTCCTCGATCACCGAGCGCATGGCGCCGTCGTAGCCGGGAATCACGGTGTCTTTCAGGCCCAGGTACACATCGCGTTTTTCTGCGATGGCCCGCTGGAAAAAACGGTGGGCCCAGGCTTTAACATCCTCGATGTCGTTGGTTGCCAGCAGCCAGGGATCGCCCTTGCGGATTTCTCGCCGGTGAAGCTCTACCGGGTCGCCACTGCTACCTACAAACATCAGTTTGACCACACCGGTTGCCATGGACAGCTGGTTAAAGCTGTCCTTGATGCCACCAAATTCCATGGTATCCACTTCAATATCGCGCCCTACCCACTCCGGCCGGCGGATATTGAGGTTGCGGAACTTGATGTCTTCCCGGGTAATGTTGCCGCTGATGCCCTTGCGGATCGCGCCGTTAGGGGACTTGGTCGCCAGCGGATGCAGGTTGTTGCCATCCACATTCGGGTGCTTGCGGAGCAAGTCCTCCAGTTGCTGCCGGTTCACCGTCATACCAGCGTTCTTCACCCCCACGCCGTGGCGCTGGAGCGAATCGATTGCATCGATAACCACCTGGCCATTGGTCAGCAGACGGTTTTCCGCGGACAGATCGATCTCCTCAAGCTGAATATCAAGCCGTGAGCTCACGAATTTCTTGAGAATATGCTCGAACGCAACCTGCGCCATTTCGTCACCATGAAGGATAACGAGAGGCGAGGTCACACTGATTCTGCTGTCCATGGGGATCTCCCTGCTGTTTGTTGGCCTGACTTAGTCCTGCTGTGATGCCGATTGTTTGATACCCAACCGCTCGTTGACGGCATCGCGGATTTCCCGGTAACGCTCCGGATTCCTGGCCAGGGTATCGAGATTGTCCTCGGGGAATATCTCTTTTTTCTTTTTACCGGCTTCCTCACTGGTAAAAATAGACGGCAATAGCTGTTCCAGGCAACGCAACATCACTTCCGGCGATACCGAGGCGCCCGGTGATGCGCCCAGCAATGTGCCGTAGGTCTTGTCCCTTGATACCAGAATCTCGGTTCCCATTTGCAGGTCACCATCCCGGATGATCTGCACCCGCTGGCCCGCCTCGACCGCTTTCCAGTTGAACTTCTTGCTCATTCCCGGCGCAAAGCTGTCCAATTCCTCGAACATGCTCTTCTCGCCTTTGAAGGTCTCCGAAACCAGATACTTGACCAGCGGAAAGTGCTCAAGCGCGACGTTCAGAAGACCCGGGATATCGTGCAGGCGCATGGAGCGCAGGTAATCCAGGAAGCCACGGCCTCTTTCCAGAACCGGTTTGAACGAGGCAAAAGGACCGAACAGCAAATAATATTGGCCATTGGCTACCCGCAGATCCAGGTGTGGGACAGACATTGGAGGCGCACCAACCTTGGCTTTGCCATAGGTCTTGGCCCGATATTGCTCAGCCTGCTCGGCGCTGATCGGGGCCTGAAGGAAGCGGCCGCCAACCGGGAAACCGGTGAATCGACGGGCAAAAGGCACGTGACTCTTTTTCAGGATCGGGAATGCCCCACCCCCGGCACCGACAAACAGCACGTCTGCCTTGTACCGACGATCATCTCCCCTGCTCTGTGTCTCTACAAGCCAACTGCCAGACGGGCTGCGATGGACTCGCTTAACGTGGGTGCCGTATTCAATCTTTACACCCAGATCCTTAACCGCATATTCGGCCATTTGCTCGGTCAACGCCCCGAAGTTGACGTCGGTACCCGTTTCGATAACCGTCGCCGCCATTTTTTCATGGCGAGGGCGCTCCTCCATGGTGTACGGGATCCAACTCTTGATCTGGTCGAAATCTTCGGAATAGCGCATCTGTTCGAAGAAATGGTGCGCGGACATCTCGTTGAAACGAAGTTTCAGTTCCTGAATTGATGGTTCGGAGACGATGGTGCAGTGCTTGGTCTGGTTGATAAACGACTTGGGGTTCTTAATGGCCCCCTTCTGGATCAGATAGGCCCAGAACTGCTTGGCCACATTGAACTGGGCATGAATCTTCACCGCCTTTTCGACCGAAATGACCTCTTCGTCCACCGGGGTGTAGTTGAGCTCGCAGTTCGCCTCGTGCCCTGTACCGGCGTTATTGAACACCCAGGAATTCCCTGCCCCCGGGCCATCCAGTCTCTCCAGAATGGTGATATCCAGCTCGGGCGCCAGTTCCTTCGCGATGGTCGCGAAAGTGGTACCCATTATCCCTGCGCCAATGATGATTACATTCATTAAAACTTACCCGCGTGAGTCGAATGTCTGAACAAGGTGGAAAACGTGTATGTATTGACGGTAGCACGCTTCGCCAGGCACGGAAAACGCATCCCGAGCGCTCTTTCCCGAGGGAAAAATCTGAACAGGAGGGTCTACCCCTGGTTCGCAGTTTACGTTAAGGTAAACATTGCCTGGCACGAATCACACCAGATTCCGCCAGGCTGTCTACAATGACATTAACTACACTCCCACAAGGAGTGTTTGTTCCTCAGGCCACTACCCCAGGAAGAGGATTATGACAACAACAAAGTCCAAAGTTGTTTATTCCCCAGTGTTTACCGACGGTGCGGAATTTCGGATTCCCACGTTCAAGCTTCTGAAACAGGACGGCAAGCTCTACAAGAGCGCCAAGGCTCCTGATCTCGACAAAGACAAGGCCCTTCGTATCTATCGGGCCATGGTCACCACCCGGATACTCGACGAGCGCATGCTGGCCGCCCAGCGGCAGGGCCGCCTGAGCTTTTACATGCAGTGCACCGGTGAAGAAGCTGCCGTGATTGGCAGTGCGGCGGCCCTGGATGATGGCGACATGATTATGGCGCAGTATCGGGAGCAAGGCGCCCTCGCCTACCGCGGCTTTACCATCGACGAATTCATGAACCAGCTGTTCGGCAACGAACTGGACTACGGCAAGGGCCGCCAGATGCCGGTACACTATGGTTCGAAGAAGCTGAACTACATGACCATCTCCTCGCCATTGGCCACCCAGATTCCGCAGGCCACCGGCTATGCCTATGGTCAAAAGCTTCGCGGTGAAGGGCACTGCACCATTACCTATTTTGGCGAAGGCGCCGCATCCGAAGGCGATTTCCATGCTGCCCTGAATATGGCCGCGGTCCATCGCGTACCGGTGATCTTCCTGTGCCGGAACAACGGTTATGCCATCTCCACGCCGGCCGCCGAACAGTTTGCTGCCGATGGCGTTGCACCCCGGGCGTACGGTTACAAGATGGACGTGATCCGGGTGGATGGTAACGACATTCTTGCGATGTACCAGGCCACTCAGGAAGCCCGAAAGCTGGCTGTGGAACACAACCGCCCTGTATTGATTGAGGCCATGAGTTACCGCCTGGCGGCCCACTCTTCCTCCGACGACCCTTCCGGCTACCGCAGCAAGGATGAAGAGGCCGTGTGGCGCGAGAAAGATCCGATCCTGCGCATGCGCCTCTGGCTGGAAAGCAAGAAATGGTGGAGCGAGGACGACGAAAAGCAGCTCCAGGAAAACATGCGCCGCGAGGTGCTCGAAACCATGAAGCGGGCCCAGAAACGGCCACCACCGCCGCTTGAATCGTTGGTGAGTGATGTCTACGACGAGGTTCCGCCGGCTCTGGCTGAGCAGTTCGACAAATTGAAAGCGCATATCCGCCGGTATCCGGACGCGTACCCGAAGAGTGCCGAATACGCCAAGGGAGGGGCCTGAGATGACCAAGATGAACATGCTCCAGGCCATCAATAATGCCCTCGACACCGCCATGGCGGAAGACGAGCGAGTGCTCTGTTTCGGTGAGGATGTGGGCGTCTTTGGCGGCGTTTTCCGTGCCACCAGCAACCTGCAACAGAAATACGGCAAGGCCCGTTGCTTCAACACGCCGCTGGTAGAGCAAGGCATCATCGGCTTTGCCAACGGTCTCGCCGCCCAGGGTTCGGTGCCCGTGGCCGAGATCCAGTTTGCCGACTATATCTTCCCGGCGTTTGATCAGATCGTGAACGAATCCGCCAAGTTCCGCTATCGTTCAGGCAACCTGTTCGACGTGGGCGGGCTGACCATTCGCGCGCCTTACGGCGGCGGCATTGCCGGTGGTCTGTACCACTCACAATCACCGGAAGCCTACTTTGCCCACACCCCGGGCTTGAAAATCGTGGTACCGCGTAACCCCCATCAGGCCAAGGGGCTATTGCTCGCCGCTATCCACGATCCCAACCCTACCCTGTTCTTCGAGCCCAAGCGTCTGTACCGGGCCTCGGTGGGCGAAGTGCCGGATGAAGACTATCGCCTGCCTCTGGGTGAGGCCGAAGTCACCAAGGAAGGCACGGATGTAACGATTCTGGGCTGGGGCGCCCAGATGGAAGTGATTGATCAGGCCGTGGAACGGGCCGAGAAAGATGGCATTTCCTGTGAGGTCATCGACCTGAGGACCATTTTGCCCTGGGATGTGGAAACCGTGGCCAACTCCGTGTTCAAGACCGGAAGGCTGGTGGTCACCCACGAAGCTCCCCTGACCGGCGGATTCGCCGGTGAAATCGCCGCCACGATTCAGGAACGGTGCTTCCTGTATCTGGAGTCTCCGATCGCTCGGGTAACCGGGATGGACACCCCATTCCCGCTGGTGCTGGAGAAAGAGCACCTGCCCAACCACCTGAAGGTCTACGAGGCCATCAGGGCGAGCGTTGAATTCTAGGCTGATATCAGGACAGGAGAGCGACTATGAGTGATTTTATACTGCCCGATATCGGCGAAGGTATCGTGGAATGTGAACTGGTCAAATGGCTGGTCAGCGAAGGCGATGTCATCGAGGAAGACCAACCAGTGGCCGAGGTGATGACCGACAAGGCCCTGGTGGAAATTCCGGCGCCCTACAAGGGCCGTGTTTCCCGCCTCTACTATAAGGAAGGCGATATCGCCAAGGTCCATGCCCCGCTGTTCGAGCTGGTGGATGAGAGCGAAAGTGGTGGCCAGGCGCCGGCGGCCAGTTCTCCGGAGCCTGCCAAAGCAGAGCCAGCCAGTGAGACCAGCACCGAATCCGCTACACGCCCAGCGTCTGACGATGACGCGACCGAGGACTTCATCCTGCCGGATATTGGCGAAGGGATTGTCGAGTGCGAGGTGGTGGAATGGCGGGTCGCCGAAGGTGACGAAATCGAGGAAGACCAGCCCGTTGTGGATGTCATGACCGATAAGGCCATGGTCGAGATTACAGCACCCAAGGCCGGGCGCGTTACCAAGCTTTATCATCAGCAGCAGGCCATGGCCAAGGTTCATGCCCCGCTGTTCGCGTTCATTCCCCGGGATCGGGAAGAACCGGACGAGCCCAAAGCCAAAGCGGAGCCCGCTGCTCAACTCTCAACCGCAACGGCCTCACCTGTGGCTTCAGCCAGCCGACAGCGTACTCCTGCCAGCCCCGCCGTTCGTCGCCTGGTTCGGGAGCACGAGCTCAACCTGGGTGACATCGCAGGCTCCGGCAAGGACGGCCGGGTGTTGAAAGCCGATGTGCTGGCTCATCTTGAGGAGGGCCCAAAACCGGCCCAGACTCAGGCGCCCGCCGACGACACCCAAGCTGCCACCACGGGCGGTGCCCGCAGGCAGCCCGCGCCCGAACAGGAAGTTCGGGTAGAGCCTATTCGTGGTATGAAAGCCGCCATGGCGAAAAGCATGGTGAAATCGGCCACCACCATTCCTCACTTTATCTACAGCGAGGATATCGACGTCACCGATCTGCTCAAGCTGCGGGAACAACTGAAGCCGGAGGCAGAAGCACGGGGCTCAAGACTTACGCTCATGCCCTTCTTCATGAAGGCCATGGCCCTGGCGGTTCAGGAATTCCCGGTACTCAACAGCCAGCTCAATGATGACGTTACGGAGATCCACTACCTGCCCCACTGCAATATCGGTATGGCCGTGGATGGCAAGGCTGGGCTTATGGTGCCGAACATCAAGGGCGTTGAAAGCCTGTCATTGCTGGGCATTGCCGACGAGGTGGCGCGCCTGACCGAAGCGGCGCGATCTGGTCGCGTCAGTCAGGAAGACCTCAAGGGCGGCACCATTACCATCTCCAACATCGGCGCATTGGGCGGCACCTACGCATCGCCCATTATCAACGCCCCAGAAGTGGCCATTGTTGCCCTGGGACGCACCCAGAAACTGCCCCGGTTTGATGCCAACGGTCAGGTGGTGGAACGCGCCATCATGACCGTGAGCTGGGCCGGCGATCATCGCATTATCGACGGCGGAACCATCGCCCGATTCTGCAATCGCTGGAAAGGTTACCTGGAATCGCCTCAAACCATGCTCCTGCATATGGGCTGACGTTTCATCATGGCGCAGAAGACGCAACTGCAGCAGTTCTACATTCCCGAAGAGCAGTCGATCTATCTGCTCAGCCATGATGATGCCAAGAAGCTCAAGGACTGGGTGGCGCTCTGCGCTGCCCAGCTCCGCCAACTCGGCTATGAGGACATTGAGCTGATTGGCAAGGGCGCGTACGGCTTTGTGTTCTCTGGCCGCCTCCCCGGAACCGGGGTCGGAGGCCCGGAACATGTGTTCAAGTTCACCCGCATCAACCTGCCCCGGCACCTTCAGGACCGGCTTGAAGATGAAGCCTACATTCTGGAGCAGGTCCGGCACCCCAGGGTGCCCCGGCTGATTTCCTACCAGCGGGCCAATAACCAGCCGATTCTGGTAATGGAACGCGCCGCTGGCCTGAACCTGGAAGAGGTTTCCCTGCGTGATGGCCGTCTGAAACCGCGGCTCATCATCCGCATCGCGGACCAGCTAGCCGATATCCTCCGGAACCTGCGCCGTGAAAACGGTCCCGCTGGCAGGCCCATCGTTCATGGCGATATCAAACCTTCTAATCTGGTCTTTGACGCCAGTACCGAAAACATCGCTCTGATTGACTGGGGCTCCTCCGTGTTCGCCCAGCTGGACGCCAACCAGCAGTTCATTACCGCCAACGTGATGGAGCTGATGTCCGATAACCTGCAGCAAACCAACGCCCGGCTTGGGGACGTCTATTTTATTGGCGATGAACAGCTCAATGGCGGCCTGTCTTCTCCCCGGTTTGACGAACAGGGCGCGGCCGGCACGCTCTATGCCCTGGCCTCCGCGCAATCCTGCCGTTTTGGTCATCGGGCAATCCCGGCTACCTCCCTTGGTCTGCCCATGGAATTCGCCCGCATGCTGGATGGCATGCTGTCGCCGGATCCGGACACACGTCGAAAAGCCGGTGATTACTATCTTGAAGAAATGCCTCGGATGGCCCGGACGGTGATGATCGATCTGCCCGAAAAACCGGACACGGCACAGGTACCCGTGTGGGTGCGCACCTCAGACCAGGAAATTGACACGGTGGTTTACAGCTCTCGAAAGTCTTTCCTACGCGAGGAAGGCGCACCGGAAACCCTGAACGATGTAAACGACGTGCAGCTGGATCGCTACTACAAGAACTTCATGCAGGGCATGGGCGAAACCGAGAAAGCATTCCTGGCGGCCGTCAGCCGGCTTGGGCGCTACCCGGTGGAAGGCGGGCTGGCCGTGCGCTGGGAAACCGATGGCATCTACATTGACACTTCCCTGAACCTGCACGATCCGGCTCTGAAATCGGCGTTTGTTCAGGCGGTCAACAACATGGTTTACCTGGCCCAGGCGATTTACCGGAAGGGGATTTTCAAAAGCTGTCTGTTCAACGCCCGCAACACACTGCACGTTGATCGCGACGAACCGACCCAACCCTTTGTGGTATCACCGGATATGAGGCTGCACTACGAGGTAAGCGCAGCGCCGGAAGTAGAAGATGAAAGCCGGGTCCACTCCTACTTCGAGGATGGCCCGGACCCGGAGGAATTCCTGGTCTTGCCCGACACCATTATTCATGCCCTGGAAGAGCTGAACGCCATTCATCACACAGGCATGATCATTTTCGAAGCCCTGCCCCGCCATCTCAAGATCCACAGCCATTACCGGCTTCTGGACCCCGACAGGGAGCCCGAATTCCGCCGGTTGCTGGACGAGATCCTGTCAGCGGTAGAACAGATTACCGGCCTGGGCGTTTCCGGGTTCATGAAGATGCCTTACAAAGACACCCGGTTCTTTCCCCATATCGAACGCCTGCCTGAGAGGTACTACCCGCGCAATCCAAGGACCGAGCACGCTTAAACCTCATCCCGAGCCAACTTTCCCATGTCCGATTTTTCGGACACTATTGTCCGGTAAAACCAACAAATCCAACCCCGCACGACACCAACTGTCCCGAACACCGGACACTTCACGCAAAAACCGGGTAGCGAGGCCCTCTAAATCTTAAAAAAACCTTTTACAACAGTGGCTTGGCCAACTGGCACAGTTCCTGTATTGAAACAGGTCATAACTACAAAAAATGCCTGAAGAACAAATCGTTAAGCATTCTGTTTTTCAATATTGCTCGGAAAATAATAAGGAACAACTATGCGTTTACTCGTCCTGGCTCTTCTGCTTGTAAGCCCCCTGTGTTTCGGCAAAACCGTTGTAATCATCCAAAGTTACCATCTGGAATATAAATGGGACGCAGATTACATCGACGCTGTACGATCTGTGCTTGGGGATGATCACGACATTCACGTGTTCGAACTCGACACCAAACGTCTGTCGAAACCGGAGTGGCCACAGAAAGTGGCTGAAATCCAGAGCAACATTGCGAACATCAACCCCGATGTTGCTATCCTCGGTGACGACAACGCCTTTGCATTGATGGCTGATCACCTGGTCGGGCAGCAGATTCCGGTTGTTTTCCTTGGCGTGAACGGCGGCCCTGTTCAGCACCCTACCCTCGAGCACCCCCTGGTTACCGGCATCCTTGAGCGTCCGTTTTTCTCGGAAAGCATCCGTCATCTGAGAAAAATACTCCGGCAGAAGGATCGCTTCCTGGTTTTGATGGATGACTCACCTACCATGCGCAACGCAGTCAACGAGTACTTCGGAGACAAGCGTCAGACCACGATCTATGGCTCAGAGCTGGACATCGTCCTGACTAACGACAAGGACACCTGGCTGGACACTGTGGTGAATGCCCATGAGCGCTATGATGCTGTTGTGCTGGGCACCCACCACACGATCCGGGACAAGAAGGGCCAGTACGTCATACCTCACGATCTGTTAAAGGAAGCCTTTTATCGGGCCCAACTCCCCCTGTTTTCGTTCTGGGATATTTTTGTTGGCGAAGAACAAAGCATTGGCGGTTTTACTATCTCGGCCCACCAGGAGGGGCTTACTGCAGCCCGACTGGCATCGCTGATTCTTAATGGCGTCAAACCAGACCGAATTCCCCATCTGAAATCTCTGAGCGGCCACTATGTCTACAGCGAAAGCGGACTGGCGCACTGGAACCTGCAACTGTCGCCTCTGATTGCCAGTCAGTCTAATTTCGTTGAATAGATTCTGATTGCGGGTCTTCCATGGGGCCGGGGCCGATCTCACCAACCGAACTCAGAACTTCAGGTTTGATCGGCCCTGCCGTTAACCATAAAAACAATCCGATAAAAGGGTCGTACTTTGGCTTCTTCATTCCTTGAATCCGCAGAGCGCAAATTAGGCGTACCGGGCAAGCTCCTGATTGCGCCCGTTTTTGTTCTCATACTCTTCGCTTCCGTTACCTTTTTCAGCGTTTCCGAGTTCCAGCAACTTGACCAACGCATGAACACGGTCGCTCGGGATCTGGCACCGGAAACGGCCATTGGCACCGAGTCGGTAATCAGCGTATACCGAATGCGCCTGAGGGTTTTCGACTACTACGCAACCGGCCATGAGGAGACACTCCAACGCTTTGATGAACTGGAGGCCGATTTCAACGCCGTTATGGCCAGAGCACAGGAAAACATTCAGGAGCCGGAGCGCGCCAAGCTTGTGGACCGAATTGAAAACACCACCAAGAGCTATATCGACGCCTTCAGGAACGAGCTGGTACCCGCGAAACGACAAGTGCTCGCCATTATTGATCAGAAGTTGGACGAGCACGGCCCCAATGCAACAAAAGCGCTCAGGCTGGCGCTGAACGGTGTCGCGAACCGGGAGCCAGACAGTGAACTCAGAGCCGGGCTGGAGCAACTCCTCAACGATGCCCTGATCATGCGGATGACTGCCGAACGGTATCTGGCAAATGGTGACGAGGATTCGAAAAAAGCGCTCGGCTGGGCGATTGAAGATCTGTCCGACGCACTGAACCTGATCGATGCGGAGAATGGCCCGGAATTCGTCCAGGTTTATCTCAATACGGTCGTGGAAGAACTTGGGAGCTACCGAGCAGCAGTTCAGGAGATGCTTGAGCAACAGAGCATCCTGGTAGACGTGAAGTCCAGTAAACTGGACGTTCTGGGGCCTGAAATCGCGAGTATGACCCGAGAGCTTGAAGCCAGCATTTTCGACGCGCTTGAAGTAGAAGCGGATGAAGCAACGGCGGAAACAGACCTCGCACTCAAATTCACGCTCGCCGCTTTCGCTGTGTCGGCGGTTCTTGGACTGATCGTTGCAGTGGTGATGAGTCGCCTGATGGGCTCTAGCGTAAAACGGGCGAAAACGGAGATTCTGGGCTATCTCGACGACATCGCCAACAACAACGGTGACCTGTCCACACGGCTCACTCCCGGCCGCCCCGATGAGATCGGTGATTTTATTGGCGCCGTAAACACCTTCCTGGAAACCCTGGAGGAAACAATCTCCCAGATCGTGACGGCTTCTCGCCGGCTTACCGGCGAGTCTGAATCCCTTTCGGGCATAACGGAGCGCACCACTGCCAACTCCGAGCAGCAGCGCGACCAGATCACTCAGGTGTCTGCCGCCATGCAGGAAATGGTCTCAACCTCAGAAGAAATTGCTTCAAACACCAGTGATACCGACGAATCGGCCCGCAAGGCCTCCTCACTGGCCGATTCCGGTCAGGAAACGGTGGGATCAGCTATTCGCGCCGTTACCAACCTTGCCAATCAGGTGGAAAAAGGATCAACCCGCATCCAGCAACTGGAGAACGAGTCAGCAGAGATTGGCAATGTCCTGGCGGTGATTCAAAGCATTGCGGAACAGACCAATCTCCTGGCCTTGAACGCCGCCATCGAGGCGGCCCGTGCCGGCGAAGCAGGACGGGGGTTTGCCGTGGTTGCCGATGAGGTTCGCGGCCTGGCCAGGCGGGTGCAGGAATCGACCGTAGACATCGAGCGGATAGTCTCCCAGCTTCAAAGTGGCGCCGCCGGCGCGGTCGTGGACATGAGCAAGGCCAAGCAGATGGCCGAGCAAGCCAGCGAAGAGGCAAGCAAATCGGGCGAGGCACTCACCGATATTCTCGCCGCGGTTAACAACATCGTCGAAATGACAACCCAGATCGCCAGCGCCACCGAACAACAAAGAGCAACGGCGGCGGAGATGACCCAGAATGTGGAAATCAGCAGTGGCGCCATCGAGGAGCTGGCCGGGGATATTTCCCAGGTAAACCAGTCAGGCCGATCTCTGGCGGACATGGCCGATGAGCTGAACAGTCTGGTTCGACGCTTCCGGACGAGCGATTAATTCGGCGCCGGAATGTCGCTAACCGGCCTTCACTGTATATCGTACCGCAGCATCTTGGGATTCGCTGGTTTGACCGTCAACTCTGCAACCGGTCTTTGAATACCTTCCAGTCGATCACGTTGCCGTCGGAATCAAAGTGAACGTAGCCACGGAAGCTGGGGTCATCTTCCCAGGCTTTCACAAAGCCAACAGTTTCACCGGCATCGGAAACGATCTCAAAGGCTTCACTACGGGCGTGGGCTATTTCAGTGTCGGGTTCAGTATCTGAACGCTTGAGGGTAACGGAGGAGTCTAAAGGCAAGGTACTTCGAAGGAATTCCTGGATCATCGTCAAGCTCTCCTTTCAGGGTGAACCGGTGTGGTTCTGGAGGTAGCCTAACTATAAGCGGATCCGGTAATAGAAAATACAGATTCAGATCAATTTTCTTAGATTTTTTCGAGATAAAAACGCTTTAAGAACAATGGCATATTTCATTCTTGTGACAATGCGTAACCTTCCGAGCTGATTATTTTTCAACCAGTTCAGAAGGTTACCTTAGCCATTGCCAATCGCATGTAACGATCAGAATTTCCAGAACGGAGTACTCAGTTTCTGTTCAACCAGCTCCGGGGAAAATCCAACGTCATTAAGCAACCGACGATCCATTGTCATTACCAGGTGGATAAAGTTGCGCTTCATCCGCCAGGCTTTGTATAGAGAAGCAGCTCTTTTCATTTCATGACTCCTTAGTCAACCCAAAATGTCGGTCTATCAAAACCGGGACCTTGTTTAATTAGGATCCTATTCTAGGCTTGACGAGGAGTTTTCTGAATACTTGGAAACCCCTATAAACAGGGGCTCCCAGCATTTTCAGGCTGCACTATCGTTTCATTTTTATAACGGTTTCATGACGCCTTGCCGTTTGAAATCAGCACCTGGTAAAGGTCGTCCTTGAGCTGTGCCCGCTTCTGCTTCATGCGATGCAGTTTGTCGTCTCCTATGGGAGAGTCCCGCTTTTCCAGCCCTTTAATTTCGTGATCAAGCTCCGTGTACTCCTGAAGCTTTTCATTGAACCTCAGGTCATTGCCCTTGAGTTCCTGAATAAGGTCTTTGTACTGGGGGAATTCTAGGTGAAGCTCGTGGCTGGAAATGCCCATCGTTTTACTCTCCTTTTCTTTGCAGAGTGTTGATCAAGGCTGATCACCTTCAGCATAGACGAGCGTGCCAGTTTCTGGGCGTCTTTGACAAATCGCTAATTACGCACGACGTTGCATGGGTATAGCATGATGGTACGTTATCCAGTTACGCCTCGGGACACTTGCGAATGACCTTTGCACGAATTACCGGCACCGGTTCTTACCTGCCTGACAACATTGTTACCAATAAAGACCTTGAGAAGATGGTCGACACCACCGACCAGTGGATTCGCGAGCGCACGGGAATCGAAAGACGTCACATAGCCATCGAAGGCCAGACCACGGTGGATCTGGCCGAGCAGGCTGCAAAAAACGCCATCGATGCGGCAGGCATTAAAGCGGAAGACATTGATCTCATTGTTTTTGCTACCTCTACGCCGGACAAGATCTTTCCAAGCTCCGCATGCATCCTGCAGGCTCGCCTGGGCATTCATGGCTGCCCTGCTTTTGATATCCAGGCCGTTTGCAGCGGTTTTGTTTACGCACTGGCAACAGCGGAAAAATTCATTAAGACCGGCAGCAGTAAGAAAGCACTGGTCATTGGCGCCGAGGTCTTTTCCCGCATTATTAACTGGGAAGATCGCGGGACCTGTGTCCTGTTTGGCGATGGCGCCGGTGCGGTGATCCTGGAAGCCGATGAAGAAACCGGCATCCTTTCTACCCATATTCACGCTGATGGCCAGTATGCGGACTTGCTGCACGTTCCCTGCGGTATTGCCGATGGCTACGACCAGGTAAAAGCGGGGCGCGCGTTTGTCGAGATGAAAGGCAACGAAGTGTTCAAGGTGGCGGTAAACACCCTGGGCAAGATCGTTGATGAAACCCTTGCGGCGAACCAGATGCAGAAATCGGAGATCGATTGGCTGGTTCCGCACCAGGCCAATCTTCGCATCATCTCGGCCACGGCAAAGAAGCTGAACATGTCCATGGACCAGGTTGTCGTAACGGTTAATGAGCACGGCAACACGTCTGCCGCATCCATTCCCCTGGCTCTTGATGTCGCCGTTCGTGATGGGCGAATCAAACGCAACGAGGTGCTTCTCCTTGAGGCCTTTGGTGGTGGCTTTACCTGGGGTTCGGCATTGCTCCGGTACTGATTGCTGACTTTCTGGCTTCTACCGGGCTTGGTTCAGGAACGGGCTTCAACATCAGTTGAGGCCCGTTTTTCATTGTGTTGACCGCACCCCGTCAGATAGACTGTATTTTTATACAGTACAACCAACGCTCACTGCGAGGAATAACCATGGCAGTACAAACAGTCTACTTTTCTGATAGGGACGGCCTGGATATGGCACTGAAAAATCCTGAGACGATGCTGTTCACTTCAAAAGCCGAAGCCGACGCCCGGGACAAGGTGCTCGAACTGGCCGAGGAAATTCAGGTATTCCTGGCCCGCAAGGTGGAAGGTCTGGGAGACGATCTGGCGGAACGCTGCGCCATGGCCATTGCCGAGGATAAAGATCTGTTCCAGAAGGCTCTCAAGAAGCCTGAGCTGCTGAACGCAGAACAGGAATAGAAAGCAGTGGCGGCCAGCGCTGGCCGCCCTCTCATCACACTACTGCTATCCAGCTGCCATTGTCGTAACGTTCGGCACCGTTGTCGGTCATCCGATGCAGGCTCACCCACTGGTTTTCCACCAGCGCCGCCACGTCAGGTTGCTTGTGCAGGACTGATTCAATCCGCTCCGCAGGGGCATCAATCAGAACCGTCAGGCGAACCGGTTCATGGCGCCAGTAGGTGCCGTCGTGAACAGACTGCAACGGAAGGCCAATTCTCAAATGCGTGCCATTGCCTTCCACCACTCCGACATTGCCCCCAACCACCGAATGCAGCAGTTTGTTGCCGGAACCATACACTCCCGGTACGGTGACCGATGCAAAGTACTGGAGGTTGATCCAGTTGGCGACAACCATGGGTGCCGCCAGAAGTGCCTCAAGAAGACCGCCATCGTTGTCCAGTTCCGGGTCGTAGTCGTGCAGGAAAACCCGGCCCGACAGATTGCAGCCCCGGGTCTTGTCCCGTTTGGCAAAGATGATCGCGGCATTGTTGGCCAACCCCCACTCCGGGCGCACCTCGGACCAGTCCCGGGTGCGGGTTTCCATGGCCTGTTTGAGGTTTTCATCGTCCAGACCATTCAGTTTCAATGGTGTGGCCCGCTCCTTGCGCACGCGGATGCCGGCCTCTTCAAACCCGGTTTCCAGGTCAGCCAGCTTCTGTACGTGGGAATCCGGGACCAAATGGCGATCGGCAATCGTAACCTTGTCCGTCGCTGTGCAATGTTCGGCAGCCAGCGCCCATGTGAAATCCGGGATCTTGATACCTTCGGCTGCCAGCCCCGCCCGAACCTGGGGATCATTCACCAGGCGAGCCGCAAGCCGCGCATTCACGCCGCCGCTCTGACCACCGCAAGCGCCGCAGTCCAGACCCGCCTGGTTCGGGTTGTTGTCGGTATGACTACCGTGGCCCACCAGGACCAGCAAGGGTGCGAAGCCCCTGGTGAGTGACATACCACGGAGCATGTTTGCAGCCAGCGCCACCTTCTCGGCATCCGATAGCGGATCTCCCCCATGGTTGTGCACCAATCGACCCTCAACGCCCTCTTCCTCTCTGGCTTTGTGGCCTTTCTTCAATGAATCTTTCACCAGTTTCCAGGCCCAGGCCAGCCCGGTTGTCTCCACCAGCGTGAAAGTCGACAGGCTGGTATATTTCGCCTTTCTTACTGATTCCCGGGCGATCTCTCTCTGATCCCGTGATCGATTCTGGGCCAGGTCCTCGCGCAGGCTGCCCCTGGTGTCGATTAACCGGTACGAGGCGGGCAACAGCCCCGGCAAACGGCGGGTTGGAGCGTAGGGTCCATGGGGCTGGTGGTCTATGGGCATTCCGAAGAATCCGGCAAAGCCGAGTGTCTGAACACCGGGGAGAACATACTCAAGGTGCCGGCGCATCACTTCCGAGCGGACATCAATACAGAAAACGGCCTGAGCAACCGGTGTTTCGCTTTCCGGATCTGATGCAGGTTGTCTTTCCGGAACAGCCGCGAGTGCCCGCCAGAGCGAACGCTGATAGCCGATTTCAAAGGCACGCTGCCAAACCCATAGCCTGCTGCGGTTGTCATGGTCACCGCTGCGACGCGCCCGCGCTCTCTGCTTCTGCCACTCGGCTTTCTGGCCCGTGGAAGCAAAGGCAACACCTGCGCATTCCCAAACCAGCATAATGGCCAGAATTTCCGAGCAGCGGTCCGATGAGCGACCCTCGAGGCCGGCCCGCCAGTCCTCGCCGCGGCACCAGGACGCCCAGCCGTTCACTTTCAGCAGCAAGCTGTGGCACAGGGCCTCCAGCTCCTCTCCTGAGACATGAATCCGCTTTATGGCGTCCAGAATGGCCTCATCCATGTCGTCAGGCAGGGTTTTGAAGAAGGCCCTGGCGCCCTTGAGCCCGGTACTGAAATCCAGCGACAGATCCTGGCGGATTGACTCCAGCCAGAACTGGAACAGACTCGTGTCCGTGTTATCGCCAGCGGCTGACCAACGACCCTGTCGCTGATCGAAGAAGGCGCCACAAACCCGCGACACCTGATCACACGCTGTGTCGGCCAAACCAGCGCCTTCGTCGTCGCCGCTTGCATCCTTGTACGTATCGAGAATGGAACTCCTCAGGGGCGCTGCTGTAGAAGGATTGCGACCGAGCCAATCCAGGTACCAGGCAATGTTCCGCTCGTCACCGCGCTCGGCGATGCTGGCCTGCAGATCCTCCTCGCGGATTCGGCCGCCCTCCCAGGCCTCCCGGTAGTACTCTGTTGGCATGAGCATGCTGAATCCGCCGCGCTCGCCGAGCACCTGATCGGCCCGCGAGGCCGGAAGATGACGCAACCCCCAGAACGAATTCACAGCAATCCACTGGTCCAGGGGCCAGACCGGGGCGATCAGGTCGCAGGCCTGCCGGAACGGCTTTCGCCAGCCATCGTTCATTACCTGCAACTCAGGTACCGACACGCAGACGTTACTCATGATCTCTCCTCCAGTCTGAACGGATGATGGGGAACCCGGCGAAACATGGTGGGCACCTTCAGGGCTTCCGAAGCCAGGAATCGCGTCAGCCGATCAAACGGCAACTCAAGGTAAAGCCCCTGGCGGAAATGGGCACAGAGGCCGCGAGTTGCCGGGAACCGGGCGCCAAACACGATCATCAGGGAACAGGCGGCCAACAACGTGACCATTGCCGAAGCAACCGCCCAGGCTGCAGTCGGGATAGCGAACCCTTCATGCACGGGCACTGCCGGGCCAACCATGAAGTGCAAAAGTGAGTAGACGGGGACCAGAAGCACCGCCAGGCCGACAAGACGCAGCTTCACGGGAGTCGTTGCTCCGGCCGGAATGCCCATTGCCGCTGCAGACACCGCCAGCACCAGCAGCGCTCCGAATACCGGGTTGTTCTCGACGATCCAGGGCGCCTGGACCAGAATGGCAGCCGCCACCAGGCCGGTTGAGCCGGCCCAGAACAGCCGGCTGGCCGTCGGCGATTCCGGGAAGCGAGTTGCTGCTGAAACGGCTACGGTACGACCGGAGGCCAGGAAGGAATGCGCCTTATAGAGCGAATGCGCCAGAAGGTGCAGCAGAGCCAGGGTGTATGCCCCCATACCGATTTCGAACAGCATAAACCCCATCTGGGCGCAGGTAGACCACGCCAGAGCATGCTTGACCGAGTACTGGGTCATCATGGTCAGGACCGCAACGAAGGCTGTCATTCCACCAATCACCAGAAGAATCATGTGGCCGGCCGTGAAACCATCGAAAACCGGGAACAGGCGCAGCCAGAGGAACCCGCCCAGGTTGATAACCCCGGCGTGGAGGAGCGCAGAGACCGGCGTCGGGGCTTCCATTACCCGGATAAGCCATCCATGGAAGGGAATCTGGGCACACTTGAGCACTGCCGCCAGGGCCAGAACAACCGACGCAACCGTCAGCGCCGTGGATCCGCCGGCTCGGGCGGCCTCACTCTGAACCATCTCCGGCAGGTAAAAGGTGCCATAGTGAAGATACAGGGCCACCACACCGGAAATAACCAGTGCATCGCCCACCCGGCTGACAATGAACTTCTGGACTGCCGCCATGCGCGCCTGGGGACGGTCCTGGTAGAGGGTGAGCAAATGATGCAAGGCCAGGCTGACACCAATCCAGGCACCGGCCAGAATCAACAGGTGGTTGGTGAACACCAGAACCAGAACTGAGGCAACAGTCACCAGGAACCATGGGAGAAACCGGTCACGGCCCGGATCCTGGCTGAGATAATTGTCGGCAAAGCGCAGGATCACCCAGCCAATGAAGGCAACCATGAGGGCCATCCAGACTGCGATGCCGTCCGGGTAAAGACCAAATCGACCGCCAAGGGTCGCAAGAGAGTTGCTGTTACCCCCAACCTGGCCTTGTACCAGCAGCAACACACCCACCATCAGGGACGCAGCCATGGAGGCCACCATCATCCATCCGGCGAGGCGCCAGCAGTGGTTCAGCTTAAGGGGGCTTTTCAGCCAGCCACTCAGACCGGCCAGCACGAAAAGGCTCACCGGCAGCAGCAGCCAGATTGCGAGGATCAATAGCGATGACAATTCGGCGATCGGATTCATATCAGCAAACCTCCTGTTTGCGAGTACTTTGCCTTTATTCGTCCCATATAAAAAATGGTTTATACTGATCACTTCATTCTGTTTTTGAGAACGAAAAGCCATGAAGCTTAACTATCACCACCTCTACTATTTCTGGAAGGTTGCCCGTACCGGCCACCTGACCCGCGCTGCAGACTCGCTACATATCTCCCAGTCGGCATTGTCGGGACAGATCCGGAAGCTGGAGGAGAGCCTGGGCCATGACCTGTTTATCCGCGAGGGGCGGCGTCTGAAGCTGTCTGAAGCCGGGCGTATGGCTTTCTCATACGCCGAGGAGATCTTCCGGCAGGGTGAGGAGCTGACGGCGCTGTTTGCCTCTGGTGCCCAGCCCAACCGCGAAATACTGAGGATAGGAGCAGTCGCCACCCTCTCCCGGAACTTCCAGGAAGGCTTCCTGCAACCCCTGCTTAATCGGGAGGATCTGGAACTGAGCCTGCAAAGCAGCCACATTGATGAATTGCTTCGGCGACTCTCCGCCCACCGGTTGGACCTGATCCTGGCCAACCAGGCCGTACAGGGCGATGAGCAGAATCCATGGCGCTCCCGGCTGATTGCCAAACAGCCGGTAAGCATCATCGGCCCCCGGGGCATGGATATTCAGGGTGATTTTTCCGAGGTACTGCGCGGCAGGAGCCTGATTGTTCCGGGGCCCGACAACAACATACGCCAGGCTTTTGATCAGCTTTGCGAATACCACAGGCTGCGCCCGAACATTGCGGCAGAAGTGGACGACATGGCCATGATGCGACTTCTGACCCGGGATACCGGCCACTTCGCCATCATGCCGCCGGTGGTGGTGCGGGACGAAATGAAGAGCGGAGCCCTGGCGGACTATGGCGCTCTGCCCGGCGTCTTTGAGGAGTTCTATGCCATCAGTATCCGGCGTCAGTTCGAGACGCCGGCTCTCCGGGAGTTGCTGTCTCAAACCGAGGATAACTTCCTGACCCGGACACCGATTGGTCATTCTGACTAGCCCGTGTGGCGAAAAATGTCATCCTTTCAGGCTGCTTACCTCCGTATACTGGGGACGAAAGACGACAATAATAACGCCGGACACCCGATCATGACCCAGCATAGCAAGCGTGAACGCCCGTCCATTCTGATTATCGGTACCGGTTTCGGTGGCCTGGGCATGGCCATAAAACTGAAACTGGCAGGCTTCACGAACCTGACCCTGCTTGAGAAGGCGGACCGGGTTGGCGGCACCTGGCGCGACAACACCTACCCCGGTGCCGCCTGCGATGTACAGTCGCACTTTTATTCCTATTCGTTTGAGCCCAAGCACGACTGGTCCCGCAAATTTGGATTGCAGCGGGAAATACTCGGCTACATGGAGCACTGCGTTGAGAAATACCGGCTTGGCGATCACATCCGGTTCCATGCGGAGGTACAAGAGGCAGCCTTTGACGATCACTCGAACCAGTGGACGGTCACCCTGGCAAGCGGCGAGCAACTCACAGCGGAGGTGCTGATTACCGCCACCGGCCAGCTCAATCAACCCGCCTGGCCAAAACTCGACGGCCTGGATCGCTTCCGGGGCAAGATGTTCCACTCGGCCCGCTGGGATCACGAATACGACCTGACCGGTAAACGGGTGGCCGTCATTGGTACCGGCGCCAGCGCTATCCAGTTTGTCCCGGAGATTGCACCGATGGTCGAACAGCTGGACCTGTTCCAGCGTTCCGCGGCCTGGGTGCTTCCCAAGCCAGATCGTTCATTCAAGCACTGGGAGCAGACTCTGTTCCAGAAACTGCCGCTCTGGAATCGCTTTTATCGTTACCTGATCTACTGGAAGAACGAGAGCCGGGCCCTGGCGTTCACCAAATTCAGTGGCCTGCTGGAGTATTACGCCAATCAGGCGAAACGTGAGGCGCGAAAGCGGGTGACAGATCCCGCCAAACTGAAAAAGATCATTCCGGACTACAAGATCGGCTGTAAACGCATTCTCATTTCCAATGACTGGTATCCCGCCATTAACCGGCCCAACGTGAACCTGATTACCGACCCGATCGACCGCGTTGACGAGACTGGCGTGATCACCCGGGACGGCCACCACCATCCTGCCGATGCAATTATTTGTGGCACCGGTTTCCGGGCCTCGGAGTTTCTCTCGCCCATTAAGATAACCGGCCGGGGCGGCAAGACGCTCAACGAAGCCTGGCAAAACGGCGCAGCCGCCTTTAAAGGCATCACGGTCAGCGGCTTCCCGAACATGTTCATGCTGTATGGGCCAAACACCAACCTGGCCCACAACTCGATCCTCTACATGCTGGAATCGCAGTTCCGATACGTTCTGGAGTGCCTGGAAGCGCTCGAAAAATACCCACATTCCGCCATGGACGTCCGCCAGGATCGCCAGGACCGCTTCACCCATGTGGTGCAGAAGGGCCTGGAAGACACGGTCTGGAGCTCCGGTTGTACTTCCTGGTACCTGGATGCCAATGGCCGTAACACCATTAACTGGCCAGGATTTACCTTCACCTACCGGTTTGCCACCCGCCGGGTGGATACCGCTGATTACCAGTTCCTGTACCCAGGGCAAACAACAGGTTAAGTACCTGTTTTGCGGTTTGCCTTGAAGTACCAGCTAAATCATAGGATGATTGGGTTATCGGTTAGAAGGATGATAAACACCATGCTGGAACGTATCCGCAAGGGCTCCCTGGTGGAAACCGCCATAGAGAGCCTGAGAAACGCTATCGAAAAGGGCGATTGGTCTGTGGGTGATCGCCTGCCCGTGGAATCGGAACTGTCTGACTCACTTGGAGTCAGCCGCAACACTGTGCGCGAAGCGGTTCGGGTACTGGTCCACGTTGGCATGCTGGAAACACGCCAGGGCGATGGCACCTACGTGCGCGCCACCCGCGATGCCGGGGAAACACTGCGGAGGATTGCCCGCACCCAGCTGGCGGATCAGCTGGAAGTCAGGATCATGCTGGAAACCGAGGCCGCCAAGTTGGCCGCGGCCAGGCGAACAGACCAGGATCTGCGACAGATGACCACGGCCCTGGATGCACGCGCTAGAGCCGGAAGCGATCTTCAGGCCCGCATCCGCCACGATGAAGCCTTCCATCACGCGCTGGTAGCCGCTTCCCATAATTCCGCGCTGGTAGAGCTGTACGATTACTTTTCCCACGCGGTCAGCCAGACCATCGAGCAGACCGAGACCGATACGGATCTTCCGGAGCCCTCCCAGGAAGACCACGAACTGCTGCTGGCCGCCGTCAGGCGACAGGATGAGAGCAAGGCCGAGACCCTGGCCAGAGAGCTTTTAAAGCCCAGCCTTCAGGCACTCAAGAGTCGGGGATCCTGATTCATGAAGTTCCGTGTTGATACCTTCACCCTGCTGCTACTCGGCGCCATCGTATTGGCGACCTTCCTGCCGGCCACGGGCCAGGCCGGAGATGCCCTGGCAACGGCCGGAACCATCGCTGTCGCCCTGCTCTTCTTCTTCCATGGCGCAGCACTTTCCAGGGAACAGATAATTGCCGGCGCCACCCACTGGCGGCTGCATATCCTGATCACCTCACTCACTTTTATTTTCTTTCCGCTGGCAGTGTTGCCAATCAATGGCCTCAACGAAATAGCACCCTCGTGGATGCCGAAGGATCTTGGGCTCGGGTTCCTGTATCTGGGCGTGCTGCCCTCCGCGGTCTCTTCATCCATCGCCTATACCGCGATGGCCAGGGGCAACGTACCGGCGGCCATCTGCAGTGCAGCCGCCTCCAATGTTTTCGGCATGATGCTGACGCCGTTCCTGCTGTTGCTGCTGGTAAGTACATCCGGCGGTGGGGATTTCTCCATAGCGGAGGCCCTGAAAGACATCATCCTGCAACTGCTGCTGCCCTTTGCGGTGGGCCATGCCCTGAGGCCCTGTCTAGGTGGATTCCTCGGCAGAAACGAAACCCTGATGTCACGGTATGACCAGTGCGTGATCTGGCTGATTGTTTACTCAGCGTTCTCACATTCTGTGGAAAGCGGATTGTGGGAAAACCTGCCCCTGCAGGCCATCCTGTTCGCCATCGGACTGTGCCTGGGTTTGCTGCTGTTGTTTATGGTGTTTGCAAAGTTTCTGGTGCGGCGATTTGGCTTCAGCCTGGAAGATGAGGCGGCGGTGGTGTTCTGCGGCTCTAAAAAGAGCCTTGCATCAGGCCTGCCCATGGCGAAGGTTTTGTTCTCCGGCCATCCCGGTTTCGGCATGATCGTATTACCGATCATGTGCTACAACCAGATACAGGTGATTGTCGGAGCGATCCTCGCCCAGAAGTACCGTGAAAAAATTGAGCGAGCAAACGCGAATAAGGTTGGCTGACCGGACTGGCGGAGTTAACCGCCGCCCATCCCGCCAAACAGCGTGGCGAGAATCACCAGACCGACAATCCAGCCAATCACCGCCGGCCAGAAATTCACCATCTGGGGTGGCTGCTCACCCTGCTCTTCCGCCATACCGGGCTCGGGGTAGTTACGCTCGTCTGCTGCCTCAGGAGTTTCTTCCACGCTAAACCAGCCAAACCACTCCCCCAGAAACTGGGCAACCGGTGCCAGGAAAGTCCCGTTTTCAGCCATCGGGCGCACCTGGGGCTCCAGTTGCCGGCCAATTTCGCGCCGCAACTGCGGCTGATCGGCAGGCGGTTCGCACAGAATAGCTTTCCAGATGCCCGCATCCTTGCTTCTGGAAGAGTCATTGAGCAGTGCCTTGATCTGGATAACCACCTCACGGACTACTTGCCCATCGTTGGCATCCAGGGGACGTTCAGTCGCCTCGTCTGGCATTTGAGTCGGATGTGCGGGCTGAACAGGTTCCGCTGCCCGCTCTGCCGGGGCCGGCGCATCGCCCACCGCTTCCCGGAAGGCCTGCTCCAGGCTTCTGGCCTCGTCATCAGAGGCGAATTTGAGCTGTTGCTCATACGCATCCTGGATTTTCCGACGATCGCCGGTTGGCTCAATTCCAAGGATTTCCCAACAATTCATACAGCTGCAACTCCCGGGCCGAGATTCATTACATTTCAGAGAGACAAAACGTCTGTAGTCCCTTACGATAGGATCCAATCATAATAAAAACGCTTTATCCTTTTTCTCGGCAGATTATAGAACGTCAACCATGCATCAATCGACCAAAACGGCATGGGTTGGTAACCACCGCCCGCTCGTAACCGCCTTCGGCATCAGCCTCGCCCTGTCCGCCCTGCTGCCAGCCAGCGCGTTTGGCCAGTCTGATACACCTGACTTCACTTCCGGCTTGCTTGCCCTGGAAGGCGAACAAAGCGAAATCCCCGAAGTCCTGACGACGACACGTTTACGCCAATCGAAACTCCGCGTGCCCGGCACCACCACGATCATTACCGGCGACATGATCCGGGATCTCGGAATCATGACACTGGTAGAGGCGCTCCGGCTGGTTCCCGGCATGGTGGTTGGCCACTGGGGCAGCACCAACCCGGTGGCGACTTACCACGGCACCTCCCAATACGAACAGCGCCGGCTGCAGGTTCAGATTGACGGTCGCACCGCCTACAGAATCAGCCTGGCAGATGTAGACTGGCTGAGCATGCCGGTGGCACTGGAAAATATTGAACGCATTGAGGTGAGCCGGGGGCCCAATTCCGCCGCTTATGGCATCAACGCGTTTCTTGGAAGCATCAATATCATTACCCGCTCACCGCAAGACACGGCGGGCGTAGAAGCCTATACCTCGGTTGGGTCCCGTGGCCACCTTCGAACGTTTACCTCCGTGGGCGATACCGATGCCGACAAAAGCTGGCGGTTATCGTATGAAAAGCGCAAATCCAACGGCTTTGACAGTCAGATTGATGGCGGCCAGGAGATTCCCTTTCATGACGGCCACGAGATCAACAACTTCAATCTCGACAGCGTATTCCGGATTGACCGCCAGCATTCGATTGACGTGCGAGCAGGCGTTCTGGATGGCGTGAATGAAGAAGATCTTGAGAAATCCGGCAAGCTGGGAGCAACCACGAACCCGGACATCATCATGGATGACTACTACCTCCATGTCCGGTTCGACGGAGCGACCTCGCCTGATCACTTCTACCATATCCAGGCAAGCTATCAGAATCAGCGACAGAGGCAGCGGTGGACCGTTTCCGCGCCTGCAGCGGAGATCAATGCCCTGCTGCCGACAGGGCTCCCACCCTTCCCCGAGGACCAGGGTCCGTTCATCGCTGACCTGAACGAAGACCTGGAAGAAACCCGGCAGGAAATCGAATTCCAGGACACCGTTATTTTCAGTGACCAGTTCAAGCTGGTCTCGGGTGTGGGCTATCGCAAGGACTCGTTCAATTCGGAAACCTTCTTTAACGGCAAAGGGGACAATTACCAATCCCGGATATTCGCTAACGCTGAGTACTCACCCTTTCGTTGGCTGACCTTCAATGCAGGCGGTAACTGGGAGCAGACCACGACAACCGATGAAGACTATTTTTCGCCCAGAGCCGCGGCAAATTTCATCCTGAACAACAACCACGCCCTGCGGTTTGTCTTTTCCCGGGCGGTCCGCACACCCGATGCCTTCGAGCAGAATCCGGACTGGTCCTATACACCTACCAACGTTCAGCCACCCTTTGAGGCACTGGATGGCCAGAGAATCAAAGTGGAAGACATCCTGGACCCTACTACGTCCACTTACGGGCAGGAGCTGGAAGAGGAATGGATTACCTCCCGGGAGATCAGCTATTTTGGCCAGTTCCATCTGGAAAGAGCCCTGCTCTCGGTGGAGGTGCGCTACTTCAACGACGATTTCCATGACATGATCAGTGGGGTCATCAACGAAGAAGAATGGTATATCGCCAACAACGTTGATCTGGAGCAGGAAGGTGTTGAGCTGGAAACCTCACTGGAATTTTCCGGCACCAAACTTCGGGCCACCTACGCCTATCTGGAACAGGAAGGCCAATACACAGGCGATCCGGCCGCACTGCCTGTGGACAAACAGGAACGGGCTGTCGATCTACTTGCCCGACTCTCGGCCCGCGATTCCGGCAGCTTCGCCTGGATTCAGGATCTGCCCATGGGGTTCATGACGTCGGCGGCCATGTACTGGACCAATGAAGTCCGTGATACTCGGTTCGAGCGCGCCGATTTCCGTTTATCCCGCCGGGTGGACAAAACCGATTACAGTTATATGCTGGCACTGACGATCCAGCATTACCTTAACCCAAAGCCATGGATCAGCCCGGATAACCGGATTGAGGATCAGAACCAGTTTTTCGTTGAGGCTGGTATTCGTTTCTGAATTTAACAAGGAAAGCGCGAGCCCTGGACGGTATGGAACGAAGGTCAGGCACGATACACCAAGAGCGGGCCAATAGCGGAACCCGGAGCCTTTTTCCCAGGGCCCTCTGGGTGCTGCTTCTTACGCTGGTTTCCGCGTTTGCGCATGGCCAGGAGTCACCGGCGAGAAGTGTCTACTTCGCCGGTTCAGGCAACGCTCCCCTTGATCAACACCTGGTGCAACTCCTGAAAGGTGAGCTTGAGCCAGCAATTTCCTTGATAGAGGTTTCCGAGGACCAACTGGCCACGCTTGATAGCGGCCCGATTATCACGGTGGGACCCGCCGCTTTCTCCCGCGCTCGCCAGGCAAACCGTTCCGCTCACATTCTCGCGATGCTGGTTGATAAATCATTTATTTCAGGCTTTGCGGAACGCTCCCCCGGCCAGATCACCGGCGTTCTCTATGACGTTCCTCTGATCCGCCAGGCTCTGACCGGAAAGGCCATCCTGCCACAGGCTACCAAGATAGCCCTGCTGGCAACCGCAGACTCGGTGGAACTCTATGAGCCGCTGATTGATGAACTGCCTGCCTATGGCATGTCGGCCAGAATTTTTCTGGTCGACAGCAACGATAAGCTGATTCCAACGCTGGTTCGGGCCCTGGGCTATGGTGACTTCCTGCTGGCCGCACCTGACAGCGCCATCTATAACCCCAGAACCATCAAACATATTCTTCTGACCGCCTATCGTCGTAATCAGATCGTCATTGGACCGACTCAGGCTTATGTGAAAGCGGGATCCCTGGCATCCAGTTATGCGCCGTTCCCGGAGATGGTCGAGCTGGCCAATGATTTCCTGGAGAGGTTTTTCGAATCCGGACAATTTCCGGAACCCTCCTACCCGGAACATTTCCGGGTCGAAGTCAACGCTCAGGTTGCACGCTCCCTGAACATCCCCCTTCCCAGCCGTGAGGATATTGCCACACGGGTGGATCGACAACTGACCGTCAACGGGGAGGTGTCTGATGAGTAACGTCTATCGACAGCAACGCCCCCTGTCGCGCAAACTTTTGCTCCTCGGCGCGCTGCCGGCCGTTGTCATGTTCATTGTGCTTATGGTGTTCTTCACTTCCGCGCGCCTGGAAGACGCCCGCCGGGATTTGTCAGACAGCAGCCAGATGCTGGCGGACAGCCTGGCCCCTGCGCTGGAGTACGCCGTGGTTTCTGGTAACACCCTGGCACTGGATCAGATCCTTTCCCAGTCACTGCGCCGCAGTAAAGCCGACTGGATCCGCGTTTCTGACGTTATGGGCGACCAGATCGGATTCGTTTCCCACGAGCCGGTCGACCCCGGTGAAATGCCAGAACGCTATCAGATCTTTGAGGCCGAAATTCTCCAGCAGCCGCTGGAGCTTGGATCCCAGAGAACCGCGGAGTGGTTTGAGCCGGATTACGGCTTCGGCTCGGGCTCCCTGCGCGTTGGAACGGTTCAGGTTGGCGTTGGTCACGATGTCCTCGCCGACAGGCGACAGGATATTCTCTGGACCTCGATCGCCGTGGGCGTGGCTCTGCTTCTCTTCACCATTCTGATTATCAATCATTTTCTCGGGACGATTCTGGCGCCGATCCGGGATCTCGCTGGACGAATCGGCAAGCTCACCGCTGGTGACTATCAGGAACGCCCCCTTAATACTCATCAGAGCTCTCTGGAGATCGTCGCCATTGAAGAGCAGCTCAACCAGCTTGCCCGTCACCTGGCCGGCCTGAAAACGGCCCGGGACCAGACACTCGCCGCATCCGAAGGTGCCCGGGAGAAGGCTGAAATGGCTAACCAGGCAAAATCCGAGTTCCTCGCCACCATGAGCCATGAGTTACGCACGCCTCTGAACGGGGTGCTCGGCATGGTGGATTTGATACAGGAAGACTCACTGACCCACCGTCAAAGGGAGTATCTCAATACCGCCCGCCAATCCACCGAAGATCTGTTGACGGTGATCGCGGACATACTCGACTATTCAAAAATGGACAGCGGCACCCTGAAACTCGAGAGCCAGGAGTTTGATCTCCGGGAACTGATTTCAAACTGCACCGCTACCTATCGACATCTGGCTGAACAGCAGGGCCTGGCCCTCAATCTGAAATTCTTTGGTGACTGGCCGGACAACCCGGTTGTGGTTGGCGATCCGGCGCGCCTGCGACAGGTGCTTGCCGGCTTGGCGGACAACGCCATCAAGTTTACAGGCGATGGATTTATCAACATTCAGGCAGGTTGTTTCGCCCTGGAAGACAACTGCATCATTCTCAACTGCTCGGTGAGCGATTCCGGTTCCGGGATTCCGGTAGATCGACTGCAGGATATCTTCAACTCCTTCGAGCAACTGGATGGTGGAAATAGCCGGGGATATGGCGGCACCGGCCTGGGTCTCTCTCTGGTCCAGCGCCTGGTGGAACTCATGGGCGGCCACATTCAGGTAGAAACCGATTTGGGGAAAGGCTCCTCGTTCCGCTTTGAGCTACCCTTCGAGCTGGCCAATCCGACCAGTCAGCCAGAGCCTTCCGGCCCACCACCCAGGGAAGCCATCAATGGCACCAGCCACGCACTGGTGGTGGAAGACAACCCGGTAAACCAGCGCGTAGCCACGGCCATGCTCAAACGGCTGGGTTTCCAGACGGATTCCGCCAACAATGGCAAGGAAGCATTGGAGAGAGTCACCACCAATCACACTGGCTACGACATTATTCTGATGGATTGTCAGATGCCGGTGATGGATGGTTACGAAGCCACCCGATATATCCGGGAGTGGGAACAGAGCAACGGGCAGACGGGCACGCCGATTATTGCGTTAACAGCCGATGTGCTTCCGGGAACCGAAAAGAGCTGTCTGGACTGCGGCATGAACGACTACCTGGCCAAACCTGTTCGGAAGGAAATGCTTCGAGAGGTGCTCAGCCGCTGGATTCAGCTCTAGAGAAGCACCGGCGCCCTCGCCCGGGCGCCGGAAATAGCTCAGGCTACCGGCTCCCGCATGGTGACAAATTCTTCGGCAGAGGTCGGATGGATGCCGAGGGTGGCGTCAAATTGAGCCTTGGTGGCACCAGCCTTGATCGCAACCGCCAGTCCCTGGGTAATCTCACCCGCGTCTGGGCCCACCATATGGGCACCTAGCACCCTGTCGGTCTCATCATCTACCACCAGCTTCATCAGGCTACGTTCATCCCGACCGCTGAGGGTGTATTTCATCGGACGAAATTCGGAGCGGTAAATCCGCAGGCGATGCCCCGCTTCCCGGGCTTCTTCCTCAGTCAGCCCGACCGTACCTATATTGGGCTGGCAGAACACGGCGGTTGGAATAGCAGAATAGTCCATCTCGCCTTTGCCATCACCGAACAGACGTCTGGAGAGCACCATGCCCTGGGCCAGGGCGACCGGCGTGAGCTGAGGCGTTCCAATGACATCACCCAGTGCCGTGATTGAGGGCACAGCAGTCTGGAAGTGATCATCCACCACAACGTGCCCTGAAGCGCTGAGCTGAACGCCAAGATCCGTCAGGCCCAGACCGTCGACAAGCGCCCTGCGCCCGGTTGCCGCCATCACCAGCCCGGTTTCCAGAGTTTCGCCATTGTTCAGTTGAACCCGGTAATGAGCATTTTCGGCCTCAACGGATTCAATGGTCACGCCAAACCGCAGGTTCACGCCTTTCTTGCGCATTTCCTGTTCGGTAAACCGTCGGATGTCACCATCAAACCCGCGCAGAAACAGATCGCCACGGTAAAGCAAAGTCGTCTCAACACCCAATCCCGCCAGGATGCCGGCAAACTCCACAGCAATGTAGCCGCCGCCCCACACCACGGCCTGCTTGGGCAGCTGTGGCAGGTAGAACATCTCATTAGAAGTGAGGATGCATTCCTTACCGGGCACATCCGGAATAACCGGCCAGCTACCTGTGGCAACGGTAATGTGTTTGGCCCGGTAAGACGTATCGCCAACCACCACGGTATTGGCGTCCGCCAGTGACGCCGTCCCTTCGATGATGGTCACCCCGGCGTTTTCCAGCAACCGGCCGTAAATACCGTTCAAGCGTTCAATCTCGGCGTTCTTGTTGGCCACCAGCTTTGGCCAGTCGAAACTGACATCATCGAGCGGCACCTGCCAGCCATAACCGGCGGCGTCTTCCAGCTCGTCGTGGACATGGGCCCCGTAAACAAAGAGTTTCTTGGGCACGCAGCCCACGTTCACACAGGTTCCGCCAAGGTACCTGGATTCAACCACGGCTACCTTGGCGCCCCGCTGGGCAGACATTCGGGCGAGACGAACACCACCGGAGCCGGCTCCGATAACGATCAGATCAAAATCCTGCTGGTCAGACACAGCTTCTCCCGTTAAACGTTAAATAAGGTCAGGTTTGGCCGGATACGGCCCCTTTGGTCTCCGGATGCACTTCCCTGAACAGCACGTGATCCTCAAAATCGCCGAGCTGTATCTTGCCAAGGCTCCGGAACCCCTCGGATTCGTAGAAGGGCAAATAGCGATTGTTGCCGGTATCAAGAACCAGGCCACTGCCCCGAGGATTCTCTGCACAGAGCTTTTCAACGGTTTTCAGCAACAAACGGCCATAGCCGCGATTCTGGTATTTGGGGTTAACCCCCATCATGGGCAACTGGTGCGCCAGCGGTTGCGGCAGCATGTCACGAATTTTCTGGTGGTAGTCCAGGTACCGGCGTGTGGAAGCAAAACCGGTGGTCAGGACCATACGAATCCGCCAGCTGATCTGATCAGCCAGGTTCATCCTTAATTCCGGATCCCCGATGAACGCCACCGCTACGAGCGTATCGTCAACCATCACACCGATCGCATCCTGATCAAGCTCAAAATAAAGGTCTATCAATTCCCTTATGGTGGCTCTCACACGCTGATCGTAGCCGGGGCGTCGGTGATCGAAAAGATACTGGAACGTCGGCTCGTTCCGGTAGGCGTGGAACAGAATGGATCTGGCTTCATTGCGCGCCGTTTCGTCGAGACGAACAATGGCTGGCTCGGATTTGTTCTTGTTGTCGCTGCCGCTACTCATCGCTTCCCTCTCCTGCGTCAGTTCCGTGCAAAAGGCCCGGAATCTGGTTTTCAGAATCAGATGGCCAGTGTTAAACGAACGGATACCCGCCCGGGTTCACTTGCCCTGTCCATGGCGGCCTGGTCGATGACCACGCCATGGTTGCCATTCAGGCGCTCCAGCCACGCAGCCACTTCAGCAAAGGGCGCGTTCTCAAGCCAGACACGAATGGCGCCTTCGCCGCTGGGTTCAAACCGCTGAAGCGACAGGCCAGCCTCACCGGCGGAACGGGTCACCAGGGCCATCAGGGCGCGGCCATCAGCGGGCGTGTCGGCCGTTGCCGCCGCACTGTTGCCACCAGCATTCCCCAGGCGTTGAATGGTCTGTTCGTTAGCCTGCATCCAGGCCAATAATTCACCGGCGTTGTCTCGCGCGGCTTCAGACTGCTCATGAAAGCCCGCTGCCGGGCGCCATACGGCAAAATACAGAATGCCAAGAAACACCGCGATGGCCAGTACCATCAGGGCCTGCTGGTCGCGGCGGGGCAACTGATCGTATTGCGCAATGAGTTTGCCGACCGCCGGCTGATCCTTGATTCGGGAAAGCATACCCTTAACCTCCAGAGACCGTCAGGCGGCCACGTGCACCACTGGCCTCGTTCACCACGGAGCCTATCTGCGCTTCCAGGCCCTGGTTTGCCAACCCGTTTCGCAACGCGCTCAGGCGATCGTAGCTGTCCGCTCTCACGTCGACGATCAGCTCACCGCGGGAACGGCTGTAGTTCACTGAATTGAAGTTAACCCCCTGGCTACCCGGCAGTCGGGCATATTGCTGGCCGGTGTATTTCATCAGGGTGATGAAGTCCACTTCCGGGCCGCTGGAGCCGGCAACCCGCAACTGCCCTTCGATAACACGCCGCACATTGCCTGCATGGGTGCGCCGGTCATTGGGGAAAGCGTCTCGATAAATCGCCATGGCCTCGCTTCGTAATTCGTCTGCCTGATTCTGGTAGTAAAACCCCATCCCGGCATTCAGAGCCACCTGAACCCCGAACCAGACTGCTGCCACCGCAATCAACGGCTTCCATGGTTTCAGCGGGCTGGACTTGCCAGATTTCGAAGAAAACATGCCCTGGCACAGGTTCACTGGCTCGCAGAGGTGGTGGTGATGGGCGTAGGCGAGCAATTCCAGCGGCATCAGTTCCAGCATCTCCTTGCGAACGGCAAGGCGGCCAGAAGCACTGAGCTCGGTGATCGCTGATTGTTGAATATCAAACTCATCGGCGGTGCCGTAAACCGTGACCGGTATTTCAGCCACAACTTCTTCGGCAGACGGTGCCGCGAGGGTGTGGGCAAACATACCGAGGTTTGCGGACTGCATACTCAGCCACTCGCCCCGCTCGCTTACCATCATTGCCGTCTCGCCATCCAGGCAGACAGACCAACCGCCTTCGGTACGAGGCAGCAAGGAGGCATCCGGGTAAATCGCATCCAGGCGCACATGCTCCCAGCCGCTGAACAGCTGTACCCATTGGCCCATGCGCTCCCTGTCTATGGCAGCCACCCGGTACCCGTGGTCGGTGTGGGACCCCAGGGCCAGGTGAACAGCATCAATGTCCTGGGCGATCTGCTCCTCAACGGCGTAGGGCAAGGCCTGGTTAATGAACCTGCTTTGCTTTGCGGGAATGTCAGCCAGGCAGTAAATCGCCTCCTCACCAGGAATAAGGCCGATTAACAGAACGTTGTCCAGGGCATTCTGCCCCAGGGTGTGCTCGATGGTATCGCGGCTGTCACCGGTGCCACGGGCCTGGGCATCGCCACTGGCGTCGTGCAGCACCCAGTTGAACATCTGGGCACCGGGATCCTGGTCAGCGTCCGCAAACGGCGGTATCGGGCGGACGTAAAGGCGATAAGACATGATTATCCTTCTGAAATGGTAAAAGGCTCTTTGGTAATTCGGTTTTTCTGCCCGGTATCCCTGTTAACCGTCTGGACTTCGCCTTCCGGAGTCCGGAACACGGTACTGACCATATTCACGACACGGTTATCGTAGGTAATCCGCGAAGCAACTTCAAAAAACCGTGTCTGCAACCCCAGGCCAACCGATTTGAGCCCCAGACCGGCGAACTCCGGCAAAGCCAGAAAGTCCTGAAGGTTCTCGAACCGTTCCTCTTCCCGCTTCTCAAGAATAGACGCAGCCTGGGCGTCCGTCAGCTCTTCATGCAGCGAGCGGATCACCATGGCAGTGGCGGTGTTCACATTGATCCCCGCCCCATTGACTGGCAGCGCCGCCACGTGGGGCCGCAGGGCCCGATAAATCTCTTCGGTCATACCCTCGATCAGGCGCAGCTCGGTCACCGTGGCAAAAGGCTGGTTGGCAGCCCGGTAAGCCTGCTCGGCCATTAGATATTGGCCATCCTCGGCACCATAGGCGGTGACTGTCTGGTCGTTGGGGTCGATCCAGTCCACCAGCGAGTCCACGGAAACGGCAGTAATCCCCAGTGCAGCAAACAACTGAACGAAACGATTTCTGACGATGGGGTCCACCTGACCATTGGCACCCACCAGATCATTGAGGTTCAGTCGGCCACCCAGGTCGTCAATCTGAACCTCAGCCACGCCGTTATCATCCAGCGGCAGAACAGCGGCGTTGGCGGCCCAGAACTCGTCGAGGCTGTCGACCATCAGGTTCTCGTCCTTGTCCTCGTCAAAATCCCTGCGCAGGATCTGGCGGGCAAAGGCTTCGGCACCGAGGGCAATACTCTGGCCCTGTTGTTGGGCCAGATAGTGACCTGCCTTGAACACCCGAAGGCTCTGTTGCTGGGTCATGCCTGAAGCAAGCATGACCACCAGGGCCATGGCCAACAGCACCATGATCAAGGCGACGCCGCGCTGACGGTGAGGTAACGCCGGGATCTGCCCCATAGCGGCCTAGCCCCCCTGCCCGGTTGCGCCGGTGTTTTCACCGGGTTGCTCTGTGGTGGTCTCCTCTTCGGCAGGTTCCTCTTCCGCCTCACTGGCAGCCTGGTTGGCCTGATTCAGGGCACCCTGGGCAACCGCCGGATCAAAATCCGGCAGGGCAAAAGTCCGTACCAGCGTTCCGAAACGTTCATGCTCCAGAGTCACTTCCATTCCCAGCGGCAATGGAATATCCGGGCGGCTACCGGGGGTCAATCCGGCCATCACTTCATCAGTTGGCCACTGGGGCTGCCAGCTCCGGTTGGAATCCAGAAACCGCACCTCCAGACGTTTTACACCTTCCAGAAGCAGCACGTCGCGGCTGTCATCTTCCTGGCCCTGGTCCACCATGGGCCAGTACCGGCGCCGCAATTCGCTGCCGGTGTATTCCCAGCCAACGCGCTGCAGGCCACTGCGACGGATGCCAAGGGGATTGCGCCAGCCCTGGCGGGTCAGCAACAGAGAGAAATCATCCTCTCGGCTGGACAGTGCGGGCTGGAAATCGCCGTAAATATCCCTGGCCGGTCGGTTGACCACCTGCATGATATCCCGCTCCAGCAAGAGCATGGCCCGCTGTAGCCCGTCGAACTGTTCAGCCAGTTCGTTTACCCGATCGCGGGAATTCACCACCCCATTGATAACCTGCCACACACCCAGCCCGATAACGGCGGTAATGGTGACCGCGATCAACACCTCCAGCAGGGTGAAACCATTTTGCTGCGGCTGGCAGCGCTGGCTAGGCACGGCGATCATTCTGCACCCACAAAGGCTGACAGGGTATGTATCGGAACCGGCTGCGCGCCTTCCTCGCGGTAACGGGCAACCGTGACCTCCACGCGGCGCATTTTCGCCTCGGCGGTGGCGAGAATGGCTGTGGTCACGCGCCAGCGATACGGCCCGAAATCGGTGTCCTTGGAGTTCTCGGAGATACGCGGGGTGTTTTCCTGGAGGCGGATTTCATTGATTCGATTATCCGCGAGCCAGCTGGCCAGGGTTTTATCCCGTACCCGTTCGTAGCTGGAAATGTACTGGCTGCCAACCTCCGCTGCTGCGGTCGCAATCAAACCGAACACAAGCAGAGCGATGAGCACTTCGATCAGGGTAAACCCTTTGTGCGTTCTCACCCGCTGCTCCCCTCTTCGCCCGGCTTGCGCCACTCCATGGGCGACACACCATCAGAGGCCAGCACGTGCATGGTGTCTGACCCGTTGCCGATGGTGAATTCAAGCTCGAATGGCGTTGTCTCGCCACTGGAGAAGAACACCACGTCCGGGAGCAAGGTGTCTTCGGATGAAGCCAGTCTCGGTGCGTCGCTCTCGATAAACTCGGTAACGGTCAGCCATTCGGGAAGGCTTCGGGCCCGGAACATGCGCTCGCCAGAGGCTTTCCAGTCCCCGGTCTGATCCTGAAAGGCCACAAACTGATAGCCGTCTTCTTCCAGCTTCAGGCCCAGCTCCAGATTATTGAGTACCGCCTGCTCGGAGGCTGTCTGCATGAGCAGATACAACTCCCGCACTTCGTTTTCCAGTTCACGCTGCTGGGAGCTCCCTCCCATCGTAAACACGGCAAGGGAGGCGAGCAGACCCACAACCACCAGGACCACCAGTATTTCAATCAGGGTGAAACCGGTCTGTCGGGATCTGATCTGCACAGTGATTTAGCCCTCGGTATCCCAGACGCTGATATCGGCAGCGTCGCCTTCGCCGCCTTCCTGGCCGTCAGAGCCATAGGAATACAGATCGTAGGGACCTTCGGTGCCCGGACTTACGTACTGGTATTCAGATCCCCAGGGATCTTCCGGCACGCTCTTCAGGTAACCGTCCTGGTTCCAGTTCTTCGGTTCCGGGCTGCCGCTGGGCTTGGAGACCAGGGCTTCAAGACCCTGCTGGGTAGACGGGTAATGACTGTTATCCAGTCGATAGAGGTCCAGCGCATTGGCGATGTTGCTCAACTGGGTTTCCGCCACGGTGACTTTTGCCTGATCACTCCTGCCCATGATGTTGGGTGCCACGATGGCCACCAGCAGGCCCAGGATCACCATCACCACCATGATTTCGATCAGGGTAAAGCCGCGGTTGGAGTTGTGTGTATTGAGGTTCTTGATGGTCATTGTCTCACTCGTTATTGGCATGGATTGCTTTCGGTTCGGATTCGTCTACTGACAATCCGGCGCGGGATTCATCCCACGAGATTACTCATATTCAGTATCGGCAGCATGATGGCCAGGACGATGATCAGCACCACCACGCCCATCACCAGCAGCATCATCGGCTCGAACAGCCCCACAATCGCAGCAATCTTCGATTGCAGGGTGTTCTCCTGCATACGCGCGGTCCGCTCCAGCATGCTGTCCAGCTCGCCACTGGCCTCCCCGCTGGCGATCATGTGCAACATCATCGGCGGGAAATACCCGGTCTGATCGAGGGAACGGTGTAATGAGCCGCCTTCACTGACTTTTCGGGCCGCATCCCGCAATTCCTGTCTCAGGAAATCGTTGGAGAGCACCTCACCGGCAATGCGCATCGCCTCTACCAGCGGCACGCCACTGGTGGTCAAAATGCTCAGGGTGCTGGCATACCGGGCGGTGTTTACCCCACGAACCATCCCGGAAAACAGTGGCAGATGTAACAAACGCTTGTGAAACCGCAGGCGGAACCCGGGCTTGGTCAGGAAAAACCGGAACACCATCAGTGCCCCGACCAGCAGTATAAACAGGTAGACACCGAAATCCGCCAGAAATTCCGACACCGCAAGCATCGCCATGGTCAGCGTTGGTAACTCCTGTCCCTGCTTCAGAAACACATCAATGATGTCCGGCACCACATAGGTGAGCAGGAACACCACGATGGCAATGGCGACGATACTCAGAATGATGGGATAGATCGCCGCCAGCTGAATTTTCTGGCGCGCTTCCTGACGGTTTTCGGTGTAATCCGCCAGCCGGTTGAGTACCAGGTCCAGATGGCCGGCGTGCTCGCCTGCAGCCACGGTAGACCGATACAGTCTCGGAAAGGCTCTTGGAAACTCACCCAGGCTGTCTGCCAGGGTGTAGCCCTCCATGACCTTGGCCCGGATCGCGATCAGCATGCTGCGTATTCTGGATTTCGGCGACTGCTGGGCCGCCGCAGAGAGCGCCTGCTCAATGGGAATGCCTGATTGAATCAGCGTTGCCAGCTGGCGGGTAACCAGTGCCAGGTCGGCAGCAGCCAAAGAACCCCGACTACTCAGGGGATTGCTACGGGCCTGTTTTTCCGCTGCCGGCTCAACCGCCAGTGGCGTCAGGCCGCGGTCCCGGAGTTGCTGGCGGACGGCTCTCGGGGCATCCGCCTCGACCACACCATGCTTCTGCTTGCCCCGGGAATCTAGCGCCTTGTATTCGTAAGCTGGCATGATTTACTGACCCCGGTGCGTAACGCGGAGCACTTCTTCCACCGTGGTCACACCATCCAGTATTTTCTGCACACCATCTGCGTGAATACTCGGGCCATGCTGGCGAGCCACCTTCTCCAGGTCCAGTTCTCCAGCCCGCTTGTGAATCAGAGAGCTGATTTCCTCGGAGATCTCCACCACCTCGTAGATACCGATACGCCCGCGATACCCCAGCTGGTTGCAATGGCTACAACCGGTTGCCCGGTAAATGGTGGGCGGATTGCCGGGGTCCTGCTGCAGGAATTCGCAGTGCTCTTCTGTTGGTGTGTAGGGCTCCCGACATTCCTTGCACAGAACCCGAACCAGCCGCTGGGCGACAATGCCCACCAGGCTCGATGAAATCAGGAAGGGCTCAATGCCCATGTCCATAAGCCGGGTGATGGCGCCAACGGCGGTGTTGGTATGCAGCGTGGACAGCACAAGGTGGCCGGTCAGACTCGCCTGTACTGCGATCTCCGCCGTTTCCAGGTCACGGATTTCACCAATCATTACCACGTCGGGATCCTGGCGCAGAATGGCCCGAAGCCCCCGGGCAAAGGTCATGTCCACTTTGGTGTTGACCTGGGTCTGGCCAATCCCCGGCAGGTTGTATTCGATGGGGTCTTCAACGGTCAGGATGTTGCGGCTGCGATCGTTGATTTCCTGAAGTGAGGCATAAAGTGTTGTGGATTTACCGGAACCGGTCGGGCCGGTCACCAGCAGGATACCGTAGGGCCGGTAAATCAACTTGCGCAGAACCTTCAGGTCCTGCCCCGCCATACCCAGGGATTCCAGACGGATGGCACCTGCCTGCTTATCCAGCAAACGCAGCACCACGCGCTCCCCGCTTGAAGACGGCATGGTCGATACCCGGATATCCACTTCACGCCCTGCCACCCGAAGTGCGATACGGCCATCCTGGGGCACGCGCTTCTCGGCAATATCCAGCTTCGCCATAACCTTGATCCGGGACACCAGCAACGGCGCCAGCGCCCGCTTGGGCTCTACAACTTCCCGCAGCACGCCATCCACCCTGAAACGCACCACCAGCCGCTTTTCATAGGTTTCAATGTGAACGTCCGACGCACTGGTTTTCACGGCTTCGGTCAGGATGGCGTTAATCAGCCGGATGATCGGCGCATCGTCCTCCTGCTCCAGCAAATCCTCGGTTTCCGGCACCGAATCCGCCAGGGAGGCCAGATCCATATCGTCGCCGATTCCCTCAACCATCTGCATGGCTTCGGCGGAATCGTTCTGATACGCCGAATTCAGGGCCTGATCGAACCGGTCCGGATCAATGGTGGCAAAACGGGCCCGACCGCCACTGATTCGGTTGGCTTCCGCCAGGGCGGAATGGGACGCACCGGGGCGAACCAGAATAACTGGCTCTCCGGCCTCCGAACGGGTCAGGATTACTCCGTTGCGCTTGGCAAAAGTAAACGGAAGACGGCCCAGCGGAGCATCCTGCGGCTGAAGTTCAGTGTCTGTGGTCAAGGTCGTCCTCGTTCGTGAAACCCTTTTCGATTCAACTAATTCAGAAAGGCTACCACAGGATATGGACCCGCTGAATAACTCTATACACTATACTGCCAATAAAACGTTGCAGTCTGATAACCTGTGAGCTTTTTCCCGGCCCACAAACTTGCATTCAGGATGATCAATGCTCCTAAACAATGAACGGCTTCCCCTGATTCTCGCGATCGTGGCAGGGGCCGCCATGGTCGCTCTGACAGCCTGGCAGGGTTACCGTTTCTGGCAAATGGAAAGGCAACAAGGCAATTACGGCACTGTGCAGCCAATGGTCTCCGATCCGGCTGCCGGTCGTGAGCCACCCAGCGTGAATCTGTCGTCCCTGGATCTGTTCGGGGCCGCGTCGGGCGAAAGCGCGCCGGCGGAAATGGATACCGAGAACCTGCCGGAAACCAACCTTCGATTGTTTCTTCGCGGCGTTCTGGCCGCCGATGGCGAGTTCCCGGGCAGCGCCCTGATCGAAGATGACAAGAGTAAAACCGAAGCCTACCTCGTCGGTGACGAATTGCCCGGCAACGCCACCCTGCGCTCGGTACACCCGAACCGGGTGATCATCGAGCGCTCCGGCAAACTCGAAAACCTCTATTTCCCGGAGTCTGAAGACCGCAGCGGCATGTCCTTCACTGCTGACCAGCAGGAAGCGCAGGCCGCTGAGGCCCAGCAGGCTGCATCCCCATCGCCCTCAAGAGCGCCCGCCTCCGCTACCAGCGATGAGCAGCGCCGGGAGGAAATCCGCCGGCGCCTTGAGCAGCTCAGGGAACGCCTACGGAACAATAACTGAGGCGCCCCATGGAAACGGCCGCTATCCAGATACGCCGCCGTTCCAGTCTGCTGCCTGCGTTATTGTTCGTGGTTTCCGTTGTAGGAGCCTTCGAACTCGGCTCCCGACTGATGAACTATGTCCAGAAGGAGTTCGGCACCGAGGCCCACCAGCGCCTGGAAAACTGGCAACGCCTCCACGCGCTCGCCGCGAACGCCCCCATCGACCGGCAACTTCGGCTGGTCAACTCCTTCTTCAACCGGGTGACTTTTGTCAGCGATATCCGCCACTGGGGCGAGGAAGACTATTGGGCAACCCCAGTTGAATTGCTCACCACCAACGGCGGGGATTGCGAGGATTTTTCCATCGCCAAATACCTGACCCTCAAGTCCATGGGCGTGCCGGATGACCAGCTGCGGATTGTGTATGTCAAAGCCCTGGAGCTGAACCAGGCCCACATGGTGTTGGCATGGTATCCGGAGCCGGACGCAGACCCGCTGATCCTGGACAACCTTATAAATGACATCAAGCCTGCCTCTCAACGCACTGATATCGAACCTGTTTACAGCTTCAACGGTGAAGGCCTTTGGCTCAATCAATCCGGCGGAGCGCGTACCCGAATCGGCGAAGCGGGGAGGCTTTCCCGTTGGCAGGACCTGAACAGCCGGCTGACCGAATCACTCCGGCCCTGAGCTCCATTTCAACGCATCGACTGGCGGCAAATGACAGCGCGACTGGCGCCAAGCGACATCTGTAGCAGGCGCAGACCCGCTAGAATGCGCCACATTGTTTTTAACCGGGAGAATGAGACACATGCGACGCTGGAACGGCTGGGGTGACGAAGGATTCAATCTGGCAATGCCGGAACAGGGTCAGGACTTTCTGGCTGCGCGGATTGGTAACGGCCGCCCGCTTGCGGATGCGACCCTGGAATCAGTTTGCGCCAAAGTGCCGGAATCCCGCCTGAACCCGCCGGGGGAGCTGGAAGCACTGATCGACACAAGCCCGGAAGCGCGGGTGCGGCATGCCCGCGGCCAGAGCCTTGGGGACTGGCTGGCGATGCGCAGCGGCGAGTTTGGCGTGTTTCCCGATGCTGTTGCCTTCCCCACTACCAGCGACGAAGTTCGAACCCTCCTCCACTGGGCCACAGAGCAAAGTATTCATCTGATCCCCTACGGTGGTGGCACCAGTGTAGCCGGGCATATCAACCCATTGGACAAAGGCAAGCCGGTGCTGACCGTAGATATGGGCAAAATGAATCGCCTGTTGGATCTGGACCCGGAAAGCCAGATCGCGACGTTCGGCGCGGGTACACCCGGCCCTCTGGTGGAATCCCAGCTCCGGGCCCACGGCTATACACTCGGGCATTTTCCCCAGTCTTTCGAGCTGTCCACCGTTGGCGGCTGGGTGGCGTCCCGGTCCAGTGGCCAGCAGTCCCTGCGTTATGGCCGTATTGAACAACTCTTTGCGGGTGGCCGCGTCGAAACCCTGCAAGGCACCCTCAATCTGCCAACCATACCGGCCTCCAGCGCCGGGCCGGATATCCGGGAAATGATTCTTGGCTCAGAAGGCCGTATCGGGCTGATCACCGAGGTGAAGGTTCGGGTCACCCCGCTTCCCGAACACGAGAGTTTCCATGTGGTCTTTTTCCCGGACTGGGAGAGTGCCCGCACTGCGAGCCGCCTGCTGGTGCAGAACCGCACCCAACTGTCGATGCTCAGGCTGAGTAATGCGATGGAAACCGAAACCCAGCTGGCACTGGCTGGCCACCCCAGACTGACCGGCATGCTCGAGAGCTTTCTTTCGCTCCGTGGCGCAGGCACCGGCAAATGCATGATGACCTTCGGCATCACCGGCACCCGACGCCAGACCCGAAATGCCCTGAAAGAGGCCCGCAGCATCTGCAAGGCCCAAAACGGTGTCTATACCGGCACCCGGCTTGGCGATAAGTGGGCGGCCAAGCGTTTTACCATGCCCTATCTGAGGGAGGCCCTCTGGCAGATGGGGTACGCCGTTGATACGTTGGAGACCGCCACCGACTGGGACAACGTCGACAATCTGCTGGGGCTGATCGAGAACAATCTTCGTGATGGGCTAACCGACCAACAGGAGAACACCCACGTATTCACACACCTTTCCCATTTTTACAGCCAGGGCTGCAGCATCTACACCACCTATGTGTTCCGGGTGGGCGACAGCTACGAGGAAACGCTCGCCCGCTGGCAAAAACTCAAAACCAGCACGTCCGAACTCATCGTGAACAACCGTGGCACCATCAGCCACCAGCATGGTGTCGGCAAGGATCACGCCCCTTATCTGCCAATGGAAAAAGGCGAACTGGGAATGTTAGCTATCCGTTCCCTGTGCCATACCTTTGACCCCGACGCCATCCTGAACCCGGAGACCCTGGTGAAATGAGCGCAACGCCAAATGGGAGCCCCAATATGAACCGGACCGAGACCCTCAATACGCTGCGTTCAGGGAGCAACGAATTTGATGTGGTGGTGGTCGGCGGCGGCATCACCGGTGCCGGCGTTGCCAGGGAGGCAGCGGGCAGCGGCCTGCGCACCCTTCTGGTGGAGCAGAAAGACTTTTCCTGGGGCACCTCTAGCCGCTCGTCCAAGATGGTGCATGGTGGCCTTCGATACCTGGGCAGCGGCCATTACGGTCTCACCCGGGACGCAGTGCGCGAACGGGAACGACTGATGGCGGAAGCACCGGGGTTAATCGATCCCCTGCGCTTTATCATGCCCCACTTCAAAGGCCAGTTTCCCGGCCCCCGACTATTCCAGACCCTACTCCGGGTTTACGATTTCATTGCCCGCAACCACAGCCGCCACTTTCTGACCCCGGCCGAATCCATGTTCTGGGTGCCGGGGCTGACCGGGGAAAACCTGGCCGGCGCCAGCGGCTTTACCGACGCGGTCACCGACGACTCAAGGCTGGTCCTTCGGCTGATTGCCGAAGCCCGCAGGGATGGGGCGCTCTGCCTAAATTACACCCGGGCACTCGAAGTAAAACGCAGTGGCGGCCAGGTATCGGGCTTGCTGATTCAGCCCGAGGACAACGAGACGCCCATCGAGATCTCCGCGCCACTGGTGATCAACGCGACCGGCGCCTGGGCCGATCGGCTGCAATCCAGTGACACCTCCGAGGCCGCCATGAACATCCGCCCCCTGCGCGGCAGCCATCTGGTGCTCCCCTGGTCCTGCCTGCCGGTGTCCTGTTCAGTTTCCCTGTTTCATCCTGAAGATGGCCGCCCCGTATTTGCCTTTCCCTGGTTGGGCACGACCGTTCTCGGCACCACCGATCTTGACCATGAAGGCGACCTTGATCAGGAGCCGGTGATTTCTGAAGCCGAGACCGCCTATCTGCTCGAGATCGCCGCACGTTTGTTTCCGGGCAGCCCCATTGGCCGTGGCGATATACTTTCAACCTGGGCCGGGGTGCGGCCCGTGGTAACGGATGGCTCCGGTAAGGCGCCCTCCAAAGAAAACCGGGAACACGAACTCCGGGTCGACCGTGGGCTGCTCAGCATCGCCGGTGGCAAGCTCACCACCTTCCGTGTCATCGCCCGGGAAGCGCTCACCCGGGGACTTGGCGAAGATGCCGGCAAGGTTCTGCGGCCTGCGTCCGAACCGGTATTTCAGGCAGCAAAAGACTCCGTAAGGCCCGCCGCCGTTGGCCACCAGTGCTGGCAGCGACTCCAGGGGTTCTATGGTCCCGAGCTTGATCAACTTCTTGCCTCCGGATCACTGGAGCCTGTCACTCCGAATCAAGCGTCCGACCTGCTCTGGGCGGAGCTTTACTGGGCCTGCGACAAAGAAGATGTGCAGCATCTGGACGATTTGCTTCTGCGCCGAACACGGTTGGGCCTCGTTCTGCCAAATGCCGGCAAAGCCCTTCTTCCGGAGATTCGCAGCCACTGCCAGCCCCTGCTTGGCTGGGATGACCAGCGTTGGGCTGAGGAACAGGCCCGCTACCTGGGGATCTATCACAACGCCTATTCGCTGCCACCCGCGGAGGCCTCCGATGCCAGCTGAGCCACTCATCCTGGCCATCGATAACGGCACCCAGAGCGTTCGGGCGCTGCTGTTCGATACCCGGGGCAACCTGGTGGGCAAAGGCAAGCAGGAAATCGAGCCCTATTTCTCGAGAGAACCCGGCTGGGCCGAACAGCACCCGGAGTATTTTTGGGAGCAGCTCGGGGAAGCCTGCAAGTTGCTCTGGGATACCACAGAAGCAACGCCGGATCAGGTTGCAGGTGTCACAGTGACCACCCAGCGGGGCACCGTCATTAATCTGGATGAAAACGGACACCCCCTGAGGCCAGCGATCATCTGGCTGGACCAGCGCCACGCAAAGGTCGAAGGCCCGGTCAAAGGGCCCTGGGGCTGGCTGTTCAAACTTGCCCGGTTGGAAGACACCATTAACCGGGTCCGGGAAAAGACCCAGGCCAACTGGATTGCCCAGAATGAACCGGAGATCTGGGCAAAAACACGGCACTTCCTCTTGCTGTCTGGCTATCTCAATTACCGACTGACCGGGGATTTTAAAGACTCGACAGGAAGCCAGGTCGGATACCTGCCTTTCGACTACAAGAAACACCGCTGGGCCGGCCGGCGGGATTTCAAATGGCAGACCATGCCCGTCGAGCCGTCCATGCTGCCTGAGCTGGTAGCGCCCGGTGAAACACTGGGCCATTTGACCGATGAAGCCCGCAAGCACCTCGGCCTGACCAAAAGCCTGCCAGTGATCGCCGCTGCTTCCGACAAGGCCTGCGAGATTCTCGGCTCGGGCGGGCTGACACCCGACATCGGCTGCATGAGCTACGGCACCACCGCTACCATCAACACCACCAGCCAACGGTACGTGGAGCCAATCCGATTGATGCCACCCTATCCTACTGCATTGCCCAGTCACTACTCCACCGAGGTCATGATCTACCGCGGTTTCTGGATGGTGAGCTGGTTCAAGCGGGAGTTCGGCCTGCGGGAGCAAAAAATTGCCGAAGAAAGAGGCATCGAGCCCGAAGCACTGTTCGATGAACTGGTCAAGGCGGTGCCGCCCGGGTCCATGGGCCTTATGTTGCAACCCTACTGGTCACCGGGTGTACGCCAGCCCGGGCCGGAAGCAAAAGGTTCGATTATCGGTTTCGGGGACGTTCATACCCGCTCTCATATTTATCGCGCCATTCTGGAAGGTCTTGCCTACGCGCTGCGGGAAGGAAAGGAAAAAATCGAAAAGCGCAGCGGCGTGAAAATCAGAAAGCTGCGGGTTGCCGGCGGTGGCTCCCAGAGTGATGCCGCCATGCAGCTAACCGCCGATGTGTTCGGATTACCGGCCGAAAGGCCTCACACCTATGAGACCTCCGGACTCGGCGCCGCCATAGACGCGGCCGTGGGGTTGGGTCTGCATCCGGATTTCGACACCGCCGTGGCAAACATGACCCGGGTTGGCGACGTTTTCCACCCCAATGAAGAAACCCGGGCCCTTTACCAGCAGCTCTACTCTGAGGTCTATCTGAAGATGTACCCCCAGCTTCAACCTCTGTACCGGAAGATCCGGGAGATTACCGGCTATCCCCGGTAACACTCTCCGCGACCAACTCAGCGGTAATCGCCGAGAGCGTCCAGCCAAGATGCCCGTGGCCGGTGTTGTAGAACACCGTTGGAAGGCGCCCTGGCCCAACCCTTGGCATCATGTTCGGAAGCATCGGGCGTAATCCCGCCCAGGGAACCACCTTGCGTGTACAGACTCCGGGGAAGCACTGCTCAACCCAACGGGTCAGCGGGCGAATCCGGTCATCCTTGATATCGCGGTTGTAACCGCTGAACTCCGCGGTACCGGCAACCCGGAAACGGCCATCGCCCAGGCGACTGGTGACGATCTTGGTGGCATCGTCCAGCAGGCTGACCGTCGGCGCGGCTTTTTGCGAGGCCTCGTCGTCCAGCTCCACGGTAATGGAGTAGCCCTTTACCGGATAGATATTCACCCGGTCACCCAGCTTTTTCGCAAGCCCGCGACTGCCGACACCGGCACAGATCACGACACCATCGAAGGTGTCCCGGGATTGCTCTGTGCCATCGTGAGCAGTAACCCAGGCATTACGCTCGTCGGCGCTCAGCTCTGTAACGGTATGGCCATAGCAGGTTTTAACGCCAAGGCGCTGGATGGCATCGGCCAGGCCATTGGTGAACTTGTGAATGTCACCCGTGGAGTCACTCTCGGTGAAAAACCCGCCGTAATAGGTGCCAGCAAGCGTCGGCTCGATGGCCTTCATCTCCTCCGGCGTCACCGAACGGCGCTCCAGGCCGCCAGCAGACAACAAACGGGACACTTTAGCCGCGTGGTCAAACCCGGCCTTGTCGCGATAGATGTGCAGAATGCCCTGCTTCTTGAGATCGAAATCAATGCCCTCTTCCTGCGCCCAGGCAAACAGGTGATCACGGGCAGCAATGGCCAGGCGAGCGGTTTCCGTGGTGTTTTTCTCGTACTGGGGAATAGCAGCGATGAACTCGGCGAACCAGCTCAGCTTGTGCCAGGAAGGCTTGGGATTAACCAGCAGGGGGGCATCCCGGCGGGACATCCATTTGATGCCCTTCATAACGGTTTGCCAGTTGTTCCAGACTTCGGCGTTCGAGGCCGAGAGCTGGCCACCGTTGGCGAAGGAGGTTTCCATCGCCGCATAGCGGTGTTTCTCGTAAACCGTAACATCAAGCCCGCGCTTGGCAAGGGTATAGGCAGTAGTAATACCGGTGATACCACCGCCAATGACTGCGATTCGCTTCATTCCAATCTCCGTGAGCGCCCAGGGTTTCCTCTCTGCTCGAAATGGCAGAAAGCACCCCTTCCGTCACGGGACCTGAGAGATTCACGGGCCGTTTCAGCGAAACGGGCCGCTTGCTCCTTCGGTGTGCCGACTGACGCGATTGTCGACAGCTCTTCGGAAAGTATTCATGTCAGCGGTCCTTTTGCCTGAGAGTTTCCGGGGCAGTTGCTCCTTCGGCGCTGATCGCAAGGGATTCAGTCTCTCCCGCAGACATGTCTGATTGGTAATAAAACCCAACCCACGGGCGTAAACATAGCAAATAACCAGAGGGCATGGAACTGCTACGTCTGTCCTGGAAATGTGACAAAAAATTGATCAATGTCAGACAATGCAGCACGGGGAATATATTACTCTTGAATATACACAGAACCAGATCGTCTGAGATAGGCGTAGCGACATGGCCGCTCCACCGGTTGTTATCCGACGATTGCATTCTGTCCGGATTTTCCCGTTGCGGTGTCTGGCGCATTCTTTCAGGAGTCTGGTTATGTCTCGCAGAAAACAACTCAAGTACCTTGTAACTCCAACATTAATCGCATCACTGGCAGTTGTCAGCGGGTGCGATCTGAATGGCTCAAGCTCAAGTTCAAGCACAAGCCCCGGTACAACGCCCTCAACAGAGCAACCTGAAATATCAGAAAAGGTACTCGACAGTGCCGCCTCTTTCCTGGGAGCGGCGACTGGCAAAGAGGTACCCTTAACGATCGATTCCGTCGTATTTGTGAACTCCGCACTGGGGCTCAACGACGTTCCTACAGATCCCAAAAACCTGTACGGCGATCTCTGGATGGTGGTACGTGACGAGTACGGTGTTCCGGTACTGGACGGCAACGGCTGTATCCAGCCGCTTGCATCGGAAACCATAACCTGGCCGGATGGCACTGAACACGAAACCGTACCGATGGTCGTCGAAGAGTTCGATGATTCCGAGCTGGACTTTGCCTGTACGGTGGTAGAAGGCTATGAGGCTTATACCATAGAGCTGGAAATCGGGCGCCTGAACATGATCAGGACCGTTACCCAGAATCCAACCGTATTTGCCCGGGCACTGGCCGAGGCGATCGACAACATCAACGCCTCAACCGCGATCAAAACCGACCCCGCCGGGAGACTGGTAATGGTCACGGAAGTTGATGGCGAACTGGTTGAGAAGACCATAGACTCACCACGGGAAAACCTTGCGCTCTACCATGCACTCCTCAAGGAAGGACGCATCGCGGGTTATGGTCCGGAGAGCCGCGAGGGCGGCCAGGTGGTTCCGGCTGAATGGAAGGAAATCCGCGATGACCTGGAGCTGGGCGAACTTTCCTATCTGCGCGACGGGACGCCTGGCCGTACCGGAGGTGTGAGCCTGCATGAAGGATACGCAGATCTTTCGAACATGACCCATAACCGGATGACCGATTACGTCACCCAGTTTGTTTCCTATATCCAGTACATCGATTCAGGCTCAAGCTGCCTGTACGAAGATCAGGTTGCCAATGCCTGGAGCCGTATTTTCAACATGGAAGACTACTACGGCGAAAACATTGCCGCGTTCACGACGCATGCCGACGATGCCAGACGGACCATCGTCTTTACCCATGATGTCATCCAGGACATGCCTGAAACCCCGCTGGAAACCCTACCACCCAACAGCTTTGATCTGATGCATGCTGCCGCGGCATTCCTTGGCGGTGCCTCCAACAAGAGCGTGCCACTGACCATTGATGGGCTGGTCTTCCTGAACACAGTGCTTGGGCTGAACGAAGGCGTTGAATTCACCTATAAAGGCGAGGTGTTCGGCGATCTCTGGCAACTGGAACGGGATGTCAACGGCGTCCCCGTACTCGATGAAAACGGTTGCCCGCAGCCGATCTCGGTGAACGGCGGCTTTGTTCCCATGGAGCTGGACGAAACCGGTGAATGCATCATAGTGGCCGGCTTCGAGGATGATGTCATTGAGCTGGAACTGGGGCGCCTGAACGTGGCACGGGTTGCCCTCAGCAATCCCCGCGTACTGGATAGAACCCTGAACGACGTGATGAACTCCATCAATGCCTCCGTTGGCCTCAAGCTGGACCTGTCTGGTCGGCTAGCCTATGGCGTCGACGACGGCACCGGTAATCTCAGTCACTATCAGACCGTCGACTCGCCTCTGGCCGGCCTGGCTCTGTACTGGGCGCTGATGCGCTGGGGCAAGCTGGAAGGCACTATCGAAGTCATGGACGAAGGCAGCTGGGTTACCAAACAAATCGCCATTGAGTTGCCGGATCAGGTACTGGCCGATGAAGGCCTGCTGTTTCTCAAGCAAGGCACCGCAGCATGCCAGGGAAATGCCGCAGAGTGCGGAGCCAAGCGTCTGGCTGGCAACGGCTACGTTGACTACAGCAACTTCAATCATTCAACCGAATCGATCTACTCGGGAGTCAACGTAAGTTACGTGGAACGCCAGCCTGACAACCTCAGCTGCGCCTACACAGACAAAACAGACGACCTCTGGATCCGGGTGCTTGGCAGTGATGGCTACACCGGCAGCAATATCGAGGCTTTCGTCAAACAGGCGGAAGATACTCGCAGCGTGATTCAGTTTATCCATACGGTTATCCAGGATCCCGTGGCGACCTGACAACCAACTGGCTGAGGCCTCGTTCAGAAAGCGACCCCTGCTCCGGCGGGGGTTTCTTTTTGCCCGTCAGGATGAGTTAAGCTAAAAGGCATGAAGCACGCCTCGAAGACCCGCAAACAGCTCCAGCAGCAACTGGAACAGGCCCAAGACTACGAGCAATGGTGTGAGGCTGCCACCGCGCTCGACGACCTGGACGGACTGCTGGCCTGGCGCGAGCAGGAAGAAACCGGGATGCTGCATGAAAGCCTGATGCGCAAGCACATGGGCCTCATGGCCCATTGCCGTCAGAATGGTGACACACGGCGACTGATCCGGATTCTTCAGGAGAGCCTGTACCGTCATCTCGGTGAGTTATCCAACCCCGATCTGTACACGGTGGCCCGTAGCGGCACCAACCGGTTGGTGGGTGAATTCCTGGATGCCGTCGAAACGTCCATGGAATTCATTTGCGACCACCCTATTCCGGAAGTCTCAACTGCCCGAAAACTGAAAATGTTTCGGGACGCCGAAAGAGTGTATGGCCGGCCAGCCCTTATGCTCAGCGGTGGCGCGGCCTTCGGCATTTACCACATCGGTGTTACCCGGGCGCTCTGGCGCCAGGATCTGCTGCCGGATGTAATGGCCGGCTCCAGCATGGGCGCGATCGTGGCTGGCGCTATCTGCACCCGTAACAAGCAGGAACTGGCGGACTTTTTCAACCATCCCGAGCGCATCCACCTCAATGCCTTCCGCTGGCTTGGCGTCGCGGAAGGCCTGAGGGCCGGCCATGCAATGGATCCGCGTCAACTGCAGGAGCATGTTCAGCACAATCTGGGCAGCGTCAGTTTCAAAGAGGCGTACGAACACAGTGGCCGTAACCTGAACATCTCCGTCTCCCCTACCCGCACCCAGCAAAAACCGAGGCTGCTGAACTGGCTGTCCTCACCGGCCGTATTGGTGGACTCAGCGGTGATGGCATCCTGCGCGGTTCCGGGCATATTCCCGCCGGTGACACTTCGGGCCCGTGATTCAGACGGCGGCATAGACAGTAGCGTGCCCTACATGCCCACCGAGAGCTGGATTGATGGCAGCGTGCATGGCGACCTGCCACTGATGAGAATGGCCCGACTGCACAACGTGAACAAAACCATTGTCAGCCAGGCCAACCCCCATGTGGTGCCGTTCATCAGCCATCACGACCAGAGCGGCCTATCCGCCTGGGCCAAACGGGCGGCAGTGTCCCTGGCCCACGGCCAGATCGCCACAGCGCTTAAACTGACCAAACAGAGCCCCCACCCCGGCATCATCCGGCCGCTCATCGAACAGGCCCACGCCATGACCAGCCAGCAGTACCTGGGGGACATCAATATCCACTTTTCCCCCAGGGCGTCCCTTTATCGAAAAGTCCTCTCCAACCCGAGCCCTGAAGATCTCGAGATGTTTATCAATCTCGGGGAACAGGCCACCTGGCCTCGGCTGGCCATGATCAAGAATCAGACCAGGATCAGCCGGGCTTTTGACCGGTGTATTGCGACACTGGAAGAAGAGGCTGTGCAGCACAAATCCTGACCAGGGGGTAGAGACATCGAAAGGCCGGCCCGCACATCAACTAGATAACCCGGTACTCCCGAACTATGCTCAGTGCTATTGCATCATCGCTTTGCGGTGCGTTAATCGCTAACCAAAAGGATGCTGACTCGCAATGGAAAATAGACAAGGAATTCAATCAGCTACAGAAGAAAGTGAAAACAGGTTTTACGAGCTGATAGAAAGTCTGCCAATGGTGGCTGTCCAGGGTTACGACAGACACCGCCGGGTAATTTATTGGAACGAAGCAAGCGCGCGCATTTATGGCTATTCCCGCGAAGAAGCGCTCGGGCAGTTATTGGAAGACCTGATCATTCCGGATCACATGCGCACCGGTGTGATCGAAGCGCATCGCAATTGGCTTGAGAACAACATCAGCATTCCCTCAGATGAACTTGAACTGCAACACAAAGACGGACACCTGGTTCCCGTTTACTCAAGCCACGTGATGATCAAGCAGGACAGCGGTGCCTGTGAGATGTTCTGCATCGACATCAGTCTGGAGGAGCAAAAACAAGCCAGGAATGAGCTTTATCGGAGAGCGAGTTTTGACGACCTCACTGGATTACCCAACCGGCATTTCATGGAAGTCGAGTTGTCGAGTCGGCTGGATGAGGCTGATCGCCTGCAACAGGAAGTGGCGGTCGTATTTATCGATCTGGACAATTTCAAAATCATCAACGATACGCGTGGCCACCATCATGGTGACAATCTCCTGAAAGCTGTGGCCGAAACCTTGAGGGCCGAACTCCGAGGCGGCGACCTGCTGAGTCGTTTTGGCGGAGACGAGTTTGTCTTGCTGATCTTCGATTTCGATGGCCCCGAAGGGATACATGAACTTGTTTGTCGGTTGATACACTCACTGGAACACAGAGTTCATCTGGAAGGCGATTGTTACCAGGTTACCGCCAGCTTCGGTGTAAGCCTTTTTCCGCACAACGGCACCACCGTGGCTGAGCTTATGGGCAATGCAGATGCGGCCATGTATCAGGCCAAAGAAACCGGCAAGAACGGTCTCTGTTTCTATACCCCTGACATAAATGATCGACTGGTTCACTATCAGGAAATCACCAACCTGCTGAGAGAGGCCCTGACTAACGATGGCCTGGAACTGGCTTTTCAACCCCAGATCAGCCTGACTGAACGAAAAAGCGATTCCTGCGAGGCACTTCTTAGGTGTTTTAACGGTCAATCACGAGCCGTTTCGCCGGCCGTTTTTATTCCGGTGGCTGAAAAGTCTGGCCTCATTAACCGGATTGGCGAATGGGTAATCGAAGCAGCCTGCAAACAGCTCAGCGCATGGAAGAAAACGCCTCTGAGTAATCTGCGTGTTGATATCAACCTTTCGGGACGACAGCTCACCAATCCACACCTTGCGAGCCATATTCTCGAAACAGTGAGTCGTTACAATCTTGAACCTCACCAGCTTGGCGTGGAGTTGACTGAGAACGAGGTTTTCGGCAGCGATGAAAGCCAGACAAAACAATTGGAGAAACTGAAACAGGCAGGCGTGCACATTTCGATTGATGACTTCGGTACCGGACACTCCTCTCTTGTCTATCTCAGAAAACTCCCGGTTTGTGGAATAAAAATCGACAGGAGCTTTCTGAAACATGCGATGCAGAATAGCGCCGATATGGCCATCATGAAGGCAATGGTTACCGTTGGCCACAGCCTGGGCCTAAGCGTGCTGGTCGAAGGTGTTGAAACGGACGAACAGGCCCAACTGGTAACGGACCTTGGGTGTGACTTCGCTCAGGGTTTCCTCTATGCCAAGCCCATGCCGGCAAATAAGGTTGCAGAATTCCTGGCCAGCTTCTGACCAGGAAACCACTATCCCTGCTCATACTCCCGAACCAACTCCTGCAGGAAATAGAGACCGGCGGAACTCAGAAAACAGCGACCGGCACCCGCGCGGAACAGCAGATGGCGTTTATCCAGGTAGTCCAGGGCTTCCGGGACGCCTTTTTCGAAGCGGGCCGCTCTGAGAATCTCCTGGTATTCCTCATCGCTCTCCAATGCCGACAGGTCTTGCTCGTTCAGCCCGGCATCCGCACGGCCAAGGTATTCCAGGTCTCGCCCGCTGCGTGCGAAATAACGTCCGATCAACAGAAGAATTACCTGCACCCGGAAGGCGTTTTCGTCGTGTTCCTCGTTTTCGTCGTCGCTGCTTTCCTTGAGAAAGAAAAACGCGCCGGTTTCGTTAAAGACCAACTCGCTGCCCAGATGCTCGTAGAAGGTCCGGAAATGGGACAGATGGTTGTATAGCAGGTTGTAGAGCGGGTTGGCGCGCAGCTCGGAGCGGTTGCTGTCCCAGATATCACGCACAATCACCCGGCCGGCCTGGAATTCCCGGTAGATCGCGGCGCTGTGGGCCGGCAGGATCTGCTCGAAGCTGCTCGAAGTTTGTGAATGATCGGCGGATTCGGTGGAATCCATCGCGTCAGAGAATTCAGGCATGCTGTTGCTCTTCTTGATTGACCGGGTCGTTGCTTTCAGTAGTTTCGAGATTTTCCAGACGGCGCTTGCGGTAGACGAACTGCTCGCTGTCCGATGACTGGTCCAGAATTCGGAAACGGTTGGTCGTGACTACCTGCAGCCCTTCTGGCGGCGAGTTTACCAGCCGGTTCAACGCCGCCAGCAGGTCCGGGAAGCGATACCCGGGGATAAAGCCGTCCAGGCGACCGTGCAGCTCCCGCACCAGATCGGAGGTGGGCCGAAGCTCCAGGGTTTCGAGCCATTGATAAAGCTGGTTGATACGCTGGACATCAATCCGGGTATGGCGACCGCTGCCGTCGACCTGCTGCAGAACCGGCACCTCCGCCTTGCGGCGGCGGTCGTTCAGGCGCAGCTCCAGTTCGCTGAACAGCAGCTGGTAGTAGCTGGACGATTCACCGAAGGCGTAATGCTTCGGGCGCTGCTGGGCCCGCAAGCCCACCAGGAAGCCAGTGCTGCGGGCAAAGTCGCCGCCCTCCAGCCATTTTCTCTTGAGGCTTAGGGTCTCGGTTTCGCTCTTGAGTTCCTGCAGCTTGCCGTAAAAGTGCTCCATGGCGTTGTACTGGACCATGCCCTGCCGGGTCTTGCGCAGGAAGTGCTCCACCTCCTGGGCAACCGCCTGAATGGGTTTGTACAGGGCGTTCAGGCTGATGGAGGAACGGAACAACTGGTCCGCCAGGTTATGGTCGCCGTGGCTCTCCAACAACCGCACCATCGCTTCCAGGGTTTCGAACAGGTTGCTGCCATCAGGAAGCCGGGTGTCCGGGTTGAGAAATACCAGGGTCGGCTTGATGTGGCGTTCGTAGAGGGTAACGATCTGCTCAAACAGGTTCTGGCGGAACTCCAGGAATTTCTCGGGCGCCCGGCTGGCATCGCCGGACAGGTCCGCGAGCTGGGCACTGATGGTCTGCATGCGCAGGACGTTCTGGCGCAGCAGCCCGATAAGCTGACTGACCCGCTCGTTCAGGTCATCCCGCAGCTCAGTGTAGTCCGCGTCCGCGTCGCTGAAGCTGCTGGTTTCCAGCCGATTGCGCACGTCCCTCAGGGTCACCAGATGGCCGCGCAGACGGGCATCGGTCAGTTCCTGGTACAGCGAGGCGTTACAGGCACGCATCAGGTTGATCAGGGCATCCTGGAACACCAGCCGCCGCTCGCCTTCGGCCTTGATGATGTCGATCACCAGGCCGCTGCGGAACAGGTTGTCGGTGTTCAAAGCCAGCCGCACCCGGCCCCGGTCGGCATTCCCAAGGGTGCGGGTATAGTCCATCACCTCGGCCACCAGATCACTTTCGCGAATGTATCGCGCTTCGTTACGGTCCATCCGCTCGATCATCCGGAACAGAATCTTCGGGTGCTCGAACAGCAGCCGGGTGGTGTCCAGGGTGCTGAAGCGTTTACTCATCCGCTGGCTCCAGCAGGCTGTTCTGGGTCTGATCGGCCCATTGGCTCACGGATTCGCCATTGGTGAAACCCTCGGCGCCGCCCCAGAACACCAGGGTGCGTTGCGGGCTGTAGGGGCGCGCGGTACGCATCTGCCCTACTTCCAGATGCCGGCCGATCAGGTAAATCACTTCCGCGCTGGCACTATGGGTGGCCGCGGAGAACAGGTTGAAGCCCTGCTTGCGAAGACGCTCCAGTAGCGACGGCATCTGGCTGATATCCACGCTGGCCAGCTCGTCCAGCACCATGGGGAACGACAGCTGCACGCCGGGATACAGCACCCGTTTCAGCAGCCGGTATACCAGTTCCAGATTGATCAGTGCCGTGGTAGACGTGGACTGGCCCTTCTTGTCCAGGTTCGTGGCGTTTTCCTTGCGTGTGCGGTAGGAAATGCCGGTGATCACCTTGTCCATGGTCAGGCGCTTGCTACCGCCCTCCCCGAAAAAGTCCGCCACGAACACCCGCAAACGGTCATAGAACGCGTCCGACTGCAGCTGATTGCCATAGGGATCGATGTTGTTGGCTTCTTCCACCAGATTGCGGAATTTCGGATCGGTATGGATATCCACGCGGATTTCCACCAGATCGTTGATCTGCACGCCTTCCAGCTCGCGGTTCAGTTGCGCTTCGAAACGGGCAATGTGTTCGTGGTTGGATTTCAGGGCCTGCCGGTAGCTCGCCACGGTTTCATTGTGAATGCCCACCTGCTGCTCCAGCACATTCCAGCGCTCGGCCATGCCGGCAAACAGATCCGACAGGCTTTTGAACGTTTCGCGGATAACGGAGGACGCCGGGCTGTCTTTTTGCAACTCACCCTCGGGATCGTCATGAATGCCCAGATAAACGAACTGTCGAAGGTGATCGAGAATACTGCGCCGACGCTCTTCCAGGTCGTCCAGCTGGGTTTGCAGGTCGTCGAACGCGGCGACGGACACCTGCTCAATGGCCAACGGCTGCTCGGCTTCCACCGCTTTCAGATGCGGGAATCGGTGCTCCACAGTTCCGACGCTTCGGCTGAGGCCCGCCAGTTCCCGTTCCCGCTCCTCGATACGCTCTTTTTCGGCTCTGGCTTTGGCGGCCTTCTGCTGAACCGCATCCTGCTTCTCCTGCTCCAGCCGGGCCTGTTCTTCCAGCTTGGCCAGCTGTTCCTCCGCCGCCTGCTTTTCCTCTGTGGCGTCCCGCAGTGTGGTATCCGCGGCCGGGAAACGGCTCAGGGTATCCAGATCCTTTTCGATGGCGCGGATTTCTTTTTCGGTGCGCTCAATCAGCCGGGGCCGGTCGTGTTCCTGATTGGCGGTGTCTGCCAGCTCCGCCCGCTCCTTTTCCAGGCCATGAAGCTCACCTTCAATGTGCCGGCGCTGCTCTGCAAAATCAGTCTGCCGGGCCGGCTGGGCCGGGTATTCGGCGTCAAACCAGTCAAAGCCTTTGTCATTGGGCACAAACAGCCGGCCAAACGCTTCGATGGCCGCCTTGCTGTCGGCGTCCAGATCCTGACCGGGGCTGGCCATCACCAATCGGGGGTCCACGGCCCGCAGCGGTGCCGCGGTGGCTTCATCCAGTTGGTTCTGCAGTTGCCAATGTTGCTTGCTTTCCCGATCCTTCAAGGATGCCAGCTTGCGCTCCAGTTCCTGCTTCTTTTTCTGGATCTGCTCCAGCCGGATTTCCGCCTGGGCGGCACTCTTGAGGGCAGCCAGGTGCCCTTTCTTGCTATCGAGTTCCTCTTTCTGGATCTCCTCGATTTCCTGAAGGGTCATTTCCCCGTACTGGGACACCAGCAGATCGCCATCTTTCTGGTTCTGCTCGGCCTGCTTGATGCGACGGTCAGCGGAACGGATCTCGCCCTTCAGGCCGCTGGCGTCCTGCTCCAGTTTTTTCAGAGCCTGGAGCACATGGCGCAGCGTCTCGTTCTGTTCATTGAACGCATCTACTGCGGCTTTACGCCTGGTGCCAATATCCTGCAAGGCATGGCTGACGCCATCCCGGAAAGCGGCAAAATCGTGCTGGCTGCGAAGCAGGGTTTGGTAGGACTGATAATCCCTTTGCAGCTTCTCGAACCGTGAACGCTCTTTTTCAATCTGATTCAGCTGGATTTGCTGTTGCTTCAGTTGATCGTGCCGGTTTAGAAACTCATCGATGTTGAAATCGAAGGCGTCATCGGCAAACTTCTTGTCCGCCTCGATAATGCTGGCCACCGCGTTGGACATGGCCTGATCGTCTGCCTTCATTTCAAACAGCAGCAGGATCAGCGTGCGCAGGGACCGCACCCGGCGCTCGTCGGACTCACCCAACGGCAACACCGAATAACGCACGGCATCGGCGTTCATCAGCTCGCTGTTGTACAGCATCTGTTTGAGTTTGGCCGGGTCATTGACCAGCCGGGTCTCTTTGGAGAACTTTTTCAGCGCCTCGGACAAACGGCTGAACGACAGCTCCGGTACCGCCTGGCCAATGCCGTCCTCATCATCCCCATTCCAGAACAGCGGCCGCAGCTGGTCGTAGCCCACCGGCACGAAAGCGCGGCCATAGCTGAGCTGACTGGCGCTGTCCCGGTACAGAATCTGGCAATGCACCCCCGCCGGGTTCTCCGCTTCCATGATCAGGAAGCTGAACTGACTGGGGAAATAATGCTGGTAGCTTTCCTCGTTGGAGTAGAAGCTGCCGGCACTGGCATTGCGGAACGCGAATTTCTTGCGACTGTTCTTGAAGTTGTTTTCCGGCAGCAGGAACAGTCGCAGGCTGTTCAAAAGGCTGGACTTGCCAAGATTGCCCGGGCCCAGGATCAGGCCATGGTTATCCACCGGAATTTCCACGTAACAGAAGCCGGCGGAATCCACCAACACCAGACGGCGAATACCAAAATTGAAATTGCCTGGGCTCCCCTGGGAGTCACTCATCCAGAATCATCTCCTGTTCCATGAATTTGCTGGTGGCCCGGAAGGCCTCTGCCAGGGCCACAAAACCAAGCCCCTCTGCCAACGAAATCGCCCTTGTGAATCGTTCGGTGGTGTCCGGTAGTTTGCGAAACCGGGCCAGCCATGGCTGCCAGTCGGGCGGCTGAACAAAGGTGGCTTTGTCACCAAGAGAGACTGCGATCGTCGAGAACATTTGCAGACCACCCGCATCATAATCGAATGCGCAGAATACTTCTTCATAGCCCTGCAACCAGTCAAGAATCGCGCCCCGGGTAACCCGGTTGCCACCGCCTAACACCACGTCACAGTATGCCAGTTGCAAACGCCTGCCCAACGCCTCACCGGCAAAGTGCAGCATCTGCGGATACTGGTAGAAGTTATGCTCGTTCTCTACGATAAGCACGGAACCCGCGCGCTCAAAACCGATATCCACACCATCACTCTCGATGACCACCACATCCGGACGGCTGGATGCCAGCCCCCGATGGTAAACCAGAAGAAAACTGACCTCAGTACCATGGCGATGGGAGTCACCCTTTTTCGCGGCGTCTACCCTGCTTACCGGCGTTTGCGCCACAGCCTGCAGCTCCGCGAAAGCGGTTTCATCCAGGATCGTGACAAGCCAACGGTTGGCTTTTACCTTCTCCGTCGCAAACAACTCCCTATGCCGGCGCCGAAACGCCTCCGGCAGTTTCTTCAGGAACGCTTCGTAGTTAATGGGCTGGCCACGGAGGATTTTCTCGAGGTAGTCGTTCAAGGGTGCACCATGGCTTCTCTGAGATTGGTTTTTCAATAGTGTGCCATCACCACATCCAGACTGTAATGCTTTCACTTACATTTGACCTCTCGACCGCTCTCCCACTGAACTTGTAAGAAATCTTTACAAGTTCCCCCCCCATTAATTCACTCTCTGATCAGACCGAAATCAGTCGGGCCTTTGAAAGTGGAAAGGAAAAATAAGCGCTGAACTCTGGTAAGCTCTTTTTATAGCCGTAAAGCAGAACCGTAGATATGCAAACAAAAACACCAGAGCGCACTGAAATAGCAGAGCTTCGCGACCAGTTGGGGCGGTTTCCTGATATCCGCTTCGCCGTTCTGTTCGGCTCCATGGCACACGCTGCAGAACGCCCGGACAGCGATATCGACGTGGCCGTGCAGGCCAATAAGCGGCTAACCGCTGATGAACGCATTGCCATAACCGAGGCGCTTGCACTAGCCTTTAATCGGCCCGTCGACCTGATAGACCTGCGCACTGCCGGCCAACCGCTCCTGGACCAGATTGTCTCCAACGGCATTCAAGTGCTGGGCCCCAGACGTTACTGGGGCGAACTTATATTTCGTAACATTATGGAAAACGAAGATTTTGTACCCTACCAGAAACGCATACTCGAAGGGCGACGCCGGGCATGGATGAACAACTCGTAGCACAGAAACTGGAATCTCTCAGGCGCTGTATCCAGCGAGTGGAGTCCAGGTTACCAAAGAATCTTTCAGCGCTTCTGGACGATGTGGATGCGCAGGATATCATCTCACTGAACCTGACACGGGCCGTGCAGATGTGCGTCGATATCGCCTCTCATTGGCTCGCCGAACATGCCGGGGCAACTTCACCGAAAACCATGGGGCAAACGTTCGAAGCATTGGCAACGTCCGGCGTAATCGATCATGGTCTCGCTGAGCGTATGAGAAAATCCGTCGGCTTCCGGAACGTGATGGTTCATAACTATGACGAGGTGAATTGGGAAATTGTTTTCTCCATCTGCAAGTTCCATTTGAATGACTTCAAGGAATTTGCGCGGGTTTTTTCTGACATGTTTGAGTGAAGTGGGTCGGCAGGCTTCAAGATTGAACTGTTGCATTTTTTGCAACAACTGCCTCGCAATCCGGTTACCTGACCGTTCAGGACTGAGGGCGTCACTGCCACCCTCCTCTTTCAGCAGGTCTGGTCTCAAACCAAAGGACATCCACTATGGCAAAACTAGCCCTGGTAACCGGTGCCAGCGCCGGCATTGGCCATGAGGCCTGTGCCCTCTTTGCCCGTGAAGGCTACCGGGTGATCGCCCTGTCCCGACAGCCGACCGGCGTCGAGTCTGCCGACCTGGAACTGTCGCTGGATCTGGAGTCCTTTGACCAGATCGAAGGGCTTGCGGGCGCTCTGGACACGGAAATTGCAGCAGCCGAGCGGGTGATTCTGGTCAACAACTCCGGTTACGGGCAATTCGGCGCGCTTCGCGACCTGTCCGAATCCATGTGGCAAAAGCAGTTCAGCACCCACGTCTTCGGGCCCATCAAGCTAGCTGCCCTTTGCCTGAGGCTCTGCGAACAACACGGCATACCCTTGCGCGTCATCGCGGTTAGCTCCGTTCTCTCAATCGCGCCCCAGAAAATGAAAGGCGCGTACTGTGCCGCCAAATCCGCGATGAACACGGCCCATGAAAGCTTCTGGTTTGATGAACAGGGCAGCAAAAGCCTGGAAAGTGTCTCACTGGTGCTCCCGGGCCCCGTGGTGACCCGGTTCAGAGAACATGCCCTGGCCGCTTTACAGCCCGTCCTTGGGCGAGCAAGCGCCGTGCACCAGGAAAAGTACGAAGCAATGGAAGCTGCGCTCGCGCCGGGCGCCAAGATCAAGCCCTTTACCGCCAGTGCGTCGGATGTTGCCGAAAAGATCTACAGAGCTGCAGAAGCGAAAAGGCCAAAGTCTCGATATCTGGTGACACCCCAGACCTACGCTGCCGAATTTATCACCCGGTTTATTCCCCGGTCGATCCAGAGAATCATCTTGAGATAAGCCGGGCCTCAAGCCAATCATGAGCGAAAATGCCTACGCCTGGCGGCTTGTCACTGGTCATCACCTTGCCGTACGGTTTGCCACTCACAGCGCAAATTTGAACACACTCCGCAATCAAAGGGATTGTCTTTATGTCACTGGAAAAACACGATCTGATTCATGAATTCCCCGAATCAAAAGAAGCTATTCATCACCTGAAAACCAGCAACAATCATTTCGCGAAACTGTTTGAAGAGTACCATGAGGTAGATCATGCAGTTCACCATTTCGAAGGTGGTGCAGAGAACACCTCTGACGAACACTTGGAGGACCTCAAGAAACAGCGCCTCAATCTGAAAGACCAGCTTTCTGGCATGATTCGAGAGTACGAATCCGCGCCTGAGAAATAGAAGTAACCCGGCAACGTTTCCCCGGGCTCGGGCGGAAGCTCTCAGCTCGCGCCGGGGCTCTGCCCCTTTCCGCGAACCTTGCTAAAAAGATTCCAAACCGCGATCGACCGCACCAATAGCGCCGGCCAGATACCCCGTAAACTCACGTGACCACTCACTGCCAATGCCGGTTACCCGGTTAGCCCATGCCCCTAAGCTCGGCGACAAGGCAGGCATAGGGTGATCGCCGGAGGATCGTTGATCCGTGTCGGTGGCGGTGTAAATCTCTTTAGCCCAGTCCTTGATAAATTCTGCCTCTGGATTCTCCGCTCGCGAACCAAACAGTCGCACGAACTGTGTGCGGCAAGCAGTAATAAGCTCTTCTTCAGAAACACGACTGCGCACGTCAGCAGGTACACCGAGGAAACCAAACAATGCCGCCTGCCCGCCCGGAGTAGAGGCATCATGGATCTCAACCATTGGCCCAACGGCACTTCGAGCCTCCCCGGATAACCCTTGATCTCGCCAAAAAGGCCGATCGAACACGGCAATATATTTTGCATGAGGGGCCATCCAGGTATCTGTCTCTCTCCACTGTCTTGCAATCTCGTTCGGCAAAGCAGGCGAAAACGTAAGCTGAGACTCAACTAATCGGGGCGGCATGGCCAACAGCACATGTTCTGCAAAGTGGCTAAAGGTCTCTCCATTCGCATTTTCGCTCACTAACTCGACATTCGGTTCTGACATGCGCAGGTGACGGACTGCCTGGCCTCTCACTACACGCGCTGAATCAATCCGCCGGTATAACGCATCAATCATCGAATACATGCCACCGGCGATTCGCATAGATGGCGGAGAATTGACGTACCCACGGGTTCTCTCAGGCGGCTGACTCGATGAACGCTCCAGAAGCATGTCGCCGGTTTCAAATTGTTGGAAGGTCTCTAGTTCGAGTTCATCTACCAGTCGCGCCATATCGGTCTGGAATGCGGGCCAGAACCAGGAGGGCCCGAGATCGAAGCCCCCAACGCCTGACACATCCGGTTTACCATCAGAGTGGATCGTGGAAGCAATCCGCCCACCAAGAATCTCCCGGGCCTCGAGAATGACGTAGTCCTTGATGCCCTTCTTCTCAAGTGAATAAGCGGCGTATAAACCCGCCAGGCCGGCGCCAACAATGGCGATGCGAGCGTTTTGCATGAATAGACTTCCCGTGATGATCGTGTTGTCTCGGTGATATACGGTTCTAAACGCCTAACCATTCTGCCAGCTGAAGATTGGTTTTCAGCCTCAATCGCTGCTGAAGCATCCCCTCAAAGACGCCTTCCACGGTTCGTTCCTGCCCCAGCAATGGCAGCGAGGCCTCAGCCTCTGAGAAAAACTGCTCCTCACGAGACGTGCCCACAATGGCTTGCTCCCACCAATTTACTACTCGAGGGTGCGCCTCCTTGAGCAGCAAGTCCCCCGGCAGCTTTTCGGACTTGGACGCGTTCGCCGTATGAGTCGCTGGCATCAGATTCCAGAGATCGTTGTTGTTCCATCGTGACCATGGGAAACAGTGGTCGACGTCAAACCGCTTCGCTTTGAGATTTTGGGCTGTCCATACGCATTCGACCCGACCAGTCTCGAGCTGCTGGTTAATCATGTGACGGACAGCTGACGTATCGCGCCGACCTTCTACCCACTGTAAACCACGATGATAGTCATCCATGCGGTAACGCAGATCCCAGCTACCCATCAGATCTATCCATTCATTAACAATCGCAGGCTCAATCCAGCACGCATAGCGACTGAACGCGTCCCAAAGAAATGAAGGAACACGGAAGGTACCGAACCTGGAAAGCGTTGCTTTGTCCAAACGCACGGGTGCCTTTTTAATGGTCATCCTGGCAGAACCGCCCTCGAAGATCGGACGGTTACTGCCGGGCCAGGTCGTAAAATGTGCGGGATTTTTGAGAATGGTCGAGCACGCATCCCGGATAGCGCGCAGGACTACCGGTGAAACATCAGCCGACAGCGACATACCCACTCTGAAATCCAGAGGCGTGAAATTCTGCAGCTTGAAGAAATCGTCCGTGGCGAAGCCGTAGCCACGGTTACCTGGCGCTTGCCTTAACTGGTGACGGAGAACCAGAGGATGATAAAGCATAATCCAGAACAACCCGACCGCCCCAAGCGGAATGTCCACCCAGTCATCAGTACGCTTAAGCGCCAGGCCGGGCGCACCGTCAGCGATCCGGACGAGGGTTCGCAGCAAACCCAATTTGTAAGTCGAAGACTTATTATCATTAACGATGATGTGACGGACTGTCGGCAATGCGCCTGTGCCATCGTCCGCCAAACGAAAAGCCAGAGTCTCCCAGGAAACTTCGTCCCTCTGGAGCTCATCCTTATTGCGCCCGACCGGCAACGGAAGCGGGATCAGTGCCCGGCGTTTGGCAAAAACCTCCAACTCTTCCCTACTGACATCGTAAAAAAGCCGTTCGCCATCACCGGGCCCATGCCGAAGCGTAATCACCACCATTCCACCGGGTGCCAGAAGCTCAGTGAGGATTCGAAAGGCACGATCACGATCGGAGGGCGGGATATGCATCCAGACAGCGGAAACAAGAATCAGATCGAAACGATAGCTCAGCTTCCGGATCTTACCGAGATCGGGTAATTGATCGTCTACCCAGTGAATGCTCTGACTGCGAGTGGCGTCCTGCCCCAACTCTCGTAAGCCAGATGCAGGCTCTACCGCAACAACATCCCAGCCCTGCGTTGCAAGGGCACTGGAATCGCGACCACTGCCTGCGCCTACATCCAGAGCAAGGCCGGATTTATCGCCAAGGAAGGAGAGCCAGTCTTGGTGAACCTGTTCGAAGGTCAGGGACTGGTATTGGTTGAAAAAGTTTTGGGCGTTTTTGTTGTAGGGACCGTAACTCATGCCGCCGCCAGCTTCGCTGCCTGCTGCCACATAAAGTTCGGCATCGGCGTTCGGAGTTTCCAGGTAATACTCATCGGCTGGGAACCGGTGTGAGACACGTAATCCACCTCACCATAATTCACAAACCCCATCGTGCGACCATATTCGTCTTTCGCCTGCTCTCTTACAAACAAGAACAACCGCTTGTTGATGGCTTGGTGTTGAATATAGTCCTTCCCTTTACCACGGTCAGGCCGGGAACTGTTTTGCGACTGCCAGTGGAATAACTGCTCATTGATGGCGTAGTCGTGGTACATGGTGGTCGGGGAGAACTGCTTTTCGTTTTTGTCCAAGGTGACAAACAGCAGCTCAATATTTTGATCCTGAATGACATATACACCTTCCCTCGATGGTGGCTGATGCTCGAACGTCATCGCACCAAAACCAACCAGAATCTGCTCTCGAGAATAGCGGGCGTGCAATCGTAGCGGGACTTCCCGCAACTCAGGCATCGCCGGCTGCTCGTGTTTGGTTTTCGCCAATTTCCAGTCGAGCACGTCCACCAGCTCCTGTTCCAGCCCCAGCTTGCTGAGTTCTGCCAAGCTTTGTGTCAGCGAATCAAATTCCAGCTCTGGCCCTGCTTTCTGCCAGAAGTCGTAATGGCACATAAGTGCCTGGCGACCTTTCGGGTCGTCACAGCTAAACCCTGCCTGGCATAGTTTCTTAAGAAATAGCAGGTACTGGTGATCGTCGCAGATCAAAATCCGATTGTGGATGGCCTTCTTCGCCAGTTTAAACGAGTCATCGGCTCTGTCTTCGTCTTTTGCCTTGCTCACCAACTCGGCCCAACTGCCCCGTCTGTAGAGTTCGTTCAGGTCGATGTGGGGATGATGGGTTATGAAGTTCTTCAGCGTCAGTGGCTGAGTGGAATGCTGTGGGAACTGCCGAACAAGAGACACCAGCCGCTTCATGGTCAGCGTGGCTTGCCGGATGTTGCTCAGCACCATTTCCTGGGTTTTCTTGGTGAGCTCAATTCGGCAACCCAGTGGTGCATGGGGAAAGCCCTGCTTCAGTTCTTCCGAAATTGAGCGTTCTGACTTACCCACCAGTGCCCGGAATTTATTGGCGAAATCATATTCAGGCCGAGAATTACCAACAAAGTCCAAGACTGTGCAGCAATCTTTGTCGTCAGCAAGGCGTAAACCCCGACCCAGTTGCTGAAGGAAGATGGTCAGGCTTTCGGTTGGGCGCAGGAATAACAGGGTGTCGACTTCCGGAATATCGACGCCTTCGTTGAATATGTCGACCACACACAGCACGTTGATTTGCCCGGAGCGAATGGCTTGCTGCTTTTGTTGGCGTTCGTGGCTGTTGTCACTGGTGAGCACATCGGCCTTGATGCCGTGCAACAGGAGCTGCTCCACCATGAAGGTCGCGTGTTCACGGCTCACACAGAAAGCGAGAGCTTTCATGCTGGATATATCGGTGACGATTTCCCGCAAGCTTCGCAGAGCCTTTTTTACGCGATTATGGTTGTGCGTATACAAATTCGTCAACTGAGCAATATCGTAACGCCCACGACTCCAAGGAATGGTGCGCAGGTCGGTGTCATCATCTATTCCAAAGTATTGGAAGGGGCAAAGGTGGCGGCGGTTGATGGCCTCCGGTAACCGGAGTTCGGCGGCAATCACGCCACCAAAGTCGCTGAGAATATCGCCGCCATCGTGTCGCTCCGGAGTCGCTGTCAGTCCCAGCAGTATTTCGGGCGAGAAGTGTTCCAATACCGCCCGATAACTCGATGCGGCGATGTGGTGCACTTCATCGATTACGATGTAGTCGTAATAGCCTTCAGTGAGCTTTAGCTGATCCAGCTGGTTATTCAGAGTCTGAATCGAAACGAACAACTGCCGGTAGTGTTCCGGCAACTGGCCGCCTACCCAGAGTTCACCGAAAGCATGATTACGCAGTACGCCACGGTAAGCTTCCCGGGCTTGGCGCAGAATTTCCTCCCGGTGCGCCACAAACAGAAAGTGGGCGTTTGGTTTTGCTTTCAGGAAGCGCCGGAAATCAAACGCCGAGATCAGGGTCTTGCCGGTACCAGTGGCGGCCACCACGAGGTTTCGGAAACGCTGGTGCACGTCCCGCTCAACAGAGAGTTGCTCTAGAATGTCTTTCTGATGCGGAAACGGCGTAATTTCGAAATAGTGGGAGGAGCCGGGAGCGTCCAACCCTTTTTGTTGTTTTAGTGCGCGGTTGAGCTTTTCGGTACTCTCAGCCCGGCCATCGAACCATTCAAAGTCTTCCGAAGCCCAATAGGTTTCAAAGGTGCTGAGCGATTTGTTGATGATGTGAGGGATTTCCTGAGCGGTGATCTTAAGATTCCACTCAAGCCCATTGGTCAGCGCCGATCGAGATAGGTTTGATGAACCGATGTAACCGGTGTGAAAACCCGTGTTCCGGAGGAACAAATAGCTCTTGGCGTGCAACCTTTCACGCTCGGTGTTGTAGCTCAACTTCACTTCGGTGTTCGGCAGGCTAGCCAGATACTCAACGGCTTTGGCATCCGTGGCTCCCATGTAGGAGGTGGTGATGATTTTCAGCTCTCGGCCACTCGCGGTGAAGGCTTCCAGTTCTTTCCGGAATATCCGAATTCCGGCCCATTTGATAAACGAGACCAACCAGTAAATCCGGTCCGCTGACAAAATCTCGCGCTTTAGCTCTGACTCCAGTGACAAGCCAGCATTACTGCCTGAAAATAACTCACTCTGTGTGAGTCCTGTGAGCGGGAAAACGTCTTCAACATACTGCTTCAGGTTCGCAGCAACCGGGTTTTCCAGCTCATAAAGCGCGGTGAGGATCTTTCCTTGGCTATCGAGGAGGTTCTCATCCAGGAACCCATCATCCTGCACCTGCCCCTTGAGCCACATCAGCAACTGATTCGATAACTCGATTTGCTCCTGAAGTCGGTTATCGCCCGAAGGCACCGACCCAATAGCGAACTCCAGTATGTTAGTAAGGAATCGTGACAACCATACAGATGCTTCCACACTGCTAAGCTGGCGCTCACCTACGTAAAATTGTTTCCTGTCCAATCTGTTTTCTACGAGCCGGGTAATAAGCTGCTCGTAGATTCCGGTCTGCTGCATCGTGTACGTCCCACATTGATGACTTCCAGAAGAACGGCGCTGTGGCCACCGGCATTCCTTATATCTCGCAATCTAACTAAATCCGGTGGAATGACGTTAACCCCTAAAATGTCGGATTTCCATGAAATCCGCGATCCTCCCGACAGGCTTTTTTTGGCCATCGAGCGATTGCTATCAATTACAGTGTAGCCATACATGACACCAGATAGATCCAGCGCTTCCACATCGTGGACGCACCGGACAGCCACAACCGAATATCCAGCTTGCCGGTCAGCCGGCCGTAACTTGCAAAGCACTGCTTGGCGTCGCTAGTTATGCCTGTGAAACTGCATGAACCTTCAAGCTCTGGAGGTCAATAGGTGGTACACCAAGGTCGCTCCAGTTCCCTGGATGGCAGGTAAACAGCAATATCTGATGCCGGCTGGCCGCATCGAACAGAATGCGTTTCATGTCTTCCAGGCGGTCGCTGTCACTGTGCACCAGGGTGTCGTCCAGGATCACCAGCGTTGGCCTTCCGGCTTCCCGCAGCAGATCGGCATAGGCCAGGCGGCTGATCAGGCCCATCTGTTCCCGGGCGCCAAAACTCAGTTCGGTGATTTGCCCAAGCTCGGTGCCACGGCTGAAGGTGCCCGGGCGTAGCTGTTCGTCCACTTCCAGCGACGCTTCCGGAAACAGCACTGAAAGGTAGTGGTTCAGGTGTTTCTGCAGCGGTGCCTGCAGGCGGCGCGTCAGGGCCTGGCGCTTTTCGGTGAGCAGGTTCAGCAGCAGATCCAGCGCCTGAGCGCGGCGGTGCAATTCCTGATAGCGGCGGTTGCACTGGTCGTACTCCGCCTCTTTCTCGTTGAGCTGTTCTTCCAGCCCTTCTGCGCCCCAGGCTTCCAGTCTGACTTTGATATCGCGGAGTTCGCGGCCCCGGTTCTCCTGGGTCTGGCGCAGTTGATTGACCGCATTCTGGTAGCGTTCGATATCCTGCCGGAGAAACTCCGGGCGGGCATCGCGAATTTCCCGTTCGCGGCGCTCGAGGCTGGCTTCCAGTTCGGCCTGCTGTTTTTCGATGTTCGCCAGGTCGGTGGTTATCTGCTGAAGTTGCTGTTGCCGTTCCGAGCTCTTTTCTTCATCCGCCAGCCGCTGCCATTCGGTTTTGGCGTTGTCGCGGGCCTGTTTCAGGGCAGACAGGCTGGACTGATGCGCGCGCTCATCGGATTCGGCTTTGTCCAGGGCGGTGCCAGCCCGGGCGAACGCCGCCTCCGCTTCTTCCAGCGCCGGAACATTCTCTTGCGGATCCGGTTTGGGAGTGGCTTCCAGTTGTGTTTTGGCTTTCTCCAGCTCGCCTTCTGCCTCCTTCTGGTCGGAGGCAAGTTGCTCAAGGCCAGCGGGCGCCAGAGATTTGAACAGCTCGTCGGCATGCTTCACGGCTCTTCCGGCACTTTCAAAGGCGGAAAGACGATCCTCCGCCTGTTCCACCGATTCCACGCCAAGGGCCTCCAGCTGTTCTTCAAGGTCTTCCTCAAGGGCCTTTAGCTTCCTCCGGGTGCTGGCCAGCTCTTCCCCGCCAGGCGTTATGCCCAAGGTGCCAACGCCTGGAATAACCAGGGTCGACTCTTCCAGAAGCTGCTGTTCGCCTTGTCCGTTCAGCGATTCATCGTTCAGTGTCAGTGATGCGCCAGCATCCAGCTGCCAGCTCAATCTGGTGGCGATGGTCCGTGAGCGAATGGTCTCTTCGTTCAGCTGGTTGCCGGTTGCTCGCAGTTTTTTGACCAGCTCTGCATCGATGCGGTTTTCCCTGGCCTGCTGCCTCGCTTGCTCCAACTGCTGATGGTATTCCTTTGCTTTGGCAAGGTTCTGGGTCAGCACTTGTTTTTGCTGTTCAAGCCGGCGGACGTCCTGCTCCAGCCGCTCCCGGGTTTGGAGCAAACCCGCCAGTTTGCGTTGCTTTTCCACTTGCTCATAGGCGCTTCTGGCTTCGCTCAAACGGCCTGCAATCATCGGAGTTTGGGCTTCTGCGGTAGCGAGGTCTCGCTCTGCCCGGTCCAGTTCGGCTTTTCGGCCTTCAAGCTGGCGACTGAGCCCTTCCAAATGTTCTTTGTTCTGCTGCAACAGCCGATGGTTTTGCTGTAGCTGGCTGAGCGTGGCTTTCTCCTGGTTCTGTTGTTGCTCCAGGCGCTCAACCTGCTGATAGCGCACCCGGGCCTCCTCCAGCTGGCGCTGGGCGTCTTCCCATGGGCGCTCAGCCTCGGCCTGATCATAGTCCTGGGTCAGTTTGCCAAGCCGGTCGACCTGCTCCTGGTATTTATGCACCCGCTCCTTCAGCTCTTCAATTTCAAGTTCATAGTGGGCGCGGTCTTTTTCCAGTTTCAGGTAATCGCCCCGGGGCTTTCCGGTGCCGGTCAGCAGGATGTCCCGTTGGCTGCGGACCGTCTCGATCAGGTCGTCGCCCCCGGAACTGGCCACCTCGCCCACCATGGAATTCAGGGCAGACTTCAGATGATCACCGGCATGCTCGATGGCCTGTTCGATGTCCTGCCCGGTGCCCTGCTCCACCCAGAGCAGTCCCGGTATGCCCCAGTGTTCGGCTTTGCTGGCGCCCCGTTTCGGGTACTGGTAGTCCAGTAATTCGGCCAGTTTTTCTTCGGCGTCGTCTTCACTGTAGGTCTCGGTGCCGACAACCAGATCGCACCGTTTGCGCTGGAGAAAGCTTTTGGTGAGGCGCCAAACACGGTTGTCGTGCTCGAAATCCAGCTCAATGGTGGGCGCCGCGGCGGAGTCGCCCCACGGGCGCAGGTCGTCCACGGCCGTTGAACGATAGCGTTCGAAAAACGCGGCGCGGATGGCTCGCACCAGCGTGCTTTTGCCGGACTCATTGGGGCCGTGAATCAGGTTGAGCCCGGGTTGCAGGTTGTCCAGAACGAAGGGTTTGCGGAACTGGCGCAGCTGTTCAATGCGCATTCGCTGCAGCTTCATTGCCCCACCTCCTGTTCCCGCTCCCGGAGCAGACCCGCCAGAATGGCCAGGGCATCGCGGGCGACATCGTCCTGCGCCCCTTCCTGCCGCTCTCGCAGGCTTTCAACCACCTCGTCCACGTAGCCATCCGCTTTCAGAGCCGCGATGTCTTCATCGGTAGGTGCAAGCTGAAGGCCGCTTCGCTCGCAGCGAAGGCTGCGGAATCGCGCTTCGGCCACCGACAAGGCCTTCAACAGGGTTTCCTCGCCGGCCAGGGTCACCGAGCCCTCAAAGCGCAGATCAACAACGGCGGATTCGGGCAAGATGTCCAAACGCTCCAGCAGCTGTTCGAGATCGGAATGAACCGCCAGGGTTTCCCGCCACTGGTGCCACTGATACCGCCCCGTTGGCAGTGAGGTTACTTTCGGGGTTGCTCCGGGCTCGGACACTTCAACGATCAGGGCATTCCCCGCCTCGTTGTTCCGGAACCGTTCCGGCTCGGGGGTTCCGCTGTACCAGGTACGCTCATCGATCTGTTTGGTGCCGTGCCAGTCGCCCAGGGCGAGGTAATCGAGCCTGCTGGCTTTCGCACGGTCTGGCGCGATGGGGTTGGTGGAATCAATCTCGTCTGGCAACAGGCCCTGGACGCTGCCGTGGGCCAGGCCGATTCTGAGAAAACCTTCAGGGGTTTCGTAGCCGCTGAATGGCTCGGTCAGATCGCCGTAAGTATGTCGCTGAGTCAGGGGCGCGCAGAGGATGCTGAGGCCCTGGGGTTCCAGATCAATCACGCCAGGCTGAAGCGCCAGATGGACGTTCTCCGGCACCGCACCCAGGCGCTGGGCTCGCGTCCAGACGCTCTCTGCCAGGGCGGCATCGTGGTTGCCCGGCAGCATTACCCAGGGGCCAGCAAACCCCTTTGTGGCGTTGAATACTCGCCGGATGGTGCGATCAGAGACCGTTTGCGCATCAAAGACGTCCCCGGCCACCAATACCGCATCGCACTGATGTTCGTTGGCCAGCCGTGCAAGGGTTTCAATGGCCTCGAACCGGGCCTCCACCAGGGCTGCACCGTCTTCGGTCTCGAAACGGGTAAAGGCCCGACCCATCTGCCAGTCTGCCGTATGCAAAAACTTTGGCATTTTATCTACCTGAAAGATCTCAGAATTTTGGCGTTATTCTAGACTACACACGGCTACATTACAGACTTGATGCGACACTGGAGGACGTTCTATAAGAAATGGTTTGCTTCAGACGCTTAACGGAGCTCAACCTGCACGCCGCATACTTGAACTTCGGAAAACACTATCGCTTCGCATCAATGCCCAAAATGGGTCAGAGTTTCAATCCGTTCAAACAAAATTTGCTCTCGCTCTGCATTTCCACGCGCCTGGCTGTTAACGGCGTACTCAAAGTTGGGGTCTTGCAACAATTGGCTGAATTCTTCTGCCAGGTAGCCTCGTAATTCTTCGGGCGCAGCCTTGACCTCATTGATCAATGACTCACGACCATCAATCAACGTGAGCAAATCTTCGATGTCGTGGCTGGAGAGTGTATCGCCCTTACCTCGGCCCTTGTATGCCTCCAGCTTGGTTGCAAGAAAATACGACGGATTTACCAGTCTGATGGAGAGATAGTCAGACAACTTGTAAGGCATGGCAGTCTTCAGCGCATCGCCATACCATCGGTTGCTGAACCCCAGGACCTGTGGATCGTCCGGCATGAAATCCACTCGTAAATCGCCCAGCTTCATAGCACATACGGGGGCGCTTTCCTCCAGGTCTGGCGGCATGTCTTTAAAGCCTTTTGCTCTCAATGCCTGTTGCAGCGCATGAAATCCCTGATAGCCCATTACATGGACGATCAGATCCACATCCTCGGTGTGGCGAACTTGCTCAAGTACGAACTCATCGGTTAATAAAAAGCTTGTGGTGCAACCACCTACGAAGGCCACCTGTTCTCGCAGGTCGGGACCAAGCGCCTCAGCAACTTTGCCTACCATCCACTTTTGTAACGCCGGTATGCTCATTCACTCACTTCCATGTGTTTTTTCAACAGGTCTTTTGCCAGATTTGCCTCACGCGGGCCGCCTATGCGTATTGCATCTACCAGGGCTAGCAAGGCGTAAAGCTCCGGATCGCGGTGAACCGCATGGCCCACAGTTTTAAATAGAGGGACAACCTCCAAGCCTTTGTTTTTACCTCGCGCATCTGGCCACACTGGAAAAAGTTCACCTGCGCTGAACACGCGATTTTCCAGCACGGGCGCAGCGAATGCGGTGCTTATACCCCGCGCTAACTGGCCTGGCTTGGCAGGGAACACATATTTGGCACCGTAAACTATGAATTCAAACAGGCTCTTTGTGTTGACACGCGGTACACCGGAATTGCGATCCTTTTTAGCCAAGCCAACCTCAAAACAGCGGCGCAGTGAGTTGCTGACCTGGGATTTCCCAATGCCGGTTTCCAACTCGAGATTGCGCACTGTGTAGGCTGATCTGTCTACACCACCTCCGGTCGCTTCTTGCTGCCGCAGCGAAACCAACTTGAGCAACAGGCCGAGATCTTGACTCTTGATTCCATCCATAGGCTGGATGTCCCTAGTTTTTGGACACGGGACAAGCGTTGCTTAGATTTCAATTAATTGCAAGCTCTCACCAACAGATTCCTTCACGCCGGACTCAGACTACACGCCGCATACTTGAACTCCGGGATCTTTCCGAATGGGTCCAGGGCCGGGTTGGTGAGCACGTTCGCGGCCGCCTCCACAAAGGCGAAGGGTACGAACACCATGCCCTCCGGCATGGTCTGATCGGCCCGTGCCGTCAGGGTGATGGTGCCGCGCCGGGTGGCAATTTGAATGTCATTGCCCGGTGCTACGCCCAAACGATCCAGCTCCGCGGGAGCCAGATAGGCTGCTGCTTCCGGCTCCCGCTCATCCAGCACCCGGCTGCGACGGGTCATGGCGCCGGTGTGCCAGTGCTCAAGCAATCGCCCGGTTGTTAGCACGATGGGATAGGCCTCATCCACCGGCTCATCCGGTGGCAGCGGGCTGGCGGGTGAGAACCTGGCACGGCCTCCTGCGCGCGGGAAGGCATCGGAGAAGACAACGTCCTGGCCCGGGGCGTCATCCGCGGGGCATGGATAGGTTACGGACCCCTCGCGCTCCAGGCGAGACCAGGAGATATGATCCAGTGAGTGCATGCCCTGCTTCATTTCTTCAAACACCTGCTCGGGGCCGGCGTAGTTCCAGGCCAGCCCGAAACGCCGGGCGATTTCCTGAACAACCCACCAGTCTGGCTTTGCCTCTCCCGGGGGCGCCAGTGCGGCACGGCCCATTTGCACCTGGCGGTTGGTGTTGGTGACGGTGCCGGACTTTTCCGACCAGGCGGCTGCCGGCAGGATCACGTCGGCAAACTGAGCGGTCTCGGTGACGAACAGGTCCTGTACCACCAGGTGCTCAAGAGCAGCGAGCGCGGCCCGGGCGTGGGTCAGGTCCGGGTCCGACATCGCGGGGTTTTCGCCGAGGATGTACATGGCCTTGATGGTGCCGGCCTTGATGGCGTCCATAATCTCTACCACGGTGAGCCCTGGTTCCGGGTCCAGTTCGGTGTTCCAGAGCTCTTCGAAGGCGGCGCGCAACTGGGCATCCCCGACCGGTTGGTAATCGGGCAGCACCATGGGGATCAAGCCCGCATCGGAGGCGCCCTGCACGTTGTTCTGTCCCCGCAACGGGTGCAGGCCGGTGCCGGGTCTGCCTGTGTGCCCGCATGTGAGGGCCAGGGAAATCAGGCAGCGGGCGTTGTCGGTGCCGTGCACGTGTTGGGAGATGCCCATGCCCCAGAAAATCATCGCTCTATCAGCCTCGGCGTAGGCTCGGGCCACTTCACGAATGGCCTCGGGCTGAAGGCCGCAGACCGGGCTCATCACCTCCGGGGTCATACGTTCAACGCTGGCTGCCAGCGCCTCGAAGCCTTCGGTGTGGGCGTCAATGTAGGCCTGGTCAAAGAGTCCTTCGCTGATAATCACATTGAGCATGGCGTTGAACAGCGACACGTCGCCACCCGGCGAAAAACGCAGGCTGCGCCAGGCATAGGCATCCAGCGCCTGGCCCCGGGGGTCGATGATGATCAGCTTGGTGCCGTTTCGAGCCGCCTGCTTGAAGTAGGTGGCGGCCACAGGATGGTTCACGGCCGGGTTGCAGCCGGTGAGGATCACCACATCCGCCTCAAGGGCCTGCATGAAGGAGGCAGTCACGGCGCCGGAGCCCAGGCACTCCATCAACGCGGCGACGGAGCTGGCGTGGCAAAGCCGCGTGCAATGGTCAACGTGGTTGGAACCGAAACCGGTGCGCACCAGCTTCTGGAACAGCCAGGCTTCTTCGTTGGAGCACTTGGCACTGCCGAAGCCGGCAAGCGCATCCGGTCCGTGTTGTGTTTTAAGTTGTGTCAGTCCGCCTGCGGCAAGGTCCAGTGCCTCTTCCCAACTAGCCTCTCGAAAGTGCGTTAACGGATGGGCCGGATCAAAGTCCGGGTCGAGGCCCTTGGGGACGCCCTCCCGGCGAATCAGCGGCCGGGTAAGCCTTGCCGGGTGTGAGGGGTAATCAAAGCCAAAACGGCCTTTCACGCAAAGCCGGCCCTGGTTTGAGGGGCCGTCTTTGCCTTCCACAAACAGGATGCGTCCTCGCTGCTCGCCTGTTTCTGATTCGGCAGAAGCGGGCTCGTCTTTCACGTGATAGGTAAGTTGGCAGCCCACGCCACAATAGGGGCAGACGGAGTCCACGGTTCGGTCGGCCGTGGCCGAGTCTCCGCGGCCCTGGGCATCAATCAGGGTGGCAGGCATAAGCGCGCCGGTCGGGCAGGCCTGCACACACTCGCCGCAGGCAACGCAGGTGCTGTCGCCCATGGGATCATCGAAATCGAACACCACCTTGGATGCCGCGCCCCGATGGGCCAGTCCGATCACGTCATTGCCCTGCACTTCCCGACAGGCGCGCTCGCACAACCCGCAGGTGATGCAGGCGTCCAGATTCACGTTCATGGCAGAGTGAGTGGCATCATGGCCCCGGGCATGGGCGAGCGAATCCGACCGCGGCGCAACATGGTGAACCGTTGGCTCGTCACGCTCTGAATGGGCCGGGAGACGTTGGCGCACGGCAGCTGCATCAATCGCCAGTTGATCCGCCGTTTCCCACAGATGGCTTGAGCGATCGGGGCTGCTCTCTCGCGCAGGTTGATCGGCCAGCAGCAATTCCAGCACGCTTTTCCTGGCTTCCTGGGCTCTGGTGGAACCGGCACTTCGCACCACCATGCCCGGCGCGGCCTCGCGAATACAGCTTGCGGCGAGCACCCGCTCACCCTCCACTTCCACCATGCAGGCGCGGCAATTGCCGTCCGCGCGGTAGCCCGGGGCGTCTTTGAAGCACAGGTGCTGGATGGTCTCGCCGGCGCGCTTGGCCACCTGCCACAGGGTTTCGCCAGGGTAGGCCTGTACTTCCACGTCGTCCAGTGTCAGGGTGAAGCTTGTGGTCGCATCGCTCATGGCTTTTTTCGATTCGCTCATGGCTGCTTTCGAATGGCTCATGGCTGTCTCCCCTAACCTTTCGCGATCAGGTTGCTGCTGGCGAGTTCGCTACGGAAGTCCCGCAGCAGGCTCAGCACCGGATTGGGTGCGGCCTGGCCCAGACCGCAGATGGACGCATCCGCCATCACGCCGGCCAGCTGCTGGAGCGTCGGCTCATCCCAGGTATCCCGCTCCAGTAAGGTGAGCATTTTCTCGGTGCCCACACGGCAGGGCGTGCACTGGCCGCAGGATTCATCCGCGAAGAAGCTCAACAGGTTGGCAGCCGCAGCCTGCAAATCGTCCTGATCCGACAGAACGATCACGGCAGCAGAACCGATGAAGCAGCCGTGTTCCTGCAGGGTGTCGAAATCCAGCGGAATGTCGGCTTTGCTGGCCGGCAGTATGCCGCCGGACGCCCCGCCGGGCAGATAAGCCAATAGTCGGTGCCCTTCGGCCATGCCGCCGCAGTATTCCTCAATCAATTCATTGAGGGTGATGCCAGCGGGTGCGACGTGCACACCCGGCCGCGCAACCCGACCGGACACCGAAAAGCTCCGAAGCCCCTTGCGACCATGCCGACCCTGGCTGGCGAACCAGTCGGCGCCCTGGGCGTGGATGCGAGGAATCCAGTAAACGGTCTCGACGTTATTAACCAGCGTGGGCAGGTTAAAGAGTCCCTTCTGGGCCACGAACGGCGGGCGATGCCGTGGCTTGCCGGGTTTGCCTTCCAGGGACTCGATCAAGGCGGATTCCTCGCCGCAGATGTACGCGCCCGCGCCCCGGCGCAGGATCACGAAACCGGGTTCTATGATGCCGGCAGCTTCCAGCTCGGCAACGGCGTCTTTCAGCACACTGAGGAGGCCGGGATATTCATCCCGCAGGTATATGTAGAGGGCCTTCGCCTCGACCGCCCAGGCACTCACCAGCGCGCCTTCTATGAAAACGTGGGGTTCTCGCTCCAGGTAATAGCGATCTTTGAAGGTGCCCGGCTCTCCTTCATCCGCGTTAATCACCGCATAACGGGGCCCGGCTTCGGCCCGCACGGCCTGCCATTTGCGGTACGTAGGGAACCCGGCGCCGCCCAGGCCGCGCAAGCCAGCCTGCTCAAGTTCCTCCGCAAGGGACTCGACGGTAACCCTTCCCTCGCGGCAATCCTTCAGCAACTGATAACCACCTACCGAGCGGTAATCCGCCAGCTTCTGCCAATGGATTTTGTCGGGTTGAACCTGCTTTTGTTCGACTGCCGCGCCAACCGTCTGGACAGTGGCGTTGCATACATGATGGTGTCCCACGGCCACCACGGGTGCGGTATCGCAGCGCCCCATGCAAGGAGCGTGGACTACACGCACCTGGCTCGGGTCATGCCCATCAGCCAGTGCCTCTTGCAGTGCCCCTGCGCCCGCCAATTGGCACGAAAGCGAGTCACAGACCCGTAGAGTTATCTCAGGCGGCGGGGCTTGTTCATCGTGAATAACGTCGAAATGGGCGTAGAACGTGGCCGTTTCATAGATGGCGGCCATGGGCAGATTCATGAAAGCGGCAAGTGCCCGAAGGCGGGCCATGGAGAGGTAACCGTCCGCGTCCTGCAATACATGCAGGTGCTCGATAAGGCACTCGCGGTCGCGCAATGACGAATCAACACGTTCGTCACCGATCAGGTCCCGCAGCTCCGACAGTACCGCCGGTTCCAGTTGACGGCCACGTAGAGCAGAGCGCCGGCGTTTGACCATCTTATCGTCTGTGCTCATTGTTGTTGACCAGGCGCCGAGGTATCAAAGACAGCCTTGCCGACTGACTTGACGAGTTACTGATCATTGAAGCATATCAGGCCGGGATTACGCCAGACGATGGAAAGCGGGATGAACAGAACGCAAACCCTGGCTTGAGTCTGAAAGGTACTGGAGTATCGGGAAATAATGGAGGCGCGGGTCGGAATCGAACCGGCGTACACGGAGTTGCAGTCCGCTGCATAACCACTCTGCCACCGCGCCGGAAAAGATCGAAGAGATCGGATCTTTGTGCTCTCAGGTGGGCATTGAGAGACTTGAAATTGGAGCGGGAAACGAGATTCGAACTCGCGACCCCAACCTTGGCAAGGTTGTGCTCTACCAACTGAGCTATTCCCGCTCTTTGTTTCCGGGGCATTGCCTCGTCAACGGCTGCGTATTCTACGGATTACCGTTCGGGCGTCAATAGTTTTTTATCAAGTTTTTGTTTTACTGGAGATTGTGGGTAAAGTTTGGCCAATCGCGATTCCGCGATGAAATCATGCGACTTGCATACTGGCAGAGAACCTTTGCACTCTCTAAGCTAGTGTCTGGCAGGCAACATCACTCAGGGATTCGACAGAACGTGCCCAGTCCTGATTCTTCCGAGCAGACCGATCCACAACAACCGTCTTCCAAACCCGGATCCGTAACCATTGAAGCCGGCACCCTGAAGGTGACGGATGACTGGCTGTTGAGCCATTACCGGTCGCTGGCTTCCCTGGCGTCGTCAATGTCTTCCCGAGATACGAGAGGGTTATCAATCGACCTCTCGGGGCTGGACCGGATTGACACTGCCGGCGCATCGCAACTGGCCTCCCTGATCGGCCCCGAGCGTTTGCTCCAAGCCGCCTCGGCCGCTGGCGACTTACCCCGTGAAAAATCCGCGCTGATTGCTGCCGTATGCGAGGCCATGAAGAACCAGCCCGAGCCTGATGGGCGCGCGCCTTCCCTGCTCTGGAGCTTTGTGACCGGAACAGGCCAGAAGGTGGAGAGCATCTTCCGGTTACTGTGGATTCTTGTGGGCTTCATCGGCCAGACTCTGGGCACCCTGGCCTGGAACCTTCCCCGGCCCTGGCGCTGGCGTATGACGCCCTTCGTTGCAGCCGTTCATGACACCGGTCTGAATGCCCTGCCCATTGTGGCATTGCTTACCTTTCTGGTGGGCGCCGTGGTGGCGTTTCTGGGGGCGACCGTGCTGGATGATTTTGGCGCCACCATTTACACCGTCAACCTGGTGGCCTTCTCCTTCCTTCGGGAGTTCGGGGTGCTTTTGGCCGCAATCCTGCTCGCCGGCCGAACCGCCAGCGCGTTTACCGCCCACATTGGCGCCATGAAGGTCAACGAGGAGCTGGATGCCATCCGCACCCTGGGCCTGAACCCCATCGAACTACTGGTGCTACCCAGGGTAATGGCGATGATGGTGACCCTCCCCATCCTCACGTTTGTGGGCATAATATCGGGCATGGTTGGCGGAGCCATGGTCTGCGCCCTGGTGCTGGATATCTCTCCGACGCAGTTCATGGCCATCGTTGAGCGGGACATTGCCCTGCAGCATTTCGTTGTGGGCATTGTGAAGGCGCCGATCTTTGCGTTCCTGATTGCCGTGATTGGCTGCCTGGAAGGGTTCAAGGTGGCTGGCAGTGCCCAATCGGTGGGCGAACACACCACCTCCAGCGTGGTTCAGTCCATCTTTATGGTGATTCTGCTGGACTCCATTGCTGCACTATTCTTTATGGAAATGGGCTGGTGATCATGGCGGTAATGGCGGCATCTTCGAGCACTGAAGCCAGAAACAAACCGGTGATAGCGGTGCGGGACCTGTGCAACAGCTTCGGCGAGCACGTGGTGCACGAGAACCTCGATCTCGATCTGCTGCGGGGCGAAATACTGGGCGTGGTTGGCGGGTCGGGAACCGGCAAGACTGTGCTATTGCGCAGTATCGTTGGGCTGAATACGCCCGCCTCGGGCCATATCCGGGTGTTTGGTGAGGATCTTATCCAGCTTTCGGCACGGGCACGTTCCCGCATAGAGCAACGCTTCGGTGTTCTGTTCCAGGGGGGCGCCCTGTTTACTTCGCTGAACCTGCAGGAGAATATCGCCGTTCCGCTGATTGAACATGCAGGACTGAAACGGCCCGAAGCGGAGCAGCTGGCTCGCATGAAGCTGGCGCTGACCGGCTTGCCCCCCGATGCAGCGGTACGCTATCCGTCTGAGCTTTCCGGAGGCATGGTAAAGCGGGCGAGCCTGGCCCGGGCACTGGCACTCGATCCGGAGATCCTGTTCCTGGATGAGCCCACGGCGGGCCTGGACCCCATTGGGGCAGCTGCATTTGACCGGCTGATTGTGACGCTACGGGATGCCCTGGGGCTGACTGTGTTTCTGGTCACCCATGACCTGGACACCCTCTACTCAACCTGCGACCGGGTTGCGGTACTGTCACAGCGCAAAGTGCTGGTAGCTGATACGCTGGAGGCTGTTGCCACCACTGAAGATGAGTGGATTCAGGACTACTTTAACGGCCCCCGTGGCCGGGCAGCGAGCTACGCATTCAGGGACCATTTGAACAAACGGAATCAGGAGCAGTAACCATGGAGCCAAGGGCCCACCACCTGATCATTGGCCTGTTTACCATCCTGGCCTTTGCGGCCGCGCTGATCTTTTCCCTGTGGCTGGCGAAATCCTCCGCCGATCGGGAATGGGGTTACTACGAAATTGTCTTCGACCATGCCGTTGGCGGCCTGTCCGAGGGTAACCCTGTGCTTTACAGCGGCGTTCAGATTGGTGATGTGGTGGAGCTGAACCTGGACCCGGACAACCCCGGCCACGTGCGGGTGCTGGTTCGGGTTGATCAGTCGGTTCCCATTCGTGAGAACACCAAGGCCGGCCTGGTGCTCGCCAACATCACCGGCAGCATGAGTGTGCAGTTCAGCGGCGGAAGCCCGGACCAGCCGGTGCTGAAGGGCGATCGCGATAACCCACCGGTCATTGTTGCGGAGCCTTCGGCGTTCAATAGCCTGCTCGCCAATGGCGAACAACTCCTGGCCAAGGCGGACCAGCTGCTTACCAGCACTACGGAGCTGCTATCCAGTGACAACATCGAGAATGCATCCGCTATTCTGAAAAACACACGGGAAGCCACGGATGCCCTGCTCGACCGCCGGGAACAGCTCATCGCCCTGCTCGAACAATTCGACGCTGCCGCCGTTCGCGCCGAGGAAGCAGCCATCAAGGTATCCAGGGTTTCGGATAACGCCAACGAGCTGCTGCAGAACGATGGTCAACAGGTCCTGCAATCCATGGACAAGGCCCTTGCGGTTATCACCACCACCATGACTCGGATTGATGAACTGACCCGTAACAACCAGGGGGCAATGGATGCCGGGCTTCAGGGTATGGGGGAGTTGGCGCCCGCACTGCGGGAGCTGAGGGCCACCCTGCGCAGCCTGAACCAGTTTACCCGCCGCCTGGAGCAGGATCCCACGGGCACCCTGTTCGGTAATGAAACCATGAAGGAGATGGCACAGTGACATTGAGGTCATTCAGAAACCTGACGCTTCTGCTCGGTGCCGCCGTTGCCAGTGGCTGCACGGTGTTTCCGAACCCGGAGCCACCGAGGGTCATGGACCTGGCTTTGGTCCAGGCGGTTCCAGCGGCGGAGCAACCGGTTCAGGCATCCCTTCGCGTTGATACACCCTACGCCTCAGAACCTTTCAATGGGTCGCTGATTCTGGCAAAACCCTCGGCTCAGGAGTTCCGGGCCTACGAGGGGACACGCTGGCGAGACACGGCACCGGTGGTGGTCCGGGATACGCTGGTCAGCAGCCTTCGCCAGAGTGGCGCCTACACGAACGTGATTACTGATACCAATCCGGCGCAGGCTGAGTTGACCCTTGTCACCGAACTCTCGGCGTTTCATTCGGAAACCCCGGAATCCGGAGCCCAGGTGGTTATCGAGCTGCACCTGCAGATGATTCACAACCGTTCGAGGGCCAGCCTGTGCACTCGCTCTGTGCGGGTTGTGGAGCAGGCCTCAGGCACATCGGTTGACCAGATTGTTGAGGCCTTCGGAACCGCTGGCGGCAATCTGGCCGCCAGGGTGATTGAATGGGCTACGACGTGTGACTATCCGCCTCGCCTGAGGCCTTCTGGGGAAACAGATCCGTCCAGGCAGCCTTGAGGTAGAGGCCCATGGACCACAACGTCAGAGTCGCAGCGATATAGAGCAGCACCAGAGCGACATTGGCCCAGAGGACACCGGGAGGAAATGCCAGAAGACCAACAATTGCGCACATCTGCGCTGTGGTCTTGATCTTGCCGATGTAGGAAACCGCCACACTGTTGCGGCTGCCAATTTCCGCCATCCACTCCCGCAAGGCGGAAATGACAATCTCACGGCCAATAATAACGGTGGCAGGAATCGTCAGCAGAATCGCAGAGTGCTCCTCGATCAGCACAGCCAGCGCAACGGCTACCATGAGCTTGTCCGCGACCGGATCCAGGAAGGCGCCAAACGGGGTGCTCTGGTCGAGTTTACGGGCCAGATAACCGTCCAGCCAGTCGGTGGCCGCCGCCAATCCGAAAATCGCCGCGCTCACGAGGTAGCTCCACCCCACCGGAAGATAGAAAATCACCACGAACACCGGAATCATGATGATGCGGGAGAGGGTGAGGATGTTTGGTAAATTCATGCTGTCCTTACTCATCGTGCAATGCTGCGTATATGGTTTCGGCCAGTGATTTGCTGATGCCCTGCACTTTGGTCATCTCATCAATCCCGGCCTTGCGGAGTTCCTGTATTCCGCCAAAGTAACGAATCAGGTCGCGGCGCTTCTTCGGCCCCACGCCCTCAATGCCTTCCAGTGTAGACTGCCGGCGCTTTTTGTCCCTCCGGGCCCGGTGCCCGGTAATCGCAAAACGGTGGGACTCGTCCCGGATATGCTGGATCAGGTGCAGCGCTGGCGAATCTGCCGGCACCCGGAACACATCCCCGGTGATGGCATCAATAAGCTGCTCCATGCCTGCACGACGGGTCACGCCCTTGGCGACACCGATCAGCGGGATATCGGAAATCTCAAGCTCATCAAAGACTTCCCGGGCAATGTTCAACTGCCCCTTACCACCGTCTATGAAGACCAGATCGGGGCGTTTGCCCTCGCCGGCCACCATCCGCTTGTAGCGACGGGAAAGCACCTGACGCATGGCGGCGTAATCATCGCCACCGGTCACGCCCTCGATATTGTACAGGCGGTAATCGCTCTTCAGGGGGCCATTCTCATCGAAAACCACACAGGATGCGACGGTATTTTCCCCGTGGCTGTGGCTGATATCGAAACATTCCATGCGTGACGGCGTCTCCGACAGCTCCAGAAGATCCCTCAGGGCCAGCAGGCGCCGGTACACGGTCTCCTTGCTCGCCAGGTGGGTGAGGAGGGTCTGGCGGGCGTTGGTCATGGCCAGCTCCAGCCACCGGCGCCGTTCACCCCGGACGTTGCCGCGAATCCGGGTTTCCCGGTTCGCCAGTTCAGTCAGGGCCTGGGCCAATAACTCCTGGCCCTCTACCTCAACCGGCACCAGGATATCCCGCGGAATCTCCCGGCGGGTGTTGCCACCAAAGTAATACTGGCCCAGGAAGGCGCTGAGCAGTTCGCCCTCGGTCTGCTCAATGGAATAGCGGGGGAAATAGTCCTTAGTGCCGAGCACACGGCCACCCCGCACGATGATCACCACAATGCAGACCACACCGGCATCCTGGGCAATGGCAATGACATCGGCGTCGCCGCCCTCGCCTTCGATTGATTGCTGCTCCTGCACGTGGCGCAGGTGGTTGATCTGGTCGCGGTAGGCGGCGGCTTTCTCGAACTCCAGGTTTTTCGAGGCGGCTTCCATGGCGTTCATCAGGTCGTGGAGGATCGCCGGGTTCTTGCCTTCCAGAAACATGGTGGCGTGGCGGATGTCCTGCTGATACTCCTCGGGTGTGATATAGCCCACACAAGGTGCGGTACAGCGGTTGATCTGGTATTGCAGGCAAGGCCTGGTTCGATTCCTGAAAAAGCTTTCACTACAGTTTCTTATGCGGAAAATCTTCTGTAATACATTAAGACTTTCCTTGACTGCACCGGAGCTGGGAAACGGCCCGAACCAGGTGCCGCCACCCTTTTTGGTGCGCCCACGACGAAACGTCAGTGAGGGGTAATCGCTGTGGGAAGACAGATAGATATAGGGATAGGATTTATCGTCACGGAGCAGAATGTTATAGGGCGGCCGTAACGATTTGATCAGGTTCTGTTCGAGCAGCAGAGCTTCGGTTTCACTGCCGGTAATCGTCACCTCGATAGAGGCGATCTTGCCGACCAGGGCTTCGGTTTTCGGTGCCAGGCCGGTCTTGCGGAAGTAGCTGCCAACCCGTTTTTTCAGGTTGCGGGCCTTACCCACGTATAGAACCGAGCCGCCCTCGTCGTACATTCGGTAGACGCCGGGCCGCTCGGTTAACTGTTTCAGGAAGCTCTTGCTGTCAAACTCCCCGATGTGGGTGCTTTCAGGGTCAGACCTTGTCGGCATCAAGCAACCCGAGCCGCACTGCCATCAGGGCCAATTCAACATCACTGGAGATTTCCAGTTTCTCGAAGATCCGATAACGGTAGCTGTTCACCGTCTTCGGACTCAGGCACAGCTTGTCCGAGATATCCTGCACCTTCTGGCAGTCCACCACCATCATGGCAATCTGCATTTCCCGCTCGGAAAGCCGGTCGAACATCGAAAGTTCGCCGTCTTCATCGCGATCACCGCCGCCCAGCTGCTTCAGGGCCATCTTCTGGGCAATTTCCGGGCTGATGTAACGCTGGCCGGTGTGGGCCATACGGATAGCGCGGACCATCTCTTTGATATCAGCGCCTTTGGTGATGTAGGCGGTGGCACCGCTTTGCATGACACGGGTGGGATAGGGATCGTCCGCGCAGGCGGTTACCACGATCACCCGGATGGAATCATCAATGCGGAGTATACGACGGGTTGCCTCAAGGCCCCCGATGCCCGGCATGCGGATATCCATGAGTACAATGTCCGGCCGCTCCTGGCGGACGAAATCAATGGCATCCTCTCCGGATGACGCCTGCCCGATGACTTCAATGTCCGGGTTGTCAGCCAGCATCCGGGTAATACCGGACCTCACCAGCTCATGGTCATCTACAACCAGTACCCTGATCAAAATTCACCTCGCACACGGCTTTCGGGAAATCAGCGCGATTGTAACGTTTAGTTCCGGCCCCGGGTAGGTGCAAACACAAATACCGTGACACACCTGACGCCTAACCCGGCACACCCAGACCGGCTGTGTTCTCCACCGGGTCGAACCACACCACCAGATCGCCCCGACGCACCGCAGACATCACCCTGCTCTGCTCACTCATGGGGTTTTCGGTATCGTTCAGCCCGTGGTAGCGGGTGCAGTATTCTTCCACCAGGCCCTGAAGCTGGTCTTCGCTCAGCAACTCGGTGTCTACGATGAACTTTTCCTGTCTGGGGTCTTGCTCTGGCTGGTTTTCGGTACTGTCGGTCATACTACCTCCTGCGGAAACTCCATGGTAAGAGTAATGGCGGCGAGGTAGAAGCCCAGAGAGGGATTCCGGGCAAACAATCGTTGATCAGGCAGGTTCTGCGGCGGTTCGGAAACGTGCGATCAATTGTCGCATGGAGACCGACTCCTGCCTGAGCGCCTCGCTGATGGTCCGGGTTTGCTCGACGGTCTCGATGAGGAAATCAGCGCTTTCGTCCAGCGCCGTTGAACGGCGGCCTACCCGGCCGATCTCGTCCCGTTGCAGTGCAACGGCCGAGCTGATTTCGGCACTGTGATTCTCAAGGTCAACAAACTGGCCCTGCAGGGATTGAAGATGACCCTTCAGCGCAGCCAGATGCTCGCGGTTGCTGCTGCCGGCCACGCGCATTTCCTCCAGCAGTGCATCAACGCTACTTACGCCGGATACCAGGTCCTGCACCCACTGGGATATATCCCGGGTAGAGTCGAAGGTGCGCCGGGACAGAGTCCGTACCTCATCGGCCACCACCGCAAAACCACGACCGTGTTCCCCTGCGCGGGCCGCTTCAATCGCAGCGTTCAGAGCCAGCAAGTTGGTCTGCTCGGCAATATCGGCAATCACTCCAATGACCTGCTCAATCTTGCCCGTGGATTCGTTAAGGGCGTGAATGGAGCCTGAAACGCGGGAAATGACATCCACCGTATGTTCCGCAGCGCCCTCGCTTGTGGTGAGTCGATGCTGGACTTCTTCGTTGGCCGCCACCGCCGATTTCACGGTGTTGGCAGACTCATCTGTGGCTCGCTCAATGGCCGACGCCTGATCGGCAATGGCGGCCATGGACTGGCTGACATCATGGATCTGCTTCCGGGTTTTCTCGGATGCTGCCTGGAGGGATTCGGCGCCATTATCCAGGGCGCCGGAACGCTCATCCAGACCACCGGCAGCCGAACGGATGTCGGCGATAAAGTGTTCGAATCGGGAGACCAATCCACCCAATGCGCTTGCGACACCAGCCACTTCGTCACGCCCTTTCAGGACCGGTACCCGCGTGAGGTCTGCGTTTTTCTCCATGGCGACCAGATCGCTCTCCATGCCCTGCAAACGCAGAATCACCGACTGTCTCAGCCACCAGGTCATGGCGATGACGATGAGCAGGAAGGACACTGAGCCGGCAATCAGATAGGTTTGCTGGCCAGAAAGGAATGACAACAACTCATCTGCACCCACTGACACAGACTCCCGGCTCTGGAGCTGGCGTTCGGTTATCGCGCCGAGCATCGGCTCCATGGCCGGGAAAAGATCGAAATCCACCACCTGACCAACCCGATAATAGCTTTTCTCGGCAATCCCCTCTTTCATCCGGGCCATAAGCGCCAGTACCCGCTCGAAATCCTTGCGATGTTCGTCTGCCCACTCCCGGAGCCCCGGGTCCGTTTCAAGGTTCTGCCAATGGTCGGGCAACGCGGCTTCCAGGCGGCTGAACTCGGTCTCGATTTCATCCCATAGCAGAAGCTGGGCCTTGATCTTATAGGCGAGGTCCTGAAGGTGCCGGTGATCCTGTTCCAGATCCGCCAGCAGCCAGGCTTCGTTGAGCTTGGTCTGGATCAGGGTTTTGGAGGCGTCTTCGGCTTTCAGGATTATGCTCCAGGACAGTGCGGAGAGCCCCGCGACGGCAAAGACCGAGAGAAAGGCGAAAAAAAGGATGCGGGTTCTGACTGTGCCGAACATGACAACTCCAACAGCGGGATATGCCGCGGATGGTATGCCGATTTTGTGACACTTTTATTGCACCTGATGCGTCAGCTTTTTACCGCCTACAGTCGAGAATGATGTTAACCACTTCAAAAAAATCCACCGATTCTCTATGATCGCCGCTTTCTGACCGTTTGGATGCTAATGAACCAGTCCGTTTTCAGACTCACTTTACCCATTCTGTTCGGCTATCTACCGCTGGGCATGGCTTTCGGCGTGCTGTTCACAACGCAGCTCGACTATGCCTGGTGGGCAGCGCCGTTGATGGGCATCGTGATCTACGCCGGCGCCGGCCAGATACTGGCCGTGAGCCTTCTGGCCGTTAATGCCGGCCTGCTGGAAGTATTCATCGCAATGTTTGTTCTGAACGCCCGACATCTGTTCTACGGGCTTTCACTCCTTGGCCAGTTCAAGGGGGCGGGCTGGCGCAAGCTCTACCTGATTTTCGGTTTAACGGATGAAACCTATTCCCTGCTCACCAGTCGCCCTCGGGGCACTGATCGGGGCCATGAACAGGAGGTGGATTTCCGGATTACCGGCTTCAACCAGTGTTACTGGGTGCTGGGCTGTGCGATCGGCGCACTTCTTGGCAACAACGTTGCCTTTGACAGCACGGGCATTGAATTCGCGCTGGTGGCCTTGTTCATTGTTCTGACGCTGGAACAGTTCAAGGCCCTGGGCGAGGGCTTCCCGATCTGGCTTGGAGCCGCGGCAGCGGGTGTTGCCATGCTGCTGTTGCCGCCGGCCCACCAGTTGATTGGGGCCATTGCGCTGGTCACCGCTGTGCTCTTGCTGGAATACCGGAAGAGTCGCGGGCAGACACCACGTGAGGAGAGCAGCCATGGGTGAATCCGGCTACCTGGCAGCATTCATAGCGGTGGCGGCAGTCGCAACCTTTGCCACACGGGTGATTCCGTTCCTGTTTTTCGAGAGGCATACGGAACACCCGCTGGTCCGTCATCTCGGGCGCTACTTGCCTGCGGCGGTTATGGCCTTGCTGGCGACGGTGTTTCTGCAGCGTTCGGCAGACTGGTCCGGTACTTGGATGGGGTTCGATGCCCTGCTACCAGGCGCCCTGGTGATCATTATTCACCTGTGGCGCCGTAATGCCCTGCTTTCGATTGCTGCGGGAACAATCAGTTACATGGCCATCCAGCAAGCCGGGCTCTGACCCGGCCCTGCTTCACACCCTGTTTTCGAGATTGGCGACCAGCCGGGAGTCCTGCAGGGCGGCGGTCCGATGTTTGACCACGCCTTTGTATTCCGGGCTTTCGATCATGGCCATGAAGGCGTCGATTGAGGGGTAGCGGACCAGCAGCACCTGATCCCAGGATTCATCCGGGGGCGCGATCAGCGATCCAACGCTACGGCCAGACCAGATCACTTCCGCGCCTACCGATCTTACGCAGGCAGCGGCCTCTTCCATATACAGCGTGTAGGCTTCACGGCCGGTTCGCTCCGGCGCCTCTTCCTTGTAATTGGCCCGATCGCGGAAGCGCAGCAGATTCAACATGACCACAGGCTGGTCTTTGGGGGTATCCGCCAGGACTTTCTGAAGCTGTTCGGGAGTGGGATTAACGGCGTCCATCCTTATCCTCTTCTTCTCTTGGTTCCGGGGCCTACTATAGCCCAGCCCCGAGGCCTGAGCGCAAGCGATTTCATTACCTTTCATTCAGTTTGCTCTTTTTGCCTTCTCTCTTCGTAAGGCTACAGTGAAGGAGACGCAAAACTCATAAATGAGAGGACAATATGGCCACCCTCACGATTAACGGCGAGCGTTATGAGCTCGACGTTCCCGACAACATGCCCCTGCTCTGGGTGATCCGGGATGTTGTCGGCCTCAAAGGAACCAAGTTTGGATGCGGTATGTCCCAGTGCGGCGCCTGCACGGTTCACCTCAACGGAACGGCAATTCGCTCCTGCGTAACGCCGGTCTCTGCCGCCAGCGGCGAGATCACTACCATTGAAGCCATGGCTGACGACCCGGTTGGCAGCAAGGTCCAGCAGGCCTGGCTCGATCTCGGTGTCGCCCAGTGTGGTTATTGCCAGGGTGGTCAGATCATGAACGCCACCGCCCTGCTTAAAAAGACACCGAACCCCGAAACCGGGGAGATTGTTGACGCCATGGCTGGGAACCTCTGTCGTTGTGGCACCTACAACCGCATTCTGGCGGCGATTGAGCGGGCTTCGGGCCAGGAGGGTGAAGCATGAGCGCCGATGACAACTTGATGATTGCCAACGTCAGCCGTCGCCGATTCCTGATGGGCCTGGCCGGTGGCTCTGCCCTGGTGCTTGCGGCCCGTTGGGATGTGGCCCTGGGCGGCAATGAGAAGGCTCAATTTGGCGCCGGAGCAATGCCCGGCGGCTGGGTGGACGACCCCAACGTATTCATCCACATCGATGCGGATGGCCTTGTCACCATCGTGAACAACCGGTCTGAAATGGGCCAAGGTATACGGACCAGCCTGGTAATGGTCGGTGCCGACGAGCTTGGCGCAGACTGGGATCAGGTGAGAGTCGAGCAGGCCGAAGGCGACCACAGCAAATACGGCAACCAGAATACCGACGGTTCCCGCAGTATGCGCCACTGGTACCAACCCATGCGCCGCGCAGCAGCGGCTGCCAGGCAGATGCTGGAGCAGGCGGCCGCCAACGAATGGGGCGTGCCGGTTAGCGAGGTTCAGGCTGGCGTACACACCATTGTTCACAGGTCTTCAGGCAAGGAACTCGGCTTTGGCGAGCTTGCAGCTAAAGCACGGGAACTTGACGTTCCGGGACGCCATGCGCTGGTATTGAAGCGTGATGATGAGCTCCGTTTTGTCGGCAAGGAAACCGGGCTGATCAACGGTGAGCTGAAATCGGCTTACCCGAAAGCCATCGACGGTGAGGATATTGTTACCGGCAAAGCAATATACGGTGCAGATGTTCCCTTCGATAACCTGCTTTACGCCGTAATCGCGCGTCCTCCCGTTTACGGTGCTACCGTTTCCAGCTTCGATGATACCGAAGCTCTCAAAGTGCCCGGTGTAGAGAAGGTCCTGAAGATTGAGGGTACCGGCCAGCCCGCCGGCTTCAGCCCACTCGGTGGCATTGCCGTGGTGGCTTCCAATACCTGGGCTGCCATGGAGGGACGCAAGGCACTGAAGATTGACTGGGACCTGGAGGCTGCCGGAGACAACGCCAGTTATACCTCTTCCGCCTACCGGGAGTCGCTGGAAAAAGCGGCGCAGCAACCCGGCAAGGTCGTCCGCCAGCATGGCGATCTGGATGCGAGCCTGGAAAGCGCCGCCCAGCGGGTGTCCGCAACCTACTACATGCCCCACATGGCCCAGGCACCGATGGAGCCTCCGGTCGCGACCGTGCGCATCAAAGACGGCAAGGCCGAAGTCTGGGCACCGGTCCAGAACCCGCAGGCCACCAGAGATACCGTGGCCGGACGGCTGGGCCTGGATACGGAGAATGTCACCGTTCACGTTACCCTGCTCGGTGGTGGCTTCGGGCGTAAATCCAAACCGGACTTTGCCATTGAAGCGGCCAGCATCGCGGAAGCTTTCCAAGGCCGGCCAATCAGGTTGCAGTGGTCACGGGAAGACGATATTCACCACGCCTATTTTCATGCCGTATCAGTTGACTATCTGGAAGCGGGCCTGGACGACAACGGTCAGGCCACCGGCTGGCTGCACCGGACCCTGTCACCCAGTATCGGATCGCTGTTTGCGCCCGACCCGAAACACAAAGGTGAGTTTGAACTGGGCATGGGCTTTAACACCATGCCGTTCTCGGTGCCGGCCCTCAGGCTGGAAAATCCACCTGCACCCGCCCATGTGCGTATTGGGTGGTTCCGGTCGGTTTACAACCTGCCCCATGCCTGGGCGATCCAGAGCTTTGCCCATGAGATGGCTGTGGCTGCTGGCAAGGACCATCGGGATTACGTTCTCGACCTGCTCGGCCCGGACCGGGAGATTCACAACCTGACGGTAGGCGATGGCTGGAACTATGGCGAAGACCCGGATCTCTACCCCATCGACATCGGCCGCATGCGCAACGTCATCGAGCGGGCGACCAGTGAAGCCGGCTGGGGTAAATCCCCGGGCAAGAATCGCGGGTTGGGCCTGGCCTTTCACCACAGCTTTGTCTCTTACACCGCGATCGTGTTTGACGTGGAAGTGGATGATCAAGGTGAGCTCACCATCCACCGCGCAGACATCGCCTTCGACTGCGGCCCGCAGGCCAACCCCGAGCGGATTCGTTCCCAGCTAGAGGGCGCTATCGTGATGGGCATTGGCATCGCGCTGCAAAGCGAGGTGACCTTTGAGGACGGTGTGGCGCAACAGGGCAACTTTGACAAGTTCCTGATTCCCCGCATGCCGGATGCACCCAAAATGCTTCGAGTCCATCTGGTGGACAACCCCGACGAAGCCATGGGCGGCGTGGGTGAACCCGGCCTTCCCCCGGTAGCGCCAGCATTGTGCAACGCAATCTATGCCGCAACCGGTAAACGAATCAGGCGTTTGCCGGTTGGCGACCAGTTGAAGGGCTAGAGTAATGGCAGGGCCTCGTCAGAGGCCCTGATCCGTTTCTATGCGGTTGCGCCCGCCAGTTTTTGCGGCGTACATGGCCTTGTCTGCACGAGCCACCAGCTCTTTGCGCTTGTCTTCCGGGCGCCAGGTTGCAACGCCTATGCTTGCGGTTACACCCTCCGGCATCTGTGTGATCCGAACCCCGGCGACTGCGGCAAGGATGCGCTCTGCAAGAACCACCCCGTCTGCCCTTGAAGCACCGGTAGCCACCACAACAAATTCCTCGCCACCCCATCGACCGATATGGTCTTCCTGTCTGAGTACGCCCGTCACATCGCAGGCAATGTGTCGCAGCAATTCATCGCCTGCCTCATGGCCCCAGGTGTCGTTGACCTGTTTAAAGTGATCAATGTCCAGCAGCAACACGCAAAACGGTAGTTTGTGCCGACGGGCCTTCGCCAGTTCCTTGTCCAGCTCCTGCTCCGTTCGGTAGCGGTTCCAGATACCTGTCAGCGAATCATGGCTGACCGCTTCGCGAAGTTTTTCATTGGCTCTCGCAAGGGCCTGTTGTTCCTCCCGTAGCATCTCGTTCAGCCGTGTAATTTCGCTGGCGGATGCAAGCAGTGCCAGATCCTCGCCCAGATCCGCCGCAGCCAGCCGCTCAACCGGTTTCCAGTGTTCACTGGTGCCTCGAACTTCCTCTTGCCAGATGCTGAAGGTGCGGCGCAGATCCCTGCCATCCCCGGGCGAACTGACCAGAGCATCCGCTTGCGGCCGCCCAGCCCAGTAAAATGTTCTATCGTGTTCACGGCGAAAAAACATCAACCAGCCCGCGGAATCTTCGCCCGGCATAGGTGCGGCAAGCATTCCACAGCAGCCATTCAGGTCGAGGCCGTCAGAAACGGGGTCATCTTTGAGGCGTGAGCTGAGCCAGACGCCCTGTCCATGGCGCCGCTCAAGCCGTTCGGCAAGCGTGGCAACGGTTTTCAGGGGTGGCGTCAAGCCAATCTCGGATATCTCTCCCTTGGTTTTGCAAGCCAGACCGCCTGCCCGAAAAAGCGCCAACCACTCGCTGCCGTACTTTTGGAGCATGTCCGAGGGTGACAAACCGGCTTTCACATCCTCTACCAGAAAATCCCTGGACTCCTGCACCTGCAAAAGAAAACTGGACTCCATTCTCGCCTTGAGAAGGAACAACCGCTGAGTCGCCATGGTCACCAGGGTCCGGGCAGCGTCCCTGAGTGTTGGTGGCAAAGGCGTCGGCGTTGCCGAAATGCAGGTCACCATACCCCAGAGACCTGTCTGGCTTACGATGGCAACCGATAGCAGGGACCTGGCATTAAAATCGTCCAGAAAATTTCGCTGGCGACGGGACGGTGCCCGCAACACTGTGCCACTGGCATCAATCTCGCGGACCACGCCTTCAGAAAGCGTAGCCGATGACATGACCGGAATCCCATCCGCTCCAAGGTCAGGAATGCTGCGCACTTCCCTTGCGGCAAACTTTTCCCGCTGAGACTCCGGGTAGTCGCTGGCCGCGAATCGCTGCCCCAATACCGGTGACAGACCTTTGGCGAGGCTCTCAGCAAGGCAGACACCGTGCCCTTCGTCATCAAAATGGAACACCAGAACCCGCTCAAACCGGGTGATGTCGCGCACGCCGGCCACCAGAATCTCTATCAAGGAGTCCGGTGTTGGGGCCCGGGAGAGCTTGGTCAGCCACTGGTTGACCGTTCCCATCAAGCGCCGGTTGCCAAGCGGCGTAATCGGTTCAATCTCTACAACGACTGAGTTGCCGGACTGGAAGGCATTAACCTGCAAACGCGTTTTACGCCCATCAATGACTTTCTGGATTGAAAGCGGACCACTGAGACGGTTGGCTGCGCGCAATTCCGTGCGGATCTTGCCTATCAGCCTCTTCCCGAGGGCATGTTCAGGCCTGTGATCGAGCAAATCATCAACGGCCACCCGCAAATATTGCTCCGCGTTCGCACTGCACTGAAGCACCCGGGCGAGGTCTTTATCGAGAACCAGCAGACAGCCGCAGGGCTGGATGCTGAGGGGTGTATCAGGTACAGACGGCGGAACCGACGACTGGAAGGCCTGAACAAGTGTATCGGATTTCAAGGTAAACGGAGGCTCCAGCAAGGCGTAAATACAATAAACCGGGGCCCTGTCCGTGGAGCACAACATCCCTGCAAAACCGGCGTTGAGATGACTTAATTATACAGCTTTCCCGAAGCCAGCCTATGTCGTTTTATCAACTATTTGGTATGACAGTTATTAGTTCAAGCATCGGACCGTTAATCGCCCCTTGAATAGGACCTTCGTGGCATTCCGGTAGCAGGCTAGGTAGTGCAACCCTTATAATCGGTACCCTCAATATCCTCCTGAACGGCCGGCCGTGATGACTCTGATTGACCTGTTCCTGCAAACGATGGAAACAACGCTGCCTGTTTTTGCAATGGTCTTCATCGGGCTCGGGCTGCGCCGCATTGGCTGGATTGATAACGCTTTCGTGAATACCGCGTCTGCCCTGGTCTTCAAGGCGACTCTGCCTACCCTAGTGTTCTTGAGTATCATCCGTGCCGACCTGGATACCGCCTTCAACCCGGGGCTTCTGGTGTTTTACCTGGGTGCAACGTTGGCGAGCTTCGCGATAACCTGGCTCTGGGCCCGTTGGCGGGTTGTCAGGGAAGATCGGGGTGTCTATGTCCAGGGCGCATTCCGGGGCAACTGCGGCATTGTGGGCCTGGCGCTCGCGGCCAATCTCTACGGCGATTTCGGCCTCTCCGCCGGCGGCATCCTGCTCGGGCTGGTCATAATTTCATACAACATACTGTCGGTGATCGTGCTGGTTGCCTACCAGCCGGGCCAGACCACAGACTGGCGAAAGATTTTTCACGACATTGTCCGCAACCCGCTCATTCTGGCAGTGTTTTTCGCCGTTCCCTTTGCAGCATTGGAAATTACCCTGCCGGGGTGGGTGATGACCAGCGGTGATTATTTTGCCTCCCTGACCCTGCCCCTTGCCCTGCTTTGCATTGGTGCAACCGTTTCGCTCAGTGCAATCCGGAGTGACAGCAGGACCGCGTTCAGCTCCAGCCTGATGAAGATGGTGACGTTACCCACCCTGTGTACGGCGGCGGCCTGGTTTACGGGCTTCCGTGGCCCAGAGCTGGGCCTGATGTTCCTGTTCTTTGCCAGCCCGACGGCAGCCGCCAGCTTTGTGATGGTGAAAGCTTTGGGCGGCAATGACCGGTTGGCCGCCAATATCATTGCGCTGACGACCCTGCTGGCAAGTATTACCGTGACTCTGGGGGTCTTTGTCCTTCGCAGCGCAGGTTTGATCTAGATCTCGCCACGCCCTATGGACTCCACAGTGGCAATGCCTGACTGACAGCCGCCAAGGTAACCACCACCGAACAGGTTGTAGTGGTTCAGGTAATGGTAGAGGTTGTAGATCTCCCGCTTGACGTCGTAAACCGGTGTCCGTGGGTATTGCGCGTCGTAGGCCCGGTAGAACGCCTCGCCGAAGCCGCCAAACATTTGCGTCATGGCGATATCCGCCTCACGGTCACCGCAGTAGACGGCCGGATCGATCAGCCACGGGCCGTCGGTGCCGTAGAGCACGTTGCCATTCCAGAGGTCACCGTGGAGCAGGCTCGGGTGCTCACAGTGGGCATTCAGCCAATTCATCAGCGTGCCCCCGTGCTCCTCCAGAGCCTTCTGGAAACGGCTCCTCTGGCCGCTGTTACGGATACGGGAGACCTGGTAACCGAGACGGTCCCGAACAAAAAACTCACCCCAGTTGTCACACCAGCGATTGGGTTGAGGTGACAGGCCAATGTAATTGTCCCGCCCCCAGCCATAGGCGTTCTGACGCAAACCGTGCATTCTGGCCAGCCCTTCGCCCAGCACCGCGCGGGCCTGATCTGAGCCACCTGAAGACCGGATGGCAGTAATTTCGAGTTCGTTTTCGTCCACTCGGTAAACCTTCGGGACACCGATGCCCGTCACCCCGGCCTCATCAAGTGCGCTGGCGAGGCGTTCCAGTCCCTCAGCCTCACAGATCAGGGCATCGGCATAACCGGTGGTGTTGTGTTTCAGATGGGTATTGGCCATCGGCTTTCGCGCTCCTTCTTGAAGTTGTCCTGCCCGAACCGGTAGATTGAAATAAAGCCTGACACGACAGAACTAGCGGGGGCAAACCATGGAGACCAAACGCTGGCAACTTCTCATATCCGGGCGGGTACAGGGAGTTTACTATCGCGCCTCCACGGAGCAGAAGGCATCCTCCCTTGGCCTCACGGGTTTCGCCCGCAATCTGCCCGATGGTCGGGTCGAGATTATCGCCGAAGGGCCAGAAGACCGGCTGGATCAACTGAAAACCTGGTGCACGGAAGGGCCACCGGATGCCAGGGTGGACGCGGTTGATATTTCCCCGGAGCCCCCGACCGGCGAATTCAGCGGTTTCAGTGTGCGCTAAGCGATGCGCCACAAACTGCCATCTTTCGAAAGGTCAGAGCATGCAAAAAGAAAAGCCGTTTTCCCAAGCCTGCGAGAATAATAAAGCGCCGATTCTGGAAAAACTCACGGAGCTTTTCAAACGGCCGGGCACCATTCTGGAAATTGGCACAGGCACCGGCCAGCACGCAGTGCACTTTGCCAGCCACTTGCCGCATCTGGTGTGGCAACCCACTGATCATCCCCAGAATGTCCAAATCTCCCATGCGTGGATCAACGACTCAAATCTTACCAATATCAACGCGCCCATTGCCCTGAACGTATTGAACGGAGATTGGTCCGGCCTGCCGGCCATCGACGGCGCGTTTTCCGCCAATACGGCTCATATCATGGCCTGGGAAGAGGTGGAAGCGATGTTTCGCGGTGTTGCCGGCGCCCTGCCGAAGGAGGGAATCTTCTGTCTGTACGGGCCTTTCAGCTATGGCGGCCGGCATACCAGTGAAAGCAATGCGCGGTTTGATCTGTCGCTAAGGACACAGGCGCCGCATATGGGGATACGGGATATGGAGGATCTCAAGGTGCTCGGTGAAACAACCGGGCTGGTGCTTGCGGAAGATTTTGAAATGCCGGCCAATAATCGGTTTCTGGTTTGGAGGAACACGCTCTCACGGAGGTTACGATAATCCAGCCGAGGCTTAAACAGATCCAATTGATGCGAGCAATCGGCAAGAGGTGAGGATCGCAACAGCCCGCCGCTAATGAGGTGAGCTAACCCAGTTGTTCAGCAGACGCTGAAAAAAGGCTTGAGGATCAGGATGCGCAGAATAATGTCGATAGGCCTTTACCGCAAAAACCTCAGGTTCCAACTGTAGAAAAGTCCGACTTATCTGCCTCTCATGTTGAAACGCCAGATTATCGAATTTCGCCAGCAGCCTACGTCGTAGCGGTTCGGAAAGAGTCGCGATTTGTACCACATAAGCAATGTACTCATGTGCCTCCAATGAAGGCTTTCGCACATTAAAGTTGGCTTGTGCAACAGCGTGAGCTACCTCATGAACTACGAAACTCTGCCACATTTCTTCGCACATATTCATCCCGAAAGGCGGATGGCGCTGTGCCATTACCTGGGCCTGACTAAAACTGGGAACCTCAATGTGAAATCTCTTGGAATCGTAGGTACCTTTTACCTCTGCGCCATGAAGGCTCAGAGAACGATCTACCAGATCGAGTGTAAACCGGATATTAACCTCAAAACCTTGATGACGCATGAACGCTAGTGCTTTGCCCGCCGCTTCGCACGCCAGTTCCCCATCCTCTGCCCGGTCACTGTTTACGGTAACTCCCGGGACCGTGCACACGACAGCCGTAGCGCCATAGCCCTGAGAATGTATCAGCCAGATAGGTGCAAACAGCAGGCAGCGCAGTATTACTGACGTACTTGCCTTGACAGCAACCTCGGCGATCCTGACCAACAGATATCCCTTCATTGTTCCGACCTATGCCCCTATGCTCACGAGCATAGGCGAAGCTTGGCTACATCTAGAGACTGCTCCTCGGAAACAAAAAATGCAAAATGCGACGCATCCGACAAAGACCAGAACGCCACGATCAGATCAAGGGGAAGCTTTATCGCCTGTGTTACTACACGTGCAGCGTTTCTTGGGCTAGATTTATTTAAGAGTTGGCAGTATTGGTTACGACCATTGGCAGTACTCTCGAACCATCAAATGATGATCGAATGAAAGGATGCCGCCATGAAAAGGATTATTGCACCAACAGCGCTTGCAGGCTGCCTCTGCCTTGGCTCGGTAACAGCACTGGCAGACTCCCACGGCAAAGACATGATGAAACTTGCCGAAGATAAACAGTGCACGGTGTGTCATACCAGAAGCGATGACGTGCCTAGATCGCCATCTTTCAACAGCATCGCCCAAAAATATACGAGTGATGATGCTGACAGGCTGGTTGAGGTCGTTCTGACAGGTGGAGAAGATCACTGGGGCTCGGCGAAGATGCCCGAAATGGATAATCGACCTGAGGTCAGCAAAGAAGAGGCAACAAAGCTGGTTAACTGGATACTTGAGATGCGATCTAAATAAGTGAGAAGCTCTGGGATTCAAGAAAAGGCTTCGGTCGAACCCGCGAGGGTTCTTTCTACCCTGCCAATCGGCCAATAAAAAACCCCAGCATTTCTGCTGGGGTTTTGTATTGGCGGAGAGGGAGGGATTCGAACCCTCGAAACGCTATTAACGTTTACACACTTTCCAGGCGTGCGCCTTCAGCCACTCGGCCACCTCTCCAAAACTTTCAATTCTGCCTGTATTTTTCGCGCTGCGCTTGCGCTGCAAGCGTACTTTCCAGGCGTGCGCGTTATTCGGCACTTTGTGCCTCACCCCTTCGGGGCCGTCGTCGCGTTGCTCCGACGTTCAGTCGGCCGTTCCGGCCTTGGTGTCAGCCACTCGGCCACCTCTCCAATAAACTGTTTCAAATCAGCAACGTCGTCGCTCATTTGAGGGCGCAAACTTTAATGGTTTTACGGGCGGTTGGCAACTCCCTGGCGGAAAATCGTCGAAAAAATTCGTGCCTGGGCGTTTTTCGGTTTACCGGTTGAACAGATTCAGGACTATCGTTAACACAAGACTGACGTTATTCATCCAGATTATGTGGAGACAAATAAAATGCTGATGAAAGCCGAGCAATCGACACTGCTGCTCATTGATGTTCAGGAGAAGCTGATGCCGGCCGTAAGCCACGGCGATGAGGTGGTGGACCGGTGTATCGTTCTGGCCACTATTGCCGGGCTTATGGAGGTTCCTGTGTTGGGCACCGAGCAGCTGCCGGACAAGCTTGGGCATAACGTTGAAGCGGTTCGAGAGTTGTGCGACCAGACCCTGGCAAAGCATCATTTTGATGCCTGCCCGGATGGGCTTGTCGACCAGTTGCCCGAGGGCCGACAGCATATTGTCATTGGTGGTTGCGAGACCCATGTGTGCATGATGCAGACCGCCTTGAGCCTGATTGATGCCGGCTACAAGGTATGGGTGGTGGCGGACGCTACCGGTTCCCGTAACGAATTTGATCGGGACGTAGCGCTGGATCGCCTGAGCGAAAGTGGTGCCCGGCTCGTAACGCTTGAGATGGTGGCGTTCGAGTGGATGCGCCACTGCAAGCATCCGCAGTTCCGGAATATCCAGGCCCTGATCAAATAGAGACATCCGCAGGGCGAGTACGCACGTAAAACGTCGCTTCAATTACAGGTGGTTTCGAGGTTCAAAATGCTCAACATGGACTTTTCCAAAAAGGTCGTCATTCGCACCGCCGAGCAGGAGTGGGTTCCCAGCCCCGCCGGTGGCGTCCTGAGGAAGCCACTGGCCCGAGAAGAAGCCGAGCGGGGCCATGCGACCAGCGTGGTCCGGTATGAGCCCGGGGCGTCCTTCAAGCGACACGAGCATCCCCTGGGCGAAGAAATACTGGTTCTGGAGGGAGTATTCTCCGACGAGACCGGCGACTATCCGGCCGGTACTTATTTGCGTAACCCGCCTGGCAGCGGGCACGCTCCGTTCAGCAAGGAAGGCTGCACTCTGCTGGTCAAACTGCATCAGTTCGACGAACGCGATCGGTCCACGGTGCGCATAGACACCCGTAATACAGCCTGGCTTCCGGGTATCGGCGGCCTCGAGGTGATGCCACTACATGAGTTCGAGCACGAACATGTGGCCCTGGTAAAATGGCCTGCAAACGAGGTATTCCAGCCGCATCGGCACTTTGGCGGTGAAGAGATTTTCGTGCTGTCCGGAGAATTCTGTGACGAGCATGGCCGCTACCCCACCGGTACCTGGATTCGCAGCCCGCATTTGACCCAGCATCACCCATTTGTTGACCAGGAAACGGTCATCTGGGTGAAAACCGGTCATCTGCCGATCGAGGCGACATAAAAAAGGGCCCCGAAGGGCCCTGAAGAGGCTAAGAGATCGCTGTGTGTTGCCAGTTGTGCCGGCTGAACGCGTCGTTGCTTGCGCCTTCAGATACCGGGCTGAAGAGTGCCTCTTCATCCGCGGGAACCGCAAAAACGTGGTACGCCTCAGGGCCAAATGGATCCAGTGCCGTATCGAGGTACTCGAAGCTGTCGGGCACGGGTTCTCCCGAGAAAGCGACTCTGAACTGACGCTCAAGGGCTGGTGTGGTTACACTCAGGGGCTGCTCCACCCAAAGGTAAACGGCCTTGTGGGGCACGATGTATTCGCTGCGCACCACCCTGTAACCCTCTTTGAGCGTGAGCGTGGTCGGCTCTTTGCCCGGTTCCAGACGGAATTTGTGGATGGTTTTCATAGCTGCTGCTCCTCTTTGGGTTGCTGCCTTTCACAACTCAATAATGAACAGGAACACGGTTCGATAAAATAAGCTTTTGTGAGCCTTTATCATCGATAAATTCGATGCAATCAGGCTTGCTGGTTTTCTGCGTGAGCTTCAACAATCGCACGAACGCCCTCATGGGCGGTTTTTCGGCCCCGGGTAATGGCAAATAGCTCATCCATGACGTCGTCGATTGAGGCAATTTGCTCAACCTCGTATTGACGACAGACCTCCTTGCGGATTGATGTCGGCGCTGCAAAAACGCCATAGCCCTGGCTGCCGAACACTTTTATCAGGGCGCTGTCGTCTACCCGGGCTACGAGTTTCATGCGAACCCCATTCAGGGAAAACCAGTTCATCAGTCGTTCGAAATATGGCGCATCGGTGGCGTTGGCCAGGAGCGGCTGACCATTGAGGGATTCCGGAAACCCCTGCTTCAGTTTTTTGGCCAGCGCCGGTGCGGCAAACAGACTCATGCTGGAGCCCGCCAGCGGGTGTACCGTGAGATTGCCCTCCTCCTGCAACTTCGGCATCCGGTCTGTCAGCACCAGGTCCAGTTCCTTGCGTTTCAGGCTCAGTACCAGATCTTCGGTACGGCCCGTCTGACACTCGAGCTGGATGGGGCGATCGCCCGCCATGGCTGGCTGCAGCAAGTAATAGGCAATCAACTTGTGAATGGAAGCAGAGACTCCGGCACGCAGCGTCAGCGGGCGCTCGGACGGATCAAGCCGTAGGGTTTCGGCGAGCTCGCCAGTCAGTGCGAAAATATCGTCGGCGTACCCGAGAATCAGACGACCCAGGTCCGTCAGGATCAGCTTGCGCCTTTCCCTGACAAACAGTCGACCACCCACCGAGGCTTCAAAGGTGGCCAACTGGCCGCTCAGGGTCTGTGGTGCCAGTTCCAGGACTTCGCTGGCCCGGGCAATTGATCCTTCGCGGCTGATCACCCAGAAGTAATAGAGATGGCGGAGATTAAGCTGGTCCATTGCTCTGCCCTGTTCCCGGTTCAGGATGGCCGGGGGATCTTCAGAATCTCACCAAAGGTGACATATTCGCTTCCCCCGAGACGGCCGATCGGGTCAATGGCAGCACCATCGAAGGTCAGGCGGTTCTTGTCATCGTATCGCGCTGCCTCATCCGACACCCACACATGGGTAACTTTTCCGAATACCAGCGACTGGGGCCCGGCACCAATTTCCTTGATGTCATAAAGCTCACAGGCAAAGGCTACATGGCAGTCCTTGAGCCGAGGCAAACCTGAACCTTCGAATTCCACCAGCTCCAGCTCAAGATTTTTCAACTCGGATTCGCCATGAGGCAGAGTTCGTGAGGATTCAGTGACCGCTGCGGCGAGATCCCGGTGAGCGATATGAACCACAAAATGCTTCCTCGCCTCGATATTAACCCGGGTATCCTTGGACACACCTGCCGTCGGCTTTTTGCCAACCGAAATCATCAGCAGGGGTGGATTACTGGTGATCGGCGTGAAAAATGAGAACGGAGCCAGATTGAAGTCGCCGTCGGGGTTTTCACTCAACACCCAGGCCACGGGCCGGGGGATAACCGTCTGGGTCAGGATCTGGTAGGCGTCTTTCGGATCCATACCCTCGAAATCTATAAGCATCATTCTCTCCCGTTAACTGCAGCTTCGGTTGCTCGCTCCCGCAACAGCCACACAGTCATCAACAACCCGTGAATTATAAGGAAAGGCACTGCAACCATGACTAGCCCGCCCCAGCCAATCCAGCTCAGGATGGCGCCGGCCGACAGTGCAGCTGTGGCCTGGGAACCAAAGACCATCATGTCGTTCAGGCCCTGCACACGAAAACGTTCTGCATCGCGATAGCCCTGGGGCAACAGCGTTGTGCCGCCAACAAACAGGAAGTTCCAGCCAACACCCAGTAACAGCAGTGCCGAAAGATAATGATGAAAACTCACGCCACTGGCCGCCAGGGCAATGCAGCCCAAATATGCCAGTAATCCCGCTGCCATCATCAGGGGAATGCCCACAACACGGGTCAGCCAACCGCTGATCAGCGACGGCAGATACATGGCCATGATATGCAGCTGGATCACACGTTTGGCATCGTCGAGGTCATGCCCGGCCATCTCGGTCATACTCAGCGGCGTTGCCGTCATTATGAAACTCATTACCGCATAGCCAATGGCGGCCGCACTGATCGCGGCCCAGACCAATGGGTTGGTGAGAATTTCCCGCATGGGGCGTCCGCCGCCTGGCCGTGATTCCTGTACCCGCTCAGCACCCGCCCGATAACCAGCACCCAGAATCAGCAGGGCTGCACCCTGCACCACCGCCAGCGCAACCCAACTGATCAGAAACGGATACTGCTCCGCGGCGCCGCTGCCCAAACCGGCCACTTCCGGCCCGAGCCAGGCCGCCACCAGGCCACCCAGGAGCACCCGAGCGGCGGCAGAGCCAGCCATGCCCGGTGCCACGGATTCCATGGCTGCAAACCGGTATTGATGAACAACAGCAAGGCCGGTACCACCTACGACAGCCGCAAGACACAACAATGAAAACAGTCCGGACCAGGACGCCGCCGCCCCCAGGAGTCCCGCTACGATGCCCATGATCGCGCCCAGTAGCATCACGCGCTTTCGCCCGATGCGTTCCATTAACCAGGTGGCCGGTTTGATGGCAAGCACGGTGCCAACCACCACCAGTCCCACCGGAAGCGTTGCGTATTCGGGCGCCGGGGCGAGCATTCGGCCCTGGATGCTGCCGATAAAAACAATGAAGGGCGCTGTGCACATGGCCAGCGCCTGGGCGGCAACCAGGACCCAGACATTGAGGGGCATGGGCTACTTTTTCCTGTAGATGATGCCGGGATGGCACTGCACCATCTCGTAAAGGTGGGGCAAGCCGTTCAGAGACTCGGAGGCACCCAGGACCAGGTAACCGCCCGGATTCAGGGTGGCGTGCATGCGGGTAAGAATGTCCTTTTTCAGATCCGCGGAGAAATAGATCAGAACATTCCGGCACATCACGATATCAAACTTGCCGAGCATGTAACGCTCCAGCAGGTTCAATTCCTTGAACTCCACCATGCTCTTGATCTGCGGCTTGATCTGCCAGCCACCGTTGAGGGACGGAGTGAAGAACTGCTTTTGTCGCTCTGGTGAAAGGCCCCGGCCAATGGCGATCATCTCGTATTCGCCCTTGCGGGCTACTTCGAGAACGCTTTTGGAGATATCCGTGGCGGTGATTTTCACATCACGGAGCTTCCCGGGCCTTGCGCGCCGGAACTCCTCCACGATCATGGCGATGGAGTACGGCTCCTGGCCTGTTGAGCAGGCCGCCGACCAGATTCGAAGTGGCTGGCCAGAATTGCGTTCAGCGAACTCGGGAAGCAGCTTTTCCTGAAGAATCCGGAAAGGGTGATTGTCACGGAACCACAGAGTTTCATTGGTTGTCATCGCATCGATGACGACTTCCTTGAGGCCGCCCCGTCCGGGACGCTTGAGGCGCTCAAGGAGCTCACCCAGGGTGTTCAGGCTGTTCTCTTCAAGAATCCTGCGCAATCGGCTTTTTACCAGGTACTGTTTATTCTCGCCCAGTAAAATCCCACAGGCATCCTGCAGGAACGATTTAAAGGCTTCATATTCCTGTGGCGTTATTTCCGCTTTCATTGGATCTCTGTTCTGAGTGAATCTTTGAGCGGCCCCATCAACCCTGGTCGATGATCTCCATCACCCGCTCTGCCAGTTCGTCCGGACTGAACTTTGCCATAAAGTCGTCGGCTCCGACCTTCTTCACCATAGCCTGGTTGAACACACCACTGAGTGAGGTGTGGAGCATTACAAACATGTCTGCCAGGGCCGGGTCACCTTTCACCTTGGTGACCAGGGTGTAACCATCCATTTCCGGCATCTCCACATCAGAGATGATCAATGAGAAGTGATCTTTTGCTTTCGACCCGTCAGAAGTCACTTCTTTCAGGTACTCGAACGCCTGCTTGCCATCGTTCTTCGTGACCACTTCCATGCCGATGGCGGTCAGACAACGCTCTATCTGCCGACGGGCCACGGAAGAATCATCCACCACCAGTACCGGAAGGTGGCCAGGTACCCGCTCGGCGCTCTTGCTCAGAACGGCCTCGGTGACATCCTCCCCGAGCGGAGAAACTTCTGCAAGAATCTTCTCTACATCTATGATTTCGACCAGCTTATCATCAATCTTGGTAACGGCGGTAAGGTACACATCCCGGCCTGCGCCCTTCGGGGGAGGCAGGATGTCCTCCCAGTTCATGTTCATGATCCGGTCGACACCGGTTACCAGGAAACCCTGTGTTTTGCGGTTGTACTCGGTAATGATGACAAAGCTGGTAGCCAGCTCTTCCTGGGGGATACCGGGCAAACCAATGGCCATACTGAGGTCGATGATCGGGATGGTTTCACCCCGGATATGCGCGACGCCTCTCACCGTTTGCCGGCTATTAGGAATAGACGACAGCCTGGGGCACTGAAGGACCTCCTTGACCTTGAAGACGTTGATCCCATAGATCTGCCGTCCCCTGAGACGGAAAAGAAGGAGTTCAAGGCGATTCTGCCCGACCAGCTGGGTTCGCTGGTTCACACTGTCCAATACCCCTGCCATTTTGGTTCTCCTGGCTTGCCGGAATTACAACGGCATATATCTTGCTGCTCACTGAATTATGGTCTGATCGACGGGATTCCGTCATATCAGTCGCGGATCAGCCAATTTAACGGCCACTTGCCTCGAATCCTTAGCGTGATCCGGGCTTTTCTGCCCTGATAATGACAGCATAGGACAAACTGATACGTATGCGCATCACCAATTTCGCCCTACTACTGCTAATGTCTGGCTTGAGCGGCCCGCTCCTGGCTGCGACCACCGCTGAGCAGATTCGCAATGCAACTCTGGAATTTCTCGACAACTTTGCCTCTGAACAGGCCAAAGAAGGCTACACCGTTTCCTTCGAGCCAGGTTCGATCGACAACCGGCTTGCCCTCGCCGAGTGCGAGAAGCCTCTGAGTGTCGAATTCAGCGGAGATCCCTGGAAAAGCACCAGTCCTTCGATGCTGGTGGCCTGCGAAGGAACACGCCCCTGGCGGATGTTTGTGACTGCGTCCGTTTCTATCCACGGGCCAGCCCTGGTGGCGGCTCGACCGCTCACGCGGGGAAAACGAATTACCGGTGACCTGCTGAGGCGCCAGTCCGTTGAAGTCAACGCTTCCAGGCGCGGCGTTATCACCACCACCGACCAGGCCATTGGCATGCAGGTGCGGCGGGGGATCAACGCCGGTTCGCTGATCACCCCGGACATGCTCTCTGCCCCGAATGCGGTAGAACGGGGTGACCATGTTATCATCACCGCCAAAACGGGTGGATTTTCAGTGCGTTCCCGGGGCAAGGCCCTGGCAAATGCGAGCGTTGGCGAACAGGTTCTGGTAGAGAATCTGCGATCGTCCCGCACAATAAAGGCCAACGTTGTTGCGCCCGGTCATGTCGAAATTCCGATGTAGGACGGGTTCGGCAAAAGCTTGCCGGAACGGCAAAGCGCTGCCACAAACCCGGCAATAAAAACAGACGAAAAAACGACTGAAAAGTACTAAAGGTTTTCGCGGCGCCGCCGATAAGAAGACATAAACTCGAGTAAGTGCCGCACTAACGTGGCACGACAGGCAAGCAGGTACAGATATGTCAGTTGACTTAAATGGAATTGGCCCCGGCCAGGTCAACACCCAGAGAACCACGGCCGATAAAGGCGCCGGCACTCAGAATACCCAGCCGGCGACCAACGAACAGGCGAAAACCCAGGCCCAGGGCGCCCGGGGTGAGAACGTCAGCCTTAGCAATCAGGCCAAGAATCTCAAACAGCTCGAACAGAAGCTGGGCGATTATCCGGAAATGGATGATGATCGCATTGAGCAGATCCGCTCCGCTCTGGAGAATGGCACCTACAAGATTGACGCCGAGAAACTGGCCCAGAAAATGCTTGAGATGGATGAAAGCATTTTCGGGTGAGTAAATCATGGCCGCAATTGATGATCTGAAGAATCTTCTTTCCCAGGATATCAGCCAGCTGGAAACACTGGCTGATATTCTCGAAAGGGAAAAGACCTGCCTTGCAAGTTCCGACCTCCGCCAGTTGGAAGCTCTGACCAAAGAGAAGAACGAGCTACTGGGTGCCGTTCGTGAACGCGCCAAACAGAAAATCCGGACATTGGTCCAGATGGGGTATCGCCCCGAAAGCGGTGAGCCTTCCCGGTTTATCCGCAGCGCCGGTTTCTCGGAGCTCTTCCAGCTCTGGCAGGATGCGGACCAGAGACTTCGCGCCTGTCAGACCCTGAACCAGACCAACGGCCGGGTGATCAGCCATCTGCAAAAACGCCTGTCCAGGCTTACCGACATCTTCCGTGGTGCCACCGGCCAGCAAAAACTTTACGGCGCCCAGGGGCAGCAGACCACGGTATCCAGCAGCACGGTACTTGCCAGCGCCTGACGATGGCCCTGGCGAGCCAGGCCGGCAGTATGATCAGGTATAGTCATCGGGTATAGATGGTCATCCGGGAGTCCGGATGAAAACGGATGTCATGGATACTCACGTTACCGATTGAAGCACCCTGGCTGCCGCTGACCCGGATATTGTCCATCCGGATTTCCTCGATACGCTCCGGGAACGCCAGCATCAAAGCGCCATCTTCCCTGACCCGGTAACGGGGCTCCCCCTCGCGGTAGTGCACGCCAGAAATGCTCAGGTCTGAATCAATAAAGTTCAGAACCGGTACGAAGATGTTGGTGGTAAGCTTCAGACCCTCGATGACATCCGCCGATCCGTCGCTCGCCGGATTCTCCGCCATACTGCTGACAACGCCGATACGCTCCAGCAGGGTCGGATCCCCCTGGCCGGAAATTGTCGCCAGTTCACTTTCACTCAGTGGGGCCAGATTTCCCCTTTCATAAAGCTCTCCTGCTTCAAGCGCCGATTGTGACGCTTCAGCCGAATTGCTCGCCGCAAAGGTAACCAGGGGCTGAAATGGCAGCGTCACCATCGTGACCAGGGCTGCTGCATTACGATAACGGGATTGGTGCTTGAGGACCCGGTAGAGTTCCTTTTCGCTGATCCAGCCAGCCTGGATGAACACCTCACCCAGGCGTTGCCCGGTTTCACGCTGAAGCCTCAGCCCCTCATCCACCTGCCCTTCAGACAGATAGCCACGATTGATAAGCAGTCGCCCGAGGCGTGATTTCTCTTCAAATCCCTGACGGATTCTCACCCAGTGTCTCCTTTTGAACAGTGAAAACCGTACAACCCGGCCCGGCCAACGTAATCCATGACTTCCGATACCCGGAAGGTTAGACGATCACGACACAATGTGCGTGGATACAGTCACCGTTTTACCATCACCTTCTGGTAAGATCTGGCACCTGGTAACAGAATTCGCTGAATTGTCGCAGGAAAAACACCTGCGAATAACACAGAGAGCGGTTGCAAATGACAAACAAGGTAAAACCCCTGAAAACTGTGACTCCCGTACTGCTTATGGCCCTCACCTTGCTGATGCCGGCCTCCAGGGTAATGGCCCAGAGCAACGACCAATCCGCCAGCGAACTTCTGCCAATGGTTCGTATGGTGACCAGCGAGGGTGCCATTGAACTTCAGCTACGGCCGGATGTCGCCCCGGAGACAGTTGCCAATTTCCTGCAATATGCCCGGGACAGTTTTTTTGATGGCACCATCTTCCATCGTGTCATTCCCGGATTCATGATCCAGGGCGGTGGCTTCACCGAGGACCTCTCACGGAAATCGACCCGGGCGCCCATCCGCAATGAAGCGACAAAGACACTGCCGAACCTCCGTGGAACCATTGCCATGGCGCGGACCAGTGCACCGGATTCGGCAACCTCCCAGTTCTTTATCAACCTTTCTGATAATGGGTTCCTGGATGCCGGCGTGCGCGGCCCGGGCTATGCAGTTTTCGGCAAGGTTACCCAGGGCATGGGCGTTGTCGACGCCATCGCCCGCAAGCAGACCACCCGGAAACAAGGCATGGCTGACGTGCCGGTTGAACCTGTAACCATAGAAACCGTCACCGTGGTTGAATCCGAAGGCTGACAACGTGACACGGCCACCACTGCCCCCGGCGATCGAGCCCGCTGAACTTGTCTGGCACGATGGGGTCCCGGAATCGGAGCGGTTTGGCGATGTCTACTTCAGCCGCGACAATGGCCTGGAGGAAACTCGCCACGTTTTTCTCCTGCATAATCATTTGCCGGAGCGTTTCTCTCAGATTCCCGAGGGCGGAAGTTTTGTTATTGCCGAAAACGGCTTCGGGACTGGCCTGAACTTTCTGGCAGCCTGGCAGGCCTGGCAAAGCCACGCGCCAGTCCATACAGCTACCCTGCACTTTGTCTCCGTTGAACGTTTCCCCCTGACTCGGCAAGACCTTACCCGGGCCCTGGCTTTGTGGCCGGAACTGAAAGCGCTGGCTGACGAATTGCTGCTCCATTACCCGCCACTGGTGCGAGGTGTTCACAGACTGGTCCTGGCCGGAGGACGGGTTCGACTGACGCTGTTTTTCGGCGACATCAATGACGCCTGGCAATCCCTCGATTTTCACGCCGACGCCTGGTTTCTGGACGGTTTTGCCCCTGCCCGCAATCCGGACATGTGGCTGGAAAACACCATCCGCCAGGTCCGAGCCCACAGCAAGCCTGGAACCACCCTGGCGACCTTTACTTCAGTTGGCCGGATCCGTCGCGCCCTGATGGACGCCGGATTCCGTATGGAAAAAACCTCCGGATACGGCCGCAAACGGGAAATGCTGAAAGGCATCCTGGAGGCGGAGGTCCCGGTTCAACTTGAGAGGCCCGGGGCCACTGCCATCCTGGGTGCGGGCATTGCAGGCTGTACCCTGGCTCGCAACCTCGCGGAGCGGGGCCACCCGGTGACACTCGTCGATATTCATGGGCCGGGAGCGGGAGCTTCCGGAAATGCCCAGGGCGCTCTGTATGTGAAGCTTGGGGTGGAGTTCAACGACCAGACTGAACTGGCCCTCACATCCCTGACCTTTGCCCAGCGCTTTTACGGCAACTGGCGCGGCCAGCACTGGCACCCGACCGGGCTGCTCCAGTTGGCTCACAGCCCGCAGGAAGAAGACCGACAGGCGAGATTCCTTCAGCGCAACGATTATCCCCAGGATATTTTCTGGCCCGTCAACCAGGAGCAAGCCACTGCGCTTGCAGGCGTGCCGACACAATCTGGCGGGCTCTGGTTTCCCCGCAGTGGCTGGCTCGAACCGGGAAACCTGTGCAAAGCCCTGGCGGACCACCCGCTGATATCGACTGCGTTCGGAGTTGAGGTTAGCCGGCTGTTGCCCTGCAACGGACAGTGGCACATCTCCATGGCAGAAGGATCACCCATCGTGGCTGACCGGGTGATCCTGTGCTCAGGTCATCTAAGCCCGGACCTTATCCCGGTAAAGGGCCGCTTCCGGCTGAAGGCCATACGTGGCCAGGTGACACACCTTCCGACATCGGCCATCATGAGCCCGAAGGCTGTTATCTGTGGCAATCGGTACATGAACCCGAGTCTCGGCGATTTCGCCGTAACCGGGGCCACCTTTGATCTGCACGACAACAACCCGCTGCCCGCCACCGGAAGCCATGAAGAAAACATCCGCGAACTCGGCTCAATGCTGCCGTCGCTGTTTTCTTCCAATACCGACAAGCCAAGTGCCAAGGATCTGGATGGTCGGGTTGCCTTTCGCTGCACGACACATGACTACCAGCCCGTCGCAGGCCCGGTGTTTGATGGCGAAGGCGCTTGTCTGGATGACCTCTACCTGTTTACAGGCCTTGGCAGCAAGGGCCTGAGCTACGCTCCGCTACTGGCCGAATATCTGGCCGACCAACTTACCGGGCAGCCTGCGTGTCTTCCGGCGAACCTGGTCAAACGTCTGGAAACCCGACGCCTGTACCAGACCGATATGGCGGTTTCGTAATAAACTCCCTCTGAAGTTCCCGGTCAGACTGCCGATAACCTCTGTAAGAGTGGCTTAGTCACGGAGAGAACCCATGTCCATTTATGTCAGCGAACCCGGCCGCCCGGTCGGAACCCGGCTACCGGAGACATTCCGGGCAAGGCCCGTGGGCGATGTCACTGAGCTGGCAGAAACCCAGGCCATCAATCCGGGCAGGAGTGAGGCAACCGACGCCGAGTTTCAGCAGGCAGCCAATGCCGGGCGCTATAAAGCGCTGGAGGAATACGGCGCAGCAGCAGCTGGCGAGCGCCGTGAAGACCGCCCTTACCTGCCCGTGTCCAGTATTTCGTCACCGGCACTGTACACCGTGCCTGCTTCAGCAACCATTTCCGAAGCGCTATCAGTGATGGATGAGCACCAGGTTCATCACCTGGTGATCATGGCGGAAAATAACGTGGCCGGCCTCGTGGATCTTCGCTGGCTCCTTGGCTGGCTTCACGAACATGAGGCCGACGCCATGAGCCAGAGCCTGGTTCATATTGAACTGCCCGCCTTCCTGACGGCCTCTCCCGAGACCGATGCCCACCAACTGGCAAGGCTGATGCTCGCCCACCAATTGAATGCCGCTCTGGTGGTAGACGCCAGGGGCGCAGCCGCGGGCATCGTAACCAGCACGGACTACCTGAGGCTCTACGCCAGCGCCGGTCGCCATGAGGGGACGGTTTAACTCCAGGCTGGATTAGTTCAAGGGCGTCAGCGACTGGCCCTCGGGGCTGAACAGGAGCACGTACCAGTTGCCGCCCATTCTGCTTAGTGCCACGATCTCGTCATCCCGGTAATTCTCCAGATCAAGGATTTCCGAATTGTCCACGGCGAGCTGATAGCGCCAGTCATTCCTGAACCCGGAGTCTTCATCCTCCGTCTCCGCCTCTGGAACCAGCGATACCCGGGCAACAATGCCCTGCTCCATGCCGGACACCACGCCGCCACTGGCAAAGTCTCCGTCCGTGGCGCCCGAGACAACCATGTCGCCGTCAAAGGCGGTCAATCCCTGAAGCGTTTCATCGGCCTGATCGTTGTCGTCATTAAGGGAGAACGCTCGACCAACGATGCCTGATGAGGAATAACCCAGAAGAAAGCCGGCGGTGCTGGAAAGCGACTCCCGCTCCAGTTGAGGGTCCTCTTCGTCCTGCTCCAGCACCGAGTACAACCCATCACTGGCGCCGATCAGCCAGAGCGTGCTGCCCTGAAACAGACCACCGGAAACCGGTTCATCCCCGGCCGTGCCCACCTGGTTGACACTGAGCTCACTGGTTGCACTGGACGCGTTGAAGAAGAAGGCGTCGATGCCACCTATAACCGGAGCCCCTTCCACAGAGCCCGCAGCGGAACCAAACAACCCCGGGCTGATGGACTGGGTACTGCCCCCCGCGACCCTGTCATCGGCAGCCGAGCCGGCCTGGCGGGACCAGGCCACAGCGGGCTGCTGGGTATTGCCGTCAAGTTCGGTGTCAATGCGCTGAAGGAAGCTGTCGATGCCACCCGATGCCTGCTGCTGATCAAACACGCCATTGGTCTCGCCTGCCAGCACCACATAACCGGTGTCCCGATTGATTCCGGCCCAGCGCACCTGATCGTCGGCATCCGTTCCCGTCCGGATCGTCCAGGTTGGAATGTACTCGCCCCCGTTGCTGGCTGAATCAAACCAGTACAGGGATGTTACGGCATCCTGGCCACCAATTGCGGTTGTGCCCTCAACCGTCTGGTCAGTGCTGTATGCAACAACAAACTCGAATCGGTCTACCTTGGTCCCGCCCTGGGTCACCTTACGCTGCACAACGTTGATGACCGGATCTGGCGCGATCAGGCTGTCACCGGCGGAGGATATGGCCACCTGCTGAAGCTTCGCACCACGTTGGTCGAAAATCCGCACCAGCACCCTGTCGTTATCCTGGCTGTCGTAGCCTGCAACAAACAGCCTGCCGTCGTGACCCACGGCAATGTCCGTGGCAACGAAACCATCACCACTATTCAGCACCAGGGGCGATGTCAGCTCGTTAAGGCTGACCCGGATCAGGTTTTCCGATTCAGCGCGGGCATAGTCTTCGCGGCCGGCCTGGAAGTTCTCATTGGTGCCCAGCAATATGAACCGGTCACTGAAGGCCGGATTGGCGTAACTGCCCGCGGGTACCCGGATCCGGAAAGACACTTCGTCGGTCCCCTCAGGGAAAACCAGTTCGTCGTTCTCAACCCAGTTGCCCTCTTCCAGCCGCTCGATAACGAACTCGGAATCAAGCCGCGCCGTGGAGTCTTCGGTATGGCTCAGTTTGGCCAGGATATCCCGGTCTCGGTCGCCGGAGAGCCTGGCAACATACTCACGCACATCACCAACATTGAGAGTGTCCCTGCCTCCCCCTTTTACAGTTTCCAGGGTCAGAACGGGCTCGTTATCCTGAATGGACAGATTGGTGACCACGCCACCGTTACCGCTTCCGAGACCCGCCAGACCGGAACGCACTTCAGTCAGTGCCAGCCTGAGGGATTCAACGGGCTCCGGGAAACTGTCCTCGACCACCTCAAGTGGCAGGTAGCATTCGGTGATACCGGGTTCGAGCGTGATTACACCACGGGTGTAGAAGCCCTGCTCATCAGGCTCATAGTCGATATAGTCGAGTTCGCTCTCGCCGGTCTCATCCCGCGGCAGCGAACTGTTGCTGCCCAATCCAACGATGTCCTCGCCGAGAATGGCATCACCTGCGTTGGAGGCACTGTGGTCACAATTCTGGTGTGGAGGCGAGAATCCGACGTCGCAACTGGACGCGTCGTAATCTGACAGAAGCTCGAAGGCGACCGCAACGCGGGTTACCGAGGGTTGATCCAGGATAACCTTGACGTAAACGCGGCGCGTCGGAAGTGTCAGATCCCTGGTGCCGGACACCGAGCCGTCATCGTTGTACAGGTGAACGGTAAAGCTGTGCTCACCCTCGGTTTCCAGATCCGGCAAGGCGCACTGTTCACGGTTGCTAGCGGGGATTTCCGGGCTCTCACCCTCCGTGAACGGCTCGGCGTCCAGTGACATCACGTTGTATTTCACATCGATATCGAACGGCTGGGCGCCGGCCATGCGGCCGTCGGTTGTTACCAGATTGATGCCTTCGGTCTTACCCAGATCGGCTTCGCCTCTGCTTCCGCCCGTGAGACCGGGAACACCGCGCATAATGATGCCCTGGCGGGCCTTGTTGCTGGTGTCCTCAAGCGCCAGCCAGGACGGCGCATTGGTGAGGGAGTAGTCAAGGATGTCTTCGCCACCGTAGGCCCCGAAGTTGTAGGAGTACTCAACGCCGAGATAGGCAAACACCGGGGGTACGCCGAGAATGGTGGGCTGATCCGGATCTTTTTCCGTCTTGCAGCCAGACAGTCCAAGCGAAAGCAGGACCAGAACGACACGTTGGCGAACGGGATGAATGCGGGAGTAGAAATCGGCGCCCATGAAAAAATCCGTTTCAATCGTTGTTGTTATGGCAGCGACCGCCCGGATGAAGCAGAGAACACCGGACGGTTTACACACCGTTACAGAACAACGCCATGGTAGCCAATTTGATACGCAGGGGATCTGCGCGAGTTCTCAGATTCGATTAGCCCGCGTCCAGGCCATGCTCTTCCAGCAAAGCGACAAGGCCCGCCTCATCCAGAACAGGAACCTCCAGCTGTTCCGCCTTGGCAAGCTTGGAACCGGCGGCCTCGCCGGCTACCACGCAGGCGGTCTTTTTGGAGACGCTTCCGGCCACTTTGGCCCCCAGGGCTTCCAGCTTCTCTTTGGCTTCATCCCTGGTCATTCCGGAGAGTGTGCCAGTAAGCACCCAGGTCTGGCCTTTAAGGGGCTTGTCACCTTTCTGGATCTGCTCTTCCTGCCATTCCACGCCGGCTTCACGCAGGGCGTCGAGGGTTTCCCGGTTATGGGTCTGTTCGAAAAAGCTCCGGATATGGCCGGCAACAATCGGCCCGACATCGGGAACTGTCTGCAGGCTCTCCTCATCGGCTGCGGCAATGGCTTCCAGGGTCCCGAAGTGCCCAGCCAAAGCCTTGGCAGTGGCCTCTCCCACCTCTCGAATGCCGAGGGCGTAAAGGAAGCGCCATAGAACCGGTTTTCTGGCCCGATCAATGGCAGCAACCAGATTGGCAGCCGACTTTTCCCCCATCCGCTCAAGTTTGACCAGATCGTCGGTTGTCAGTCGATACAGGTCGGCGACGGTTTCTACCATGCCCTGATCCACCATGATGTCGATCCACTTGTCGCCCAGGCCTTCAATGTCGAGGGCTTTCCGGGAAGCGTAGTGACGAATGGCTTCCTTTCGCTGTGCGGGGCAGAACAGGCCGCCGGAGCAACGGGCAACCGCCTCCCCTTCGATCTGGATAACATCTGAATCGCAGACCGGACAATGGGCGGGCAATTCCACTTCCCTGGCGCCGGCAGGACGCTTTTCTGGAACCACCTTGACCACCTGCGGTATCACATCACCGGCGCGACGGATAAAGACGGTATCGCCAATATGGACATCCAGGCGGCGGATTTCGTCCATGTTGTGCAGGGTGGCATTGCTGACGGTGACGCCGCCGACAAACACAGGTTTGAGCCGGGCCACCGGGGTGACGGCACCGGTTCGACCAACCTGGAACTCCACGTCTTCTATTACGGTGAGCTCTTCCTGGGCCGGAAACTTGTGCGCAATCGCCCAGCGCGGGGCCCGGGAGACAAAACCCAGGGCATTCTGCTGGTCAAGACGGTTCACCTTGAACACGATGCCATCAATCTCGTAAGGCAGAGCGTCCCGTTTTTCCATCAACTCGCTATAGGCCTCCAGGCATTCCTCGACCCCTTTTGCCTTACGCATCTCCGGATTGATCCGGAAACCCCAGCTTTGAACACGCTGGAGGCCATCCCACTGGGTATCGGGCAGCAGGCTTTCGTCAGTCACAGCCACGCTGTAGGCGCACATTTCCAGGGGGCGCCTGGCCGTTACCGTGGACTTTTTCTGCCTGAGACTTCCGGCCGCGGCGTTTCGGGGATTGACGAAGGTCTTCTCGCCCCGCTCCGCCAGGCGGCGGTTAAGCTGCTCGAAACCATCCTTGGGCATGTAGACTTCACCACGGACTTCCACCAGGTCCGGCACATCGTCTCCGCGGAGCTTCAGTGGCACCGACGGGATCGTCCGGATATTGGCGGTGATGTCCTCCCCGGAATAGCCATCCCCCCGGGTAGCGGCGGTGGTCAAGGCGCCCTTCTCGTAATGCAGACTGACCGCCAGCCCGTCCAGCTTGGGCTCGCAGACGTATTCCACGTCTTCGCTGATACCGAGCCGGTCTTTTACCCGACGGTCAAAGTCACGCAGTTCGTCTTCACTGAAGGCATTGTCCAGCGACAGCATCGGCAGCCGGTGAACTACCTCCTCAAAACTGGTTTCCACGGCACTGCCAACACGCCGGGTCGGTGAATTATCTGAAGCCAGCTCAGGATAATCGGTTTCAAGGGTCTGTAATTCCCGGAACAGCCTGTCGTATTCCGCGTCAGGAATACGGGGGTCATCCAGCACGTAATACCGGTAGTTGTGGTCATCAATAACCGAACGGAGTTCTTCAACACGCTGGATAATGTCGGGCGTGGCTTTGCTCATGGACTGGCACTCTCGTCTCTCAAAAAAATGCCCGGAACGAACCGGGCATCTGGCCATCTTTTACCGCCTGGTTTCAGACTCTCTGGGAACGCTGCTTGCGCTCGAACTCCCGGATTCTCTGGCGACAATGCTCGATCGTTTGAGGGGTCATCACGCTGCGGCGCTCATCCTTCAGTTCGCCGCCGAGGTTGCGAACCACCGCCTGGGCGGTCTCAAGCATGAAGTCAAACGCCTGCAGCGCATTGGTAGGCCCAGGCATACTCATGAAAAAGCTGATCCCGGGCGTTGTCAGGGCCGGCATATCCCCCGGTTTGAAAGTACCGGGTTCCACGGCGTTGGCAACACTGAACTGGACGGGGCTGGTGGTGTCGGATTCTTCATGACGATGGTAGATATCCATGTCTCCGTGCTCCAGACCGCAGGCTTCGAACAACTTCTTGAGAGCCGGTCCCTTGAAATCCTCGCCGCTCTTCGCCAACATGTTGATCACAATAACTTCGCGGGCCTCAGGGCGATTCGCGCCCGCCAGAGGTTGACCTTTAGCCGGTCTGGAGGGCTCGCGCCGGGCGGTGTCCTCTTCCACTTCGGTCGTGACCGTGGGCGGGACTGCTTCCACCTCGTCTTCAATGGCGCCCCAGCCTGAATCGAGCTCGGTTTCATCAGGCTCCTGACTGGACAGTCCGAAATCGGGCTCTGACTCCACGGACTCTTCATAGCGCTCGGCCACTGGTTCGGATTCCGGTTGCGACTCTGGCTTCTCCGATTTGGCAGCGGCCGTCACCGGACGGGTCGGCTTGGGTTTCGGAGACCCGAACCGGCTGGTTTTTTCACGCTTTACATAGCCTCGCTCTTCGAGGGTATCGCGGGAAATGGTCCGTGCGCCGCCGTTGGGCAACTCGGGGTTGTACTCGTCATCAAGTGGCGAATCCTCGAGCTCGTCGGCGCCCATACCGGATGAAATCGCCATGGATTCCTTCCGGGCACGCCGCATCCGGCGCACACCATCAATGACAATGCCGATAATGACCAGGGTACCGATGGCAATTAACCATTCCCTAAGTGACATAGTGCTGCTGTCCTGTTTGCAGATCCCGTAACGTTGCTACTCTAAGAAAAGCCCGTAATGAATACAACGCACACCCGGGCCAGATGGCGTTTTTGTCATGGTTGCCCGATTTCTGAGCAGCCTCAAGCCTCTGCGAGGGCCGCAGCCTCGTCCACGTCGACCGATACCAGACGCGAGCAACCCGGTTCATGCATGGTTACCCCCATCAACTGATCCGCCATCTCCATGGCAATCTTGTTATGGGTAATGTAAATGAACTGAACCTGTTTCGACATTTCCTTGACCATGTTGGCATAGCGCCCCACGTTAGCGTCGTCCAGCGGCGCATCCACCTCATCCAGCATACAGAAGGGTGCCGGGTTCAGCTGGAAAATCGAAAATACCAGGGCGATAGCCGTAAGCGCCTTCTCGCCGCCTGACAACAGGTGGATGGTGCTGTTCTTCTTGCCGGGCGGCCTGGCCATGATCGCAACGCCGGTCTCCAGAAGATCCTCGCCGGTCAGTTCCAGATAGGCGTTACCGCCCCCGAAGACCTTCGGGAACAGTGCCTGCAGACCGCCGTTCACCTGGTCAAAGGTTTCCTTGAAGCGTTGCCGGGTTTCCCGGTCTATCTTCCGTATGGCGTTGTCCAGTGTCTCCAGGGCTTCCATCAGATCTTCGTGCTGGGAATCCAGGTAGGTTTTCCGCTCACTCTGAACCTGGTATTCCTCAATAGCCGCCAGATTGATCGCACCCAGGCGCTGTATGCGATTACCGATACGCTCCAGCTCGTCGGCCCAGTCTTTCTCGTTCGCACCTTCAGGCAGCTGGGACAGAATATCCTGCAGCTTAACGTCCAGCTCCTTGAGCTGCTCGATGTGGTTACCAGACCGGATTTCCAGGGCCTGGGATTCCATTTTAAGTTTTTCGAGCCGGGACCGGACTTCCTGAATGCGATGATCGGTGCCACTTCTGCCCTGTTCCTTTTCGCGGACCTCCCGGTCGATTTCTTCCAGGGAATCGCGGGCCGCCCCAAGTTTTTCCTCTTCGGCCAGTCGGCGGTCCAGCAGCCCTTCAAGCTGCATCTGAAGATCTTCAATGGGTTCCTCGGCGCTTTCCCGGGATTCCCTCAGAATCTCCAGACGCTCATCAATGCGTTCCTTCTGAAGCTGCATCCGGTCGATGGTCTGCCTGAGGCCGTCACGCTGACTGTGAAGAGTCTGAAGCTGAAGCTGCAACTGATGTGCGTGGTCACGGTCGTGCCGGGCTTCCTGACGGAGCCGGTCGAGGTTCTCGCGCAGGCTGTCCCGCTGCTCGAGAAGCCGTTCTTTTTCTTCGTCGCTGTCTTCCGTGGACGCCAGCGCCTGCTGCCACTCTTCCCGGGCCGCCTGCAGACTCTCTTTCTGGCCCTCCAGGTTTTCAGAGACATCTTCAATATCGTCCCGGATTCGCTGCAAACGGGCATCGATCTGCTCGGCGCGGGCTCGCAGGCCGCTAACCCTGGATGACAAGGTCCCCAGCTCACGGTCTGCCTCGCTCAGACGGGTCTGGGCCTCGTCCCGGGCGGATTCCGAGCGTTCGGCGCGTTCCTGCAGTTCGTCCAGTCTCTCGCTGGCCGCCTCCAGTGCTTCCTCGGCTTCAACCAGTTGCGAGGTCAGCTCGGTTACTTTCTTCTGTCGTTCAATCACCCCAACCTGGCCCGCGTCCGAATCCGGCATCAGAACCCAGTCCCGGGATACCCAGACGCCTTCCGGTGTCATCAGGCTCTGGCCATCCTGAAGGGCTGATCGCATGCCCATAGCATCAGAGACGGTTTCTACTGCGTCAATTCCACGGAGCAACGAGGCAATTCCCGGTACCCCTGAGACTTTCGCCGCCAGGCCGGTATTGCCAGTTTCAGCAGCGGCCTCGCCTTCAACGAGGGCCAGCCCCCGTGGTGCTTCTCTCATGGCCGATGAAAGCTGGTCAATGCTGGGGAGACAAAGCCCCTGGGTAAACCGCCCGATCACCTGCTCAACCGCAAACTCCCAACCATCGGCGATCGTGAGCTGGCTGGCCACCCGCGGCATATCGCTCAGGGCGTTTTGCGCAAGCCAGGACTGCAGAACATCATCTCCGGCCCCCATCTGCTCATCCAACAGCGCCTGCTGAGACTCCAGTGACGCGCGAAGACTCTGGACCCGCTGGCGTTCTTCAGAAACGGTCTGCTCGGAATCCCGCTGGTGCTGCCGGGCGTCGTAGAGCTCGTCCTGGATCGCTGCAATGCGCTCGGCGGCTTCCTCGCGTTTCAGTTCCAGCGTTTCCTGCTGCTCCAGCAATTCCTCCAGCTCAGCGCGATCCATCTGGCCTTCCAGCAATTCCTGCTCATCCTGCAGTTTGCGTTGGCGAGTGAGCAATTGCTCAATGGCGTCCTCGAGGGAACGAATCCTTGATTGGGCCAGCTCGGCCTGGCGCCGGGCATCCGAAGAGCGGGCGCTGAAATCTTCCCACTGATGCTGCCATTCGCTCATCGCGTCTTCGGCCTGCCGCAGTTTCTCACCCGATTCCTCTGAGCGCATAGCCAGCGCTTCCTGTTCGGGCTCCATCATGTCCAGTTCTTCCTGGATACCCGCGAGCTTGTCCTCGTCCTGCTCCAGCTCTCTGGCCAGTTCGCGCTGGTTGGCCATTGCCTGGTCCAGCTCCGCGGCCATCTGCCGGCTTCGTTCGCGCTGATGCTCAAGGCTCTGCTCAATTCGGGCGATATCGGCACCGGCTTCGTAATAGCGGGCCTGCGCCCGGTTAAAGTGCTCGGTGCGTTCCTGATGATTGTCTCTCAGGGATTCCAGAGAGGTCTCCAGGCTGACACGCTCGGTCAGGTATTTTTCGAGCTCAAGTTCGGTATCCCGGATCTTGCCGCGCCAGGCTTGCAGGTCATTGTCGAGGGATTGCCAGCGGAGCACTGTCAGTTCGGCTTTCTTCTGGCGCTCTTCCTGCTTGTACGCCTTGTACTTTTCCGCCGCTGCCGCCTGGCGCTCCAGGTGTTGCAACTGCCGGCCCAGCTCTTCCCTCAGATCCGTCAGCCGCTCCAGGTTTTCCTGGGTGCGACGGATACGATTTTCGGTTTCCCGACGCCGCTCCTTGTACTTCGATATACCGGCCGCTTCCTCAATGTAGATCCGGAGCTCCTCCGGCTTTGCCTCAATCAGCCGGGAGATCATGCCCTGTTCAATGATGGCGTAACTGCGAGGACCCAGGCCGGTACCCAGGAACAGATCGGTAATGTCACGGCGCCGGCATTTGGAGCCATTCAGGAAATACTCGGACTGCCCTTCCCGGGAGACCCGGCGGCGAACAGAGATTTCGTTGAATTTAACGAATTCGCCAGGCGCGGAACCATCACTGTTATCAAATACCAGTTCGATGGAAGCCTGGCCAACCGGCTTTCTTGCACTGGAGCCGTTGAAGATGACGTCTGTCATGGATTCGCCGCGCAGATACTTGGCGGAGCTTTCACCCATAACCCACCGAACCGCATCGATGATGTTGGACTTGCCGCAACCATTCGGGCCAACAACGGCAGTCATGTTGGAGGGGAACGGCACCGTGGTGGGATCGACGAAGGATTTGAAGCCGGACAGTTTGATGGACTTCAGACGCATATCAGGCGCTCGCTTCCTGCCGGAGAATCGTCAACACCTGCTGCCGCTGGTGTTCCCCAAAGGCCTGGATTACCGCTTGTAGGCGGTCAGCGTCGTCATCAATGGCCGCATCTGCCAATTGCCGGAAGAAGGTTGCTGTTTCACCAATTTCTTCCCGAAAATGCTCCAGCGCCACAAAGTAGGTGCGGCTGATGGCTGGTCGGAAATTCTCAAGCGTTTCCTCCAGAAAGGGGTTTTCAACCAGCCCGTAGGCGTAGCGCATAACCCCGAATCCGGCGTCAATGACCTGCTCGGCGGCATCCCCGCTGGTGGCGTTGAGGGCGTCGATGACTGCCTGCAATTCGCGAACCTGGCCCATGACTCCGCCAAGCTCCTTTCCGGACCAGCGTTCAAGCACCTTTCGCCCCAGCATGCACAGCAGATCGATGTAGATGTCATAGAGGCTGTTGACGCTCTCGGGCGTCAGGCTTGAGACCACCGCACCCCGGCGCGGGAAAATTTCGATCAGGTGCCGCCTTTCGAGAATAAGAAGCGCTTCGCGCACCGAACCACGGCTGACGTTCAACTCGCCGGACACCTTCAATTCCTGAATGCGTTCGCCGGGTTTGAGATCTCGCGTGATGATTCTTTGCCCAAGATGCTGGGCAATTTGTTCAGACAGACTTTCCGGGGCCTGAAACCTCATAAAGTTGGTCACTCATTCCTGAAGACGGCACGATTTCAAACGCAGAAGTTTACCACAGGGAATCTATTGCCCCATCCCCTTGTCTGACATTTTGCACAGCACAAGGAATCTGCCGGCAAATTACTGCCGGTTTTTTGACGGCAACCAGAAGACCAACACCCAATACTTCAAATCGGGTTGAATTTCTGGTCGCATTTAATTGTTTTTATTGCTCTTTATTAACCAGGCACGGTTTCTGCTTTACACGACCAAAGCACTGTAAACTTCTGCGACAGAGTGAACCGTAGTGAAAAACATACCGTCGATCCAACAGTCTCCCGCCCAGCCCCAGAAGCTAGCTGCGTTGCGTCAGGCACATCAGGACTGGAACAACACGCCGGATGTGCTCACCAGGCTGACCCGCCGGCTTTCTACCACCCTGTCGCTGGAGCAACAGCTGGCCATCCTGGCTGAAGAGCTGGTGGCTATCGTGCCCTTTACCGCGCTTAACTATCGGCACCGGATCGGTAAACAGGATTTCGTCTACGCCACCGGCATGGGCGGCCCCCACCGTTGCGAATACCGCTTGAGCCTGGAAGGCGTCAATTACGGAACACTGGTCCTGCAGCGGCGCCAGCGGTTTTCGGAACAGGAACTGGAAGGCGTCGAGATGATTCTCAGCGCGGCGATCTGCCCGATTCGCAACGCCTGCCAGTACGTTGCGATTGAGCAGGCGTCACTGACCGACTCACTGACCGGCATCCCCAACAAGCGAGCCCTGGATGATGCGCTACAGCGTTCAAGTGTGCTGTCTGAGCGTCACGGCGACCCCTACTCTCTGGTGCTATGCGACCTGGATCATTTCAAAACGGTTAACGACACCCACGGCCATGTCGTCGGAGACCATCTTCTGCAAATTGCCGCAGCCGAGATCGAGAAATCTATCCGCACGTCCGATTCCGTGTATCGTTTTGGTGGCGAGGAGTTTGCCATCTTGCTTCCACACACTTCCGAGCAGGATGCCAAAGATGTGGCAGAGCGGGTTCGAGAGGCGATTGCGGCCATCCGGGTGGACGGCGGCGAGAAGGAACTAAAGGTAACAACCAGCTGCGGCGTCGCCACCTTCTTGCCCGGGGAATCATCCCAGGCGTGGCTGGCCAGGGCCGACGAGGCGCTCTATCGAGCCAAACACCAGGGCCGGAACTGCACCCGGGTGTTTGCCACCATTTCCTGACGATCAGCTCCGGGGCGTTTTGCTCCCGGACCGCTCCGGCCTGGGAGTTCGGCCAGCCGGTTTCGGGGGCCTGCTGTCACTGACGGCCCATTTATTTCCCGTTGTCTTTTTGCCAGAACGACCAGGGCTTTTCCGCCGCTGGCGATCGTGGGCCGCTTTCTCGTTCGGCGTTTTCTGGGGAATCTCAACCGCCTCCAGGCCAACCGTCCGGCTCAGGGTATCCACCGCTCTCTGATCCAGCTCTTCCCATTTGCCCACCGTCAGCCTGCTCGGCAGGAAGATCGGTCCGTAGCGTACGCGCTTCAGACGACTGACGCGAACACCCTGGGATTCCCAAAGACGACGGACTTCCCGATTGCGCCCTTCCAGCAAGGTCACGTGGAACCAGCGATTTATACCGCTACCGCCGGCCGGGGAGATATCGGTGAACTTGGCCATGCCGTCTTCCAGTAGAACGCCCTGAAGCAGGCGCTCAATCATGGCATCGTCCACTTCCCCAAAGATACGTACCGCGTATTCCCGGTCGATCTGGTTGGAGGGATGCATCAGCCGGTTCGCCAACTCACCGTCTGTGGTAAACAGCACCAGGCCAGTGGTATTGATATCAAGCCGGCCAATGGAGATCCACCGATGCTCTTTCAGACGTGGCAGCCGGTCGAACACGGTCGGCCGGCCCTCGGGATCCTTTCGGGTGGTGACTTCGCCCTCTGGCTTGTTGTAGATCAGCACACGGCGCATTACTTCCGCCGCCCCGGATACTTCCAGGCGCTTGCCGTCAAGCTCGAAGCGGTCTTCCACGGTTGCTTTCTGGCCCGGCGCTACCGGCTGACCGTTGACCATCAGGCGGCCGGCTTCCATCCAGCCCTCGATTTCCCGGCGCGAACCGATACCCGCACGGGCGAGCAATTTCTGAATGCGCTCAGGGCCATCCTGGCTGATTTTGTCCAGGGCTGGTCTGGCTGGTTTTTTGGGGCGTTCTGCCGCCATGCAATCAATCCTTAGTTTCTGACTGACACCCGAATGGTATCAATGAAGTGTCTCGCTCGAAGATTCGTCGTCGTTCTCGGCAGGGGTTGATTCGAACTCAATCTCCGCCTGCATGTTCTTTTCAATTTCCCGGCCGATTTCTTCAAGGTCCCGGACTTCGTTCAGGGGCGGCAACTGGTCCAGACCCGTGAGGTTAAAGTAGTCCAGGAACTGTTTCGTGGTCGCATACATGGCCGGACGACCGGGAACATCGCGATGTCCGACAACGCGTACCCACTCTCGCTCAAGCAGTGTCCGAATGATATTGCTGCTTACCGTAACACCCCGGATGTCCTCGATTTCACCCCGGGTGATGGGCTGCCGGTAGGCGATCAGTGCCAGGGTTTCCAGCAACGCCCGGGAGTAACGCTGTGGTTTTTCCTCAAACAATCGCCCTACCCAGGGCGCGAATTCTTCTCGTACCTGAATACGGTAGCCGCTGGCAACCTTCTTCAATTCAAAACCGCGCCCTTCGCAAGCCGCTTCCAGAAGTACCATGACATGTTCCATTACCTGGCGTGCGGGGCGCTCCTCTTCACTGAACAGGTCCCGGAGCTGGTCGAGAGACAAGGGTTTGCCCGCAGCCAGCAGGGCCGCTTCGGCAATCGCCTGTATTCTCAGCAGGTGTTCTTCGTTCATGGTGTCTGATCCGTATTTCCGTGCTTTGAACGTTGGGAGGCCCTAGCTGGCTGCCCTGGCTCGAACATGAATCGGGCCCAGGACCTCGGCCTGGACAACCTCGATCAGCTGCTCTTTGACCAGCTCAAGCGTGGCCAGGAAGGTCACCACGACGCCGAGCCGGCCCTCTTCAATCGTGAAAAGGCTTTCGAATGTCACAAAATGATCATCCTGAAGCACCGACAAAATCGCGGACATACGCTCCCGGGTCGACAGCCTTTCCCGTTCTACGTGGTGGCTGGTAAACAGGTCCGCTCGCTGCAGCACGCCCTGCAGGGCCAGCAGCATTTCGCGCAGATCCACATCCGGATGGGGCTGACTCGACGGCATCTTCGGCAGCGCTGCGGAGGCAGCGAACGTATCCCGCTCCAGGCGTGGCATTTCGTCGATATCTTCCGCTGCCTGCTTGAACCGCTCGTATTGCTGAAGCCGGCGAATCAACTCGGCCCGCGGATCAACTTCTTCCTCGTCGTCGGTCTCCTGTCGCGGCAACAGCATTCTGGATTTGATTTCCGCCAGTGTGGCTGCCATCACCAGGTATTCGGCGGCCAACTCGAAGCGCATGGCCTCCACGGCACCGATGTAATCCATGTATTGCCGGGTAATTTCGCTCACGTCGATATCCAGAATGTTCATATTCTGGCGACGGATAAGATACAGCAGGAGATCCAGCGGCCCTTCAAACGCCTCAAGGAAGACGGCAAGGGCGTCTGGTGGTATGTACAGGTCCTTGGGAAGATCCACCACCGGCTTGCCGGACACCCGCGCCAGGGGCGACTGCTCCGGTGCAGCGTCCTGGGCTTCGGGCATGGCCTGATCGGTGGATTCTTCAGTCATAACCTTTCACTCCGGGTCGGCGCACTGGCTGTATGCATGCGGCACCGACTCCTGCGGATTCAGCGGTAATGAAGCCCCATGGCGGCCCGAACTTCCTCTAGGGTGTCGCGGGCGGCATCGCGGGCGTGTTCGCGGCCTTCCTGGAGAATGGAATGAACCAGGTCCGGATTGCCCTCATACTCCCGGGCACGTTCGTGAAGCGGACGCTGCTCCTCGACAATTGCGTCGATCAACGGTTTCTTGCAGTCCAGGCAACCAATGCCGGCACTGCGACAACCGGTCTGCACCCACTCCTGGGTATCGGCATCGGAATAGATTTTGTGCATTCCCCATACCGGGCACTTCTCGGGTTCACCCGGATCCGTGCGACGGACCCGCTGGGGATCGGTCTGCATGGTGCGAACCTTCTGGGCAACGCTGTCCGGATCTTCCCGCAAACCGATATAGTTGTTGTAGGACTTGGACATTTTCTGACCGTCCAGCCCCGGCAACTTGGACTCCGGCGTCAGCAGTGGCTGCGGTTCCGGCAAAATCACCTTGCCGCCACCCTCAATGTAGCCATAAAGGCGCTCACGATCGCCAAGGGAGATATTCTGCTGCTCTTTCAACAGAGCGCGGGCGGTCTCCAGAGCGTCCATGTCGCCCTCTTCCTGGTAACGCCTCTTGAGATTGCGATAGAGCTTGGCGTTTTTCTTGCCCATCTTGACGATGGCGCCTTCCGCCTGCTCCTCGAACCCTGGCTCACGGCCGTAGATATGGTTGAAGCGACGGGCGATCTCCCGGGTGATTTCGACATGGGAAACCTGATCGGCACCAACCGGCACCTTTCCTGCACGGTAGACCAGGATGTCTGCGCTCTGAAGCAGCGGATAACCCAGGAACCCGTAGGTCGCCAGATCCTTCTCCCGCAGCTTTTCCTGCTGATCCTTGAACGTGGGCACACGTTCCAGCCAACCGAGGGGAGTGATCATCGACAACAGCAGGTGCAGTTCGGCATGCTCGGGCACCTGTGACTGAATGAACATGGTGGACGAGCCCGGGTTCACGCCGGCCGCGAGCCAATCGATCACCATATCCCAGACGCTCTGTTCAATGCCGGAGGGATCGTCGTAATTGGTGGTCAGCGCATGCCAGTCGGCCACAAAGAAAAAGCATTCGAATTCATGCTGGAGTTTAACCCAGTTTTTCAGCACACCGTGGTAGTGGCCAAGGTGAAGCTTGCCGGTCGGACGCATGCCGGACAAAACCCTTTGCTGGGAATCTACAGAACTCAAAGCACGAACTCCTTATTTGGTGTTGGAACCGCCATCATAGTTCAGGCGACCCGGCATTATAAATAAAAAACCCCCGCTCTGCAGGGCAGAAACGGGGGTTTTTACTGAAAGAAGGCCAGCTTACCAGCCAGTGACTTCCTTCAGGGCCTGGCCGATCTCGGCCAGACTGCGGACAGTGCGAACACCGGCGTCTTCCAGGGCGGCAAACTTTTCGTCTGCTGTACCCTTACCACCGGAGATGATGGCGCCAGCATGGCCCATGCGCTTGCCCGGAGGCGCGGTAACACCAGCGATATAGGAGACTACCGGCTTGGTGACGTTCTGCTTGATGTAGGCCGCGGCTTCTTCCTCGGCGGTACCGCCGATCTCACCGATCATCACGATGGCTTCGGTTTCAGGATCTTCCTGAAGCAGGGCCAGAATGTCGATGAAGTTGGAGCCCGGGATCGGGTCGCCACCGATGCCGATACAGGTGGACTGACCGTAGCCGAAGTCAGTGGTCTGCTTGACCGCTTCGTAGGTCAGGGTGCCTGAACGGGACACGATACCAACCTTGCCCTTCTTGTGGATGTGGCCGGGCATGATGCCGATCTTGCACTCGTCCGGAGTTATAACACCCGGGCAGTTGGGACCAATCATGCGAACGCCCTTGCGATCCACGTATTCCTTGGCGTACAGCATATCGATGGTCGGGATACCTTCAGTGATACAAACGATCAGCTGAATGCCGGCATCTGCCGCTTCGATGATGGCGTCCTTACAGAACGGCGCCGGTACGTAGATAACGGTCGCTTCTGCGCCAGTTGCTTCAACGGCGTCACGCACGGTGTTGAACACCGGCAGGCCCAGATGCTCGGTACCGCCCTTGCCGGGGCTGACGCCGCCAACCATCTTGGTACCGTAGGCAATCGCCTGCTCTGAGTGGAAGGTGCCCTGCGCGCCGGTAAAGCCCTGACAGATAACCTTGGTGTCTTTGTTAATCAGGATGCTCATTATTTACCCCCTGCGGCTTTAACAACTTGCTCTGCCGCATTCGACAGACTGGTAGCGGCGATGATGTTCAGGCCGCTCTCGGCGAGTACCTGAGTACCCTTCTCCGCGTTGTTGCCTTCAAGGCGAACCACAACAGGAACCTTTACACCGACTTCCTTCACGGCACCAATGATGCCCTCTGCAATCATGTCGCAGCGAACGATACCACCGAAGATGTTGACCAGAACCGCCTTGACGTTGGAGTCAGACAGGATGATCTTGAATGCCTCGGAAACACGCTCCTTGGTTGCACCGCCACCAACGTCCAGGAAGTTGGCAGGCTGGCCGCCGGACAGCTTGATGATATCCATGGTACCCATGGCCAGGCCGGCACCGTTAACCATGCAGCCGATGTTGCCTTCCAGAGCCACGTAGTTGAGCTCCCACTTGGCCGCTTCCGCTTCACGGGAATCTTCCTGGGAGGGATCGTGCATCTCGTGGATCTTCTTCTGACGGTACAGCGCGTTGCCATCAACACCTACTTTGGCGTCCAGACAATGCAGATCACCAGCCGGGGTAATAACCAGCGGATTGATTTCTACCAGCGCCAGATCACACTCTTCGAACAACTTGGCCAGACCAATGAAGATCTTGGTGAACTGACCGATCTGCTTGCCCTCGAGACCCAGCTTGAACGCGAGCTCGCGGCCCTGGTACGGCTGTGCGCCCACCAGCGGGTCGACTTCAGCTTTCAGGATCTTCTCGGGGGTTTCTTCGGCAACCTTCTCGATCTCAACACCGCCTTCGGTGGAGGCCATGAACACGATACGACGGGTGCCACGGTCAACGACCGCGCCCAGGTACAGCTCCTGGTCGATGTCGGTGAGGGATTCAACCAGAATCTTGCTTACCGGCTGGCCATTCTCATCTGTCTGATAGGTTACCAGGTTCTGACCCAGCCACTTCTCGGCAAACTCACGGATCTCTTCTTTGCTCTTGACCAGCTTTACACCGCCAGCCTTACCACGGCCACCTGCGTGAACCTGGGCTTTCACAACCCATGCATCACCGCCGATTTCACCAGCTGCGTCCACAGCTTCCTTCGGAGTATCACAGGCAATGCCCTTGGATACTGGCAGGCCATATTCAGCGAAAAGCTGTTTGCCCTGATATTCATGCAAATTCATAGTTAATGTCCCGAATTAAAAAATTCCTGGTTTGCGTTACTTCTTCTTGCGGCGATTGGCGATATGAATCGCGCCACCACCGACGGCCAGAGCTGCTTCGTGCACGGACTCGGACAGAGTCGGATGTGCAAAGCAGGTCAGGGCCAGATCTTCGGCGCTGGAACCGAATTCCATGGCAATTACGCCCTGGGCAACGATTTCAGAGGCCTGGGGACCCACTACATGGAAACCGACAATGCGGTCAGTTTTCGCGTCAGCGATGATCTTGACCAGACCAGATGCCGAGTTTGCAGCCATGGCACGGCCGTTGGCTGCAAACGGGAAGGTACCAACGTTGTATTCCTCACCCTCGGCCTTCATCTGCTCCTCGGTTTTTCCAACCCAGGCAACTTCCGGGAAGGTGTAGACAACGTTCGGGATGCAGTCGTAGTTGACCTGGGGCTTGTGCCCGGCAATACGCTCCGCAACCATGATGCCTTCTTCAGACGCCTTGTGGGCCAGCATCGGTCCACGAACCACGTCACCGATCGCCCAGACACCCGGCGCTTCGGTTTTACAGTTGTCATCAACGAAGATGAACCCACGCTCATCCATCTGGACGCCGGAATCTTCAGACAACAGATTGTCGGTGTAGGGCCGACGGCCAACAGCGACAATCAGCTTGTCGAACTTGGCTTCATGCTTGCCCTTGGAATCTTCATAGTTCACGTTGACCAGCTTGCGCTTCACTTCCGCGCCGGTCATGCGTGCACCCATGACAATGTTCAGACCCTGCTTCTGGAACTGTTTCAGGGCATCCTTGGCCACCTGCTGGTCAACAGCGGGCAGGAAGGTGTCCTGTGCTTCCAGAACGGTTACTTCAGCACCCAGGCGAGCCCAGACACTACCGAGCTCAAGGCCAATAACGCCGGCACCGATAACACCAAGACGCTTGGGCACTTCGGTGAATTCCAGCGCACCCTCGGAATCCACGATGTATTCACCATCGAACGGTGCGGGCGGAATCTGGATCGGCTTGGAGCCGGTCGCCAGAATGATATTTTCCGCCTCGTAGGTCTTGGACTTACCGTCCTTGTCGGTTACTTCCACCTTCCGGTTTGCCAGCAGTTTGCCGTGGCCGTGGATGGAGGTAACGCCATTGGACTTGAACAGACCGGCGATACCGCCGGTCAGCTGCTTAACAATGCCGCTCTTGCGCTCCATCATCTTGCCGATGTCCATTTTGACATCCTTGGCGATGATGCCCTGCATCTCGAAATCGTGGCTGGATTCCTCAAACTTGTGGGAAATCTCCAGCAACGCCTTGGAGGGAATGCAGCCAACGTTGAGGCAGGTACCGCCAAGCACCTGTGCCTTGCCGTCTTCTGCAGTCCAGGATTCGACACACGCGGTCTTCAGACCCAGTTGTGCCGCTTTAATGGCCGCTACGTAGCCCCCGGGGCCTGCACCAATGACAATGACGTCGTACTTATCAGACATACTTTTATCCTGTTTCCGATTCGTTAAATGTCGGCTCAGACGTCCAGCAGAATACGTGCCGGGTCTTCAAGCATTTCCTTGATGGCAACAAGGAACTGCACCGCTTCCTTGCCATCAATCATTCGGTGGTCGTAAGAAAGCGCCAGATACATCATCGGCTGAATTTCCACCTTGCCGTTCACGGCCATCGGACGCTCCTGGATCTTGTGCATGCCCAGGATCGCAGTCTGCGGCGGGTTCAGGATCGGAGTGGAAATCAGCGAACCAAAGATACCGCCGTTGGTAATGGTAAAGGTACCGCCGGTCATATCTTCAATAGCCAGCTTGCCCTCTTTCGCCTTGGTGCCGTACTCGACGATCTTCTTCTCGATGTCGGCCAGGCCCATGGCGTCGGAATCACGGAGGACCGGAACCACCAGGCCGCGATCCGTGGACACTGCTACGCCGATGTCCTGGTAGCCGTGGTAAACCATGTCGTTACCGTCGATGGATGCGTTCACCGCAGGGAAACGCTTCAGGGCTTCGGTGGCAGCTTTGGTAAAGAAAGACATGAAGCCAAGCTTGATACCGTGACGCTTCACAAAGCTGTCCTGGTACTGCTTGCGCAGCTCCATGATCGGCGCCATGTTCACCTCGTTAAAGGTGGTCAACATGGCTGCGCTTTGCTGCGCATTGACCAGACGCTTGGCAATGCTCGCACGCAGGCGGGTCATCGGCACGCGCTTCTCGGGACGCTCGCCCTGGCTGACGTTGACTTCCGGCATACCAGCCGCAGGCTGGGGCGCAGAAGCACCGCCGGAGGACTTGGCGCTGTCCACGTGATTCTGAACGTCTTCCTTGGTTACGCGGCCATCTTTGCCGGTGCCCTTGATGCTGTTCGGATCAACGTTATTTTCCTCAGCCAGCTTGCGGGCCGCCGGGCTCAGGATCGCTTCACCTGAAGATGCTTCAGTCGCGGCTTGCTCTTTCGGAGCCTCTTCCTTGCTTTCTTCTTTATTGCTTTCGGCAGGCTTGGATTCGCCCTTGGCGCCTTCCTTGAATTTGCCGACTACCTCACCGCTCTCAACGGTATCGCCTTCGTTCTTGATGATTTCTTCAATCACACCGTCTGCCGGCGCAACAACCTCAAGAACAACCTTGTCGGTCTCGATATCGACAATCAGCTCGTCACGGGAGCAGGCTTCACCCGGCTGTTTGTGCCAGGTCGCGACGGTACCCTCTGCGACCGACTCCGGGAAAACGGGGGCTTTAATCTCAGTTGACATTACAGATCCTTAGTTCGGTAGCTCGTCAAATTTCAAACGCGTCGTTAACCAGTTTCTTCTGCTCTTCGATGTGGACAGACATATGGCCACAGGCAGGAGCAGCCGAAGCGTCACGACCGGCATACTGAAGGTACAGCTTGGGATTCTTGCGATGCAGTGCATTACGCATGTGATGCTGACTGCAGTACCAGGCACCCTGGTTCATCGGTTCTTCCTGACACCAGACAACGTGCTTGAGCTTGGTGTACTCGCTCAGGAGTTCGTCAAGGTCGTCTCCGGGGAAAGGATATAGCTGCTCGATCCGAACGATGGCGACGTCATCGCGCTCGTCAGATTTCTTCTTCTCCAACAGATCGAAATATACCTTGCCAGAGCACAGAATCAGGCGGGTGACTTTCTTCGGATCGGACGGCTCTTTCTCCGGCAGCACGGTCTTGAAGGTACCTGAGGTCAAGTCATCAAGATCAGACGTCGCTTCCTTGTGCCGCAACAAGCTTTTGGGCGTGATCGCTACCAGCGGCTTACGCAGCGGGCGCTTGACCTGGCGACGAAGCATGTGGAATACCTGGGACGGCGTGGTCGGCACGCAGACCTGGATATTATGCTCGGCACTCAGCTGCAGGAAACGCTCAAGGCGAGCGGAACTGTGCTCCGGGCCCTGCCCTTCGTAACCATGGGGTAACAGCAGGGTCAGACCGCACAGGCGTCCCCACTTGTGCTCACCACTGGTCAGGAACTGGTCGATCACGACCTGGGCGCCGTTGGCGAAGTCGCCGAACTGCGCTTCCCACACTACAAGGCCATCAGGCGCGGTGGTGGCGTAGCCGTATTCGAACGCCATGACGGCTTCTTCCGACAGCAGCGAGTCGTAAATTTCGAATTTCGGCTGGTCTTCCGACAATTGCTCAAGGGCAATATGAGTCGAGCCGTCTTTCTGGTTGTGCAACACGGCGTGGCGGTGCGAGAAGGTGCCGCGACCGACATCCTGGCCGGTTATGCGAATCGGATGCCCCTCATTGAGCAGCGTTGCATAGGCCATGACTTCACCGTAGCCCCAGTTAATAGGCAGAGCACCGGCGGTCATTTTCTCACGGTCGGAAACAATCTTGGAGACCTGGCGCTGGATACTGAACCCTTCAGGGACCGAGGTCAGTTTCTTGCCCAACTTCTGGATGGTCTTCAGCGCAACACTGGACTTGCACTTGGCAGTCCACTCGTGACCGAGGTACGGAGTCCAGTCAACGTACAGTTCTTTGTTGGGCTCCTTGACCAGGGATTTGACCACGTGCTCGCCATTGTCCAGGGCGTCACGGTAGTCGTTCTCCATCTGCTTGGCTTCTTCCTCGGTGATCACACCGGCTTCCACCAATTGATCCACGTACAGGTTGCGGGTGGTCTTCAGCTTGCGGATCTTCTCGTACATGACCGGCTGGGTTGCCGCCGGCTCATCCGCCTCGTTGTGGCCGCGACGACGATAGCAGACCAGATCGATCACCACGTCGTTCTTGAATTCGTTGCGGTAATCCATGGCCATCTGCGTCACGAACATGACCGCTTCCGGGTCGTCCGCATTCACATGCAGAATCGGCGCCTGGATCATCTTGGCCACGTCGGTGCAGTATTCCGTGGACCGCGCATCTTCCTGCTTGCTGGTGGTGAAACCAACCTGGTTGTTGATGACGATATGAATAGTGCCACCAACGCCGAAACCGCGGGTCTGGGACATCTGGAAGGTTTCCATTACCACGCCCTGCCCGGCAAATGCCGCGTCGCCGTGCATGATAATCGGAACAACCTTGGTGCCCTCGTCATCGTTACGGCGGGTTTGACGAGCCCGGACAGAGCCCTCAACAACCGGTGAAACAATTTCCAGGTGCGACGGGTTAAACGCCATCGCCAGGTGAACTTCGCCGCCCGGAGTCATCACGTTGGATGAGAAGCCCTGGTGGTATTTCACGTCACCGGAGCCGGAATCGGCGAGCTTCTTGCCTTCGAATTCGTCAAAGAGCTCCCGCGGATTCTTGCCCAGGGTGTTGACCAGAACGTTCAGGCGACCACGGTGAGCCATGCCCAGGACAATTTCCTTGGCACCGTAGGAACCGGCGCGCTGAATCAGCTCGTCGAGGCAGGGAATCAGCGTCTCGCCACCCTCAAGACCAAACCGTTTCACGCCCGGATAACGGGATCCCAGGTACTTTTCAAGACCTTCGGCAGCCGTCAGGCGCTCAAGGATGTGCTTACGGGTGCTATTTTCGTAGGCAGGACGTGACCGAACCGGCTCCATGCGTTGCTGGAACCAACGCTTAATGCGGGTATCGACCACATGCATGTATTCAGCGCCGATGCTTTCGCAGTAGGTCTGGCGCAAACCATCGACAATGTCTCCGAGTTTCATGGTCTCGGAGCCGAGGTTCAGGGAGCCGGTCTGGAATTCCAGATCGCGATCAGAGTCGGATAGCTCATGAAATTCGGGATCCAGGTCTTCAACCTTGGGACGCTGCCATACGCCGAGCGGGTCCAGCTTCGCTTCCTGATGACCGCGGAAGCGGTAGGCGTTAATCAGCTGGAGAACACGAATCTGCTTTTTGTCCGCATCAGACGTTGCACTGGCGGGAACGCCGCCGCTGGCAAGAAAGCGCTGATTACGGGAAATGTGTTCAAACTGTTCGCGGATGGAAGAGTGGACAATGTCACGGCCCTTGTAGCCATCGACACTGGGAAGCTTGTCAAAATAGCTGCGCCACTCTTCGGGAACGGCATTGGGGTCTGTCAGGTAGGTTTCAAAAAGCTGTTCAACATAGGCGAGATTTCCACCCTGCAGGTGGGAAGTCTGCCATAACTGCTCCATTATGCTTTCGTGCATCTTGAATAGCTCACCTTGGGCTGGTGCGGGGAGCCCGATATGGTCGGCCAGGGGTATTTCTCAGTCAATACGGGTTTTTACGGGATCGACTTTGGCCACCACACCCGACATGGATGTTTTCCATTCCCCGGTGGTTTTTATACTCAGCAAAACAGGGAGAAAACTTTATAAGTTCCCGCCACGGCTTGCGTAGTGTGCACCCGGGTAAGACTTTTGACTATAAGCCTTTGGTTGAAGGCCCCGCAAACTTGCGAGGCCTTCCGGGTACTAACCTGATCAGAACAGTATAGCGTCTGTCGCAAATCCTGCTGCTTAAGTCGCCCTTTGCAGCAGAAGATTCCGAATGTGGCCGATAGCCCTTGTGGGGTTGAGGCCTTTCGGGCAGACACTGACACAGTTCATGATGCCCCGGCAGCGAAATACACTGAACGGGTCATCAAGGCTGGCAAGTCGCTCGTCCTGGGCGGTATCCCGGCTGTCCGCCAGGAAACGGTAGGCCTGCAGCAGGCCGGCCGGGCCGATGAACTTGTCCGGGTTCCACCAGAATGAAGGGCAGGAAGTGGAACAGCAGGCACAGAGGATACACTCGTACAGGCCGTCCAGCTTCTGGCGGTCTTCCGGAGACTGCAGCCGCTCGATTGCCGGAGCAGGCTTGTCGTTGATCAGATAAGGCATGACCTTTTCGTACTGCTTGTAGAAAAGGCTCATATCTACGACCAGATCACGGATAACCGGCAGACCCGGCAGCGGGCGCAGGACCAGCTTGTCGCCTTTCACCACCTGGGAGACAGGCGTGATACAGGCCAGGCCGTTTTTGCCGTTCATGTTCATGCCGTCGGAGCCACAAACGCCCTCACGACAGGACCGGCGATAGGCCATTGAAGGATCCCGTTCCTTGATCAGGTTCAGTACATCAAGAACCATGAGATCCTTGCCTTCCGGAATTTCGACATCCACGTCCTGCATGTAAGGCGCGTTGTCGGTCTCCGGGTTATAACGATAAAGGCTTACTAACATTTTCGGAGTCCCCCTTAGTAAGTCCGGACCTTCGGCTCGAACTTGTCCACCGTTTTCGGCGCAAAGTTCACATCACGCTTGCCCACACGCTTTTCCAGCGGGAAGTACATGGAGTGCTTGAGCCAGTTCTCATCGTCACGCTCGGTAAAGTCGTTCCTGGCGTGCGCGCCACGGCTTTCCTTACGCTCAAACGCAGAAATCGCAGTAGACAGCGCCACCTCATAAAGGTTGTCCAGCTCAAGCGCCTCAATTCGGGCGGTGTTGAAGGCGTTGCTGGTATCAGCCAGCTTGGTGTTGCGAACACGCTCACCAATCGCTTCCAGCTTCTTGAGACCTTCTTCCATGCTCTTGCCGTCACGGAAAACACCAAAGTAGAGCTGCATGCAGTTCTGAAGATCCTTGCGAACCTCCGCAACGCTTTCGCCCTCGGACGCATTATTCAGGCGATCGAGCCGCGCCATGGCGCGCTTGATGTCATCCTCACTGGCACCATCAACTTCAAAGCCGCCACGCAGCTGCTCTTCAATGTGCAGGCCAGCCGCGCGACCGAAGACAACCAGATCCAGCAGGGAGTTGCCACCCAGGCGGTTGGCACCGTGCACAGATACACAGGCCGCCTCACCACAGGCGAACAGCCCGGGAATCGGCTTGTCTTTGCCATTCTCGTCCTGGGTCAGAGCCTGGCCACCAACGTTGGTCGGAATACCACCCATCATGTAGTGACAGGTCGGCACTACAGGGATCGGCTCTTTAACCGGATCGACGTGCGCAAAGGTACGGGACAGCTCACAGATGCCCGGCAGGCGCAGGTTCAGGGTTTCTTCTCCCAGGTGATCAAGCTTCAGCAGAACGTGATCCTTGTCGGGACCGCAGCCACGGCCTTCCAGAATCTCGATAACCATGGCCCGGGCAACAACGTCCCGACCCGCCAGGTCTTTCGCGTTCGGAGCATAGCGCTCCATGAAGCGTTCGCCTTCGGCGTTGATCAGGTAACCACCCTCACCCCGGCACCCTTCGGTGACCAGCGTGCCGGCACCGTAAATACCGGTCGGGTGGAACTGCCACATCTCCATATCCTGCATCGGGAAGCCGGCGCGCAGCGCCATGCCGATACCATCGCCGGTATTGATCAGGGCGTTGGTGGTTGAGGCATAAATACGGCCTGCACCACCGGTCGCCAGAACGGTCGCCTTGGACTTGATATAGGCGACTTCGCCAGTCTCTACCTCGATGGCAACCACACCAACAACCTCGTCCTTGCTGTTCTTGACGAGGTCTACCGCGTACCACTCGTTCAGGAAGGTAGTACCGCCCTTGATATTGGCCTGGTAAAGAGTGTGAAGAAGTGCATGACCGGTACGGTCAGCCGCGGCACAGGTACGTGCTGCCTGGGTCGGATTATCCGGACCCTTGGACTGGCCACCGAAAGGACGCTGATAGATGCGGCCCTGCTCGGTACGGGAGAAAGGCAGCCCCATATGCTCCAGCTCGAATACCGCCTGAGGGCCTACGGAACACATATACTCAACGGCGTCCTGGTCGGCGATGTAGTCCGAACCCTTTACCGTGTCATACATATGCCAGCGCCAGTCGTCATTCGGATCCGCACTGGCAATCGCACAGGTGATGCCACCCTGGGCAGAGACCGTATGAGACCGCGTTGGAAATACTTTGGTGATACACGCGGTATTGACGCCGGACTCGGTCAGCTGAAGCGCGGCGCGCATGCCGGATCCGCCACCACCGATAACAATCGCGTCAAAGGACATGGTCTTGATATTAGCCATCGATTAAAGCCCCCAAAGAATCTGAATGCCCCAAACCACATAGACGAACATGGTCAGCCCACAAGCTGCCTGCACGATAAACCTGGGACCCATGGCCTTGATGTAGTCCGTAGTTACCGTCCAAAGCCCTACCCAGGCGTGAGCACCAATTGAAAGCAGTGCCATCAGGGTAAAGATACGGAACCAGGTCTGGTCAAAAAGCGCACTCCAAGTCTCGTAGTTGACATTCGAGGTCAACAGGAAACCGAGCAGGAAAATTGTATACAAAGCAAGTACGTAGGCGGTTACCCTCTGGATCAGCCAGTCATAGACACCACTGCGACCCAGGTTCGTGACGCTGTTTACCATACCCAGACTCCTGCCAGAACGATGAGAATGACGGAAACCACAATCGTGATCTTCGAGGCGAGGCGGCCGCTCTCGAGCTCTTCACCAATGCCCATATCCATGAACAGGTGCTTGATACCCGCAACCAGGTGGTACAACAGAGCAGACAAGATGCCCCAGATAATCAGCTTGGCAAGGAAGCTGTCCAGCAGTTCATTTACACGGCTGAAGCCCTCTTCCCCGGACAGGGAAAGCTGAAGTCCGTAAAGCAGGAACGCAACACCAACAAAAATGATGATGCCGCTGATACGGTGCAATATGGACGTAATGGCTGGCAGCGGAAAATGAAACTTGCCGAGATCGAGATTTACTGGTCGTTTGCTATTCACAGCGCTCTCACACTCTCTCTTGGTTCCGCGGGACCGGAAAACCGGATGCGGATGGTTGGTATGTAAGGATCGGCGTGCTGATACGAAACCGGCACACGATTGGCTTGGAAGGAAGAAAACCTCAACGGCAACCCACTATTTACAGGCAGCGGGAGAAGGTTTATCCCCAATTCCGGGCTAGGGATTATAAGGAGTACCCTAACCAATTACAAACCTGCAACATCGCTCAGGCCGCGTATTTCAGGGGGTTAAGCAAGCTATAAGGATGATTGACAAATCCTTTTCTTCCCCAAGCCCACTGTTATTCGGGATATCCCTCATTTACAACGAATGTCAAATTCCGGCTTTTCCCGACTCTTCCATTGACAAAAAAAGCCAACGCCCTATATTTTGCCGCCAGTTTTGCGATAATACGCGCCTTCTAGCGCATCTATAACTGTAGATAAAGCTGTCAAAGCTGATAAATAGGAGAGCACCATGACCGACAGGAAAGCCACGCTCTCGGTGGGGGACAAGTCCATTGAGGTACCGGTTTATTCAGGCACCGTCGGCCCTGACGTTATCGACGTACGAGGCCTAGTCCAGGAAGGCGTTTTCACATACGATCCCGGATTCGTATCCACAGCAGCCTGCGAATCGGCCATTACCTACATCGACGGTGCAAATGGCGTTCTCCTGCACCGCGGCTACCCGATTGAGCAGCTTGCCGAACATTCCGATTACCTTGAAGTCTGCTACCTCCTCCTTCACGGCGAGCTTCCGAGCGCCGAGGAGAACCAGAAGTTCCATGACACCATCAAAAACCACACAATGCTGCACGACCAGATGCGGAACTTCTTCCAGGGCTTCCGTCGTGACGCACACCCGATGGCCATCATGTGTGGTGTGGTGGGCGCTCTATCCGCCTTCTACCACGGCGAAATGGACGTAGCCAGCCAGGAGCAGCGGGAAATCACCGCGCATCGTCTTATTGCAAAAATGCCGACCATTGCCGCCTGGTGCTACAAGTACGCCATTGGCCAACCTTTCATTTATCCGCGTAATGACCTCTCGTACTCCGAGAACTTCCTGCAGATGATGTTTGGCGTTCCCTGTGAGGAATACAAGCCGAACCCGATCCTCGCCAAGGCAATGGACAAGATTTTCATCCTGCACGCGGATCATGAGCAGAACGCTTCAACCTCCACTGTGCGTCTGGCCGGCTCCACCGGTGCCAACCCGTACGCCTGTATCGCCTCGGGCATCGCCGCTCTGTGGGGCCCTGCACACGGTGGCGCCAACGAAGCGGTTCTGGATATGCTGGCCGAGATTGGCGACGAATCCAACATCGAGAAATTCATCGCCAAGGCCAAGGACAAAGACGACCCGTTCCGCCTGATGGGCTTCGGCCACCGGGTTTACAAGAATTTCGACCCGCGCGCCAAGGTGATGGCAGAAACCGCGCACGAAGTTCTGACCGAGCTGGGCCTGGAGAACGACCCGCTGCTGAAGATCGCCCAGCGTCTCGAGAAGATCGCGCTGGAAGACGAATACTTCGTCAAGCGCAAGCTGTATCCCAACGTGGATTTCTATTCCGGTCTAATCCTCAAGGCCATCGGAATCCCCACGTCGATGTTCACGGTTATCTTCGCCCTGTCGCGGACCATTGGCTGGTTCTCGCACTGGAACGAGATGGTAAGCGGCGACTACCGCATCGGCCGTCCCCGCCAGCTCTACACTGGCTCGGATTCCCGGGATTATCCGACGAAATAAATACGATTTTCCGGATAAAGCACGCAAAGGCCGCTGATTCAGCGGCCTTTTTTATGGCGTGCTGTCCGGCTCTTCTGTGCTAACTTAAACCGACAAAAACATAAGAGGAGAAAGCAATGACTACAGCAGCATTTATCGGCCTCGGCGTTATGGGCTACCCGATGGCCGGCCACCTGGCCAAGGCAGGGCTTAAAGTCAGAGTCTGGAACCGGACCTCCGCAAAAGCCGAGCAGTGGGCAAGCGAATACGATGGAACCAGCTGCAGCACCATTGCTGAGGCCGTTACAGGAGCCGACATCGTTCTGACCTGTGTTGGCGCCGATACCGATCTTGAAGCCGTTTACGAAGGCGGAGGGGGCATTCTCGCCAATGCGCCCGAGGGTGCAGTGCTGGTGGACCACACGACTGCTTCGGCCGGCATTGCCGAATATCTGGCCGATGCCGCTCGCCAGAAGAACATGGGATTTGTTGATGCGCCCGTGTCGGGCGGCCAGCAAGGCGCCGAGAACGGCAAGCTGACCATCATGTGCGGAGGATCCGAACAGGACTACGCCAAGGCCGAGCCGGTCATGGAACATTATGCCCGGGCGCTCAACCGAATGGGGCCGGCTGGCAGTGGCCAGAAAACCAAGATGGTAAACCAGATTGCCATTGCCGGTCTGGTGCAGGGTCTTTCAGAAGCGCTGCACTTTGCCGAGCAGGCCGAACTGGACGTAGCGAAGGTGGTGGACGTGATTTCCAAAGGCGCAGCCCAGTCCTGGCAGATGGAAAACCGCTCGGGAACCATGATTGCGGGGGAATTCGAGCACGGCTTCGCCGTTGACTGGATGCGCAAGGACCTGGGGATTTGCCTGGAAGAGGCAAGAAAAGTGAACGCGTCTCTACCGGTTACCGCACTGGTGGATCAGTTCTATGCGGATGTGCAGTCTATGGGCGGTAAACGCTGGGATACATCCTCTCTTATCCAGAGACTGAGGAAGTTCCGGTAAGGTTTTGAAGTAGAGGCCAGATGAAAGCTTTCATCTGGCCTCTACTTCATGACAATTACTTTTTCTTGTCCTGCGGCTGCCACTTGCCGTTCACATACCACGCTGACCAGCCAGTCGCCTTGCCCTCTTTTTCGGACATGACGTACTGCTCCTTACTCTTGCGGCTGTAACGGATAACCGTCGGATTGCCTTCTGGGTCCCGCTCGGGTGCGTCCATCAGGTAATCGTATTTTGGATCGATCTCCTTCCGGTGGGGTTTGATCTCCATCACCAGGGGCGGCCGCGTTTCCCGGTTTTTCGGGAACTTGCTGGCAGCCAGGAACAAGCCGGACGCACCATCCCGAAGAACGTAAGTGTCATCAACCTTCTGGCATTGAAGCTCCGGCATAGGCACCGGGTCCATCTTGGGCGGGGCTGGCTCGCCATTTTTCAGGAGCTTACGAGTATTCTTGCACTCGGCATTGGTGCAACCGAAATACTTTCCGAAGCGCCCCGTTTTCAGTTGCATCTCGGAGCCGCACTTATCGCACTCCAGGGTCGGGCCATCGTAGCCCTTGATGCGGAACGTGCCCTTTTCAACCTCGTAACCCGAGCAATCAGGATTGTTACCACAGACACGCAGCTTGCGGGTCTCGTCAACCAGGTAACTGTCCATGGCAGTGCCACACTTGGGACAACGCCGTTTCTTGCGCAGCAGACGGGTTTCACCCTCACCTTCCACATCATCGTCAGCGCTGACCACTTCGTCGCCGGAAACCAGGTTAATGGTAGTCTTGCAACGCTCCTTCGGTGGCAGTGAATAGCCGGAACAACCCAGGAAGACACCGGTGCTGGCCACGCGAATCTGCATATTCCGGCCGCAGCTCGGGCATGGGATATCGGTTTCGGTGGGCGTATTGGCACGCATGCTGCCGTCTTCACCACTCTCGGCTTTTTCCAGTTGTTGCCGGAAACGGCCGTAAAAATCGTTCAGGACTTTCTTCCACTCGACATCGCCTTCGGCAATCTCATCAAGCTCGTCTTCCATCCTCGCGGTGAAGTCGAAGTCCATCAGGTTCGGGAAAGATTCTGACAGGCGCTCGGTAACAATCTCGCCCATCTTCTCGGCATAGAACCGGCGGTTCTGCAGCCTTACGTACCCGCGATCCTGAATCGTGGAAATGATCGAGGCATAGGTAGACGGCCGACCAATGCCCTGTTTTTCAAGTTCTTTTACCAGACTTGCCTCAGTATACCTGGGTGACGGTTTGGTAAAGTGCTGACTGGGATCCAGCTTCTTGAGATCCAGTACTTCATCCACCTTGATATCGGGCAGAGCGATGTCTTCATCTTTCTTGGCGGCCTGGGGAGCCGCTTTAAGGAAACCGTCGAACTTGATGATCCGGCCCCGGGTACGGAGCTCGTAATCGCCGTTGGCCACCACAATGGACGTGCTCAGGAATTCGGCATCGGACATCTGGCAGGCAATAAACTGGCGCCAGATCAGGTCGTAGAGCTTTTCGGCATCCTTCTCAAGACCGCTGATATCCGCCGGGCGACGGCTGACTTCGGTCGGACGAATAGCCTCGTGGGCCTCCTGGGCGCCCTCTTTACTTCCGTAAACACGTGGCTTCTCCGGCAGGTATTTGTCGCCAAACTGCTTCTCGATGTAGGTTCGGCAGCTGCTAACCGCATCCTGACTCAGGTTAGTGGAGTCGGTACGCATGTAGGTAATGAAACCGGCCTCATAAAGACGCTGGGCGAGCATCATGGTCTTCTTGACGCTGAACCCCATCCGGTTACTTGCCGCCTGTTGCAACGTGGACGTAATAAAAGGCGCTGAAGGGCGTGAACGCGTGGGCTTGTCTTCCCGCTTGGCAACCTTGAAAGTGCCCGCTTTGAGGCGGTTGACGTGCTCGGTGCTCTGCTGCTCATTGACCGGTCGGTAAGGCTTGTCATCATGCCGGGTCACCTCAAAGCGAACCGGCTGATCCGCCTTCGCAGACGCGAGATCAGCGTGCAACTGCCAGAACTCTTCCGGAATAAACTTCCGGATCTCCCGCTCCCGCTCCACGATCAACCGCACGGCAACTGATTGCACACGGCCGGCTGACAGGCCTCGGGCAATCTTGGCCCAAAGCAGTGGCGATACCATATAGCCGACAACCCGATCGAGGAAGCGACGAGCCTGCTGTGCATTCACCCGGTTGTTGTCAAGATTGCCGGGATCCTTGAAGGCTTCCTGAATGGCGCGCTTGGTGATTTCGTTGAACACCACGCGCCGGTATTTCTCTGGCTCGCCTCCAATGGTTTGCTGAAGGTGCCAGGCGATAGCCTCCCCTTCACGGTCCAAATCCGTTGCCAGATAGATATGGTCTGCTGATTTGGCCAGCCGTTTGAGTTCGCTGACCACCTTCTCCTTGCCGGGAAGGATCTCGTAACGTGCACTCCAGTCCTGATCAGGGTCGACACCCATCCGGGCGACCAGCTGTTCGCGGGCCTTGCGCTTTTTGTGCACCGCCTTTTCTTCGGGGCTCATCTTCCGGGTGAGCGCGGCCTGCTTGGCACGCTCTTTGGGATCGGACTGGGATCCACTGCCACTGACGGGAAGATCACGAATATGCCCGACGCTCGATTTGACGATGAAGTCAGAGCCCAGGTACTTGTTGATGGTCTTCGCTTTCGCTGGTGACTCGACAATTACGAGACTTTTACCCATATCGGAGTTCTGTATCCTTGGCGATAAATCGGTCAATTAATCAGCAAACCGTAAACTCGCTGTAAAATCAGTCGGCTAGAAAACACACATACGCCGCCAATCTGTATAGGCTCACTGTTTTACAGGGTCAAGAATAGCAAGACAACCCATTCTTTGGTTTCAATCCTGCTTTTTTTCACATTCTGGAAGCCTGTCCAGGCCGCCGATTGAAACAGAAAGGCCCGGCATTTGCCGGGCCTTCTGAAACCGCGTACTGAAAACCGCTTAACGGATTACAGACGCTCCCAGACCGTCGCAATGCCCTGGCCCAGACCGATACACATGGTGGAAACACCAAGCTTACCGCCTTTGGCCTGCATTACATTCAGCAGGGTTGTGGAGATACGTGCACCGGAGCAACCCAGCGGATGGCCAAGGGCAATCGCGCCGCCGTTCAGGTTCACTTTCTCTTCCATAACGCCCAGCAGCTTCAGGTCCTTGAGGACAGGCAGGGACTGGCCGGCAAAAGCCTCGTTCAGTTCCCAGAAGTCGATGTCTTCGACTTTAAGGCCTGCACGCTTCAGGGCTTTCTTGGTGGCAGGCACCGGGCCATAGCCCATGATCGCGGGATCGCAACCGGCAACGGCCATGCTGCGGATCTTGGCAATCGGCTTAAGCCCCAGGGCTTCAGCACGCTCTGCGGACATCAGCACCATTGCAGCCGCACCGTCGGTCAGCTGGGAGGAAGTACCAGCAGTCACGGTACCGTTCTTCGGATCGAACGCTGGCTTCAGCTGACTCAGCGACTCGGCAGTGGTCTCGGGACGAATGGTCTCGTCTTCCTCGATCAGCACCTTGAAGCCATTCTCGTCGTGACCTTCAATCGGCACGATTTCGTTCTTGAAACGGCCTTCTACGGTCGCTTCATGGGCCAGGCGGTGGGAACGAGCACCGAATTCGTCCTGCTGCTCACGGGTAATCCCGTGCATCTTGGCCAGCATTTCCGCGGTCAGGCCCATCATGTTGGACGCTTTTGCGGAGTACTTGGAAGCAGCCGGGTTATGGTCGAAGCCTTCGGTCATGGGTACGTGCCCCATATGCTCGACACCACCTACGAAGAACACATCACCGTTACCGGTCATGATGGCCTGCGCTGCAGTGTGAATCGCACTCATGGCCGAACCACACAGACGGTTCACGGTCTGCGCTGCAGACTCGTGGGGAATGCGGGTCAGCAGGGAAATCTGACGCGCCACGTTGAAGCCCTGCTCCTTGGTCTGGTTTACACAGCCCCAGATAACATCTTCAACTTCTTTCGGGTCGAGCTTCGGGTTGCGCTCAAACAGTGCTTCGATCAGATTGGCGGACAGGGTCTCTGCACGCACGTTCCGGAAACAACCGTTTTTGGCACGACCCATCGGAGTCCGCACGCAATCGACGACGACAACGTCTCTCGGATTAAGGCTCATAGATCTTTCTCCGTTCGGAAATCTCTTTCAGGGTTAGCCAAAGAACTTTTTGCCAGTCTTGGCCATTTCACGCAGCTTCTCGGTCGGGTGATAAAGAGCACCAAGGTCTGCAAACTTGTCTGCCAGTTCGACGAACTTGTCCACACCCATGTCGTCGATATAGCGCAGGGCACCACCCCGGAACGGCGGGAAGCCGATACCGAAAATCAGGCCCATATCAGCATCTGCCGGATCTTCGACAATGCCGTCTTCCAGGCAGCGAACGGTTTCCAGACACAGAGGAATCATCATGCGGGCGATGATGTCTTCTTCGCTGAATTCGTTCTTACCCTGAACAACCGGCTCGAGCAGCTTGTAGGTCTCTTCATCGACAACCTTCTTCTGCTTGCCCTTGCGGTCCAGTTCATACTTGTAGAAGCCCTTTTCGTTCTTCTGTCCGTAACGGTTGTTATCGAACATCACGTCAATGGCGGTTGTGCCTTCGTGCTTCATGCGATCCGGGAAGCCGTCTGCCATCACTTCACCGGCGTGCTTGCCGGTATCCATGCCGACAACGTCAAGCAGGTAGGCAGGGCCCATCGGCCAGCCGAACTTCTCCATGACCTTGTCAACGTGCTGGAAGTCAGCACCGTCACGCACCAGACCGATAAATCCGCCGAAGTACGGGAACAGAACGCGGTTTACCAGGAAGCCCGGGCAATCGTTGACAACGATCGGGGTCTTGCCCATGGCCTTGGCGTAAGCCACGGTGGTCGCGATCGCACGATCACTGGTCTTTTCGCCACGAATCACCTCAACCAGCGGCATCATGTGTACCGGGTTGAAGAAGTGCATGCCGCAGAAATTTTCCGGACGCTTCAGGTTCTTCGCCAGCAGATCGATGGAGATAGTAGACGTGTTGGAGGTCAGGATGGTGTCCTCGCGAACCGCGTCTTCGGTTTCACGAAGAACTGCGTCTTTTACCTTCGGGTTCTCAACAACGGCTTCGACTACCAGATCGACGTTCTTGAAGTCGCCATAGTTCAGGGTCGGCGTGATGCTATTGAGCACGTCGGCCATCTGATCCGGCTTCATCTTGCCCTTTTCAACGCGCTTGGCCAGAAGCTTCTTGGCTTCCTTCAGACCCAGGGCGATACCGTCCTGGTTGATGTCCTTCATGATGATCGGCGTGCCTTTCAGGGCAGACTGGAAGGCAACACCGCCACCCATGATACCTGCGCCGAGTACTGCGGCCAGGTTCACATCATTGGCTTCTTTCTCCCAGGCCTTGGCCTTCTTCTTGAGCTCCTGATCATTCAGGAACAGGCCAACCAGGCAAGCCGCAACGTTGGTCTTGGCCATCTTGGCGAAGCCTTTGGCTTCCACTTCGATTGCCTTGTCGCGGGTCATACCGGCATGCTTCTGCATGACCTTGATGGCCTCAACAGGAGCCGGGTAGTTCTTGCCAGCCTTGCCGGCAACAAATGCCTTGGAGATCTCGAATGCCATCATGCTTTCCATGGCATTGAGCTTGATCTTACCCTTCTTCTCTTCGCGACGAGCTTCGTAATCCAGCTTGCCTTCGTTGCACTGGTTGATAATGCCAACAGCAGCGTCAACCAGTTTGTCTGACTCGAGCACGGCATCCACAGCACCGACTTTCAGCGCAACATCTGCACGGTTCTCAGTGCCACCACTGATCCACTCAACCGCATTGTCGACACCCACCAGACGGGACAGACGCACGGTACCGCCGAAGCCAGGGAAGATGCCCAGCTTCACTTCCGGAAGACCGACTTTGGCCTTCTTGTCCATCACCCGGTAGTCGGTTGCCAGGCACATTTCGAAACCGCCACCCAGCGCCATACCGTTGATCGCGGTAACTGTGGGGAACGGCAGATCTTCAACGGCGTTAAAGACTTCGTTGGCCTTGAGGTTGTTGGCTACCAGATCCTCTTCCGAGCCCGCAAACAGCTCGGTGAATTCGGTAATATCGGCACCAACAATGAAGCTGTCCTTGGAGCTGGTCACTACCAGACCCTTCAGGTTCTTCTGCGCTTTAAGTGCGTCAGTCGCGGCGCGGAGCTCTTCGATAGTAAGACGGTTGAACTTGTTTACTGACTCGCCCTGCAAGTCGAAGTTCAACTGAGCGATCCCGCCTTCGATCTCTTTAACCGTGATGGCTTTACCTTCGTAAATCATCAACTGATCTCCAGTCTGTGTTTGGAACTGCTTCCAGCCGAGCGGTACTTTTTGATTCACCGGCGCGGCTGTTTGTGCAGCGAGATTTCGGTCACTGCCCGATCATCCGATCCAAAAATTCATACAGTCGTTTGAATCGTGAGGGCACACGATGAAAAAAAACGGCGCATTTGTCAATTTGTTTCTTTCAGGAGGGCTGCAAAAGTCCCCAAATTGCCGGGGGCAACCGAAAAAATTCGAGCGGAATTGTTATGTTTCAGTGAACTGGAAGCCACTGCTCAGGGAAAACCGGAACTTCGTCACGCAAATTTCAAAGTTATTTACATTTACGGGCGACAACGCCGCCAAAACTGCTTGATTGGCTGACGCAGTTACTTTACCTTCGATCTACGACTTTGGTCCACAATAATAAAACCGCATTACGGAGACCCATCCGATGAAAGACGCTAACCTGCGGATACGTTCCCTTGTAGCCGCGCTTATTCTTCTTGCACTAACGTCCATGGGTGCCCGCGCCCAGGACAGCGCCGACGGATTTCTCTCCGACCTTCATAGTTTCCGGGTCAGCAACTACATGGCTCTGGATGCCTACTACCGTTTCAGCGGAACCGGGGATACCGATACCCTGAACGAGATTGTACAGGGCATCAACTCGGCCAATGACTCCATGAATTCCATTGCTGGCAGCGATTCCGGCGTACTGTCTGCCGAGGAAGTAGAAGGGCTCAACCAGGAGTTTGATAAATTCAAGAACCTGATGCGCGACAACATCAACGATGTGCGCAATCAGGGTTATCCAGACCTGCGCCTGGTCTCTGATATGGCCAACCAGGCGCTGACCATGAACGAGAAAGCCACCGAACTGTACCGGGTGGCCCAGGAAAGCTCCCAGACCGATACCAATCCGAGGGTTGAAGCCGCCCGTTTGGCTGCTGTAAAGATGGCCCAGATGATGGCCAAGTACTCGGTCAGGACCAACTCCTCAGTTGCCCAGACCTTCCAGGGCTCTTCTACCGAAACACCGCTCGACGAGCAGGCCCGGGAGCTGGATCAATTGCTGGCGTCCGTTATACAGGGCCAGGGAACACCGGAGCTTAAAGCAGCACTTAACGATATCTCATCCAAGTGGCAGTTCATTCGCGGATCGTACATCAACTACAACGAAAACAACGTAGGCTTTGTGATCGACCGGTACTCCAAGGGCATCCTCAAAGGCCTGGCCACAACGATTGAACTTCTTCAGGGTAACGCCTGAACACCTGCCCTCCTCTTCTGGCAGGCGTAATTGCCTGCCGGAAAAGCAGTTTTCCGTCCCCGTTTTTGATACCTGTCAGTTTCCCGCTACACTTTCCCGACCGGTTTTAAGGTACTATTCTCAGAACAATACCCCGTGTGCGAAGGAGCGATACGATGTCTGCCTATAAAAAGATGCTTGTTGCCATTGATCTCACCGAAGAGGCCCCGCAGGTGCTGAATAAGGCAAAAGTCCTGAGCGAGGCCCACGGTGCCGAGCTGATGCTGGTCCACGTGGTTGAGCCTGTTGGGTACGCCTATGGTGGCGATATCCCGATGGACCTGACGGAACTGCAGGACCAGCTCGATAAAGCGGCCCGCGAACAGTTGGGAACTTACGGCGATCAGTACGGTGTGGCAAAGAACAATCAGGTGGTGACAGTCGGGCGTCCGGAGTCGGAAATTCACAGGCTCGCCAAGGAGCAGGAGGTGGATCTGGTGATCGTCGGTAGTCACGGGCGAAAGGGTTTCCAGCTATTGCTGGGCTCAACCGCTAACGGGGTCCTGCATGGAACCGAATGCGATGTTCTGGCCGTTCGTATTCATTAACGGTTGCTGAACACAAGGCCCGGGCATGGACCCGGGCATGCGCTGAGGGGAAGTGGCTATCAGGCACCCTCCCCGCCCATTTTCGCCTCCAGTTTGCGCAGCTGACTTTCCAGTGAGAAGCTGACGCTTGAGGCCATTGAGAAGAAATTCAGCAGCGCCTTCAGGTTACTGTCACCCTTGCAGACCGAGTGAATACGCTGCCAAAGGGCCTGGTTGACCAACTGCAGCCTCTGATTCCTCTCCACCAGCCCCTTCAGCTCCCAGTCCGGAGTCTGGTGATTCCGTTTCGCAAAGTATTGCTGCAACAGATAGTGGGAAACACTGCGCATAATAAATTCATCGGTATTTGCGAACGGAAGATGGTGGACCGCCATCGGCTTGAGCTCCGAAAGCACCGGGCAACCGCTGGTTGCCATTTTCAGCCCAAGCAGCGACCGGAGCGCCTCTTCAAGGGCCGTCTGTTTCATATAGCTGCGGCGGTCATCGGTCACTTTTACTTCAACCTTCTGATAGGCATCCTCATCCCGGAAGGCCTCCACCACCGGCAATATTTCCGTTGCCGCCGGGCAGTGGGGAGATTCCGCCGCTTTTAGCGGGCAGTTGCTGCACTGGCAATGCTCCAGCTTTGTCCATGACGGGAGCGAGCCCGACGGCCGGGACGGCTTGTCCGTGACCTGGAATTCAACGGTACGACCGTCCTGAAATCTGAAATCGTAGTGTACATTCATTGGTTTGCCTGTTCTTCCAGCTCCATCCACCGCTCGATGACCTGCTCCAGACGGTTTTCCTTATCCGTCAATGCTTCCAGAGTGGCCGAGACTTCATCCGGTGGGCCTGAATAAAAATCAGCCTGGGAAATTCTTTCCTGCAGGCCGGCGACTTCCTGCTCGAGCACCTCTATCTGTCCTGGCAACTGCTCCAGCTCGAGCTTGAGCTTGTAGCTCAGCTTGGCGGGCTTTCCTTTCTCAGATAGCGCTCCCGTTTTTATGCCATCCGCAGCTTTCTGTGATCCGGCCTTGCCCGTATCACCAGACGTTTTAATGGATTTATCCTGCTTGTCCGGTCGATTGCCGGTGGCTTCTGACGGGAAACAGCCCCCCTGTCGACGCCAATCGGTGTATCCACCGACGAACTCACGCACTTTGCCCGATCCATCCAGGAAAACCGTTTCGGTGATCACATTATCAAGAAACTCACGGTCGTGACTGATCACTATCACGGTGCCAGCAAATTCCGCCAATTGTTCTTCCAGCAGTTCCAGCGTTTCCACATCCAGATCGTTGGTTGGCTCATCGAGCACCAGGATATTGGCGGGCTTGCTGAACAGCTTCGCCAGCAGCAGCCGGGCACGCTCACCACCGGAGAAGACGCTTACCGGTGACCTGGCGCGCTCCGGGGTAAACAGGAACTCCTGCAGATAGCCAAGCACATGTTTGCTCTGGCCATTAATGTCGATGAACTCCCGACCCTCGGACAGGTTATCCAGTGCGTTCCGGGTCAGATCCAGCTCACCCCGCAACTGATCGAAGTAAGCGACCTGCAGATTGGTTCCAAGACGAATAGAACCCTCGGTTGGTTCCAGATCTCCCAATAAAAGCCGAACAAGGGTGGTCTTGCCCGTGCCGTTCTCGCCAACGAGTCCAATCTTATCCCCGCGAAGGATGGTAAGATTCATATCTCTTATTACCGGGGTGCCATCCGGATAGGCAAAGCCCGCGTTCCTGGTTTCAACCACCAGCTTGCCAGACCGCGCCGCGTCTTCCACCGCAAAGCTGGCGGTTCCACCCCGCACTCTGCGCTGCCGGTGTTCCTCACGCATGGCTTTCAGGGCCCGAACACGCCCCATATTACGAGTCCTGCGAGCCTTGATGCCCTGACGAATCCAGGCTTCTTCCTGCTTCAGTCGCTTATCGAACAACGCATTCTGCCGCTCTTCCTCCTCAAGCGCTTTCTCTTTCAGATCAAGGTAGCGATCATAGGTGGCGGCAAAACTCACCAGCTTACCCCGGTCCAGCTCCACAATTCGGGTCGCCATGCGCCGGATAAACGCACGATCGTGGCTGACGAACAACATGGCGCCGCGGAATTGGCCAAGGGCTTCCTCCAGCCAGGCAATTGCCGGTACATCAAGGTGGTTTGTGGGCTCGTCCAGCAACAGTATGTCCGGGTCGGCAACCAGTGCCTTGGCCAGCAAAACCCGGCGCTGCCAACCGCCAGACAAAGTATCCAGCGTCTGATCCGGGTCAACACCGTACTGCCCGAGAATGGTGCTGACTTTCTGGTCGAGGCGCCATCCATCCAGCGCCTCCAGGCGCTCCTGAACTTTCATCAACCGATCAAGACTTGCCTCATCGGCCTGCTGGGACAACTTATGGAATTCGGCCAGAAGCTTGCCGGTTTCCGGAAAGGCTCCGGCGACAACTTCATAGGCAGTGCGGGTATCTTCTGATGGAAGGTTCTGAGGAAGCACCGCCAGAACAGCCCCGTCGTCCAGACGCACCACGCCACCATCGGGTATCACTTCCCCACTGACAATCTTGAGCAGAGTCGATTTTCCCTCACCGTTTCTTCCCAGCAAACACACGCGCTCTCCGGCATCGATAACCAGCGAAGCCTGATCCAGCAGCGGGTGCATTCCATAAGCCAGGGAAACTGAGTCCAGCGTTAACAGTGGCACGTTTGGTTTTACTCCGATTTGTTGACAGTAACGGGATCACCCACCCGAATAATGCCCGGTGATTCATGAATGGCGTTCTGGCCGAAGATGACGCCCTCCTGGGTTCTCCGATAGCCGGAGAGCGTCCTCAGGGGCTGCAGGGCAGCATCCTTTTGCCCGGTGGAAGGATCCACGGTGGTCATTACACAGCGCGAACAGGGCTTTACGATGCTCAGATGGTTGTCGCCAATGCCCAGGCTTTGCCAATAATCTTCATCCCAGGCCCCTGCCCCCTCAAGCACGATATTGGGGCGGAATCTGCGCATCTCCACAGGCACTTCGAGCCGGGTATTCAGCTCTGCCAGGGAGGCAGTATTGGTCACCAGAAAGGGGAAGCCGTCGGCGAAACCCACCCGGCGGTAGTCGTTGACCCGGCCCGCATCAACGCGGCGAAAGGAGTCGTCCGGCATAAAGACCAGGCGAACAGGCTTACCGCAGAAACGGCTCAAGGCAGCGTTAGCCTCGGGCAACCCCGTCCGGGCCTTGACCCAGTCTCTCCAGACCAGAACCCGAACCTCTTCTTCTACGGCACCCAGGACAAACTCGCCCTCATCGGGAATGCTGATCACGACCCGGTCACCTTCCAGACGGGTTCCGACACGGGCAAGTTCCGGGTGCTCCCTCTGGGTAACAAACCGGCGGTCGTCATCCACGATCATCCATCGACGATCCCCATCCGGCCCGAAGTCATCGGTACTGAAACAGGTCACTTCAATGCCAGACAAGGATTTGACGGGGTACACGAACAGCGAATGGACCTTCATGGCGGGCAGCCTCCCCAAAGAATCAGGATACGCAACAGGCTGCTGAGTATACCTGACCACACGCCCTGGCGCCGAGTTCGCAGGTGCCCGAATACGAAAAAACCCGGACCTTTTCAGGACCGGGTTTTCTGGATCTGGAGCGGGAAACGAGATTCGAACTCGCGACCCCAACCTTGGCAAGGTTGTGCTCTACCAACTGAGCTATTCCCGCAATGCTGATCGGCTGTTACCGACAACGGAGGCGTATTCTACGGATCCCGACGAAGCCGTCAACCACTTTTTTTCAGGTTTTTTCCAGCCAGTGTCTTGTTGTCGCATTTCAGGAAACCGGAACTGTGCAGCCACTCCTGGTTGGGGTAGTACTTGAACACCAGTTGCCCGCCCTTGAGGTTGTCCACCACACGCTTGATGATCTGGTTATCCACGGCCGGGCACCCGTGGCTCCGACCTATGCGGCCGTATTTGCTGACCCAATCTTCATTCACATAATCGGCGCCGTGAATCACGATGGCCCGCTGCCTGGCAAGATCATTGATGCCCGGCTCAAGACCATCCAGCCTGAGCGAGTAGCCGTGCTTACCGTAATAGGACTCCCGGGCCTGAAAAAGTCCGATACTGGACTGGTAACTGCCCTCGACATTGGAGAAGGCGGTCGATTCGAAATTCCCTGAATTCTTGCCGTGAGCGACCAGATCCCGCAGCAACAGCTCACCCCTTTCGAGATCAAAGATCCACAGTCTTTCCTGGTTGGACGGCAACGAGAAATCGATAACCGCAAGCCGCTCGGGCATCTGAACACCGTTGGAGACAGCACAACGGGAGGCGTTGATCGCTGTCTTGAGGACCGTCGTGTCAATTTTAGGCGCGGCTGCACTGAGGCGATCAAGAAGCTGGTCATCCAGAGAGGCGCCAAACGATGAAAGAGGTAGCGCAGCACACACAGCCAAAATCAGGCCGGCGGGCGAAAAACGCCGCGTTTTTTGCATTTCATGTCCCCGATAAAATAATTGAAGGCCGAGAGTCGTATCCCGAGCCAGTCATAAGTCAGTGTTGTGCATTTTATCAGGTAAAGTTGCCAACCCCGTCAGAATGTACGTTTTTCATACAAAACTTTAAGAAAACAGCGATTACCCTACTGCCCGAACCGGCGCCCACCTTCCAGGTAATCCTGCTCGTCCGGTGTTGACGTTCTGCCCAGGGCCTTGTTCCGGTGGGGGAAACGGCCATACTGCTGGATGATGGCCCGGTGATCCCGGGCAGATTGCAGAAAACTGCCCATAAAATCGGCCAGAATTCCCTGAGTAGACCGCGCAAGCTGTTCATAACATTCCACGGACGTGTCCTGGTCCTCCTTGAGCTCGGAATGCTGCAGGGGCATGTACAGGAATGCCCTGTGGACCGGAACAAGCATCATATCCTGGCCTTTCTGCATCGCTTGCCGGCAGAGCTTTCTGGCCTGACGATCCTGGTCAAATGCCATGGCAGCGCCGCGGAATATATTCCGGGAAAACTGGTCAAGCAGGATGATCTCGGCGAGTATCCCGCCGGCCTCACGGCGCCAGTGGTCGAGCCCCTGCTCGGATGCAAACAGAACCATCGACAGAAAACGCCGACGAATTTCCTGGTCGAACCTGCGATCTGACCGGAACCACTTGTTCCGATGATCACTGTCTGGCAGCCCATGTTCGTCCAATTCGCCAAACCAGAAATCCAGAATCTCTTTCCAATCGAACATTCACCGTCACCCTGTTACTTTAGTAGTTTCCGGACAGTAGTTGCCGGACCTCATATCGCGGCCGGCACTCCGGACTTACGACAGGCCCTATCAATTTGACTACCCCAGGAGCGGCAATGAACAGCCCCCGCATTATTTTGTTGGCACATGGAAGCAGTGACAAGCGCTGGTGTGAAACCTTCGAACAGCTTGCTGCCCCGACTCTCGCGTCTGTCGATAACGCTCGGGTTGCCTACATGGAACTTGCAGAACCATCCATGGACACCGTCATCAAGGAAGGTGTTGCGGAAGGCACTACCGAGTTTACGATCATCCCCCTGTTCCTTGCAGCCGGACGTCACCTGCGCAAAGACGTTCCAGCAATGATTGAAGAGCTCGAAAAGGCACATGGTGCAACCATTCAACTTGCGCCACCGATTGGAGAAAACCCGCTACTGGGACAGGCGATCCGGGATGTTGTTATGCTTCAACTGGAACAGACGCCAGCCTGAGCCGGGCGTTTTGAAAATCGATTCGACCGGCAGTGCGTGACAGGAGCAACCATTATGTCGAAAAGGATTCTGATTACCGGTGGTACCGGCTTTATCGGCCATGTTTTGTGCCGTGAATTGCTGGCACGGGAATACGAGCTCACGGTTTTCAGCCGGCAATCGGCAGAAACGGTCAAGTCCAGTTGCGGTCGGGTCGAAGCAATCCGCGACCTGCAGCAGCTTCGCGCCCACCCCGGGTACGATGCCGTAATCAATCTTGCCGGTGAAGGCATCGCCGACAAACGGTGGTCTGAAGCCCGCAAGCAGGAATTGCGGGACAGCCGGATAGGCGTAACCGAAACGCTGGTGGAGATCATCCGAAGTTGGGAGCGGGCTCCGGAGGTGCTGGTATCAGGTTCGGCCGTTGGCTTCTATGGGGATCAGGGGGCTGCAACCGTAACCGAAGATACCACCCCCAACGATGAATTTACCCATCGCCTTTGCCGCGACTGGGAAAACGCCGCCAAACCCCTCGCCGACGATGGCGTAAGGGTGTGCTACTCGCGAACAGGTGTGGTGGCAGGCCCTGGCGGAGGCTTCCTTGAACGGATGATTCTACCCTTCAAGCTCGGGCTTGGCGGGCGTCTGGGCAGCGGTACGCAGTACATGCCCTGGGTACACCGCGACGACGTCGTTGGTGCGCTTATCTGGATGGTGGAAAACCCGAGCGCCTCGGGCCCGTTCAATGTGGTGAGCCCGAACCCGGCAACCAACGCAGAGTTCACCCGAAGCCTGGGTAAGGTTTTGCACCGCCCCACGCTTTTTCCGGCGCCAGCGCCGGTGCTGAAGGTTGCCCTGGGAGAAATGGCCCGCCTTCTGCTTACCGGTCAGAAAGCTATCCCAGAAAAACTTACTACGGGAAAGTTTGAATTCCGGCATCCCGATCTGGAGCCGGCACTGGTTCAATGCATTGCGCCCGGATCATCCCGGTGACTTTTTTTAAAAAGGCGTTGACAGTATTCCGAAGCTTTCTTAATATACGCGCCACATCGACGAGGCAAGGTGTTGAAAACGTTGCGTCCCCTTCGTCTAGTGGCCTAGGACTCCGCCCTTTCACGGCGGCAACAGGGGTTCGAACCCCCTAGGGGACGCCAATTTTTCTACCTTGACGTTCTGGAAAACCGGAGTTTTCCAGAAACGTCTTCAGACCGGCTTCTGGCCGTGCTTCCCTTCTTTTCTGTTCTGGTGCCCGTGCTCCTTCTGATCTTTCATCACGAAGATGCCCACACCAACGAAAAAGCCAATCATCAGCAGTACTGTGGCGATACCCGCGATCACAACGGCGTCCATATACATGTTGTTTCTCCTTCCGGCAAAGAACTTGATTAAACTCAGGTTACGCCCGCCATGCCCGCAAGGTATTGATCCAGGTCAACGTATCCGTTTCGCCCTGTGTACGCATAAATACTGAACCACAACACATTTCCTTCGATTTTTCCTGCATTTGCAAGGCATTTGAAAGAAACTGCTGCTATAGTCGAAAGCTAAAGGAAGTGTCCGATCTCCTAACCGGTCTGGGTGGCTGAAGTTCAATACATGCCAAAACTGTCGACGCGTCTTCAACGTTTTCGCACAGGCTCGCCCCTGTCTTTCAGGCTGCTGGCCTGGATTCTTCTGTTCAGCTCCGCCTTTACACTGGTGGCCTCCGCACTCCAGATCTACTCCGATTATCGAAAAGACCTCTCGCAAATCGACAACCGCATGCAGGTAGTTGAAGCCGGCTATGCATCCAGTCTGGCCCGCAGTCTGTGGGCCCTGGACCAGAAGCTCCTTCAAACCCAGATGGAAGGCATACTCAGTTTGCCCGATGTGGTTCATCTGCGGCTGAGGATCGAACCCGATTCCGAGCTGGTTATGGGAGAAATCCCGCGGGACGCTAAAACCACCTCCCACAGTTTCAATCTCGTTCATCAGGGCGATGAAATGTTCAAATTGGGCGAGCTAACGGTGACCGCAGATCTGGACAGGGTTTACGATGAACTGAAGCGGAAGGTGGGGGTCATACTGCTGACCCAGTTCCTGAAGACCTTCTTTGTTTCGATCCTGATTATCTGGATTTTCCAGCATTTCGTGGCACGCCATCTGACTACCATGGCAAATTACGCCCGGGACTTTTCTCTGAAAACCACCTCGAAGCCTCTGACGCTGGACCGGCCCAACACACCATCGAACCGCAACGACGAGCTTGGCAGGGTTACAGACGCCTTCAACCAGATGCGCGAGCGGCTGAATGCGGATATGGAACGCCAGCAAAAAGACGCGGCGGAGATCCGGAAGTTTTCCAAAGCCATTGAGCAAAGCCCCTCCTCCGTCCTGATCTGCGACCGCCAGTGGCGTATCGAGTTTGCCAACCAGAAATTCACCCAGTTAACTGGCTACGAGGCCGCGTCGATTATTGGCAAACACCCCGGCGCACTCGGGGACAACGACATCGAAAACCGCGAAAGCCGACACCTCTGGCAGTCCATTCGCTTGCAGGTGCAGCGCGTCGGGGTCTGGCAGGGTGAAGTGAACAGCGTGCGCCGTAATGGTGAACGCTTCTGGGAGCAACTGATTGTCACCCCAATCAAGGACGAATCCGGCGGCACCACCGGTTACCTCATCCTGGGTGAAGACATCAGCATCCGCAAACGTTATGAACAGCAGCTCTTGCGCCAGGCCAACTACGACATCCTGACCGGACTGCCCAACCGGATGTTGGCCCTGGACCGTCTGAAACTGGCACTGGCACAGGCACGTCGGGAAAGCACCCTCGTGGGCGTAATGTTCCTGGATCTGGACAACTTCAAGCACATCAACGATACCCTCGGCCACGATGCCGGCGACAACCTGCTGATTGAGGCAGCCCGTCGGATTTCCAGCTGCCTCCGTGGCACCAGTACCGTTGCACGGCTGGGGGGCGATGAGTTCCTGGTCATCCTGCCGGGCCTGACCGGCCCGGAGGCCTCGTCGCAGGTTGCAGAGCGTATCCTGAAAACCTTCTCGCCACCCTACATACTCAATGGCCAGGAGGTTTTCGTAACCACGAGCATCGGCATCGCTATTTTCCCAACGGACTCTGACAACAGCGGCACGCTGCTGCAGCACGCCGATGCCGCCATGTACCAGGCAAAGCACAAGGGCAAGAGCTCCTTTGCCCATTTCGCCCCGGAGATGACAGAGGTCTCCCACGAGCGCCTGAAGATGGAGTCCAGCATGCGCAGGGCTCTGGAGCTGAAGGAATTCGAACTGTATTTCCAGCCGATCGTGAATACCGATTCTGGCACGCTTTGCTCGGTTGAGGCTCTGCTGCGCTGGAACAACCCGGCCATGGGCATGGTGATGCCCGACCGGTTCATTCCCCTGGCCGAGGAAACCGGTCTGATAACACCCATCGGCGAGTGGGTTCTTGAAGAGGCTTGTCGAGCGGCCGTGGGATGGAGGCAGGCCAGCGGAAAAGACATTGGTATATCCGTGAACGTTTCGCCACGCCAATTCCGGGATCCGGGCTTTACCGAGGCCGTGATGCACGCCCTCTCTACCAGCGGTCTGGCACCGGAGCAGCTGGAACTTGAAATTACCGAACGACTGATTCTGGACAACTCAATCGAAACCGCCGAAATCCTGCGCCAGCTGGACAAGGCCGGGATCCGATTGTCAGTGGACGATTTTGGTACAGGCTACTCTGCCCTCAGTTACCTGAAGAGCTACCCGTTCGATACGCTTAAAATTGACAAGTCCTTTGTCCAGGATGTCATGAAGGAGCCCGAGGATGCCTCACTGGTAAGGGCTATCATCAACATGGCCCACAGCCTTGGCCTGCGAGTGATCGCAGAAGGGGTGGAAGAAGAAGCTCAGACCCACTTCCTGAAAAAGGAAGGTTGCGACTTCTCCCAGGGCTATTTCTACAGTCGCCCTCTGCCGGCTTCGGATTTTGATGCCTGGCTGGCCAGCAATCATCGGGTATAGATTCAAAACCGTTGGAACCTCACTCCCATGGAAGACACCGTACTTGTCGTAAACTGCGGCAGCTCATCCCTGAAACTTGCATTATTCGATGGCCAACACAGAAAGCAGGCATCCGCGCTCGCTGAGCGCCTCGGTCAAAACGATGCATTTGCCCGCGTTGAAGGCCAGGAAGAGATCATTCCGCTGGATCCCGGTGCCAGCCACGATCAGGCGCTGAACACACTGGTCAAAGTATTCCGGGATCAGGGATTGATGGCATCGACTCCGACTGCCATTGGCCACCGCGTGGTTCATGGCGGTGAAACCTTCCGTGAAGCCGTACTTCTTGATGACGATGTCATGGATGCCATTGAGGACTGCGCGGGGCTTGCCCCCTTGCACAACCCGGTCAATCTGTCCGGTATTCGGGCAACCCTGGCTCAGTTTCCCGAGGTGCCCCAGACAGCCGTTTTCGACACCGCCTTCCATCAGACTCTGCCCAAAAAGGCCTTCCTGTATGCGCTTCCGGAAGCCTGGTATCGAGAGTGGGGAATTCGCCGTTACGGATTCCACGGCACCAGTCATGCCTTCATGGCGGCCGAAGCTGCCCGTCTGCTGGGGAAAACACCGGCCACCACCTCCGTCATATCAGCCCACCTGGGAAACGGATGCAGCATTACGGCCATCCGGGACGGGATCAGTGTGGATACCAGCATGGGCCTTACGCCCCTGGAAGGCCTGGTGATGGGAACCCGAAGCGGGGATGTCGACCCTGGCCTGTTCGACTTTCTCCGCAGCAAAGGCGTAGCCGCCGACGAGGTGCACCGGGTCCTGAACCACGAAAGTGGCCTCCTCGGCCTTTCCGGCCAGACCAACGACATGCGCTCGCTCTGTGAACTGGCGGACCATGGTCATGAGCCATCTCAAACCGCCATTGATGTCTTCTGCTTCCGCCTGGCCCGTTACGTTGGGGCCATGATGGCATCCCTGAGCAACCTGGACGCGCTGGTTTTAACTGGCGGCATCGGGGAAAACAGTGCCCGGATCAGAGCCGAAACCATTAACCATCTCAAGCTCATGGGATTTGAACTCAGCCCGGACCTCAACAATCATCATGGCGAGTTCAGCGATGGCCGGATCGAGAGTCCCGACTCCAGATTTCCCGTGTTGGTGATCCCCACCAACGAGGAACTGGTTATTGCACGGGAAGCATCCCGGATCGCCGGCTCTGCTGCTCCGGGCTGACCCACACGCATCATCAGGACGACCATCATGGCAAAGAGTCTCTTTTTTGCACCGACATCCATGGATTCAGGCCTCACTTCCGTCTGTCTCGGTCTGCTGCGCGCCCTGGAACGGGTGGGCGTGAGCGTCGGCTTTTACAAACCGTTCTGTCAGACCGTTCACCGCGCCGAATCCATGCATAACGCAGGTCAGGACTCCTCCGTCGCTTTCGTGCGGGCAAGCAGCCATCTGAACCCGCCGGATCCGATTGCCCTCAAGGAAGCCCAGCAACTGCTCAACAGAGGCAAATCGGATTACCTGCTGGAGACCGTGGTTGGCGAATACCAGAAAGTTGCCCGGAACGTGGACGTGGTCATCATCGAAGGCCTGGTTCCAGACCGAAGCGAAGCCTATATTGCCCGGTTGAACGTAGAGGTAGCCCGCAATCTCGGTTCCGAGGTCATCCTGGTGAGCACGCCCAAAAACCTGGACGCCCGGCAAATGGATGAAGAACTGGACTTTTCATCACGCCTGTTTGCCAACCCGAGCGATCCGGATGTTATTGGCGTCATCCTGAACAAGGTGGGCGAGCCCGAGCAGGCGGGGCTAGAGCCCCGATCCAACAGCAACCACCCCGCCCCAACCACCATTGATTACCAGAGCCAGTGCAAAGTATTCAGCGAGGGCCGTTTTCGGTTGATTGCGGAAATTCCCTGGCAACCGGAGCTGCTTGCACCAAGGGTCTCCGACATAGCCAGAGAACTCGGATTACCGGTTCTCAATGAGGGACAGATGCACGCCAGGCGGGTCCAGAAGGTGTCGGTGTGTGCCCGAAGCATCCGCAATATGACCGAGACTCTGAAACCTGGCACCTTGCTGGTAACACCGGGCGACCGGGAAGACATTGTGGTGACCACAGCGGTTGCTGCTCTGAACGGGGTCCCACTCGCCGGCCTGATGCTCACCGGTGGCCTGATGCCAGACCAGCGTGTGATCGAGCTCTGTCATCGGGCGCTGGAAACCGGTTTGCCGGTACTGGGATCGGATGCCAATACCTATGAGACGGCCCATATGCTGGCGAATCTGTCGTCCGCCATTCCCATTGATGACCCCAACCGTATTGAAAAAGCGATGGAGGCGGTTGCCACCCGCATAGACACCGACTGGTTGCAGCAGCACCTCAAGGTTGCGCGACAAAACAGACTGTCTCCTCCGGCTTTCCGGTATCAGCTGTCTGAACGGGCCCGGGCTGCCGACAAACGCATCGTACTGCCCGAGGGCAGCGAGCCAAGAACCGTGCAGGCGGCTATCATCTGTCATCAACGCAAACTGGCACGGTGTGCTCTGATCGGGAATGCCCTGGAGATCAAGCGAGTAGCGGACTCCCAGGATCTGGAACTGCCCAAGGATATCGAGATTATTGATCCCACAGAGGTGCGCCAGCGCTACGTTGCTCCAATGGTCGAATTGCGCAAGCATAAGGGGCTGACATCAGACATGGCAGAGGCCATGCTCGAAGACAACGTCGTTCTCGGTACCATGATGGTAGCTCTGGATGAAGCCGACGGCCTGGTGTCGGGGGCCATCCACACAACGGCCAATACGGTGCGACCCGCCCTTCAGCTGATCAAGACCCATGACCACGCGAAAGTGGTCTCTTCCGTGTTCTTCATGCTGCTTCCGCAACAGGTGGTGGTCTACGGCGACTGCGCCATTAACCCGGATCCGAATGCCGAGGAACTGGCAGACATTGCTATCCAGAGCGCGGAATCGGCAGAAGCCTTCGGAATCGAACCCCTGGTTGCGATGATCAGCTACAGTACTGGTGAGTCAGGCAGCGGCCAGGACGTGGACAAGGTCAGAGAAGCCACGAGGATAGCTCGTGAGCGCAGGCCGGATCTTCTGATAGACGGGCCGCTTCAGTACGATGCTGCGGCCATCGAGAGCGTGGCCAGGAGCAAGGCGCCGGACAGCAGGGTAGCGGGCAAGGCCACGGTATTCGTGTTCCCGGACCTGAATACCGGCAACACCACCTACAAGGCCGTTCAGCGCAGTGCCAATGTGGTCAGTATCGGGCCGATGCTGCAGGGGTTGCGTAAGCCGGTCAACGATTTGTCCCGGGGCGCACTGGTGGAGGATATCGTCTTCACCGTTGCCTTGACCGCCGTTCAGGCAAAGCAGGTAGAAAGTGCCGGGCCGGGCTGAGGCAGTCTGCCCTCACCCGGCCACGGAATCAGCGCTTGAGACTCTTCTGGCGTTTTTTCTTGGGACGACGACCCTGTTTCTCGTCGTTGTCCTTCTTGACCTTCTGACGCGGCGTCAGACGATCCACTTTGCCAGCGAAGGGATTTTCGCCCGATTTGAACTCAAAACGGATCGGTGATCCGGTTACCTTGAGGACCTTGCGGAAGGTGTTCTCCAAATAGCGCTTGTAGGCGCCCGGCAATGAATCCACCTGGTTACCGTGAACCACAAGCACCGGCGGATTGGATCCGCCCTGATGGGCGTAACGCAGTTTGATTCGACGCCCGTGCACCATGGGCGGCTGATGCTGGGCAATGGCATCCTGCAGGATGGCAGTCAGGCGGTTGGTCGGCCACTTCGCCATGGCAGACTCGTAACAGGCTTGCACCGACTCATACATCACGCCCACGCCAGAACCATGAAGTGCCGAAATGTAGTGCTTATCGGCGTAATCCAGGAAGTCGAGACGACGCTGCACCTGCTCTTTCACCCGAACACGGTCTTCGGGATCCATGCCGTCCCACTTATTGACGGCAATCACCAGCGAGCGGCCGGCATCAAGGACAAACCCGATCAGGTGAAGGTCCTGATCCACGAGGCCTTCCCGGGCATCAATAACCAGAATAACTACATGAGCGTCATCAATCGCCTGCAGCGTCTTGATAATGGAGAACTTCTCCACCACTTCACTGACATTCTTGCGGCGACGGACACCGGCGGTATCAATCAGCGTGTATTGACTGCCCTGACGCTCGTACGGGATATAAACGCTATCCCGGGTAGTACCCGGCATGTCGTAAACCACCACGCGCTCTTCACCGAGCATGCGGTTGACCAGGGTGGACTTGCCCACGTTCGGCCGGCCGACCACTCCGATGCGGATGCCGGGGTAACGATCAGCCCGATCCTCTTCCTCCCGCTCCTCCTCAGAGGGCAGCAGGATTTCGAGCATCGAGCGGATACCCCGGTTGTGGGAGGCTGCAATCAGGAAGGTGGATTCAAAGCCCAGGCTGTAGAAATCCGATGCCGCGATATCCGGATCCTGGCCATCGGTCTTGTTCACAACCAGATGGGCCTGCTTGCCGGACCGACGAAGACTGTCTGCAATGAGTTCATCGCCTGCAGTCAGGCCAGCACGACCATCCACCAGGAACAATACAATGTCAGCCTCTTCCACCGCCTGCATGGACTGGCGGGCCATTTCAAGATCAAGGCCCTGCTCGTCACCGGTAAGACCACCGGTGTCTATGACGATGAAGCGCTGCCCCTCGTAGCTGCCCTCACCGTATTTGCGGTCACGGGTAAGCCCCGGAAAGTCCGCAACCAGGGCATCCCTGGAACGGGTCATCTGATTAAACAATGTCGATTTGCCGACGTTAGGGCGTCCGACAAGGGCAATAACTGGGGTCATAATTGGGGATCAATCCTGCGGCTTAACCTGGAATACGGCCATCTTTCCGCTGTTGCCAAAAACTAGCAGGTTACCATTGGCAAGGCGCTGTGCCGGTACGCGGATACCCTCATCGTCGAACTCCAGCTGGCCAACCAGCTTACCATTCTCTCGGTCAATGGCATGCAGGTAGCCTTCGAAATCGCCCACCACCAGATGGTCTTCATAAACCATTGGCTGGGTCAGCTGGCGCCAGGCAAGACGATCCTGGGTCCAGACTTCCCGACGATCCGAGCCCCTCAGGGCAACAAGGTCGCCATTGGCCGAGGCCAGATAGATCTGACCGCCACCAATCATTGGCGAGTAAAGGCTGGACGCCTTCCGGCTCCAGATCTCCTGGCCGGTACGAATATCGACGAGGGCAAGCTTGCCCTGGTAGCCAACCACCATAACGGCGGTCTCAATAACCAGAGGTTGCCCCGCTACGTCAACCAGCCTTTCCAGCTCGGTACGCCCCTGAGGCTGGCCCACTTCGTATTGCCACATCGGCTGCCCCGAGGCTGCCGCCAACGCGATCAGTTTGCCGCTGGCAAAGGATGCAATCACCACATCACCACCGACCAGAGGTGCAGCAGCGGCTCGCATCGAAAGGACCGGAACGGTTCCGTCATACTGCCATAGCTTTTCGCCATCAGCGGCGCTGAAGCCGAGAACCTTGCCATCAGTGGTCTGGGCAACAACGAGCGAGCCATTGGACTGGGGCGCTGACAGCACTTCTGTCGGCAGAGGCTGGCGCCAGACCTCGGAGCCGTCCTCACGGGAGAGGGCTACCAGATCCGCGTTCTCGGTGGTCAGGTAGAGGTACTGCCCATCACCGCCGAGACCAGAAAAAATGCGCTCCTCAAATTCTGATTCCCAGACAACCTTGCCGGAATCCGAGGCCACTGCATAAAGCTCACCATCTGCCGACGCGGCGTAGATCAGATCACCGGTATTAAGGGGTGCCAGGTAAAGAAAATCGCCATCATGGCCGTCGCCCACGGACATGCTCCAGACTCTCTTGAATTCGGCGGTCGCCTCAATCTCGGGAACCGGAACAGGCTGTTCGAAAGTATCCGTGGTGCTGCAGCCGGAAAGTGCGGCCATAAGTGCCAGCCCCATCAGCAGTCCGCGTTTTGAGATCCTGTCGCGGATAGCCGGCATCAGGCATCCTCCCCGACACCGAGGTCTGCCAGTTTCAGTTCCAGAATACCGCTACGGCCTTGCTGACTCTGCTCACGGGCAGCAAGATAGGCCTCACGTGCGCCCTCCCGGTCGCCCTGCGCCAACAGAATGTCGCCACGGAGCTCGGAGTACATGGCATCAAACGCATCCGCATCGCCGGCGCCATCAATGGTGGTCAGTGCCTCTTCGTACTGGCCTGCGGAAAACTGGGCGCGCGCCAGGCGATTGCGCACCACAAGTGCCAGTGCCTGGTGCTCGCCAGTGTTTTCCAGCGCCCACTTCAGGGAGTCAATGGCAGCTTCGGCATTGCCCTCCTGCATCAACTGCTGGCGTGCCAGGATCAGGTTGCCGTAAACCGCATAGGCACTGTCTGTGTAATCTTCCCTCAGGGTCTGAGCCACAAACGCGATGGTTTCGCCGCTGGTTTCATCGGCCTGGTCACTGAAGGCATTCAGCAAGTTGGCGAACTGGTTCGCTGCCTCGGTGCGCTGCTGGGCCTGATGGTTCTGCCAAGCCTGCCAGCCAAACACAATGGCCAGGGCCGCACCAATGCCGATCAGCAGAGAACTGCCGTTCTTTTTCCACCAGTCCTTGATCGCCTGGATCTGTTCTTCTTCGGTGCGCAACTCTGCCATGAGGACTCCTGTTGTCGAATTTTTGCTTTTGTATCAGTAAATTTGGTCAGATTCAGTTGGCCAGCGCCGCTGCCAGAGCGGCGGCCAGCTCGTCCTGGGCAATCTCGGTTTGCGGTTCATCAGCACGCAAGGGCTTAAGTCCGGCAGTACCATTGGCAATCTCGTTCTCGCCCAGGATGACCGCGTACCTGGCACCACTCCGATCAGCCTTCTTCATCTGGCTTTTGAAACTGCCGCCGCCACAGTGAGAAACGATCACCCGCTCCGGCAAGGCCGCACGCAGCTTTTCAGCCAGTATAAGAGCCGGAGCCAACGCCACCTCACCCATCGCCGTTACATAGATGTCGGCATTGCTGTTCACGTAATCCGGGACCAGCTCAAGCGTCTCCAGCAGCAGGATAAGGCGCTCCAGGCCCATTGCGAAGCCCACCGCGAATGTCGGTTTGCCACCCAGCTGTTCCACCAGGCCATCGTATCGACCACCAGCGCACACTGTGCCCTGGGCACCAAGACTGTCGGTTATCCATTCAAATACGGTCTTGCCGTAGTAATCCAGGCCTCGAACCAACGCCGGATTCACTGAATACGCCACGCCTGCCGCGTCCAGCAAAGCTTTCAGACGCTCGAAATGCTCTCGGGATTCATCATCGAGATAGTCGTCGAGGCTGGGCGCATTTTCCAGGATCTTACGGGTGGAAGGATCCTTGCTGTCCAGAATCCGTAGGGGGTTAGACTCCAGGCGACGCTGGCTGTCGGCATCCAGGTCTGATTTGAACTGGCTCAGGTAATCCACCAGTCCCGCGCGGTAAACCCGACGGGATTCGGACGTTCCGATGGAATTGATTTCCAGCCGGGTATGCTCAGCAAGCCCGAGCTCTTTCCAGAGTCGTGCGGTCAGTATCAGCAGCTCGGCATCGATATCAGGACCAGTCATCCCGAAACATTCCACGCCAATCTGGTGGAATTGACGATAGCGCCCTTTTTGCGGGCGTTCATGCCGGAACATGGGTCCGGTATACCAGAGTCGGCGGGTCTGGTTGAACAACAGGCCATGCTCCTCGGCGGCACGAACGCAACCAGCTGTGCCCTCCGGGCGCAGGGTCAGGCTGTCACCGTTGCGGTCCTCAAAGGTGTACATTTCCTTTTCGACAATGTCGGTGACTTCACCAATCGACCGCTTGAACAGGTCGGTCTGTTCCACAATCGGCATACGGATTTCCTGGTAGCCATACTGAGCCAGTACCCGGCGCACCGTGGATTCCACAAACTGCCACACGGGCGTCTGCTCCGGCAGGATATCGTTCATCCCGCGAATTGCCTGAATCTTTGCCAATGTTAACCCTTAACTCTGTCTGGATGGTTGTGCCCGGGAATGGTAACGATCAGTTGTCAGAACGGGCAATGATCGATTCTTCCTGTTCCTTGCGCCGTGCCACTTCTTCACGAATCAGGCGCTCCAGATCGTCGGTCAGTGTGGCGTTGTCCAGCTTCTGGTTTGGTTTGCCCGCCATGTAGAAAAGATTCTTGGGGCTGCCACCGGTAAGGCCGAGATCGGCAACCTTGGCCTCACCCGGGCCATTGACGATGCACCCGATAATTGCCACGTCGAGGGAGTCATTCACATCCTCTAACCGCGCCTCCAGATCATTCATGGTCTGGATTACATCGAAGTTCTGACGCGAACAGCTCGGACAAGCGATGAAATTAATGCCACGGCTTCGCAGGCGAAGGCTCTTGAGAATATCGAAACCCACCTTGATCTCCTGCACCGGGTCGGCCGCAAGAGACACCCGAATAGTGTCGCCGATGCCGTCCATCAGTAGCATACCAAGACCAATGGAAGACTTGACCGTACCCGAGCGCAGGCCACCGGCTTCAGTGATGCCCAGGTGCAGCGGCTGCTCGATTTGCTGGGCGATCTTGCGGTAGGCATCCACAGTCATGAACACCTCGGACGCTTTCAGGCTGACCTTGAAATCCTGGAAATCATGGCGGTCCAGGATATCGATGTGGCGCATGGCGGATTCCACCAGCGCGTCTGCCGTGGGCTCACCGTATTTACGCTGAAGAGACTTCTCCAGGGAACCGGCGTTCACACCGATTCGAATCGGGATATTGCCGTCCCGGGCAGCGCTGATGACAGCACTGACACGATCATCCCGGCCGATGTTGCCCGGGTTGATACGAAGACAGTCGACACCCAACTCAGCCACCCGGAGGGCGATCTTGTAATCGAAATGGATGTCGGCGACCAGCGGCAGGGATACCTGCTCCCGAATCTTTCCGAACGCCTCTGCAGCGTCCATGGACGGCACAGAAACCCGCACGATGTCCGCACCCGCTTCCTGCAATGCCGTGATCTGGCCAACCGTGGCTTCCACGTCGCAGGTGTTGGTGTTGGTCATGCTCTGCACCGCAATTGGCGCGTCGCCACCTACAGGAACATTGCCCACCATGATCTGGCGGGATTTGCGTCTGGTAATCGGGGAATCCTGTTTCATGTCTTGCTGACCGATATAGAAAATTTGATCAAGTTTCAGATTGTCAGGGTAAATTCTGACCGGTTGTTGACAACCCGGTAGCCACCGATGTCCACAGGCTCGCCCTGGAAACGAATGGATTCGACCGCATCAACCGCGCCAATGACGACCCGTAGCGGGGCTGGTCCGGCCACATCGATCTGATCTCCGTTACGCTGAAGCGAATTCACCAACCGGTTACCCGCGGCATCACTGACCTGAACCCAACAATCATCGCTGAAGCGAATCTGAAGCCGGCCGGTATCCGCCACTTCAGCCAGCCCGTTTGGGTTTTCAAGCACCGGCTCGGGCGTCTGAACAACCGTCGGAATCTGCTCGGTGACCGGCTCGACGGCCTCCGACCGGTTCTCTTCAACCGCTGCCGTCTCAATTGGGGCCTGAGCCTCGCCAGCATCCGGTTCAGCCGGCTCTACCAACGGTTCCCGCTGCTCTGTTACCACCGGATCAGATTCCATGACCGCGGGCTCGGGCTCCTCGACACTCGCCACCATTTCGGGCTCGGAGCGTTCGGCTTCGGGCGCCGCTGCCAGTTCCTCGGTTTCACCCTGATCATCTGGTGCAGCCTCAGATTCTGTTGCCGCCTCGGAGGGTGCTGCATCCTGCTCAGGAGCCAGGAAGGTGAAGGCCAGATAACCGGCAATGCCCAGAACCACCAGAAAAAACAGGGCCTTGGCCAATTGACGTTTACGACGTCTGCGACGTTCGATATCAACCAGGGGGTTGGCTTCCTGCTCCTGTTCCCGCTGTTGCCGGATGGGCTCCAGCTCCTGGTCCAGATCTGCAATCACCGCATCCGCATCCAGCCCAACCTGTTTTGCATACGCCCTGACATACCCTTTCAGAAAGAGTTCACTGTCAATCTGGCTGTAGTCTCCCGACTCTATCGCCTGTATGACTGAAGGGCGCAAATGCTGCGCTGCGGCGACATCTCCGGTACTCAGACCGGCTTTTTCCCGTGCCTTCTGAAGCTGCTGCCCTACGGGCTCCTTCATCGCTGGCTGTGAGTTTTCTTCAGTTGCCATTAGAAATCAGCACCTTATATTGTTGGTATTCGACTGACTCCGGAAATTTGTTTCTGAGCTGAAGCGCAAGGCTCGCTTCCTGGTTTTCATCGCTAAAATAGCGGGCGATGCGGATCCCTGTAAAAAGGCTCTCCGGTGAATGAACCAGACGCTGATTCCTTTGCATCAAAGTGATCAGTCGCGAATAGTAACGGGCGGCATCATCGTAATTGCCGGTCTCGACGGAAACCCGGGAAAGTGCCAGCAACGAACGGGCATCTCCCCGCGTGAGTTCCACAGCCCGGCGATAGGACGTCTCTGCAGCCTCCAACTCGCCGAGTCGTTCCTGAGTCATACCCAGGTTAAAGAACACAGAGCCACGGTCCTGATAACCGGTATCCCGGGACGCGGCCCGGAACTGGTCGCGAGCGTCTTCCATCCGATTCTGGCCGAACAGGAAGGCCCCGTAGTAGACCCTAGCCCTGGTGAATCCCGGATCCCTGGAAATAGCACGCTTGAAATTCTGCTCGGCGAGTTCCGGTTCACCCTCGGCGTTGTACACCAGGCCCATCGCGGCCCTGGCGGATGGGGCATCCGAATCCAGTTTTAGCGCTCTTTCGAGGTGATGGCGAGCCCGCTCAAGATTGCCCTGCCCGATATAGGCGGTGGCAAGTTTCACATAGTTATCGAGGGCCTTCTGACGATCGGCTTCCCGTGAAAACCGACTGTCGGTGGTGGTAACGCAACCTGTAACCAGCAGAGTCAGCAGCATGGCGGCTAACATGGAAAAGCGTCGGTTTGCTGGTGGTGTTATCACGGGTGTCCCCTTCCTCGATTGGGCTGTAAGGCGTTCCTGGTTCAGGGATTCACCTGCTGAACCTGAATGTACCTCTGGCTCCGACGGGTTCTGTCTTCAACCCGACCTACCAGTTGACCACAAGCGGCATCGATGTCATCACCCCGGGTAGTCCTGATAGTGGCAATATATCCTGCTTCGTTCAGGACGGCCTGGAACCGCCGGGTCGCATTCATACTCGGCCTCCGGAAATCACTCTCCGGGAACGGGTTAAAGGGAATCAGGTTGATCTTGCAAGGCAGATCCCGTAACAGCACGGCAAGCTCACGGGCATGTTCCGGCTGATCGTTCATTCCCTCAATGACGGTGTACTCGATCGTCGCCTTGCGCTTGTCCGGCAACCGGGCGAAGTAACGCTTGGTCGCGGCCAGCAACTCGGCAATCGGGTACTTTTTATTCAACGGAACCAGTTTGTTACGAAGTTCATCATTCGGCGCATGCAGGGAAATGGCCAGTGAAACATCGGTAACTTCCGACAGGCGATCCAGAGCCGGCACAACACCAGACGTGCTGAGGGTAACCCGGCGCTTGGAGATCCCGTAGGCCAGATCCTCCATCATGAGGTTCATGGCATCCACGACATTGTCGAAATTAAGCAGGGGCTCGCCCATACCCATCATGACCACGTTGGTAATGGGCCGATCCGGGCCTGGCTCAAAAGGCATGAAGGCCTTGCGTGCAACCCACACCTGGCCGATGACTTCCGCCGCGGTGAGATTGCGGTTGAACCCGCGCTTACCCGTGGAGCAAAAGGTACAGTCCAGGCTGCAACCGATCTGCGAGGACACGCAAAGGGTTCCGCGCTCTCCGTCCGGAATCAGCACAGTCTCAACACTGTTGCCGTTGTCCATGCGCATCACCCATTTCCGGGTGCCGTCTTTGGACGTTTCGTCGTAAACCACCTCAGGACCACGGATCTCGGCAACCTGCTTCAGCTTTTCCCGCAGTGCCTTGCTCATATTGGTCATTTGATCGAAGTCATCAGCGCCACGCTGATGGATCCACTGCAAAACCTGGGTGGCACGAAAACGCTTCTCCCCCAGGGATTCAAAGAAAGCTTCGAGCTTTGCTTTCGGCATCCCCAGCAGATTGGTTTTTTCAGCGGCCGCTGTCATTTCATAACCTCGATCAGATAACCAATTCAGAGGCGACCGGACGATCGCCTCCGATCAACGCAATCAGCCCCGCGGGCAGATTTCGTTGTCATTGAAGAAATAAGCGATTTCGCGCTCGGCAGAAGCCGCGGAATCAGAGCCGTGAACGGCGTTCGCGTCGATGGAAGAGGCGAAATCCGCACGGATGGTGCCAGCGTCGGCTTCCTTCGGATTGGTTGCGCCCATCAGATCACGATTCTTCAGGATAGCGCCCTCGCCTTCCAGAACCTGAACAACCACAGGGCCGGAGGTCATGAAAGCAACCAGATCGTTAAAGAACGGACGCTCTTTGTGCTCTGCGTAGAAGCCTTCTGCCTGCTCCTGGGTGAGGTGCATCATTTTGGCAGCAACAATGTTCAGGCCGGCTTTCTCGAAGCGGCTGTAAATTTCGCCGATCACGTTTTTTGCTACCGCGTCGGGCTTGATAATCGAGAGCGTGCGCTCAGTTGCCATGGTCTTTCTCCAGTCTGTGGATGGTAAAAATTCTGGCCTGCGATTATACGCAGTCCGGGGCAAACTTCCTACCGCACTGCACGGAGGCGGCTAACAACATCAACTATTTGCGAACTGGCAAAGGCCACTTCCTCTTCGGTTGTGAACCGTCCGAGGGAAAAACGCAGTGCACGATGGGCCTGCTCATCACTCAGCCCAATGCCACGGAGAACGTAAGACGGCTCGACTGTGGCCGATGCACAGGCCGAACCGGAGGAGACCGCCAGATCCCGCAGACCCAGCATCAGGGACTCTGCATCAACGCCGTCAAAGGATAGGTTCACGATACCGGGGACTCGACTGCTTTCGCTGCCGTTTAGACTGACACCCTCAAGAGACTGAAGCCCCGCCAGAAAGGACTTCCGGAGCGCCTCCAGTTTATCGATTTCTTCCTCAAGCCCGGATTGGGCTAGCGCGAACGCCTTTCCCATTCCCACAATCTGGTGGGTCGGCAGGGTTCCGGAACGCATTCCCCGTTCATGCCCACCGCCGTGAATCTGCGCCTCGATACGAACATCCGGCGAGCGCCTTACATACAGAGCGCCAACGCCCTTCGGGCCATAAACCTTGTGCCCGGACAGCGCCAGAAGATCTACTGGCATGGAGCTAACGTCAATAGCCATCTTGCCGCCGGCCTGAGCCGCGTCCACATGGAAAAGAACGCCTCGCTGGCGTAATTCACCACCAATGGCAGCAATATCGTTGATGGTTCCCAGCTCGTTATTTACCAACATCAGGCTAACGAGCACGGTATTTTCCTTCAGCGCACCCAACACCTGATCACAACTGATCGTTCCATCGGCGGCGGGATCCAGCCAGGTCACTTCAGTACCCTGGTGCTCCAGCCACTTGCAGGTATCCACAACCGCCTTGTGCTCAATCTTCGAGGTGACAATGTGAGCATCCTTACGGCCGGCAACGGCGCCCTTGATCGCCAGGTTATCCGATTCTGTGGCGCCTGACGTCCAGACAATTTCACGGGGGTCGGCGTGAATCAGCCCGGCAACCTGCTTGCGGGCGGCTTCCACAGCCGCTTCCGCCTGCCAGCCATAAGCGTGGGTTCGGGACGCAGGATTACCGTACACGCCATCCAGCGTGAGGTACTTCATCATTTCATCGGCGACAGCAGGATCAACGGGCGTGGTGGCCGCGTAGTCCATATAAACGGGCTTTTTCATGGATTCCGGAAACTTGTTGGTGTCAGGCCGGCGCCTGATCAGACAGGCGTTCGGTGTTGATGGTTTCAGAGCCGTTGTCAGACTGACGGCGATTCTGCCGGTCCGCAACCTGGCGAATTTCATGCTTTCTCATCAGATCTCCAAGGCTGATCTCGCTGAGAAACTGATGAATCTGATCGCTGAGATCAGACCAGAGGTGGTGGGTCAGACACTTCTCGCCATTCTGGCAATCGCCCTTGTTGCCGCACCTGGTGGTGTCCAGCGATTCGCTGACGGCATCGACAACTTCGGCAATGTAAAGTTCAGCCGCCGGACGGCTGAGCCTGTAACCTCCACCGGGGCCACGAATACTGATAACCAGCTTCTGGCGGCGGAGACGGGAGAAAAGCTGTTCCAGGTAGGACAGTGAGATTTCCTGACGGGCCGAAATATCGGCGAGACTCACCGGCCCCTGGTCTCCATGCAGAGCCAGATCAAGCATTGCCGTTACGGCATAGCGGCCTTTGGTGGTCAACTTCATAGTGTCAGCCCCATGACGGGATTGAATCTCAAAAACGCAGCTGAGAGTATGAATTGACCAACCATTTCAGTCAAGTATTCAGCGGCGCACCTCATCGTCATCCCGGACGCAATCAAAGTCCTCTTCCTGTAACGGTGGCAACTCGCCATTCTGGTACTCGCTGTTCACCTTGCGCAGGGCCTTGCACATGTTCTCGATGCGGTCATCCACCGCATGCATGTGATCAAGCAGCGAGCGCATGGCCCGGGCAACCGGGTCTGGCATTTCCTCTGTTACACCATAGGCATCGAAGCCCATGCGTTCTTCCATCTCCTTGCGGCGTGCGTCATCTTCGCCTTTGCGTTTGACGATGACGCGGCCTGGAATACCAACCACGGTTGCACCTGCGGGCACTTCCTTTGTCACCACTGAATTTGAGCCGATCTTGGCACCCTCGCCCACTTCAAACGGCCCCAGAATCTTTGCACCGGCACCAACCACGACACTGTTACCGATCGTGGGATGGCGCTTGCCCTTGTTCCAGCTGGTTCCGCCCAGGGTGACACCTTGATAGAGGGTCACGTCATCGCCGATCACCGTGGTCTCGCCAATAACCACTCCCATGCCGTGGTCAATGAAGAACCGGCGGCCAATGGTCGCCCCCGGATGAATCTCGATACCGGTCAGCCACCGGGCAATGGTGGAAATGGTGCGGGCAAGCCATTTCAGACCGAGACTCCACAACCAATGGGAAAACCGATGAAACAGCAGCGCGTGCAAGCCCGGGTAGTTGGTCAGAACCTCAAAGGTGTTCCTCGCGGCGGGATCCCGGTGGAACACGCTGTTAATGTCTTCCCGCAAACGCTCAAACATGGCCATTATCCTGTTCCGTCGCCGCAGTGCCGGCCTCGGTTGATTTGCTGTTATTCCGCGTGCCTGCCGCCTTCTGAACAGCAGTGAGAATACCCCTGAGAATGTTGATTTCCATCTGATCCAGTCTGGCCCGCTGGAACAGTCGCCGCAAGCGCGTCATCAGTTGCCTGGGGTTCTCCCGTCGATGGAAATCCACATCAATCAGCACCTGCTCCAGGTGCCCGAAAAAGCCCTCGACATCGTGAACTTTGGCCGGCGGCACATCCCAGCCTTCATCCCCGGGCCTGGTCATCGACTTTAGGTATGGGCTTCCTTCACCGCCTTCAAGGCTTCGCAGATAATACATACGCAACTCATAACACATCACCTGTACCGCCATGGCCAGATTAAGGGAGCTGTAATCCGGGTTGGACGGAATATGAATGTGATAATGGCAGCGCTGCAGCTCGTCGTTGCTGAGACCATGATTCTCTCTTCCGAACACCATGGCAACCGGGCCGCTCTCAGCATGCCCTGCAGCAGCGGCTGCCGCCTCAGGGGGGGCGCAGACCGGCCAGGGCACCTTCCTTCCACGGGCACTCGTGCCCATAACCAGCACGCAATCAGCCAGGGCATCATCCAGTGATGAAACCACCTGTGCATTATCAAGTACATCCGAAGCACCCGCCGCGCGCGCATACGAAGTTTCATCCGGAAAGGAACAGGGATTGACCAGCCACAGATTTCCCAGCCCCATATTTTTCATGGCACGGGCGACAGCGCCGATGTTGCCTGAATGGGATGTCTCTACCAGAACAATCCGGATCTGATCCTGAAATGTTTCCGTCCCTTCCTGTGGAAGTGCGCTTTTGTGCATTGTTAGCAGGCCCAAGGTTATTGATCAGGGCGGCAATGATAGCAGAAAGCACCCTCACCCTGCCCCTCCGGAGAACCCGTAACCTCTGGTTATCCGTGCTATTGCTGAGTCAAAAAACATACAAGCGGGGTGATCTTTTGCTATGATACCCGGCCTTCACACACCCGGATAATGAACACTCAGATGCAACCAGCTATTAAAATGGCCCTGCGCGTCGCGCGTCAGGGGTCCGATTATCTGAAAGCCCATTTCGAGCGCCAGGAACCCACCGGCAAGGACGACTCCGAACGCCGTCGTCAGCTGGAACGGGTCGAGCAGTCTATTTACGACAACTTTGCCGAACAGCTCGAAAAGGCCTACAAGGACCACAGCATCGCGCCATTGAACGAAGCGAATGCCGGAACCAGCGAGAAAAGCTGGCATATTTTTCCAGTCCTGGGCCGTGAGAATTTCCTTCGGGGCATTCCGGAGTTTGCTCTGGCGCTGTCCCAGAAAAAGAATAACCGAACCGAAAACCTGCTTCTGGTGAACCCCGTTACCGGCGAAGAATACTCCGCCAGTCGTGGCCACGGCGCCGCTTTGAACAGCCGCCGGGTACGCGCTTCGGAAATCAAACTGCCAGAGAAAGCGGCCATCGCCACCAACCTGCTCGACCAGGCCCGCAAGAGCGAAGATCCGATGCTCTGGGGTGAGATGGCCGCTGTGCTGGCACGGGATTCCGGCATGTTCCGCACATCTGGCTGTGTAGTTCTGGATATCGCCAGGGTTTCCGCTGGCCTGATGGACGCGGCGATCATTTTTCGCCCGGAAGCCAGCGACCTGGATCTTGGCGTCACACTGGCCATGGAATCCGGCGCACTGACCGGTGACTTCTCCGGTAACCCGTCGACCGGTAATGCCCGCCAACTGGTAGTGGCAAACCCGAAACTGTTCCGTGAAGTCCTGAAAGTACTGCACCCATTCCGGGGTCGCCTGCCTCGTTAAGGTTTTCGGCCCCAGCGGGCACAAAAAAACCGCCAACATTGCGTGGCGGTTTTTTTGTGGCCGAAATTGGCAGAGCAAATGGATTTACATCCTGTTCAGCCACTCTGGCGGCTCTTCTTGCTCTTCTGCGTTTTCTGCCCCCTCCTTCGGCGGAACAATCAGGTCGTCACGAGACACACCCATGACCATCAGAAGGTTGGCAGAAACGTATATGGACGAGTAGGTACCGACAATCACACCAATAATCAAAGCCAGGGCAAAGTTATTAATCGCCTCACCACCCAGGAAATACAGCGCCAACAACACGATCAAGGTAGTACCGGAGGTGTTGATTGTCCGGGCAATGGTCTGGTGAATAGACTCATTGATAATGTCCCAGGGCTCACCCACACGCATCTTGCGGAAATTCTCCCGGATCCGGTCCGCAACAACGATGGTATCGTTCAGTGAGTAGCCGATAACCGCAAGCAGCGCGGCCAGAACAGTCAGATCAAACGTCCACTGGAACAACGCGAACACACCCAGAACGATGATCACGTCGTGGGCCAGAGGCACCACCGAAGCAATACCGAACTTGAACTGGAAGCGCATACCCACGTAGATCAGCACGACCGCCAGAGCAATCAGCAATCCCAGGCCGCTGTCTTCCTTGAGCTCCTCACCGACCTGCGAACCAACGAACTCGGAACTTACCAGTTCAAGCTCTGCACCACCCTCTTTCAGGGTTCGGGTTACCTCGGGGGCCAGCTGATCGTTGTCAGCCTCGGCCATCCGCACCAGAACTGTGGTATCGGCCCCGAAATTCTGGACGGAGAACTGCTCATAGCCGGCTGCATTGAGCCTGGACCGGATTTCATCAAGCTGCGGGGCTTCCGCATACTCAAATTCAACGGACGTACCGCCGGTGAAGTCCATACCCAGGTTCAGGCCACGGGTCGCCAGCAGCGCAATGGACACAACAATCAGCGAGATGGAGATTACGGAAGCAATTTTCCGCAACCCCATGAAATCAAACGGTTGCTTATGATCTTCAGACATTGGCGAGCTTTCCTCCGATCGACAGCTTCTCGACCCTGCGGCCGCCGTAAACAAGGTTAACGATGCTGCGGCTGACCATCAGGCCAGAGAACATCGAGGTCAGGATCCCGATGCACAGTGTCACCGCAAAGCCTTTCACCGGACCGGAGCCCATGGCAAAGAGAATGACGGCAACCAGCAAGGTGGTGATATTGGCATCAAAAATGGAGACGAAGGCCCGGGAATAACCGGAGTTGATCGCCGTCTGGGGCGGCGCACCGGATTTGAGCTCTTCCTTTATCCGCTCGAAGATCAGTACGTTGGCATCCACCGCCATACCAACGGTCAGAACAATACCGGCGATACCCGGCAGGGTCAGAGTCGCGGACAGGATCGACATACACGCTACCAGCAGCATCAGGTTAAGTGTCAGGGCAATGTTTGCAACAACGCCAAACCCACGGTAGTAGACCAGCATGTACAACAGCACCAGACCGAAGCCAAGCGCTACCGACATCATGCCGGCATCGATGTTCTTCTGACCAAGGCTCGGCCCAATGGTCCTTTCCTGAACAAAATACATTGGAGCCGCCAGCGCGCCAGCACGCAGCAACAATGCCAGTTCCGCAGCTTCTGGAATGGAATCAAGCCCGGTAATCCGGAAACTGCTGCCCAGAGCGGATTGCACGGTGGCCAGGCTGATAATGCCCTTTTCCACAACGCGGTTCTCCACTTCCTGAGGCTCACCATCCACCATTCTGGTTTCGGTTTCCGTGCGATACTCGATGAACAGCACGGCCATCCTGCGACCAATGGCATTGCGGGTAGCCCGGTTCATCAGATCACCGCCAACTGAATCCATGGTGATGTTGACCTGGGGCTGCCCGTTTTCATCAAAGGCTTGCTGGGCATTGGCTACATTATTACCGGTAGCAATAACTTCCTGCTCAAGACGGGCGGTGCGCTGAGGCTGATCCCGGAAGCTATATTGCTCGGTTTCACTGTTCGGGGCATCCTGACGTGCCTCCATACGGAACTCAAGATTCGCAGTGGCACCGAGAACCCGCTTGGCCTGAGCAGTGTCCTGCACACCGGGAAGCTCAACGATAATGCGGTCGGCGCCCTGCTGCTGAACCAGAGGCTCGGCGACACCCAGTTCGTTCACCCGGTTACGGATCGTTGTCAGGTTCTGCTCAAGGGCATAATCCTGAATCGCGGACACTTCCGACTCGGACAGTGTCAGCACGAGAAGGAACTCGTCTCCCTCGGTCTGCTCATCAAGGAGAAATTCGTTGTACTGGCCTCGGACGAGACTGAAGGCTTCAGACCGGGCGGCCTCGTCCCGGAAGCTCAGAACAATCTGCCGATTGTCCTGTACATCGCCACCACGGTAGCGAATGCGCTCTTCCCGCAGGTCCCGCTTGATCTGGCCAGACATAGCTTCGAGCCGCTGGTTGACCGCCGTCTGCATATCAACTTCCAAAAGGAAGTGAACACCTCCGCGGAGGTCCAGACCGAGCTTCATCGGGCCCGCGCCAAGACTTCTGAGCCAACCGGGCGTTGACGCAGCCATGTTCAGCGCCACCAGATAATCATTGCCCAGGGCGGCCTGTACCAGAGGGCGAGCCTGTAACTGGTCTTCAGAGTTGGTGAGACGGATCAGAGCATCCCGATCCTGAAGAGTACTGCTTTTCACCTCGATGCCCCGGCTTTCCAGAACATCAACAGCCCTGTCGAGCACACCGGCATTCACATCGGTGCTACTACGGGCGCCAGTGATCTGGATGGCGTAATCGTCGGGGAAGAGGTTGGGCAAAGCGTAGATAAACCCGATCACGAGCGCGACCAGGATAACCAGGTTTTTCCAAAGCGGATACTTGTTCAGCATGGGATCCCTTGTAGCCGGCCTGGTGGCCGGCCTTGGTGTTTCAGCCAGGAAGATTCAGACCGGCCACCAGGGATGGCCGGCTAAATGGCCCCGCTCAGATGTCCTTGAGCGTGCCCTTCGGCAGAGCCGCAGCAACGGCTACTTTCTGGACCTTGATCTCTACGTTGTCGGCAACTTCCACAACGATGAAATCGTCGGTTACCTTGGTGATCCTGCCGGCAACACCACCGGAGGTCACAACTTCGTCACCCTTGTTCAGGCCGGACATCAGGGCCTTGTGCTCTTTCGCACGCTTGGACTGCGGACGCCAGATCAGGAAATAGAAAATCAGGATGAAGCCTGCAAAAAAGATCACCTGGCCCATAACGCCCATTCCCTGAGCACCCGGGTCCTGTGCCATGGCCAGAGCAGGCATCAGAGCCAAAAGGCCGGCAACGAGCATTTTAATAGATTTCATTGAATATCTCCGTTGGTTTAGCGAATAGATCAAACATTGCCCAGGGGCGGAACGGTCTCTCCGCGCAGGGCATAGAAGTCGGTTACAAAGTCCGACAATGTACCTGCTTCAATGGCCCCACGCAATCCAGCCATCAGGTTCTGATAGAACCTGAGGTTGTGGATGGTATTCAGCTGGGAGCCCAGCATTTCCCCACATTTATCCAGATGATGCAGATAACTTCTCGAAAAATTCTTACAGGTGTAACAATCACAACGCTCATCCAGCGGCGCGGTATCATGGCGGTGCCGTGCATTGCGGATCTTTACAATCCCGGTTGAGGTGAACAGGTAACCATTCCTGGCATTTCGGGTCGGCATCACGCAGTCAAACATGTCCACTCCACGCCGGACGGCCTCAACAATATCTTCCGGGCGCCCCACGCCCATCAGGTACCGCGGTTTGTCCTCCGGCATCTTCGGCGGCAAATGGTCCAGAATCCGGATCATGTCTTCCTTGGGCTCGCCAACCGAGAGGCCACCAATGGCATAGCCGTCAAAGCCAATGTCTGTGAGCCCGTCCAGGGAACGGTCCCGCAGGTCCTCGTACATGCCACCCTGGACAATGCCGAACAATGCCGCGGGATTGCCCTCGTGGGCATCCTTGCTCCGTTGCGCCCAGCGCAGGGACAACTCCATGGAATCTTTTGCCTGGCGTTCGGTGGCAGGATAAGGCGTGCATTCGTCAAAAATCATGACGATGTCCGATCCCAGATCCCTCTGCACCTGAATAGCAATCTCCGGGGACAACTCCACCGGCGAGCCGTCTACCGGTGACCGGAAGGTGACGCCGTCCTCGGTAATCTTGCGCATTTCGCCCAGGCTGAACACCTGGAAGCCGCCGGAATCGGTCAGGATCGGCCCCTGCCACTGCGTGAAATCATGCAGGTCGCCGTGCGCCTTGACCACCTCAGTGCCCGGCCGGAGCATCAGGTGAAACGTGTTCCCCAGGATGATTTCTGCGCCGATTTCATGGATATCGCGGGGCAGCATACCCTTGACGGTGCCGTAGGTGCCGACGGGCATGAATGCGGGTGTTTCAACTGTGCCCCGGGGAAACGTCAGCCGGCCACGACGGGCACGCCCATCCTCTCCCAGTTTTTCGAACGACATGAAACAGGTTTGTGTCACAAAGCCTCCCCGGCATTATTGTTACCGGCTTCATTGGATTCCAGGGCTGCCCCAAGCAACATGCCACGGCTGGGTTCCTGCCCGGTAATAAACATGGCGTCACCGTAACTGAAAAAACGATAACGTTCCCTCACCGCTTCCCGGTAGGCCTCCATCACATTGTCATAGCCGGCGAACGCACTGACCAGCATGATCAGGGTGGACTCCGGCAGATGGAAGTTCGTTACCAGGGCATCAACGGTCTGGAACCGATACCCCGGGTAAATAAAGATGTCAGTCTCACCGGTGAACGCCCTCAGGCGGCCGCCGCGACTGGCCGACTCCAGAGAGCGAACCGACGTGGTACCTACGGCAACCACACGCCCTCCCCTTGCCCGGGTCCGTTCGATCGCGTCAACGGCGTCCTGGGGCACGTTCACCACCTCGCTGTGCATGGTGTGATCTTCGATTTTCTCCACCCGAACGGGTTGGAAGGTGCCGGCACCCACGTGCAGCGTCACAAAGGTGCTTTCGATTCCACAGGCGGCCAGCTTCCCCAGCAAGCCCTCATCGAAGTGCAGTCCCGCCGTAGGTGCGGCGACGGCGCCGGCCTCCCTGGCGTAAACAGTCTGGTAGCGTTCCCGATCAGTGGATTCGTCCGGTCGATCAACGTAAGGCGGCAGCGGCATGTGGCCAATCCGCTCAAGCACCTCAAGCACCGGCTCATCAGACTCGCATACCAGGTGGAACAGAGCGTCATCCCGACCGGACATGATCAACGATGTGCCATCTTCCAGGATGACTTTCTGCCCTTCCTTCAATGCTTTTGAGGCACGAACATGGGCGATGATTTCATGCTCCCCGGTTACCCGCTCAACCAGCACCTCAACCTGGCCACCGGTCTCCTTCTTGCCGAAAAGGCGTGCAGGAATCACCCGGGTGTTATTAAACACCAGCAGGTCGCCGGGCTGGAGAAGGTCAGGAAGTTCACTGAAAATGCGGTGGTCGAGCTTGCCGGAAAGACCGTCAAGACAAAGCAACCGTGATGCGCTGCGATCTTTGAGCGGATAGCGGGCGATCAATTCGTCCGGCAGGTCAAAATGAAAATCGGAGACATTCATGGAATGGACTGTTAACGACGCCGAAGGAAAGAAGATGGTAGCGGCGGGCGGACTCGAACCGCCACGGGTTTTACCCCAACGGATTTTGAATCCGTCGTGTCTACCAATTTCACCACGCCGCCATCGGAGAGTGTTGGGGATTATACTGAGCTAAATCGCGAAAGCAATAAGCCAGCGGACAGAACTGCCCGCTGGTTCAGATATTTACAATCTGTCGAACAATGACAGCCTCGATACCTGCGCAAACGACTGCTGGGCTGCCTGCAGCACGAAGCTCTGGAAACTCAGGTTACTGATCGCTTCTGCGTAGTCCACGTCTTGTAACTGGGACCGGATTTCATTGGTATAAACCGAAGAATCCTCAAGGAAGGTCTTGGTCGATTCCACCGCGTTCATCCGGCCACCGAGTTCGGTTTGCTTGAGGATGATGGTCTCCTGGGCGTTGTCCAGGTTGATCAGCGAATTGGCGATCAGGTCATCGTACTCGGCCTGTCCGCCCGGGCTGCTCTTGTCGATATTGTTAAGACCGGAAATCAGGTTTTCGATGGTGCCGAACACCGACTGCTTTTCGTTGATTTTCAGGGTGAAAACGTCACCGGCGCCGGGCACTACGTCTTTCAGGGTTACCTCAACCCCCGCTACCGTAAACGGTTCTCCGCTCTGGTAGGTAGCCGGATTCACGTTGGTCAAAACATCTCCCTGGCTGTCGGTTGCAATGATATTCCCACCGACACCAACCTCGACCGTGATGTCGTCCGGGAATGAATTGGGATACTCCGCAGCAAGATCTGCTTCGTTAACCAGACTGACCCCGGAAATGGAGGCGGCCGGTGTAATCACAGTGCTGTGCTCGCCGGTTATTGCAGCGGGAACCCGGACGAAAATGTCCTTGCCGTTATCACTGATGGGGACGGTAACGCCGTCATCAATCTCCAGGACTCGCTGCCCCTCGTCTCCCTGGTACACCCAACTACCTGAGGGATCCTGCTCAAAGGCCTTCACCGAGCCCTGGAACCCACTGAAAATATATTCGCCGGAGGCATCCCGGGTATTGGCAATATTCGCCAGCTGCCCCAGTCGCTCCTCCAGCTCCGAAGAAATCGAGCGCCGGTCGTTGGCCGACAAAGAACCGTTACCGGCCTGAACCGTCAATTCGCGGATCCGCTGAATCACATCGATTGAGCTTTCCAGCGCACTCTCTTCCTGCTTCAGACGATTATCCGCCAGATCAACATTACGCTGGTAGGTTTGAACCCGCGAAAGCTCCTGGTCCAGTTTCAGAATCCGGGCTGCAGCCACCGGATCGTCAGACGGTTTGTTGACCCGTTTTCCGGTGGAGATCTGTTGCTGGGTGTTGTTCAGGCTGGCATTCAGCTCCTGGAGCCGATTGATACCGCCCGAAAAAATCTGCTGTGATGAAATTCTGATCATGTCACATCACCTCAACCGTTACCGGAAACTCTGTAACAGGGTATTGAACAGGTCCTGGGCCACCGACATCACCTGGGCCGAGGCATTGTATGCGGCCTGATACTGGATCAGGCGGCCGGCTTCCTCATCCAGGTTGACACCAGATACCGATTCCCGCTGGTTGGTTGACTGTTCCAGAAGGGTTTTCCCGGCATCCACATCCAGTTGACTCTGGCGCGTTTTAACACCGATATCTTCAACAAGCCCCGCATAACCTTCGGAAAAATTCTGGCTGCCGCCGTTCAGGGTATTGGCCGTACCGAGGGCGGCCAGCAGTTCCGCGTTCCTATTGTCAGAAACGCCGTTGGAGTTGTAATTGATCTCGAAGGTGTCACCGTCAGCCGGCTGACCGGTTATCTTGAACTGAAAGCCCTGATACTCGGCACCATCCGCTGGATTGTCACTGAACAGTTCATTGGCAACACCAGGCGTGTAAGGACGATTAGCGGTGCCTATGGGATTGCCACTGCCGTCTGTCACAGTGAACACCAGGCCGGTACCCGGATCATCAAACGTTACGGTTATCGGGCCATTCGTCAATTGCCCAGACGACTGGAAAGCGGGTAACAAGGAGTTGGTGAACGGATTCCTCACGTTCAACATGGTGCCCTGATCGATCTTGCCGGTTCCGATATTGTTATCTCCGGTCGTCGCACGAACCGGGCTCGCAAAGGCCAGGTCCTCTTCCCGATTAACCACCAGACCGATACTTTCAGCAGCATTTCGACTGGGCTGAATCAGGTATTTGTCACCAGCATTGAAGGTGCCGCCTTCAACCCGGATGTTGAAGCCGGGCATGGTAATCTCAGACTGGGACGGGTCCGGCAAACGGCCCTGGTTCACGGTTTTTCCCGTTGCCTGATCAATCAGTTCGTAGCTCCGCCCGTCGCCACTGAACTGAAGCGTCCACCGCCCTGCGGGGAGCGCAGAGCTGTCGGTTATTTCTACGGCAAGCTGGCCGGTGGTGGAGGCCGCGTTATTCCCGTTAGGGACCACCCGGCTGCGTTGTGCCTCCAGCGAATTGACGTCAGTGAAGAACAGGCCGCCAAGCTCGCCTTCCAGATCCATCCCGATTTCATGTTGATGGTTCATGGTGTCGGAGAGTGCAATGGCAATTCTGCCAAGCTCATCGAAAGCCGGTTTCAGACCTTCGGTATCGAAACGCAGAAGCCCCCCCAACTTGCCGCCGGTTATCTGCTCATCAATATTGAGAGTTCGGCCACCGTTGTTCAGGGTGAATTCCAGACGGGTCGGATCCTCGGCGTTTTCCCGGGTGCCAAGAGTGGAAGCATTGCTGCCAACCACGAGAGAGAGGCCGTTCGACAGTGACACGTTAACCTGGCTGCCGTCGGTCGGAGTTACCTTGATGCTGACCAGCTCGGAAAGCTGACGCAGTTTCTCGTCCCGCTTGTCCAACAGCTCGTTGGGCATTTGCCCCTGGGCAATGCCTGGTGATTCAGAAATCGCCAGATTCAGTTCCGCAATGCTCTTTAGCAGGGTATTGGCATCCTTCACACCCTGCTGCATCTGGGTCTTGATGGATTCCCGCTGCTGAATGAACTCCTGATTCAAGGCCTGGAACCGGTTAACAACCTGTTGCGCCTCGCTCAGAACCAGTTGGCGCTGTGGCAGAGACGTCGGATCCTCGGCTGCGTTCTGCAGGCTGGCAAAAAAGTTGTTCAGGGCATTGCTGAGGCCCGTGGTTTCACCGCCCAGGAGGTTATCAAGCCTGGAAAGCTCCGAGTTAAGGGCCTGTTGCTCGCCGTAAAGCGTGCTGTCTTCCCGCACCTGCTGAACCAGGTATTCATTGGCCAGGCGCCGAATGTCCGCAACGTTCACCCCGCTGCCAATGGTGCCGGCGCCAGTGCGCTGGCCTTCCTGGGTTTCGAACAGCACTTCCTGGCGACTGTAACCAGGCGTGTTGGCGTTGGTTATATTGTTGCCTGTGGTATTCAGCGCAGCCTGATGACTGAGGATGCCGGTCAGACCAATGCCTATCAGCCCTGCCATAAGGTTTACTCCTTCATCCCGTCACTGCCCATAGACAGTGTCATCAGTGAGTCACGGTTCATGATCTGGCGGATCTTGCTGCCGTAGTTGGGGTCAGTCGCATAGCCGGCTTCCTGGAGCTTCTCTGCAAAGACCTCAGGCTGGTCTGCTACCGACAGCACCTCCCGGTATCGGGGATTGGATTCCAGGAACGAGACATAATCACGGAAGCTGGATTCGTAATCCTGGTAGGCCCGGAAGCTGGCCTGCTCCTTCAGTGGCAGCCCTTCCCGGTATTCCGTGGTGGTGATCGATACCGCATCGCCCTGCCAGCGACTATCCGCCTTGATGCCAAACAGGTTGAAACTGGGTTCACCCTGCTCACCACGAATCATGTGCCGGCCCCAGCCGGTTTCCAGGGCGGCCTGGGCCACCATGAGTTTCGGATCAATGCCCGAATCGCGGGCAATCCGCTCGGCCACCGGCAGCAGCTCGGTGACGAAATGCTCTGGAGATTCAAACCGGTCCGGCAAATTCGACGGTGTAGCGGTCACCGGTGACGCTGCTTTCTCTGCCACAGAAGCCACTTTCTGCAGGCGGTCAGGCAATTGAGGAGTAAGGGCGGGCAGGCTTCGATCATAATCCGCAAGACTTGCCTTGTGGCCAGCAAGCCTGCCGCCTTCATTGTCCATGCCCGGAATCTGTTTGCCCAATTGGCGAACGAGCGCCTCGGCAAGACCGCTGCCCTTGCCTCCCGCCATGGTCAGACTCATCTGGCTGTCGAACATATCCCGGTATAGCTCGGACTGGTTGCTCTTCAGGTAGTTGCCCTCGGAGAAGACGTCGCCGGCCTTACGCATGGACTTCAACATTTCAGACAGGAACAGGCTCTCGAACTGGCGCGCCACCTCGCGCAGAGCTGACTCTTTGTCAGTGCGAGCCTGGGCCTTCAACGCATTGAGACCGTTGAAGTCGGTATAAACCTGGGCCTGTTGAACCTTGTAGTCCTGCATCACGCCACCTAGATAACAATCAGCTCGGCGCGCAGTGCACCGGCCTGTTTCAGGGCTTCGAGTACCGCCATTACGTCGCCCGGAGCCGCACCTACCTGGTTTACGGCCTGCACGATCTCGTTCAACGTGACGGCCGGGCCGAACTTGAACATCCGCGCCGGCTCCTCGGTAATGGCAATCTGGGAATCCTGCTCAATGGCAGTATCACCACCGGCAAAGGGATTCGGCTGCTCCACGTTGGGGTTTTCCTGAATGGTGACTGTCAGGTTGCCGTGGGTCACTGCTGCCGGGCTGACCTGAACATTCTGGCCAACCACAATGGTGCCGGTGCGACTGTTAATCACGACTTTCGCAGCATCCTCCGCCGGATCCACTTCGATGTTCTCGAGGATCGACAGGAAGCTGACCCGCTGGGACGGATCCCGGGGCGCTCGCACAGAAACCGACGTGGCATCATGGGCATAGGCCATGTCCGGGCCCAGCCGGTCGTTCACGGCTTCCACCACCCGACGTGCCGTTGTGAAATCCGGGCGCAGCAGATGGAAGGTAATGGTATCGCCCTGAGTGAACGGCGAAGCTACCTCGCGCTCGATCGTGGCCCCGTTGGGGATACGACCAACGCTGGGAACATTCACGGTGATTCTGGAGCCGTCCTGCCCCTGGGCCCCGAAGCCACCAACCACCAGGCTGCCCTGAGCCATGGCATAAACATTGTTGTCCGCGCCCTTCAGCGGCGTCATCAGAAGGGTGCCGCCACGCAGGCTGTCTGCGTTGCCGATGGAGGAGACGGTGATGTCGATTTCCTGGCCAGCTTTGGCAAAAGGCGGCAATGTCGCACTCACCGTTACAGCCGCAACGTTGGCAAGATTCGGATTGACGCCTTCCGGAAGGGTCACGCCAAACTGATTCATCATGTTCCTGAAGGTCTGGTTGGTGAACGGTGCCTTGTCACCGGTTCCATCAAGACCAACCACCAGGCCATAACCCACCAGTTGGTTGTTGCGGACACCCTTGATTCGGGACAGGTCCTTCAGGCGGTCTGCCAATACCGGGGCCGAAACTACAGCCAGGGCAAGCACCCAGACAATTAAACGGCGCAAGCTCATAGAGGCCACCACTCACTGTTGAAGAAGCGTGCCAGCCAGCCCATCTGGTTTGCCTGGTCAAAATCACCAGTGCCGCCGTAGGCGATCCGGGCATCGGCAATACGGTTGGAGGCAACAGAGTTATCGGGCTGGATATCCTGGGGGCGTACCAGTCCGGTCAGGCGAATGTATTCGTCGCCATTGGTCAGAGACAGCCACTTTTCGCCGCGAATGCGAAGAACGCCGTTCGGCAGTACCTCAGTCACCGTGACGGTAATGCTGCCGGCAAGGCTGTTGCTTTGATCAGCCTCTGCCGAGCCCTCGAAGTCGCGCTCGTTGTTCAGTGAGGTGGCAATCCCGAAATTGTTCTTGCCAAGAATAGTCGGCTCCGGCAATGAAATTTCATTGTCCTTGGTGATGCTGGTTTCGGCATTCTTGCTGGCGCGGGTGGATTCCTGCAGATTCACCGTCAGAACATCACCAACATTCAACGCCACGGTATCGCCGTAAAAGTTGTAGTTCCGCGAGACCTGATAGATCGAACCAGAGGCGCTGTCCCGCTGCATCATGGCCTGAGGGCGAACCGGCGCAAACTCGGGATCATCCGGAATTGCCCGCGGGCGGCTCATGGCGGTGCATCCCTGCAGCAGAATGAGAACCACCACAGTCGCCAGGGTACTGGCGCCTCGGGCTGTCCGATTGCTTGTCATCAGTTTCATGACCTTACCTCTGGCCGCGTTAGCCAATGTTGTTGGTGATGAACTGGAGCATCTGGTCGGTTGTGGAGACCACTTTCGAGTTCATCTCGTAGGCCCGCTGGGTGGTAATCATGTTCACCAGCTCCTCAACCACCTCAACGTTGGACGACTCTACGGAGCCCTGCTCAATACTGCCCAATCCGGCCAGCCCGGGCTCACCTTCCGCAGGATCGCCACTGGCGTTGGTCGCCTTGAACAGGTTGTTACCGATGGCCTGAAGGCCCTGGGGATTGATGAAATCCACCAGAGTAATCTGGCCCAGGTTTACCGGTGCCGCCTGATCATCCGTTACTGCCGTCACGGTGCCGTCTTTACCAATGGTTATATTGGTGGCGTTCTCCGGCACATTGATGGCCGGTTCCAGCGGGTATCCATCCGGGTTGACCACATCACCGTCAGCATTGAGCTGGAACTGGCCATCCCGCGTGTAGGCAATCTGGCCATCCGGTAACTGAACCTGCAGGAAGCCGCGGCCATTGATGGCCATATCCAGGGGCTGCTCGGTAATCTGCAGGTTGCCCTGGGAGAATTGCTTGGCTGTACCCACAACCCGCACACCGGTACCCAGCTGCAGGCCGGAAGGTAATTCGGAGTTCTGGGTTGTCAGACCGCCGGGTTGCCGGTTGATCTGGTACAGAAGGTCCTGAAACACGGCCCTGTCCCGCTTGAAGCCAGTGGTGTTGACGTTCGCCAGGTTGTTGGAAATGGTGGACATGTTGGTGTCCTGAGCGCTCAACCCGGTCTTGCTGACCCAAAGTGCTGGATGCATGCTGCTTACTCCTTGCCGGGGGCAGTCAGGCGGCCATTTTTTGCCGCTTCAGGCCCGCCAGGCCAATGTGTTCAGTCGTTACTTAAAGGTTCTGCAACAGCCGTGCCGTTGCTTCGGAATTCTCGTTGGCAGTGGTCATTACCTTCACCTGCATCTCGTATTGCCGGGACAACTGAAGGTTCGAGATCATCTCTTCCACCGCATTCACGTTGGAGCTCTCAAGGAACCCGGAGGCAACCCGCTGGTTTGCGTCCGGTGGCTCGGGACCATCCAGAGCCTGATCCGGCTTGCGGCGCATGTGTCCATCGAGGCCTTTCTCCAGGGCTTCCGGCGGCGGACTGACCAGTTTCAGCCGGTCGACTTCAACCAGCTGGTCCGGTGGTCCACCCACAGGAACGATTGAGACGGTGCCATCGGCGCCAATCTCGACGTTGTCAAAAGGCGGAAGCGCTACCGGCCCACCGTTGCCGAGCACCAGTTCGCCGTTGGCCAGGCGTACCAGGCCGTTGACATCCACCTGGAGACTGCCACTGCGGGTGAAGACTTCCTCGCCCTGATCGTTCTGGATGGCAAGCCATCCCTCTCCTTCAACCGCCACATCCAGTTTGCGCCCGGTTTCCATCAGCGCACCGGCGGAAAGGTCCGTGCCGGGCCTTTCGGTCATGGCATAGGCGCGAGTCGGGTGGTGCTCCCCGTAGACAGGCATGCTGCGGGCCTGGGCGAAATCTTTTTTGAAGCCGGTGGTACTGACGTTCGCCAGGTTATTGGCATGGGCCTGCTGGGCCAGCATATTCTGCTTGGCACCAGACATACCGATGTAGAGGGCTTTGTCCATGGGAAAACTCCTGCCGGAATTTTGACTGTTTCCAGTCTTCCTGCAGGAGTCATGCCATGTTGACTAGCTGACGATGTTAACGGAGGTTGATGATGGTCTGTGTGACCGCATCGGAGGTTTCAATGGTCTTGGCGTTCGCCTGATAGTTGCGCTGGGCGATGATCAGGTTGACCAGTTCCGCAGACAGGTCCACGTTCGATTCTTCTACCGAGCTGGCCTTGATAGAGCCCAGGGTTCCGGTATCCGGGGCACCTATGATCGGCTGGCCGGATTCGAAGGTTTCGACCCAGGAAGTGTCGCCAACAGGCGACAATCCATTGGTGTTATTGAACGATGCCAACGCTACCTGACCCAATGCCTGGGATTGGCCGTTTGTGTAACGTGCGAATAATACCCCCTGATCCGATACGTCGAGCCCGGAAAGGCGACCGGTGGTATAGCCATTTTGCTGCTGGTCATTAACCCCGAATGCCGCCCCGTACTGGGTTGTTCCGCTCAGATTTATCACGAAAGCTGAGGTTGTTGGTGGCTCAGGAATCGGTGTTACCACCGTCTCGCCGGCTGCAGGAGGTCCGTCCGCGCCATTGGGCTGACCGGTATCATCCTTGGGAATCCAGTCATCGATCAGTATTTCACCGCTTGGGTCGCCATCAATAGACTGCAAGGCACCGTCCTGGTCAAACCGCGCGGTGTAAGGTGTCACGTCGGTTCCGCCCACAAATTCGCCATCAATCTGGGCATAGACTGACCACTCACTCACCCCAACCCCATTACCCGGAGACGGGTTTTTCACAAAGAATTGCGTCAGTTCATGGGAGTTGCCCAAGCTATCGTAAATAGTAGTGGATGTAGCGTGGTTGTAGGTACGCTGGTCCAGGGGGTTAAACTGGTTGGTAACGCGAATCGGAGACGCGTTAAAGGCCACCTCAAAGTCGTTGTCCGCAGAAGTTGACGCTATACCAGTTACTGACCGGTCAGCGGTGACATTTACATCGCCCTCAACGGTGCCGGTATCGCCGTTTCCATTTCCATCTGCAAAGGTGTAATCGAGCGTTTCGCCCTGATTATGAATCACGCGCAGGACATCATTGCTACCTGATCCATCGTCCACCAACGACGCCGAAATGGCCGTTTCCGAAGAGTTATTGATGGAATCCACCAGATCCTGAAGCGAGTTGATATTTGAGGTATCCAGTGTCAAAGGGGAACCGTTAATATCAAGACTGAACGAAAATGAGCTGGCACCGGTTATAAAAGTGTTATCAAGGGCCGGCGTGCCATCAAACGTTGCCGTTGTCGTGGCTGAGGCACTTAATCCAGGCGCATCATTAATAGTAGAAGCCGCCAGGCGAGCACTCGCCGTGGGATCGATAGCAACATTGAAATTCGGCGAGCCATCGGAGTACTGCACGTCAAAGCTCTCACCCTGAATCGACGCAAGCGTCAATGGCCCGATATCTCTCACGCGGGTTTCCAGAACAGACTCTCTTGAATCCAGGTTCAGGTCGGAATCCAGATTGGTCGTGCGACGCGGCGACAGGTTATCCGTCTCAATCTGAAGATCCCCGCGAATCCCGGATAGATTGCCGTCTTCGTCTGCGGTATAGCCCTGAACCCGCATGCTCTGGTTGTTCGTTACATAGCCTTCCTTATCAATCCCGAACTGGCCTGCCCGGGAGTAGCGAATCTCGCCACCGTTGTTAAGAATAAAGAAACCGTCGCCACTGATGGCCATGTCCAGGCCGCTGTCAGTGAAGCTGATATTGCCCTGGCCGAAGGACTGCTTTACATCCTGAACCCGGACACCGTCACCGATCGGATTGGTGCCTGCACTCAGGAAGCCGCTGGCGTAAAGATCGCCAAACTGGGCTTTGCTGCCCTTGAAGCCGACTGTGCTGGCGTTGGCAATGTTGTTGCCGGTGACGTCCAGATCCACCGATGCCGCACGAAGGCCGCTCAAACCTGTATTAAATGCCATGGTTCACCCCTTGGTGTCTCACCGGTCTCAGTTAATTTGTTTCACATCAGACAGAGCAATGGAGCCCATGCCTGCAAGATTCAGGGTTATCGAGCCGCCCTGGCCCAAAGACACGCTGTCCACATTGGCGCTAACCATGGTGCCCAACTGCTGCGGCCCATCGGGATAGGAAGCCTCTGCCACAATACGGTAGGGTCCCGGCGGCAAGGGATTGCCGTTGCCGTCCTGACCGTCCCAGCGGAAAGACGCCACACCCGCCTGACTTGCGCCAAGATCAATCTGACGCACCCGCTCACCGTTCTGCCCCTCGATGGACAGGCGTAGACCGCCGGTCGATGCCGGAACTTCAATGGTTCCGGTAATTTCGCCTTCAGCGCCCAGAATCCCGATCTGAGAGGGCGCAAGTACGGTTTTACCCACCATGGCGGAGGCCTGCAGGGCCTGAGTGGAACGGAACTGTCCAACCACATCTTCGACCGTACCGGAGAGATTCTGCATCTCCTCCAGCGAGCTGAACTGGGCAAGCTGGGAGATAAATTCGCCGTTATCCTGCGGCTCCAGCGGGTTCTGGTTTTTCAGCTGTGCCAGCATCAGTTCCATGAACTCGTTCCGGCCCAGCTCGCTGGTACCCTGACCGCCATTCTGTTGCTTCAGCTGGTACTGGCTCAGAACATCCGACGCGTCTGTTGCATTTACTGCAGTCATGTTGTGCTCCTCACCGTATTACTGCTGACCGAGAGTCAGAATGCGCTGCATCATGGACTTGGCTGTGTTCATGACATCCACATTCATCTGGAAACTTCTGGACGACGACATCATGTCCGCCATCTCTTCAACCACATTCACATTGGGGTAAAAGACATAACCGTCCTCGTTGGCCGCCGGATGATGTGGCTCGTAACGCATCTGCAGCTCCGCATCACTTTCAACGATACCTTCAACCCTGACACCGGCACCCGGGCCCTCATCGGCCGCCATCGGCAAACCGCCCTGCCCCGGATTCATCAGCGACTGCTGAATGGCCGAGAACACCGGTTTCCTGGCCCGATAGGTTTCACCCGTGCTAGAACTCGCTGTCTCCGCATTGGCGATGTTGGACGCGGTTGTGTTCAGCCGCAGTGATTGCGCGGTCATGCCGGAACCGGCGATATCAAAAATGCTGCCAAGTGACATGAAAACTCTCCTTCGCTAACCCTGTGACTGCGGCTTACTCGCCTTTAATGGCTTTGGTCAAACCGCTGAACTTGCTGTTCAGAAACTGGAAGCTGGCCTGGAAATCCATGGCGTTGCGCATGAAGCGGGTCTGCTCCTGCTGGGCGTCCACGGTATTGCCGTCAACCGACGGCTGGTGAGGTACCCGATACATCAAATCGCTTTCCGAGGCCGAGAGGGAGGTATCCATGTGCGCATCATGCGTTTTGGCCATCTGGAATCCGCTGACCTGCTCCTGGGCCTTCTGCATCATCGCCTGGAAATCCAGGTCGCGGGCTTTGAATCCCGGGGTATCAGCGTTCGCCAGGTTGTTTGCCAGAACTTCGGCACGTTTAACCCGCGCTTCAACCGCGTGTTGGTGAATGCCCAGAGCCGAATCGAACGTAATTGCCATGTTGCCTCCCGAAAACTGCACCAGTATGCCGACCTGTTTTTGCCGGCTGTGCTCTTTGACAGGACTAAAGCAAGCTGGATGCCAGAATTCAGGCGAGGTGTAAATTTGTCAGGAAAGCCAGTATTGGCGGGCCCTGACCAGTGGTGAATGAACGGTCAGGGCAAAGCAGGCAAGGAACGGGCAAGAAAAAGCGGCAAGCTGCTTCCCCCGGCGCGGACCGGGGGAGCATTCAGTCAGGAGATCAGGGCCAATGACGCACGAACTCATCAACCCCCGGCCTGGGAACAGCCGGTTTGGGAGCGGAGACTGTTCCGGTGTAGAGAAAGCCGACGATTTGCTCATGCTCTTCCAGCCCCAGCCCGGCGTGAACTGAGGAATGGTACGCAACACCGCCCGTTCTCCACATAACGCCGTAACCGGCGTCCTGCAGGGCAATCTCAATAAAACTCATGCCGGCTGCGGCCGACATCACCTGCTCGATCTCAGGTACTTTGGGATGCGTTTTCGGCGACGCGATACCAACAATCACCATTGGCGCCCGAAGAGGGGCGCGCCTGAGCTTCTCGATCTCCTTCTCGTCGCTGTTGTTGGCACAGGTGGACGCAAACAGTTCGCCCAGAGCCTCCAGCCCTTCGCCCTCTACGACCAGGTAGCGCCAGGGCCTCAGCAGCGCGTGATCAGGCGCGCGGGCAGCACAGGCAAAAGCCCGGTCGAGGGTTGCCGGGTCCGGCGCGGGCGACTCCAGCCTGGGTTCTGACGAACGATTGAGAAGAAAATCGGTAACTGCTGTCATATCTGCTCGCTGTCTGATCGCTGTTCTGATGAGTTGGAAAAATGGGTACGAATGCAATTCCCTGCTGTGAATTGTGGCTTGTACGTAATGCTGTTAACCTTTAGTCGTAGTCGGGTCTACCAACAATTATAAATGACGCGGTCGTACAACGGTGAGTGGCAACACAATGAGCAACCAGCAAACCTTCAACAGCTTTTCCGAATTCTATCCTTACTACCTTGAAGAGCACAGCGACGTCACCTGTCGCCGTCTGCACTTTGCCGGCAGCCTGCTGGTTCTGATCGTGGCCTTTTGGGCACTGACTACAGGCAAGCTTTTGTGGCTTCTGGCCTTGCCGGTCATTGGCTATGGCTTTGCCTGGGTGGGTCATTTCAAGTTTGAGAAAAACCGCCCTGCCACCTTCAAGTACCCACTGTACAGCCTGATGGGTGACTGGGTCATGTTCCGCGACATGCTCATTGGCAGGATCCGTTTCTGAAATGATGAGCGCCCCGGCAGACCTTCGCAACGCCAGCAGCTCAGCTGGCAGGTCCCTGGCGTCTGAGGCGTCGGGCAACCCGATTGCGATTCCGCCAATGCCCGATTACAACGGCCGGGTGCTGGCCTATACGTCAACCGCCGCCATTATCGTAACCGGTGTTCTGCAGGGCGCATTTCCCCAATGGCTCCTTTGGCTGGTTGCCGGTGCCCTGACCTGGCCGCATATCGCTCACGCCCTCACCCGCCGAACGTTCCTGAGAAATTCACCACGCATTCGCCAGAAGATGCTGATTTTCGATTGCGTTGTCGGTGGCGGGTTTATTGGCTGCATCGGGCTGATCGTCATACCCTCCCTGGCCGTTGCGCTGATGCTGATGTTCAGTTGCCTGATTGTCGGGGGTATCCGCCAATGGCTTATGGGCACCGTTTTCATGGCCGCCGCCATTGCAGGCTCTGTCGCTATTCTCGGCCCGGCAGACGGGCCACATTCGCCCCTGCTTACCAGCATTGTGTCGATTCTCTCAACCGGCATATATATTTGCGTCACCGCCTATTATTCCCACCAACAGGCACGTGCGTTGATGCTGGCAAAAACCCAGATCCAGAACCAGCGTGAGCAGTCCATCGCACTTTCCCACAAGCTTTCCAAATACCTATCGCCTCAGGTCTGGCAGTCCATCTTTACTGGCGAGCGGGATGTGCGGCTGGAAACCCAGCGTAAGAAACTGGCGGTGTTCTTTTCGGACATCAAGGGCTTCACCGAGCTGTCCGAGGAAATGGAGCCGGAGGCACTGACCGAGCTACTGAATCACTACTTCAACGAGATGTCGGAAGTGGCCCTGAAGTATGGCGGCACCATCGACAAGTTCGTTGGCGATTCCATCATGGTGTTCTTTGGCGACCCAACCAGCCGGGGCCAGCGGGAGGACGCCTTTGCTTGTGTCTCCATGGCCATCGAGATGCGCAAGCACATGAAAATCATGCGCCAGAAATGGCGCAGCCAGGGCATTAAGACCCCGCTTGAAATTCGAATGGGGATCAGCACCGGTTACACAACCGTCGGCAACTTCGGCGCGGAAAACCGGATGGATTACACCATCATAGGCAAGGAAGTGAATCTTGCCAGCCGGCTTGAATCCCTGGCGGAGCCGGGTGAAATCCTGGTTTCCTATGAGACCTTCTCGCTGATCAAGGACAAGATCATGTGCCGGGACAAGGGTGAAATTACCGTGAAAGGCTTCGGCAAACCGGTGCCAATTTATGAGGTGGTGGATTTCCGGCGCGACATGGGCCCCAACCGCAGTTTCCTCGAGCACGAGCACAGTGGCTTCGCCATGTATCTGGATTCAGACAAGATCACCGAGAAGGAACGCCAGGCCATTCTGATCGCCCTGGAAGACGCCGCAGACCGCCTGCGACGGGAAGAGGATGTTTCCTGAGGCGCATCCCTGCGCTCACGACCACCGGCATTACTGACGTATCAGTCGCGGCCCGGCATCCTTGCCGGTTTCTGTGCTTCGCCAGGGGTTAATATCCAAACCGCCCCGGCGTGTGTATCGGGCAACCACTGTAAGCGACTCCGGGTTGCATCGGCGCATCAGATCGGTAAACACCGTTTCCACGCAATGCTCATGGAAATCTTGCTTCTGCCGGAAGCTCACGACGTAACGCAGCAAGCCAGCCCGATCGAGTTTGGGGCCAGTGTAGCTGACCATCAGGGTGGCCCAGTCCGGTTGGCCCGTCACCGGGCAGTTGCTTTTGAGAAGATGAGAGCATAACTGCTCAGTTACCACCTCACCGCCGGTCCTCAGAGAGTCAGGCGAATACTCATAGGCCACCTCGCTAACCGGTTCATCATCAATTAACTCGAACCCCACGGGACGACCAATGGCCTCCCCTGATTCGTCGACACTTAACAGATTAACCTGCACTGCTCCGCCGCAGGCACTGGACAGATCCCGGGTAATCACTTCGGCAACCTGTTCCCGGGAGGAATAAACTGCCTGGTTCAATGAGTTGAGGTACAGCTTGAGTGATTTGGACTCAATGATCGAAGGCGAGGCCGCAGGAAAAACAATCTCCGCCCAGGCCACCTCCGGAACACCATTTGGCCTCAGCCACGAGATTTCCCAGGCCTGCCACAAGTCCTCGCCAAACCATGGCCAACGGCCGTCTTCCAGCCCCAGGCGGCGACGGTTTTCCTCCCTCGCCACGGGGAACAACAGGCCCGGGTCGTAGCTGTCCGGGTAATCGCTTGTTTTGCCAAGCGGCGCGTCATTAAGTGCCATAGGTGTTCCTGAGATCAGTGGCGAATGCCTTTTCCGCGCTCGAGCATTCTCAGGGCGATGAATGCCAGCACGGAGATGAAGACCAGAATCATACCAAGAGAAACGAACGGATTAACGTCTGACACGCCCAGAATCCCGTACCGGAAGCCATTGACCATATACAGGATGGGATTGGCCATGGATACGCCCTGCCAGAACCCTGGCAGCAGATCAATGCTGTAGAACACTCCGCCCAGATAAGTCAGGGGTGTCAGTACGAACGTGGGCACGATGGAGATGTCATCAAACTTGGTTGCCAGCATGGCGTTGATAAAGCCGCCCAGTGCGAACAGTGCGGACGTCAGAAATACCGTCAGAACCATCATGGGCAGGTTGTGGATGGACAGCCGGGTAAACGCCAGTGATAGCAGCGTGACAATCAGGCCGATCCCCAGGCCCCGGGCCATGCCTCCGCACACGTAGCCGGCAAGGATGACCCAGTTAGGTACGGGGGACACCAAGAGCTCCTCAATACTGCGCTGGAATTTCATGGAGAAGAACGACGACACGACGTTGGCGTAGGAACTGGTGATTACCGCCATCATGATCAGGCCCGGCACAATAAACGACATATAGTCGAAGCCACCCATCTCGCCGATCCGGGAGCCGATGAGGTTGCCGAAAATAATGAAATACAGGGTCATGGTGACCGCGGGCGGCAGCAACGTCTGGGCCCAGATACGGGTAAACCGGCGTATCTCCCGAACAACAATGGTGCTGAAGGCTGTGAACAAGGCATGTGGCGTCATGCTGCACCCTCCACTGCCTTGCTGGATTCAGCGTTCTCCTCAACCATGCGAATGAACAGTTCCTCAAGCCGGTTGGCCTTGGTTCTCATGCTGACCACCTTGATGCCGAGCCGCTCAAGCTCCACGAATACCTGGTTGAGCCCCTGACCTTTCTCCACTTCCACCTCCAGGGCTCCTTCCGCGTCGAGGCGTGTTGGAAAACCGTTGAGCTCGGGCGCGGAGTCGAGGGTCTTCTCGGTATCCAGCACAAAAGTCTCCCGGCTCAGTTGCTGCAGCAAGGCTTTCTTGCTGGTGTGCTTGAGGATCTTGCCATGGTCGATAATGGCAATGTTGCGGCAAAGGGCTTCCGCCTCCTCCAGGTAATGGGTCGTCAGGATGATAGTGGTACCCTGACGGTTCATCTCCTCCAGAAAGGTCCACATGGAACGGCGGAGTTCAATATCCACGCCTGCGGTGGGCTCGTCCAGAATCAGCAGTTTCGGTTCGTGGACCAGGGCGCGGGCAATCATCAGACGGCGCTTCATGCCGCCAGACAGCATCCGGGCCGGGGTGTTCCGTTTGTCCCACAGACCAAGCTTTTTCAGGTACTTTTCGGCCGACGCCGAGGCCTGCTTCAACGGAATTCCGTAGTAGCCGGCCTGGGTGGTCACAATATCAAAGACTTTCTCGAACTGGTTGAAGTTGAACTCCTGGGGCACCACGCCAAGGTTCAGCTTGGCATCGGAAAGGTGAGTATCGGTGTCATAACCGAACACCCGAACCTTGCCTGCTGTCTTGTTCACCAGGGAGCAGACAATACCCAGGGTGGTCGATTTGCCGGCCCCGTTAGGCCCCAGCAAGGCAAAGAAATCCCCCTCGGCGACGTGCAGATCAATCCCCTTGAGAGCCTGAAACCCGTCACCGTAGGTCTTGGTGAGGCCCTCAATTTCCAGTGCATTGGTCATAAATCAATCCGATTCGGTGAAAAAACGGCATGAACGGCCCAAGCCGCCAGCCAAAATTTAGAATGCTGTTTATTGTGACAAAGCTGCTGATTTCAAGGCCCTTATCAGCCGGGCGTGTGCCCTGGCCAATAACGGAAACTGCGACAGGAATCCCGATATGAGGCAAACCCCGCCCCTATAATGCGGTTACAACAATTTACAAAAGGGGCTGCCGCACCCTGAGTGCGGGCGCGCTGAATCGAAGGGAATGTACGAACAACCATGAGATCCGTTCACCGCATCCGACTAACGTTTACACTTCTGGGCGCCCTCGCCCTCTCTGGCTGCCTGGATGACAACGGCAGTTCCGGCGACGACACCAGCACCGGCCAGGTCAACTTCAACGGTTTCAACGGCCTCTCCTACCAAACGGCGAGCCAATCGGGCGCCACGAACCCTGCAGGAGAGTTCCGCTACTACCCCGGCGAGACACTCACCTTCAGCGTTGGAGACCTGCCATTGGTCAGTGGCGTGCCGGCCCGGCAACACATAACACTGCTCGAGTTCTTCGAGACCACCCGAACGGAGCTGCAAACGCCGATGGTGGATGAAGAAGGTCTGAGCACCCACACGCTTACCGAGCAACAGGTTCTGGAAAACACGACGCTGATGAACCTGTCCCGGTTTCTGATGCTTCTGAACTGGAGCCAGAATGTTGCAGAGGGCGAAGGGGTCGATATCCGGGATCGGGTTATTGCGCAGTTGAATGCCGCCCTTCCGGACCTGACAGCACCCATTGACTTCAGTGTCAGCGAATCAGAGTTCACTGCAACCGATCCCATGTCTCCGGCCAACCAGCTCCTGGCCGCAATCTGCTTTTACCCGGAAGACGACGAACTGTGTGAGGAACCACCAACCCAGGAGGAGATCGATAATGCGCCTCCGAGGCCAGAGAACGACGAGGATCGCGATCCGGACATTGAATACAGTGAAGACTTGCAAGCCAAAAAGGACCGGATCGAAAATGCCGTGCGCACCATGGAAGACATCGATTCGGAGGATGCCCAGATCTATCTCACGCGGGAGCTCAAGGCGATCAGTACAACCGTCGCGAATCGTTATTTCCTGGATGAAGACGTAGCCAGCCATCCGGCCACTGATACAGCCCTGAAGCAGGTTGCGGTTCGAAAGATCGGCGGCGGGCTCTCTCTGGCGGAGCTGGAAGCCATCAGCACACGCCCGCAGGATGTCCAGATACATTCAGCCGACTGGCAGAGCGGAAAAGTGGAGTATTTTGTCGCCGGTCCCTCCGGCGGAGAATCCGAGCTTCTGCTCAGCTTCCGTCCGGAGGATACCTATCGGTGGGTTCGCAAACAGCTGCGTGTGATTATCCGCTGATCAGGCGGGTCAGACTCCAGCGTGACTCCACGCCAGTAACATCATAACAGGACGGATCCAGACCTTCCGTGCCGTGTGGCAGGCATTCACGAATCCGCACCGTTTCCGCTGCTTCCTTGCCTTCGTTGTACCGGGCCAGATCAATGATTTTGGCAGTTTTCAAAGGCCTGGAAGCAGTATCTGTCATAACCATGACACGAGGCCAGAGCCGGCGTTCCGGGGAGTGTGAAACCACGATGCCACGCTGCCCGTCGGAGAGCTCCACGAGGCTGCCGGTGGGATAGATACCAATCGCCTGGATAAAATTCTCCACCAGGTCTTCCTGGAACTCGATGTTGCGCATCTCGTAGAGCAGCGTTACCGCTTTTGCTGGGGTCATGGGTTCGGTGTGGGAGCGGGGTGCAATCAACGATTCGAAAAATTCCGCAATGCCGGCCACCTTGGCTAACAACGGAATGCGATCCCCCCGGACACCCTCCGGGAAACCGGAGCCATTATGGCGCTCGCGATGCCCCTGAACAACACTGAGTACCGCACGTGAGAGCCCACTGTTCTCCAGCATGGCAACGCCACGGGTAACGTAACCACGGTAAGTAAGATATTCCTCGGCGCTTAACTGACCTTCCCGGGCCAGCAACTCAGGCGGCAGCGTGGTTTTGCCCACCTGCGACAGCAAACAACCGAGGCCAAGATGATTAAGAAGCCCTTCGTTCAAACCCAGATGTCGACCACAAACCAGGGCCCAGACCGATGTGTTCAAGGCATGCCGGTAAAGGTAACTGTCATGAGCACGGGTGCGACTGAGCCACAATAACGCATCAGGCTGGCGAACAACGCTGCTCACCATTTTGCTGGTGATCGCGGCGATCGGCCTGAGATCCGGCACGCCGTCGGCACGGAGGGTCTCGAAAAGCTGGTCCAGCGCCACTTCCATATCGTCCAACAGGCGTTTGGACGTTTTCATTTCCTTTTTAAGGCTGGTGACGGTTTCGTAGGCTACCGGCTCCCGAATACTCAGTGGCGGCAACTGAAGCTGCTCTCGCCCACCGCCACGCTTGTTCAGTGTCTTGCCGAAAACCGGCTTGCTACCGCCTTTTACCTCTTTTGCTTCCCGCGCTTCCGCCACATCGACCATGACCCACTTACAGTGGGAAACCAGGGCGCGAATGTCGTCCTGGGAGCGAATATGGAAACCCTGAATCGGGAAGGGAGTCTGGTGCCATGGTCTGTCCAGATCAGACACGAACATGCCCACTTCCAGATCATGTACTGCGACTTTTTTCTGTTGGACACCCACGGGCCACCTCACACAACAAACTTTTCGATGGCTACCATTCTGACTGAACCGCCGGAAGACACAATTACAATATCGTATCGCCAGGTAACCCAAACGCGACAAAGAGTAACGCTAATTTTCAATGGGAAACAAAATGTAGCAACGTGATGGGAGTCACATATCAACGTCAGAAAGTGTCACTCTGCGTCACATACGGATTCATCAAATTCCGGCAACCGGGCCCGCATCGAGCCCCGCGGGGCCTTGCGGACATAAACGGTGTAGGGCACTGAAGAGGCCCGCAGGTAATCAAGGTTTACGGCATCATCACCCTGCCCCTCTGTGACAACCGCGGGGGTACAGGAAACCAGCAGCTCCAGCTTGTCGTCCATTTCGGCGATACGGGCATCCGGATCCGCTGGATTAATGGACATGCATCGGGTCGAGCCGGTTGCCGGCTCGCCCTCCCCTGCTACAAGATCCTTGCCCGGTTCGCCGCAGGCGCGAATGCCGGTGCCACAGCCACCCGCCCCATTGCCGTCGCGCAGCCGCCAGACACGGTCGCTGCATTGGGTTTCCAGCTTTACCGAGGTTGCCTTGTCACCGGCGAACCACCAATTGGGGTATTCAGCGCTCTGCCAGGACATCCGCACATGCCTTGGCTCTCCTGATGAATTTTCCGCCGGAAACATTGCAAAATGGGAGTAATAGCTGGCACAGCCCGATGTAAGCAACAGCATCAGGCTTGCAAGAACTGGCTTGTAAGCTCTGGAAAAGGCTGGAAAGATCATCTGACTGGCACATCCCTGACGGCGGTTGAGTTAGCCATGCCATTATCCATGACAGGCGCCCTGAATCCGCCTATCAGTCACCATTTTGATCAAACTGGAGGCCATACCCGTCGTTGGTTTTACGCACGACCACCATTTCAAGCACCGGTGCCGGAACAGGCAGACCCTGCACCTGCACGGTGACCTTGTCGCCAAGGTTCGGCGCGAAAGGCTCAGTGTCGACAACGATAAAAACACCGCCATCGGAAATATCGCGGGTCGAGAATATGAATTCTCCCAGCTCGGTGTGCACCACCTTTACTTTCGCACTCATGGCAGTGCGCATGTGCTCTCTTCGATCGTTCCCAACCATCTGAGGATTCCACTACTTTTTGCATAGTTTTTATAGTCTTCCGAAGCATAACACCATTTTCAGAAAAATATGCCAACGGAGATATTGACTATACAATTAATAGAAATGAGAATGGTTGGCGTTTTTAAACGCCTGCAAATCTCAATGCAGGCAACTCATTAACGGAATCACCTGAAAAGGATGGGACTATGCGAATGAAACTGGCTGCCACCGCAGCAATCGCCCTTACCGCCATGCCCATGGCCGCCTCCGCAGACGGCGAGGTCAACATCTACTCCTACCGTCAGGCATACCTGCTTGAGCCCCTGCTGAACGCTTTCGAGCAGGAAACCGGCATCAAGAGCAACGTTGTATTCGCCAAACAGGGCCTTGCAGAGCGCCTGGAGCGTGAAGGCCGCAACAGCCCGGCCGATGTGGTGATGACCGTTGATATTTCTCGCCTTAACGAGCTGGTAGAACGTGATCTGGTGCAGGGCGTGGACAACGACACCCTGGCAGAGAACATTCCGGAAAACCTTCGCCACCCAGACGGAAAATGGTTTGCACTGACCACCCGCGGCCGGCTGATCTTTGCCTCTAAGGAGCGTGTCGAGGAAGGCGAGATCACCACCTACGAGCAACTGGCGGATGACAAGTGGGACAACCGGATCTGCACTCGCAGCGGCAAGCATCCGTACAACATTGCCCTGTTCTCCTCCATGATCGCCCACCACGGTGAAGCCGAGACCGAGAAGTGGCTGGAAGGCCTGAAAGACAACCTGGCCCGCAAGCCCCAGGGAGGCGACCGTGACCAGATCAAAGCCATTGCCGAGGGCGTCTGCGACATCTCCATCGGTAACAGCTACTACTACGGCAACATGCTGCAGGATGAGAACCAGCGTCCGATCGCCGAGCAGGTTCGCCTTGTGTTCCCGAATGCCGAAGGCCGGGGAACCCACGTAAACATCAGCGGCATCTCCCTGACCAAGAGCGCGCCGAACCGCGAGAACGCCATCAAACTGATGGAATTCCTGTCCTCGCCGGAAGCCCAGCGCATCTATGCCGAAGCAAACACCGAATACCCGGCAAACCCGAACGTACAGCCCTCCGGGCTGGTTGCCGAGTGGGGTGAAATCAACCCGGACGACCTTTCGCTGCAGGAAATTGCCAACAACCGCAATGCCGCAGTCAAGCTGGTTGACCGCGTCGATTACGACGGCGAGTAATCGCAAGTGGTGAGGGTGGTTTCGCCGCCCTCACCCGCGATTCGGCGGGCAACTGCCCAATCCGTGGGTGAAGCCAGTCATTGCAGGCATCAGGCCAGGTGACTACAATCTGCAACCTTCAATCGGACAGACCCCACATCCAGACACAGGAACACTATGAGCGAGGCCGCAACCAGCGTTAACCCCGGGCTACCCCAGCCCCTGCTGGCAAAGCGTACCTCTCCAAGATGGATGATCAGCGCACTGCTGACCACCGCCATCGTAGCCCTCCCTGTTCTTTCCGTTATTTTCCTGGCGTTTTTTCCCGAAGAAAATATCTGGCCACACCTGATCGACACCACGCTTCCCCGTTACCTGACAACGACTCTCAAGCTGATGATTGGGGTGGGCGCCCTTACTCTGGTGATAGGCCTGGCTTCCGCCTGGGCAGTCACCATGTGTGAGTTTCCGGGCCGCAAATTCTTTGAGTGGGCCATGCTGCTGCCTTTCGCAGTACCGGCCTACGTTATTGCCTATGTATACACCAGCCTATTGGACTACGCAGGGCCGGTCCAGGGCGCACTGAGGGACCTGTTCGGCTGGAACAGTGCCGCCGATTACTGGTTCCCGGAAATCCGCAGCCTTGAAGGCGCTACCCTGATGATCGGGCTGGTCCTTTATCCCTACGTTTACCTGCTGGCCAGGGCAGCCTTTCTGGAACAGTCCCCGTCTCTGTTCGCCGTCAGCCGCAGTCTCGGCCACTCCGCTCTGAGCACGTTCTTCAAGGTGGTTCTGCCCATCGCCCGCCCGGCGGTTGCCGTGGGTCTCTCGCTGGTGCTGATGGAAACCCTGAACGATTTCGGCACCGTGGATTTCTTCGCGGTTCAGACCCTCACCGCCGGCCTGTTTGATACCTGGATGAACCTGGGCAACCTTGGCGGCGCGGCCCAGATAGCCACCACCATGCTGATTTTCGTGGTCATCCTGGTAACCCTTGAGCGCTACTCGCGAAGACGCCAACAACAATTCGCAGCCCGGGATAACCGGGATCCGATCCAGCGCTTTACCATGTCATTCCCGCGCCAGATGATTTGCGTGGCCGTGTGCGCATTACCGGTGCTGTTCGGGTTTGTGATTCCCGGTGCCACGCTCGGCCTCTATGCCTGGGAATATTTTGGCGAAAGCTGGAACCCGGATTTTGTCCGCAACACCTTCAACAGCCTCTTCCTCTCGGGTACTGCGGCCCTCACCACTCTGCTGATCGGTATCACGCTCGCCTACAGCCGCCGCCTGCACAACACTCGCAAAATGCAGGTGCTTATGCGGCTGTCCAGTCTTGGCTACGCCATGCCCGGAGCGGTGCTGGCCGTGGGCGTGATTGTGCCACTGGCGGGTTTTGACAACTGGCTGGACAGCCTGATGCGGGATGTTTTCGGTATCAGCACCGGCCTGTTACTCAGTGGTTCGGCCTTCGCCCTGGTGTTTGCCTATACCGTGAGGTTCCTGGCGGTTTCCGCCGGTAGTGTGGAAAGCGCGTTGCAGAAAATCACCCCCAGCATGGACATGGCATCGCGGTCTCTTGGACACAGCCCGGGTAACACCCTGGTACGTGTTCACCTCCCCATGCTGAGGGGCACGCTGGTTACCGCAGCCCTGGTGGTGTTCGTGGATTGCATGAAGGAATTGCCGGCCACACTGATTCTCAGGCCGTTCAATTTCGAGACACTGGCCACCTACGTGTACCAGTTTGCGTCTGACGAGCGACTGTACCACAGCGCCCTGCCCGCCCTGATCATAGTGCTGGCAGGCATCATCCCGATCATCCTGATGAGCCGCTCCATTTCCAACAGCCGATCAATCGCCTGAGCGGATCAGAAAGTGACCCGGGATTTCACATCCTGAACCACGAATCGCCCCTGGAACACAGCCACAGGGTCGCCTTCCGGCATCGTGGTCGGCTCCCCACAGAAGACTTCAGCAGTCAGATCCAGCCGTCCCTTGCCGTGCCTCGCAAGGCTCTTGCGAAAACGTTCGGGAATCTCTTCACCTGGCAGCCGGCAGATCACGTAAAAATCCGATGTCACGGGCTCCAGATAGTCGATATTCCCGCTCTGCACCACGACATTCCCCCGGAGGCCGAGGTCCCAGAGCGCCAGCTCCGTCAGGCCCCAGGCCGCCGTTACCGCCGCCGAGTAAACACTACCTCCGAACCCGGTACCCTGGTGGTTACTGTTGGGCTCCAGCGGCGCACTGAGTAACAACGAATGGCCGTCCCAGGAATGCAATTGAATCCCCAGGGCCCGAGAAAGAGGAATCTCGTCCTGGATACGTTTCTGGAAAAGGGACAACTGGCTCATAACATCCTCCTGATATCCCTTCAGTTTAGGCCTGCTTCCCCCGTTTCCCTATGCGACTTACGTCGGTTTTTTCCACTACAAAAAAGGCCCGGCAAAGCCGGGCCAGAACATCTTCACCTGTAATCGAAAGCGTTACTGCCAGATAACTGGCTGACGCTGCGCATACCACTTGTCGACTTTCTCCTGGTATGCATCTTCAACCACGTTACGCTTGAGCTTCATCGTGGGCGTGAGGAAGCTGTTCTCGATCGACCATTCGTCGCTCACCACCGTGATAAATGCCAGCTGTTCGTGGGGGTCCACGGTCTTGTTCACATCGGCAATCAGCTTTTTGAAGCTATCTTCGATTTCCTTCCGGAACGCTTCATCCGCCATTTTCGGCCGGGATTCCTCGGCCAGCATCACCAGGGCGTGGGGCTGGGTCTGATTGGCACCGGAGACGCACACCATCTCGATAGCATCGTGGGACATCAGGCGGTTCTCGATGGGTGCAGGCGCGATATACTTGCCCTTGCTGGTCTTGAAGATTTCCTTGATGCGGCCGGTGATTTTTAGGCGGCCCATCTCATCAATCTCACCCTTGTCACCGGTCTTCAGGAAGCCATCCTCGGTAAAGGTCTCCCGGGTTTTCTCCTCATCCTTATAGTAGCCCATCATGGTGGCCGGGCTCTTGATCTGGATCTCACCCTCCGGGCTGATACGGGTTTCAACCCCCGGCGCGGATTCACCGACGTAACCGGTTCTTGATCGCCCTGGCTTGCTCATGTGGGAATAGGCAAAGTTCTCAGACATGCCATAGCCTTCGAGCAACTCGAGGCCAAGGTTGCGGTACCAGTCCAGAACGTCGCTCGCCAAGGGGGCCGAGCCACTGCCAGCCAGCTTGACCTTGTCCAGCCCGAGACCCTTGAGGATCTTCTTCTTGATCAGTTTGTTGACCACCGGAATCTTCAGCAGGCGGTCCAGCTTCTTCTTCGGCAGCTTCTGGAGCACACCGTGCTGGAATTTCACCCACAGGCGCGGTACCGAGAGGAACAGGGTTGGCTGGGCCCGTCGCAAATCTTCCACGAAAGTATCCAGAGACTCCGCAAAGAACAGGTGGAAGCCCGCATAGAGCGACGCCAGCTCAACAAAAGTACGCTCGAATACGTGAGCCAACGGCAGGTACGACAGCATGCGCTCTTCCGAGCCCACACCCAACACTTCCATGCCACCCTCGGCTGCATAGGCCATGTTGCCAAAACTCAGCATCACGCCCTTGGGCTTGCCGGTGCTGCCGGAGGTGTAAACGATGGTGGCCAGTTCGTCGGCATCGCGCTGAACGTTTTCTTCCAGGGGCGGATACTTGGCAACAATATCATCCCAGGTTTCGAAATCATTGGGCGGGCTCAGCGGGAAGGATATGCAACGCACGGATTCCGGCACGCCGGGTTTCATCATGTCCCAGTCGTCCAGCTTGCCGACAAACACCACCTCACACTCGGCGTGGTTGAGAATGTAACTGACGGTGTCGGCGTTGAGAGTGGGATACAGCGGAACGGAGATGTGGCCGGCCATCCAGATGGCCCAGTCGGTCATGATCCAGTGGGCGCAGTTTTTGGAAATCAGGCCTATGCGGCTCTTTTCGGGGAGGTTGAGGGACTTCAGGTAAGACGCCATACGCCTTGCCTCATCCACCGCCCGGCCCCAGGTATATTCCACCGTTTTGCCGTCCCCGATGGGCTGGGTCATATAGAGGGAGTTCGGCTTGGCTTTCTCCCAGTGATAGACCATATCCAGGGGAAGCTTATTTGTTGTGTCCATGGACCTTCCTTGCAGTTCGTTATTCGAATTATGGATGACTTATTATTAGACTTTCGTAGGGTATTTCAACATAGTATGAGTCGTCAAAACGTGACACAAGCAAAATAATTTCCAACTACACCTATTTTCCACACCCCTGCTCTTCCGAGCCAAGATCCCTACCCCTCAAACCCATTGCCTGTGGTAAACTTCCGCCCCTTCAGACTTGCAACATACCAGTTAACCTACCCGGAGATGGGCATATGGCCAAGACAACCCTGCGCACCCTGTTCGGTGCCACACTGCTGGCGCTGGCAACCCTCGTTCAGGCACAGGAACCCCGCGTTGTAGCCATCACACAGATTGTGGAGCACCCGGCACTGGACGCCGTCTACCAGGGCATTAAAGACGAACTTGCCGAGCGCGGCTTCAAAGAAGGCGACAACCTGAAAGTCATGCACGAAAGTGCCCAGGGCAATTCCGCCATCGCCTCCCAGATCGCCCGCAAATTTGTTGGCGAAAGCCCCGACGTGATCGTGGCAATTGCCACGCCTTCGGCCCAGACCGTTGCCGCAGCAGCCCGCAATACGCCGGTCATTTTCTCCGCTGTTACCGACCCGCTTGGTGCCAAGCTGGTTAGCAACCTGGAAGCACCGGGCGCCAACATCACTGGTGTGAGCGACATGCTTCCCATCGACAAACACTTGGATATGCTCCAGCGCGTGATGCCCGATGCCAAACGCATTGGCACCGTCTACAATCCGGGCGAAGCGAACGCCGTATCCCTGGTGGAACTGCTGGAAGAACGCCTCGCCGCCCGCGGTCTTGAACTGGTAAAAGGTGCCGCCACCAAAACCTCTGAAGTCCTTGGTGCCGCCCGTTCCCTGGTTGGTAAAGCAGATGCCATTTACCTGACCACTGATAACACTGTGATCAGTGCTGCTGAAGCTGTTATCTCTGTTGGCGAGCGCGCCGGCATTCCGGTATTCGCCGCCGACACCGCCACCGTTGAACGTGGTGCTGTCGCTGCACTGGGCTTCGACTACTACGACCATGGCCGCCAGACCGGCGTGATGGTTGCCCGGGTACTCAATGGCGAGAAGCCCGGTGACATGGCCGTTGAGACTATGGAAAAGCTGGACCTTTTCGTGAACCCGGCTGCCGCAGAGCGAATGGGTATCACCTTGTCCGATGACGTCATCGCGGACGCCGAGCAGGTTATCGACAGCGCCAAGTAATCTCCCTGAACCCCTACGGGCGGCCCTCACAAGGGGCTGCCCGTTTTATCATTGGTGATACCCGACCATGCTGAGTAACATCGCTCTTTATGGTGCCATCGAGACCGGCCTGATCTACGGCCTGGTCGCTTTCGGCATCTACCTCTCCTTCCGGGTGCTCGATTTCCCGGACCTAACCGTAGATGGCAGCTTTCCGCTCGGCGCTGCCGTCGCCGCTGTACTGATCATTGAAGGCTGGAACCCCTGGCTGGCCACCGGCTGCGCGGTAATGGCCGGCATGGCCGCTGGCGCGGTAACTGCCCTGCTGAATGTGAAACTCAAGATTCTGAACCTGCTGGCCTCGATCCTCACCATGATCGCGCTCTACTCGGTCAACCTGCGCATCATGGGCCGCCCCAACGTGGCTCTGCTGACGGAAGAAACCGTGCTGACCCCGTGGTACGACCTGGATCTGGCCTACCATCAGGTACCGGTACTTCTGTTCATCATTGTGGTCTTTGTTGCCCTAATACTTCTGTGGCGGTTTATGAAATCCGAGACCGGCCTGGCCATGCGAGCTACCGGCGCCAACGCCAGAATGGCCCGGGCCCAGGGCATCGCCACCGGCGCCATGATTGTGCTTGGCGTTGCCGTCTCTAACGGCCTGGTTGGTCTTGCCGGCGCACTGTTCGCCCAGAGCCAGGGCGCAGCAGACGTCACCATGGGCGTGGGCGTAATTGTGATTGGCCTTGCCTCCCTGATCGGCGGTGAAGCCGTGGTTACCCCCTCTTCCGTTTTGCGTGCCCTTATCGCCTGCGTGGTGGGCGCCATCATCTACCGACTGGCCATTGCCTTTGCCCTGAACGCCGATTTCCTGGGCCTGCAGGCCCAGGATCTGAACCTGATAACCGCGGTGCTGGTCACCCTGGCCATCGTTCTGCCCGGCGTGCGCACATCGATTGCCAACCGACTAACCCGCAACAAGGCCTGAGGAGGCGATATGATCAGTGCAACCGATCTCCGGCTCACCTTTGGCAAAGGCACACCGCTGGAAAACCCCGCACTCCGGGGCATGAGCCTGACCGTCAACCAGGGCGAGTTTGTTACCGTTATTGGCAGCAACGGCGCCGGAAAATCCACCTTCCTGAATGCCCTGGCCGGCGAAGTGCTGGTAGACAGTGGCCAGATCATTGTGGACAACCTGGACGTAACCAAACTGCCCACCCACAAACGGGCCGGCCGGGTTGCACGGGTATTCCAGGATCCGCTGGCCGGCACCTGCGAAGGCCTCACCATCGAGGAAAACCTCGCCCTGGCCATCAAGCGCGGCCAGCGCCGGGGCCTGACAAGCGCCGTTAAAAGACAGTACATGGAGAAGTTCAAGGACAGCCTTTCGTCCCTGAACCTGGGCCTGGAAAAACGTCTTGGCGACAAGATGGGCCTGCTGTCCGGCGGCCAGCGCCAGGCCGTGAGCCTGCTGATGGCAAGCCTTACACCCTCCAGCATCCTGCTGCTGGACGAACACACCGCCGCGCTGGACCCGAAAACCGCTGCGTTCGTGCTGGAACTCACCACCAAGATCATCGAGGAGCAGAAGCTCACCGCACTGATGGTGACCCACAGCATGAAGCAGGCGCTGGAAGTTGGCAGCCGCACAGTCATGCTGCACCAGGGTGAGGTGGTGTTTGATATCGAAGGCAAGGACCGCGAAGGCCTGGAAGTGAAAGATCTGCTCGGCTTGTTTGAAAAACAGCGCGGGTTGGAGGTGGACGACGACAGTCTGTTGCTGGGCTAACGCGCCGAAACAAAGAACGGGGCCATAATCGGCCCCGTTCTTTGTTGGCCAGAGGCCCTCAATGCCCGTAGATACGCATGGCGGTATTGGTAATCGCCAGGTTATCCAGTGCTACTGAGCCAATAGAGGTGCCGCCTATCAGGACACCGCCGATTCTCATATCGGCTTCAAATGTGTCCAGATCCACAGCAAGCACTTCTGTACCAGCCGCATTGGCCGCTTTGTAGATGTCCAAATCCACATTCGCGAACACCCTCAACGGTTGTGGCGCAGAAAGATCATAATCGGCGCCAGTCAGCTGAAGGTCACGAATTCCGAGAGCCAGGAACGGCACATCAAAATCCAGATCATCGATCGCGATATCCGTCAGCAGGTTCAGCTTATCGGTTGCGGTATCAATCCGGATGGTGCCGGAGCCGATAAGCATGTCCATATTGAAGTTATCAAGTATGGTCGTGCTGCCCCCAGTGCCAGTCAGGTTCCAGGCTCCTGTCCGCATCCGGAAGTCCACCGCGTTGAAGCTGATTGGCAGGAGGTTGATTATGGCATCGCCGTCCTGGGCAACATCAATGTTGATCCGGATGTTATCCAGCCGGTCAGTGGCTTGCCCGTTAAGGTTCAGGTTCATCTCTGAGAACATATCCGTCCGATTCGCACCGCCAACGAAAATATCGTTGATCTCAAGCGAACCCTCATCGGTATAGATGAAGCGATCAATGTTCAGTTTGGTTTCCAGCTCAATGGTCACACCGGCCTGGCCGGTGATCATGCCCATCGCCGAATCATCCAGCATCTGGATCTCGGCTACGGCTGCAGGTGGAACACCCGCAACGCAGAGCGCTAGCAAGCTAGGTTTCAGGCCTTTCATTGTTATTTCCTTGTTTTTAGTCTTTTCACATCCTGTGGGCCACTGCAGTTTTCGACACCACGTCCATACTTTAGCGACACGTTCAAACCGGGTACGTGCAGGGGTCACAAATCATGTGACTACCTGAACTTCCTAGGGCCTGATCAATTTTTAAACCACAACATGTAGTGGTTTTGAACCTTTAACCCCAAACCGCTGTTTTAGAAAAAATTTCCCGGATTCAAGCCGGTTTCGATTGATTTTCTTTGCCCCGAAGCGCCTATCAATAGTTGCGTTCTTATTCACAGAACACTATATCCTGTTATACTCATCTCAGATTCAGCCCATATATAGTGGTTAAAAAGAAAACAGGCCCAAGGCCAAACAGACGATTCTCAAGGGGTATGGCGCCGCCGGTACAAGGACTGGTGCCATCAAAAGAAGACATACCGGAAGACAGAGGGTGGAAATGAACGCTAAGGCACAGGCAGTGGTAACGACAATCCCGATGCAGGAAGCCTCGATCGACATCTGGCACAGCAAATACCAGCTGAAGACCAAGACCGGCGAGCCCGTAGACAAGGACATCAACGCAACCTACGAACGTGTTGCCAAAGCCCTTGCCGAGGTGGAAAACAAATCCGTGCGCACCCAGCACATGAAGAACTTCATCTGGGCCCTGCAGAACGGCGCCATTCCCGCCGGCCGGATTACCTCCAATGCCGGTGCCGAAGCGCACAAGCCGGCAACGTCCACCATCAACTGCACCGTTTCAGGCACCGTTCAGGACTCCATGAACGACATCCTGGAAAAGAACCACGAAGCCGGCCTTACCCTCAAGGCAGGTTGTGGTATCGGTTATGAGTTCTCCACCCTGCGTCCGAAAGGCGCGTACGTGGCCGGCGCCGGGGCAACCACCTCCGGCCCGCTGTCGTTCATGGATATCTTCGATCGCATGTGCTTCACCGTGTCCTCTGCCGGTGGCCGCCGTGGCGCCCAGATGGCCACCTTCGATGTGCACCATCCGGACGTGATCGACTTCATCCAGGCCAAGCGTGAAGACGGCCGCCTGCGCCAGTTCAACCTCTCGCTGCTGATCACCGAAGACTTCATTGAAGCCGTGCGCAACGACGCCGACTGGCACCTCTCCTTCCCCGTTACCCAGAAGGAAGTGGAAGACGAGAAGCTGGACCTGAGCGACGAGAGCCAGTTCGTATACCGTGATTTCCCGGAACAGAAAGGCTACGTGGTGAACGGTGAAGGCAAGGTTGCCTGCCGCATCTACCGCACCCTGAAAGCCCAGTTCATCTGGGACACCATCATGAGCAGCACCTACGACTACGCCGAGCCGGGTTTCATCCTGATCGACAAGGTCAACCAGATGAACAACAACTGGTTCTGCGAAGACATCCGCGCCACCAACCCCTGCGGCGAGCAGCCCCTGCCCCCGTACGGCAGCTGCCTGCTGGGTTCTGTAAACCTGACCATGTTCGTGGACTACCCGTTCACCGACAAGGCCAGCTTTAACTACGAGAAGTATCGCAAGGTTGTGGCCATCTTCACTCGCATGCTGGACAACGTGGTTGAGATCAACGGCCTGCCGCTGGCCGAGCAGCGCCACGAAATCACCTACAAGCGCCGCCACGGTATGGGCATCCTCGGCCTGGGTTCCACCCTCGCCATGCTGCGCATGCCCTACGGTTCTGAAGAATCTGTACAGTTCACAGAAGAAGTTGTGCGTGAAATGGCCGTTGAAGGCTGGCGCCAGTCCCTCGCCCTGGCCGAGGAAAAAGGCGTTGCGCCGATCATGGACGACGAGTTTGAAATTACCCCGAAAATGCTCACCAAGTGCCCGCAGCTGTCTGAAGACGGCTACAAACTGGGCGACAAGGTGAAAGGCCGCATCCTGCACGCCAAGTACAGCAAGTACATGCAGCAGATTGCCCAGGTGGAGCCGAAACTGGTGGAAGAGCTGGCCGAGAAAGGTGGCCGCTTCACCCACCACACGTCCATCGCGCCGACCGGCACCATCAGCCTGTCACTGGCCAACAACGCCAGTAACGGCATCGAGCCGAGCTTCTCGCACCACTACGCGCGTAACATCATCCGCGAAGGCCGGAAGACCAAAGAGAAAGTCGACGTATTTTCCTTCGAGCTGCTGGCATACCGTCACATGGTGAACCCGGGTGCCATGCCTTTCTCTGAAGAGGAAGACAAGAAGCTGCCGGCCTACTTCACCACCTCCGACGACGTAACACCGTCGCAGCACGTGGACATCCAGGCCGCCGCCCAGAAGTGGGTAGATTCCTCGATTTCCAAGACCGCGAACGTTCCCACAGACTTCGCCTATCAGGACTTCAAGGACATTTACCTCTACGCCTACGATAAAGGCCTGAAGGGTTGCACCACTTTCCGCTTCAACCCGGAAGCCTTCCAGGGCGTACTGGTTAAGGAAAAAGACCTCGAGAACACAATGTACGAGTTCACCCTGGACGATGGCAGCAAGGTCACCCTCAAGGGCAACGAGCAGGTAGAGTACGACGGCGAAATCCACAACGCCGCCAACCTGTTTGACGCGCTCAAAGAAGGCACCTACGGCAAGTACTGATCCGGGAACCGACACAGGACAACGAACATGACAGTTAAAATCAGCAACAAAATCGTCGGCTACCGCGTAAAGAAGGCCGACCCCGAAGCTACCGAACACCAGGCACCGGTGCACGCAGAAACCAAGCCCGTTCAGATGAACGAATACATCGAACGGCCGGACTTCCTGCTGGGCACCACCTACAAGATCAAGCCGCCGGTGGCTGAGCACGCGATGTACATCACCATCAACGACATCCTGCTCAACGAAGGCACCGACCACGAGAGCCGGCAGCCGTACGAAGTGTTCATCAACTCCAAGTCGATGGAGCACTTCCAGTGGGTTATCGCCCTCACCCGTGTTATCTCTGCGGTATTCCGCAAGGGTGGCGACGTAACCTTCCTGGTGGAAGAGCTGCGCAGCGTGTATGACCCCAATGGCGGCTACTTCAAGAAAGGCGGCGTGTTCATGCCGTCCCTGGTGGCTGAAATCGGCGCCGTGATCGAGAAGCACCTGAAGGCCATCGGCCTGCTGGAAAGCGAGGAGATGAGCGAAACCACCAAGCGCATCCTTGCAGAAAAGCGCGCCGAGTTCGAAGCCAGCCACAGCACGGCGACGAACGACGAAAAAGCCGACGACTACCCGCCCAACGCCACCATGTGCGGCAAGTGCAGCACCAAGGCGGTGATCGTGATGGACGGCTGTGCGACCTGCCTCTCCTGCGGCGATAGTAAGTGCGGTTGAGGTGATTGACTGCAATGAGTGACGAGAAGGCCTGGAGTGAAAGCTTCGGGCCTTTTTGTTTATGGGGAATTAATCGCTTTGATCGAAAAGTTGCTTAAACAGGGAAAAGCAGTCGTAGTGACCGTTTTTATAGAATAGCTTCAGATGACCCCTGGCCTCAGGAAATTGGTTTTTTGACTTTTTCTAAATTGAAAGATGCCAAGTCTGGAAGCATCCCCGTCCCAAAGTGGAACACAAAAAAACAGGAGTTGGTTTTTGGCACCTTTCAGCCGGGAACAGAGTTCAAGTACAACGTGGAAATTTCGTTTTATGCAGAATTTGATTCCAGTGAGGCTTCGGGCCTTCCAGTCATTGATACACTGCTTCGAATTGAAGTAGAGGTCAACACAGCATTCGAATCAACAAACAATTCCGGGTGTGCTTCCGCTGGACAAAGGCTGGTGCGGAAGATGTCGAAATTGTTGATTACCACTAGGAGGTAACTCATGCGCAACATTGATCCTGTAACGCCAGGCGAGTTACTGAAGGAGGAGTTTCTTGAACCGATGGGGATTTCTCAATACCGCTTGGCCAAAGAAATTGGCGTGCCTGCTCAGAGAATAGGTCAGATTATCGCTGGAAAGCGTTCGATAACCGCAGACACCGACCTTCGACTTTGTCGCTTTTTTGGTTTGTCCAATGGCTATTGGTTGCGAGCTCAGGCAGCCTACGACACTGAGATTGCGGAAGATGCCCTTGAGGATCAGTTGAAGAATATTCGCCCGTGGAGTGCTGTATCCGAAATCGGACACGGGGCATAACCAGCGGCTGCCGCACAGCGACCGATTTACCGCCGCTTCGCGGCTCCAAAATTGGCGCAAAGCTTCGCGTTAACTGTCCGGAATTACCCACGAACAGCAGACACCTTCTATAGTTAAGCAAGCCCCGCACAGCGCATCTTCACAATGCCTGTCGATTTATAAGCGCGCTGACCGACAAGAAAGTACCACATCCAAATTTGAACAGGAGGTACGTCATGCAAGACTCAGCAACTCCCAGAATCGTTCGCCGTGATGAATGGGAACGGGCTCGCGCTGAACTGCTGATCCACGAAAAGGCCCACACAAAAGCCGGCGATAAACTGGCTGCGGCTCGCAGACGTCTCCCGATGACGCGAATGGAGCCGGTCATGGTCGTGGGTCCGGATGGCGCGGTTGCCCTGCTTGATGTTTTTGAAGGGCGGCGCATGTTGATCGTGTATCACTTCATGTGGAACCCGGGCGCGCCTCACGAAAAGCAGTGTGAAGGCTGTACGCACACTCAGGTCGCGATGAACTCGGCCGTCCGCGCGTACCTGGCAGAACGTGACGTCAGCTACGCCGTGTTCAGCAACGGTCCATGGGAGGAGATTGCGGCCTAGCGGGACTTCCTGGGATGGACAACGCCATGGTACTCGACTACCGATTCGTCAGACTTGCTGGCGACCCGGGACGGCGGCGACCTGCGCTGTTACCTGCGGGACGACGATCAGGTATTCCAAACCTACGAAACGACGCAGCGAGGAATCGAAGCCATGATGCCCACTCTGCAGTTGCTCGATCTCACATCTTACGGCCGGCAGGAAACCTGGGAGGAATCGCCCGACGGGTGGCCGCAGCGGGACCAGGCCGGCTCATGGAGGCAGCGCGACGGCCGGCCAGTGGCGCAGTGGACACGTACCGATGAGGAGGTCGAGTCAGGTACCGGTTGCTGCTCTCAAAACCGGGAAACTGGCATCTAACCCAGAGGGGCCCTCCCGGAATCAACAGGCAATAGTGATATTTTTGATTACGCCAGCGGCCACCCTGGATCCTCGATTGGAGAACACTAATGACAGCCTACGTTATTGGCAATATCACTGTGAAAGACCCGAACAAATGGGCGGAGTACCGCAGCCTGGTGCCGGAAACGCTGGTGCCTTGGGGCGCGGAACTGGTGCTTCGGGGCACACAGGCGAAGGTTCTGAGTGGCCAATACCCTCACACCGATACGGTGGTTATCCGCTTTCCGGATGCGGATTCCGTCGCCGGCTGGCACAACTCCCCTGCCTATCAGGCCTTGGTACAGTTACGCACTCAGGCGGCGGATGTGGATCTGGTGACTTTCGAGGCCGATTAAAACCACGGCAGCTTATCAGATTTGTTCGGTTTTGAGAGATCGCAACTCATTCATAGGACCGGGGCTAGATCGGGTTACGAGCAAGAACCACAGCAGGCCCCGCCACCATGACCGCTCTTCTTCGGAGTCTCTTGCTGACTGGCTTCAGCCTGCTCCTTTGGATCGACCTCTTGCGCGCTGGTAGACTCAGTTTCTTTATCTTCTTTCTTAAAGATGCTCAGGAATGACAGTGCCATTGGAGTGCCTCAATTGTTGCCATTTAACCTTCATTTGGTATGAATCTTATTGTACTGCGGTGCTTGGGTCAAACACTATTAATCCGCATCACCGTGAAAGGCCCGGACAAATGGGGAGATTAATAAGAACTGCTACCTGTCAGCACCCTGGCGCCTATACTGGATAGCAAACCACCAGAGAAGCGCCATGGAAAACAATTCAACAAGCCTGAGCATGACCGTCCTGATGACGCCGGACAAAGCCAATTTCTCCGGCAATGTGCACGGTGGCACCCTGCTGAAGTACCTGGATGAAGTAGCCTATGCCTGCGCCAGCCGTTACGCGGGGACCTATGTCGTTACCCTGTCTGTCGACCAGGTGATGTTCCTCCAACCCATCCAGATTGGCGAACTGGTCACCTTTCTGGCCAGTGTTAACTACACCGGCCGTACCTCCATGGAGATCGGTATCAAGGTGGTTACCGAGAACATCCGGAACAAGTTGGTTCGCCATAGCAATAGCTGCTTTTTTACCATGGTGGCGGTTGATGACAACGGTAAAGCCGTCGCAGTGCCGCAGCTGGTTCCGAGCACCGATGATCAGATACGGCGATTTGCCAACGGTAAGGAGCGCCGCGCCATTCGTGCCGAACTGGAGGAACGCTACAGGGCGCTGCATAAAAAATGAGATCGGCGCGAATAACCGTGGCAGATCTATTTTCCCAATCGAAACGTGACGAGGTCGTATTAGATTTTCTCGCTCCCGCAATGATCATTTGCTAACGTGCAAAGCGTCCAGGAGGACGTAATCTCTCAGTAAACAAAAGGAATTGGATCATGGATCACAGTGACCGTGAGTATGTCTCCGCTGCCATCAACTTTTTCTGGGGCGATGGCACTAGGCGATGGCACTAAAGGGAATTTGAGATGTTCAAGATTGGATTGGTCGCTGTTGCTTTAAGTTTATCCGTTGCTGTTCATGCCGGTAACCGAATCGAGCTTGTGTACTCGGACTTGAGATTCAGCATTCCGGCAGGCTTTGCCGCTGTTGGCGATATTGGCGACAGCCAGAACATGTTGATTTTCCGATACGGCGATGAGCACGGTAAACGATTCCTGGCCTTCGCAGACATGACTCACGATGAAACGGTGGAATACGGCTGCCCAGCGGGCACTTTCTTCGAGGCTGTTTTCTTTGAAATAGCCGCAGCCGATTGTGACCAGACGTTGATCGAGACCATGCATGAGAATTTTGTCAGTGACCGAAAGGTCGCCACCTGGACGCAGGATTCCTATTCACTCGCCTACTCCGACCACGGGAACAAAGCCTTCCTGTTTGTGATCGGCAAAGATGCAAAGCTGCTCAAGATTGATTCCGATTTTCTTGATGGTGAATCCCTGAAGCGCATCGCTGAAGACATGTAATTCCAGGAAAATGAACGCTAGGCTTCGACTCGCAGACCAGAGTCTCCGTTAAGCTTCGGAGGATCAACAGGAGATGACCCAATGACCCAAACAGGAAGCTGTCTCTGCGGCGGCATCAAGTACGAAATCCATGGTCCCCTCACAGATGTTCTGAACTGCCACTGCACCATGTGCCGAAAGCTGCACGCGTCAGCATTTCGAACCCGCGCAAAGGTAAAGTCAGCAGACTGGCACATGGTGAAAGGACAAGAGCTTATCAAGTTCTACGAGTCGTCCCCCGGCGAACACAAGGCCTTTTGTTCCAACTGCGGCTCCAGTCTGTACACGAGATTTGATGCCCAGCCGGATGTGCTCGGGTTCCCGATCGGCACCCTAGATACTGATCCGGGCGTGAAGCCGGAGCGGCACGTTTACGTCGGTAACAAGGCGCCGTGGTTTGAGATCACAGACGACTTACCCCAATACAAGGAAAATCCCTGAGGTTGAATCTAACAGGCTCCATTTTGGAAACACCTACTCAAGGACGATTATGAAACTATCCCCCCTCCCCCTTATCGTATTTTGCCTGTTCATGGGCTTCACTTTCTGGGTAATGGCTGGAACTGAGCAATCGCTCCTGGCCTTTGGTGCCGAGCTGATGTCCAGCCCGGATACCGCCCAAGTGGTAATTGATCTCTATATCCTTGCTGCCCTGGCTTGTGTCTGGATGTACCAGGACGCCAAAAAGCGTGGCAAAGGATTGGGATACCTGATTCCGTTTTTTATCCTGACGGCGGTGTTTGTGTCTGCAGGGCCGTTGCTATATCTGGTTCTTCGAGGCGGGCGCGAGCCTGAAACCGAGCCCGCCAGGCTCTGATCTTCCCATCAGCAGACTCGGCGCTGGGCATCTTTGAGCGCCCGCGCTCCAATGATACTGTTTAGTGGTATCAATGATGTAGATGCGGGAGACGCCCATGGCAGGCGGATGGTCACGTGATGGTGCAGTTCAGGAACAGATTGACGCCAGCGTTGAAGACGAGATCCAGCGCGCTCGCAGCCAGTTAGCCGGAGGCGAAAGCGCGGAAGAATGTGACGAGTGCGGTGCTCCAATTCCAGAGGCACGGCGAAAGGCCATTCCCGGTGTTCGGCTGTGCATTGACTGCCAGGCGGCCTATGAAAAGGAGCACCCTCACTCAGGCGGCATCAATCGCAGAGGCAGTAAAGACAGTCAGCTCCGATAGCCCGATAATGTCGGTGCAACTGACATTCGGGAGGTGGCGCCCCGCCACTGCCTGATTCGAGTGATTTTTCTGAGAGAAACCGAACATGCTGGAAAAGCGCATTCCACCGGTCGCGCTGGTGGTGATTGTAGGGTTGCTGATGTGGCTCATCGCAGAGGCAGGCCCGCGGGTTGAGGTTGGCGACACGCTACGTTTGGGGGTAGCAACCGCCCTGTTTCTGCTGGGCGCCCTGTTTGCACTCGCCGGGGTACTGGCTTTCCGGTCCTCGAAGACAACCGTAGACCCCCGCAAGCCGGAAGCCAGTTCTGCCTTGGTCAACTTCGGCGTTTACCGCTTCTCCCGCAATCCAATGTATGTGGGGTTCGGGTTATGGCTGCTGGCCTGGGGCGCTTTCCTGGCGTCCGCCTGGGCTCTGATCGGCGTGATCGTCTTTGTGTTGTATATGAACCGGTTCCAGATTGCACCGGAGGAACGTGCCCTTCGGGAGTTATTTGGTGAGGAGTTCCGGGAGTACGAGCGACGGGTGCGCCGTTGGCTCTAGATCTCTTTGGAACGCCATGACAAAGTCTCAAGAGTACGAGCCTTCTTACTTCGGATCATTTCTCGGAATCCAGCACTTGCCTTAGTCCCTCACCGATAACCTGCGTAAACTCCCGGATTCGTTTCACGCGTTTCAGATCTGGATGGGTGAGAATCCACAGAGGCATATCCAGTTCCGCAATGGGATCAGTCAGCCGGCAGAGCAAAGAATCGGACTCCCCCAAGTAGTCCGGAAGCACGGCCACTGCGTCACCAGATCGACTGGCACTTTGCATTCCCAGCATCGAGTCGACACGGTAACTGCAGAATTCATTCAACCCGTTCCGGGCCATCCAGGTTTCCAGGGCCCGATTGCCCATATGCGTATCCGGGCCAATCCACTGGTACCCGGTTAAGGTGTCCAGAGGGGCCGGCCGGTTCTGCCAATGATGCCGTTGCCCATAGACGCTCTGCCGGATTACTCCGACCTTCCGCCCAACCAGGGTTTCCGGGGGATTCCCGGTGGGGCGAATGGCGACGTCTGCTTCCCGTTTGCTCAGGCTGTGCACCTGATTCGAGATGACAACTTCCAGTTTGATATCGGGGTAGTCCCCACGAAACTTTTCGAACGATGTAGCCAGCAAACCCGCAAACAAGGTGTCGGTTGTGGTGACCCGGATGGTCCCGGAGAGCTTGAGGTCCTTTCCTGCAAGCCGTCGCTCAACGCCAGTGATATCCTCCTGTACCCTTCTCGCGACAGCGAAAAGATCCTCTCCGGCAGCGCTTGGCGTGTATCCAGTGCGTGATCGCTCAAAAAGCACCACGCCCAGCTGATTTTCCAGATTGGTGAGCCGGCGGAAGACTGTCGCATGGCTGATTCCCAGCTGCCTGCCAGCTCCTGAGAGCGTTCCCGTGTCGGCAATAGCCGACACAATCTGCAGATCATCCCACCGTATTTGCTGTTCATTCATGCAAATTGAATTCGCGCATATTGAGAATTTATGTGTACCAAAGAACAGCTTAGGCTATCGCCAGATGAATGCAAAAGGAGTGATGGGCTATGAACGTGCTGATTGTCTTCGCTCACCCCGAGCGCAAATCGTTTAATGGCGGGCTGGTTGATGTGGCGATAGAGTCCCTTCAGGCTGTTGGACACACAGTGGAACTCAATGACCTTTACCAGGAAGAGTTTGATCCGGTTGAACGAGCGGGCCACTACCGCGAGCGGGTTGATGACACCTATTTCGCCCCGTTGAGCGAGCAGCGGGCTCATTATGAACGAGGCATACTGACTCCTGAGGTTCAGAGGGAAATCAGCCGTCTGGAGTGGGCCGACCTCGTGATCTTCCAGTTTCCGTTGTGGTGGCACGCGCAACCGGCAATCCTCAAGGGTTGGTTCGATCGGGTTCTGGTATACGGAGGGCTCTATTCCGGGAGCCGACGTTACGACCGGGGACACTTCCGGGGCAAAAAAGCCATGTTGTCGGTAACCACCGGGTCTCCGGAGCAGGCTTTCATGCCCTTCGGCCGCGCTGGCAATATGGTGGAATGGCTATGGCCGATGCATTCCTCGCTGTATTACGTAGGGTTTGATGTTCTGCCGCCCCAGGTTAGCTATGGCATTCAGGGAGGGGGCATTCGTTACGAGGACGAGTCCAGGTTCAGGGAACAGCTGGAACAGAAGAAAACCCTATGGGCGGAGCGGCTACCCGGACTATTCGATGAAACACCCATCCCTTTTACAGGCTGGGAAGACTGGGACGAGGACGGTATGCTTCAACAGACTCATCCTATGCGGTGGCGCCTTTAAAAAATAGAGCATTTTTCAAAGAGCTCCATAGCCTCAACTGCGGAATGAATGCGACAAGGAATTAACAATGAAAGGCGAGTGCCTTTGCGGCGGAGTGAAATTCAAGATTGAGGGCAATATTCCCAACCTCTACCAATGCCACTGTTCCCTCTGCCGGAAGGTAACGGGATCATCGGCGAATGCGGCAACTTTTGTGAAGCAGGAGGACCTTCGCTGGCTGTCTGGTCAGGACAAAATCTCTTCTTTCCAGAAGCCAACAGGCTATCGCAGTGATTTCTGCTCGGTCTGCGGTAGCCCAGTACCAAACCAACTGAGGGGCATAGAAGTTATTTGGGTTCCCGCTGGACTTTTGGAGGAATCATTTGAAGCGGCTGTGAACGTGCATCTCCACATGAGCTCAGCTGCATCCTGGGAACATGATTCCGGGGAATGCATCCGCCTTGAGGCGGGGCCAGAAAGCCTCGCGGCTCTGAAGAACGCCATCAACCGAACATGAGGCGTGAAACGACTGGCCAAATAACGGGTAGAAATCTTTTTTCTTGAAAGTCGAAGAGGGGTTGGCGTTGAAAATGAGACAGGTCGCTCCAATCGCAATGTTCCTGTTCTGTGCGGGCTGTGCCTCCACAGAAGTCGCGGAAGAAGACACTGGATTCGCAGAATCACCCGGTCTGGAAGGCTTTATTGGCTGTTACCGGAACTGCAGCGATCCTTCGGACGGCTCAGCGCCTGTATGTTTGACCTCCATCATCTGGCCCGACGAGTTTACGGCTGCAACGCCACCCCAGGCGGTTTATATTCAGAAAGGCGATGGCAAGAGTCTGGTCGCATCTGCAATATCGGATGGTGTTCTACTAAAGCAGTCCCGATTTCGGGAAGGCGAAGATTTCGAGTTCAAGGCGGGGCGAATTGAGCTGAAGCGGGACTACGTTGCCTCCGGCGCCCGGGAGCCTGGTAATCCATTCATTGGCATGGTCACCAGCAAGACGGTGCTCGGGCTGGATGACTCGGGTCAGGGCCGCGTCAGCCGTTCGACAGCCTTCGCCGGCACTGGTTTCCTGATAATACCCGTTGCCGGGAAAACATCGAACACACAGAAAATTGAACGGGCGCCCATAGATCTGTGTGAACGCAGCTAGCCTGAAAGTACTGGGCGCACTTATTAACAGACCCAATAGACCGGAGGCAGATATGTCAGAGATCGCCAACACGCCCGAACCGCCCTACTACGCTGTGATTTTCAGCAACCACCGAACTGAGGGCGATAATGGCTATGCAGAAATGGCCGCGCGGATGGTAGAGCTTGCGCAATCCCAGCCGGGCTTTCTGGGCATGGAATCCGTTCGCGAGGATCTGGGCATCACTGTCTCCTACTGGGAAAGCCAGGAGGCCATTGCCAACTGGAAGAAAAACGCAGAGCATCGGGAAGCCCAGCGTCTGGGTCATCAAAAATGGTATTCGAGCTTTCGTGTGCGCGTTGCGAAAGTAGAACGTGAATACGGTATTTAATTTCCGAAAGGACAATCCCATTGCCCGAACTGAAAACCGTCGGTCTGTTTCTCGTCACCGCCCTGGCTGAAATCGTTGGCTGTTACCTGCCCTATCTTTGGCTTCGTGAGGGCAAGACCATCTGGCTTCTGGTCCCAGGTGCTCTGAGCCTCGTGGCATTTGCCTGGTTACTCTCCCTGCATCCAACCGCAGCCGGGCGGGTTTATGCGGCCTATGGTGGCGTATACATCTTCATGGCCATTCTCTGGCTCTGGGCAGTTGATGGTATCCGGCCAACCCTATGGGACATGGTTGGTTCCGGCGTTGCGTTGCTCGGCATGGCCATCATCATGTTTGCGCCTCGAAGCGCATAGAAGGCGCGGTGGTGCGCAACGGAGTACAGCCCCGGCGGATCACCAAGGCAGGACCAACAGCATTTGATTTCCTCAACTATACTCACCTGTGGCAAACACCAGGGAGGTAATGAAATGAACAGGATTGCAGTTACCCTATCTTTAGCTCTGTTGACCGCGCCAGTTGCCGCATTCGCAGAGAGCATGATGTCTGAGGCGCCGGCCAACGCTGGCGTGTATTTCGTGCAACCAACTGACGGCGCAACCGTCGACCAGACCTTCAAAGTCGTCTTTGGTCTGCGGAACATGGGCGTGGCACCTGCTGGCGTGGAAAAAGCAGGCACCGGGCACCACCACCTGCTGATCGATACCGACGTACCGTCCGATCTGAGCAAATCTCTCCCGGCAACGGATCAAATCAAGCACTTTGGCGGTGGACAAACCGAAACCGAGATCACGCTATCGCCGGGTAAACACACGCTGCAGCTTTTGGTGGGTGACCACATGCACGTGCCGCATAATCCGCCCGTGGTCTCTGAGAAGATCACAGTGATGGTGGAGTAACGTTCTACCCTGAACGGAATGGCCAGTGCAGAGTTGCATTTCAGTCAATCCCCTCGGCGTTCGATCATGGTACTGTGAGCGCAAATAACCCGAACGAATCCAGGGGATAGCTGATGCGAAAAAACATTCTGATTACCGGTGCCAGCACCGGTCTCGGGGAAGGCATGGCTCGCGAATGGGCGGCCAAAGGCTGTAATCTGGCGCTCTGCGCGCGCCGGGCAGACAAGCTGGAAGCTCTCCAGCGGGAATTGCAGCAGGCCCATCCGGATATCCGGGTACTGGTTCGTGGCCTTGATGTCTGCGATTACGATCAGGTGTTCGAAGTATTCCGTGGCTTCCGGGATGAGCTGGGCAGTCTTGATCGGGTGGTGGTTAACGCGGGTATTGGAAGTTCGCAGCCCATCGGCCGTGGGCACTTTGCTGCCAACCGACACACCGCCGAGACCAACTTCATCGCCGCTATTGCCCAGAGCGAGGCGGCCATGGAGATCTTCCGCGAGCAGAACAGCGGTCATCTGGTGTTGATGTCATCAGTTAGTGGCGTTCGCGGTTTCCGTGGGCCTCTTAACGTATATGCTGCCACCAAGGCTGCCGTGGCCTCTTTGGCGGAGGGTCTGCAACTCGATACCAAGGGTAAGCCGATCAACGTCAGCAACATTATGCCCGGCTACATTCTCACGGATATAAACCGGGATACCAAAAACGCGCCCTTCCGGGTGGATCTGGAAACCGGCGTGAAGGCTCTGGTGAAAGCCATCGAATCCGAGAAGCGCCGCGCCTATGTTCCCTGGTGGCCCTGGACACCCCTGAGTTACGTGTTGAAGTCCCTACCCTTCGGGATCTTCGCGAGAGCCATGTAACCAGCCTGAGATCCACTTGATGATCAAATCCATCGCCTTGGCCACACTGCTTATCCTGTTGTTGGCCTTTCTGGGTTTCCAGTACTACATCACGTCAGTGCCCGACCTGGCAGAGCCCATTTCTGTTGAGGAAACCCGTTTTATCGAGCGGGACAACTCGCTCCTGGTAACTCTGCGGGGCAATAACGGCCGCCACTTTACCGTGGGCCTACGGGGATACATTGAGAACGAGCCTGAAGAAACCGCCCTGTTCTTTATCAGCAATCCGGATTTAGTTCCCTATGTGTACTGGCCAGGGCTTCGCAGCAACGATGAGAAACGGGTGCTGGAACTACTAGAGGATTTAGTCGAAAAAGAGGTGCAGGATGGGGAGATATCGCGCATCTACGAGGTTCTGAAGAACCGGAACTGACACTTTCAGTTTTGAGCCAGGAGGATTCACCCGCCTCTTGGGGCTGAAAAATGGCTGGGGAAGCGGGTCCAAAAACTCCCCCAACCAGCGCCACGCCTGTGGCGACTTTCTAGCGCACTTTTGAAAGGAACTTCTGGGTGAGCGGGTTTTGCGGATCGGTAATCACTTGGCGTGCTTCACCGATCTCTGCAATCACACCCTCGTGGAAGTAAGCCACCCGGTCAGAGACATCCCGTGCGAATCCCATTTCGTGGGTCACACAGATCATGGTCATCCCCTCTTCTGCCAACAGGCGCAGGGTATCCAGAACCTCGCCGACCAGCTCCGGGTCGAGCGCGGAGGTCACCTCGTCAAGCAGCATGTAGTCGGGCTTCATGGCCAGAGCACGGGCAATCGCCAGGCGCTGCTGCTGGCCGCCGGACATTTTGGTGGGATAGACGTCGAACTTGTCACCGAGGCCGACATGCTCCAACTCTTTCTTGGCAATTTCAATTGCCTCTTCCTTGCTCATTTTCTTGACGATTCTGGGCGCCAGGGCGGCGTTCTCCAGCACAGTCATATGAGGAAAGGAATTCCATTGCTGAAAGACCATGCCCAGTTTCTGGCGCAGCTTGTCCTTATTGGTCTCTTTGGCATGGACATCCACATCATCAACGAGAATCTTGCCCTTGTTGATGGGCTCAATGGCATTGATGCAATACAGGAGAGTCGACTTGCCACTGCCGGAGCCCCCGATAACGCTCACGACCTCGCCTTTCTTTACATCCAGGCTCACGCCTTTCAGTACTTCAAGATCGCCGAAGGATTTATGGACATTCTGTACGCTGATCATATTGCCATTTTCCTCTCAACATACCGGCCGTAGTGGGACAGCGGGTACGAAATAATGAAGTAAAAGATACCAACACCGATCAGGATCTCGAGCGGTTGCTGGGTTCTTGAAATCAGTTGCTCCGACGTGCGCAGCAATTCCATGTAACCGATGACCGAGACCAGGGCCGAGTCCTTGATGACACTGAGTGCGACACCCAGCCACGAAGGGAACACAGCACGCAAACCAATCGGTAACCGAATGTGGTAGATGGTTTGCCATTTGGTCATACCCAGTGAGCGCGCTGCCGTCTGCATTGAGGGACTGACGCTTTCAAAGCCACTGCGGAATACCTCGCTCATGAAGGCCATGGTATACAGCGAAAGCACAATGGAGCCCGCAACAAACGGCGCCAATGGATTTCCCATCGCGCCGACAAAGGTGGAGAACAGAATAAGCTGGATGATCAGGGGAACACTTCTCAGCACGTCGAGCACGCTACCGAAAAGGACATTGACGGCCTTGTTGCTCTCGGCACGGAGAAAGCCGACGATCAATCCCAGAATAGTGCCCACCACGATGGCGACAACGGAGATGATGATGGTATTCCAGACACCGGTCAGGATCAGACCGCTATCGCTCCAGGACAGGGGTGTGAATAAAGAATTCATCAGATTTCCCCCTTGAAGAGTCTACGAGCAAGCAGTGATGACCCAAACAACACGAGTTTGGTGATGACGAAGTACATCACGGCCGCCACAATGAAGAACTCCAGCGTTCTGAACGACAGTGACTGCAAACGCTGAGTCGTGCCAGAAAGCTCGCTCATACCCACGAGAATGCCCAGAGAGCTCATCAGGATGGACCAGACGAACTGGTTGGTCATCGGGTGGTAGATGCGTCTCAGCATCTGCGGAAGAATGATGTATCGATACGTCTGGATACTGGTCATGCCCAGGGACTTGGAAGCGCTGTACTGGGTGCTCGGAATCGACTGGAAACCACCCCGAAACGTCTCCGTCAGGTAGCCCGCGTTGATGAAGACCAGTGCGCTCAATACCGCCACGTAGGGGCTGAGGTGGATACCAAATGCTCCAAGGCCAAAATAGGCCATGTAGATCTGGAACAGGGCCGGCGTATTCCGGGCGATCTCGACCCAGACCGTAGCAACCTGGCTGAAGAACTTCGTGTTATTCATTTTGGCGATCGCCAACAGTATTGCGATCACAACGCCCAGAAGCATCGCCAGAACGGATACGTGCAGGGTAACGAAGGCACCGTTCAGCAGCTGGGGCATGTTCTGGAACACAACGTTCCAGTGAAATTCGTAGTCCATACCTTGGCCATTTTATGAATGGTAGGAAACTCGACCATAACCCGGTAAGAAGGGCCTTGATCAGAATTTTAGGTCAGGACACCCGAGGGTGGGTGCCCGACCCGGGAACCAATGCAATGACGGCCGCCTGTTTGGCGGCCGTCGGTTCGGCGCTTACTTGTTGTCCCGGAGGGACTGAATCAGATCGGCCGGCGCATCGGTACCGAAGTGCTTGTTGTAAGCTTCGTTCATGTTGCCGTCGCGAATCTGGCGTACCAGGAACAGGTTCAGGTAGTTGATCCAGGCAACCTCATCACGCTTGGCGATGATGCCCACAACGTCGTCGTAGTTGGGAACGTAGGGGCCCGCTTCAAAGTCTTCGAACTCTTCGCTACGCAGTTTGGTCGCGATGTTGGTGTTGGTAGAGATGATTGCGTCGACCTTGCCCTGGTAAAGACCCAGGTACGCATCGTTCTCGGATTTGAAGGAGGTGTAGTTGTCCTTACCCCAGCCCTGCTGCTCGGCATAGGCGAGGTATTCGGTTTCGTAGGTGGTGCCAAGTGCCGCACCGACTTTGAGATCTTTCAGATCGTCGAAGGAATCAATGTTCTTGTCTTCGTTGGCAATGACCTGGAATTTGAACACGAAGTACGGGTAGGTGAAGCCGACGGTCTTGGCACGCTCCAGAGTATCGGAGGTAGAACCGATAACCACATCGGTCTTGCCGGAAACCAGAGAGGGAATCCGCTCGCCCCAGGTCAGGTTGAGAACATTGACGTCTACGCCGAGCGCTTCGCCCAAGTCGTTACAGTAATCGACGTCGAAGCCGGCCGGCTCGTTGTTCTCGTCAAAATAGCCCATTGGTGGGAAATCCAGGACCACGCCACAGTTCAGAGTGCCACGTTGAATCACGGTGTCCAGCTGATCAGCTGTCGCGCTTACGGAGGTTACCGCAGCACAAGCGAATACAAGCGGTGCTAGTTTGCGAATCATAGTTATTCTCTCTTTTTCTTTTGTGGGCGAAAAGTGTGAGTCTATTATGCCTACACAACATGAGTTATGTGCAAAAAGCATACGTAAAAATACTACCGTAGATTATTTAGTGAAAATTTTTGAAATTTGCCATTTTGTAGGCAAATTTCCTTATTTTTCTCAATATAACCAGATTTTTTGAGCCTGCAACTCGTGATGCCGGCGAAAAAACGAACAAAAGCTGTTTTTTTATGATCTTAACTGTTTAATTTAAATGATTTTTCCACCTCCTCTATACAAAAGACGAATTTATTGCGACGGCAGGACATTTTACCTGTCTCTGAGCAACACGGTGGGGTTTAGCCGCATTGCCCTGAGCGTGGGCAGAAGTCCAGCCAGCAGAGCCAGCGAGCTGACACCTCCGGCAACCAGCATCCCAACCCACCATAAATCGCCTGCCGGCAGTTTTAAGGCCAGGTCAGCCACAGGTAAAGCAATTAGCGCACCAAGGGCTGTCGCGAAAACCGTTGCCAGAAAGGTCAGCAATCCGGTTTCGAGCAACATGGATTGACGGATTGCCCCGTGACGGGCGCCAAGGCAGTGCAGCAGGTTGGCTTCGTAGAGCTGCCGCCTGCGGCTGACACTAACCACGCTGGAAAGCACGAGCAGGCTCGCGAGGAGGCTTACCGACGCAACAGCCGCCAGGCCAGCGGCGGCTTTGTTCAGCAGATCGCCGGCGGTTTCAAGCCAGTCAGCGGTACGCAGCGTGATTATGTTGGGGATGTTCTGTGCAAGCCATTGCTGGGATTCCCTGGCGGACTCATCGCTTTGGTAAACCGCTCCCACGTATAGGCTGATCAAGTCGTCGAGAGCGCCTTGCTGCAGGATTCCCTCGAACCAGAATCGGGTCTGGAGTCCTTTTTGCCGGTAAATTGCCCGGATTTCGACCTCAATGCTCTTATCCTGTGCAGTAAAGGTGAGCTGATCGCCAATACCGAGGCCAAGCTGGTAGGCCTCCCGATCCTCCATGGCCATGTAGGCGGGCTCTCCTTCGGGGGCCGGTGACGTCCACCAGTTTCCTTCAACCAGTTCCAGGGCTTCCGGATTGCCGGAGAGATAACTCAGCTTGTATTCATCCCCCATGGCTTCGCGTCGAGCTTCGGCATCATCAGCCAGGACTCTGGCAATTGGCTGCTGATTGATGGTGTCCAGACGGGAGCGGACCATCGGAAGCAACTCAACGCGGCTGGACGCATCCAACGCTTCCAGGCCGTTTTGCAGCGGTTCCATCTGGTCCGGAAACACTTCATACAGGATTAGCGCCGGCGACTGTTCCGGTATGGTGGTTTCCAGCGCCCTCAGGAGCGTGGTAACCATCAACGTGCAGGCCACCACAAGCGTCAGTGCGGTGCCCAGTGACAGAAGGGTTGCCCGGAGCGGCGAATCCGGCCGGTGCAGATTGGCGAGAGCCAACCGCCGGGCAAACCTGCGGTCGGCAAAACCGCCGTTTTCCAGAGCCTTGGCACCGCGGCGCAACCCCTTGATCAAAGCTTCCAGGAGGCCCCAGAGCAGCGTAACCGCCAGCAGGAACAGAAAGCCAAGATGGGGCGATGGGAGCCAGAACAGAGTAGCGCCGATGTAGACGGCCAGCAGAAGATAGCTGGCAATCCGCCAGCTGCGAGGCTCGTTTGGCGCCGCCTCCACCTGTCCTCGGAAAAGCCCGGCCGGTGCAGCAGCCAGGGCTCGCGCCAGCGCCGGCAGAGCAAAAACATAAGCAGTAAGCACTGCGAACAGCCAGCTCAGCAGCAAAGGAACAAACCACAAGGATAGCCAGCCGCCTGTTCCGTCGGGCCCGGCCAATGCAAAGGCATCGCCCGCCAGACTGATCGCCACGGCGGAAAGCCCCAGGCCGATACCACCGCCAACAAGCCCCGCAAGGCTGCCCAATACACCAATCTGCAGGAGGTATATGCCGACAAGCGGTTTTCGACGCAGGCCAAGTGTTTGCAGGGTGGCGATCGTGCCCAACTTTTCATCGAGGTAGGCGTGGATGCTGTTGGCAACGCCGAGGCCACCGATGAACAATGTAGTGAAAGCGATCAGGATCAGCGAAGTGGCAATCTGGTCCAATCGCTCGGAGATACGTTCGCTGCGCTCGGCGAAGGTGGTGATGTCCCAACGCGTGTCCGGGAAGGCCTGTTCGAATTCTTCGAGCCAGGTATCAAGGTTTTGGTCAGTCTGCACCCGGTATTCGTAATCCACCCGGCTGCCAGGCCGGATCAGCCCTGTCGCCTCTACTGCCTGCTCAGAGATCATGATCGGCAGGCCGCGCCAGTTAGCGTTCAGTCGACGGTCCGGCTGTTTCTGGATCAGGCCGCTGATGCGAAAAGTGTCTGCACCAATTTCGATCCTGTCGCCAACGGACTGGCCCAGGCGTTCCGCCAGCAGTGGATCGATGATGGCACCCCACTCCCCGTATATTCGGGCCGTCAGAGCTTGCAGGGATTCATCGGGAGTGAGCTCCAGATCGCCGTAAAGAGGATAAAGGGCATCCGGAACCAGTATTTCGGCCCGAAAGAAGCCGTCGCCGCCGCTACCGCTGACAATGGTATCGAATTCCCGCACCAGCGAAATGTTGCCGGTGGCGCGAATCCATTCGAGCACGTCATCCGGCAGGGGCTCGCTGGAATCCAGCTCCACATCGCCACCCAGTAGCGCCCGGGTGTCCGCCAGCAGACTCTGTTCAATCACACGGTAGAGGCTGGCTGTAGCGGCCACCAGGGTGACGCCGAGAATCAGGCAGGCCAGGAAAATCTTCAGTGCAGAGATACGTGAACGCAGATCGGTGATCGCGAATCGGAGCATACAGAGCGGGTTTGCGGAGCGTTCACGAGGCATAGAGACGCCCACCATCCATCCGGACCCTGTGCTGGCAACGCTCGGCAACGCGCTCGTCGTGGGTCACCAGTACCAGCGTGGATTTGCTGTCCTTGTGCAAGTCGAACAGTAGGGAGAGGACTTTCTCACCGGTTTCGTGGTCCAGGTTGCCTGTGGGCTCATCCCCTAATAACAGGCTTGGCTGGTGAACCAGAGCCCGAGCGATCGCTACCCGTTGCTGCTCGCCGCCGGAGAGCTGCCCCGGATAATGCTGCAGCCGATGGCTGAGACCAACTGCCTCCAACATGGCGAGAGCTCGTTCCCGCGGCCTGGCCTCGCCGGCAATCTCAAGCGGCAGACTGACGTTTCCCAATGCAGTCAGCCCCGGCAACAGATGAAAGGACTGGAAAATAATGCCAAGGTGTTCGCTACGCCAGTCCGCCAGGGTGTTGGCATCCATGTCACCAAGGCGCTGGTCGCCCACGAGGATCTCGCCGCTGGTGGGGCGTTGCAGGCCGGAAAGTAAAAGAAGCAGGGAGGTCTTCCCGCTGCCTGAGGGCCCCGTGATCGCCAGTGTTTCTCCCGGGGGCACCATTAGAGAGGCATTTTTGAGTACGGCGACCTTCCCGGACTCGGTAGGGTACTCGAGAAAAATGTCGGTCATTTCAACACTGGTGGACACTGGCACTCCTCTGGTTTGATGAATTTCCTGCTCTTTTGCGTACTAGTAAATGATCGGCATCCGCATAAAGTTTAGAGTACGAACCCTTTTTAAGAGTGGCGCACTCACGTTTTTCGGCGCCTCCAAGGAAAAACAGGAGTCCTGACCATGACCGGACCGCTCGATGGCATCCGCATTATCGATCTGACAGCCATGATTTCCGGGCCTCTCGCGACCATGATACTGGCGGATCAGGGTGCCGAGGTTATCAAGATCGAGAATCCGGCGGGTGGAGACTTTACTCGCTCCGCGGCCAATCGGCAGGGCGATATGTCGGCACTGTATCTCAACAACAACCGTAACAAGAAGTCGGTGGCATTGAACCTGAAAGAGCAGGAGGGGCGCGATGCGCTGCTGAGGCTGGTAGCGTCGGCCGATGTCTTTGTGCAGAACTTCCGGCCGGGAGTCATTGACCGGATGGGGCTCGGCGAGGAGCAGCTGCGCAAGGTGGCGCCGAATCTCGTGATGGTATCAATCAGTGGCTTCGGTGACACCGGCCCCTATTCCCAGCGGCCGGTATACGATCCGCTGATCCAGGGCCTCTCCGGATTGGCCACCGTTCAGGCGGGCGCCGATGAACTGCGCCCTCAACTGGTGAGGACCATCCTGCCCGACAAACTCACCGGTGTAACAGCAGCCCAGGCGATTACCGCGGCTCTGTTCGCCCGGGAACGCACCGGGGAAAGCCAGCATGTCCGGCTGTCCATGCTAGACGCGATCATCGCGTTTCTCTGGAGCTCCGACATGGGCAGCCAGACCTTTGTTCACAGTGAGGTGCCACAGCAGGAGGCTGCAAGCCTTCAGGATCTCATCTATGAGACCACAACCGGCTACATCACCATTGCGGTTCAGAGCGATCGTGAGTGGCAAGCCCTCATTCGTGCTGTGGACCGCCCGGAGTGGGCGGAGGATCCACGATTCCTGACTGCCAAGCTGCGCCAGGAGAATATTGATGCGAGGCTGGAGCTGATCCAGTCGGTTATCAAAACCAATACGGCCGAACACTGGCTGGCAAGACTCGAAGCCGAGCAAGTGCCCTGTGCCCCGGTGTTGACCCGCACCCAGGTGCTTGACCATCCCCAGGTACAGGCTAACGACCTGCTCACACACTATGAGCATCCCCAGGCCGGCCGACTGCGCCAGGCCCGGGCCGCGTCGCGATTCTCGGCGACACCGGAGCAGCACTGGCAGGGAGCTCCGCGCCTTGGCGAGCAAACCGGCGAACTGCTGGCAGAGTGCGGGTATTCCGCCGAAGAAATCCAGGCGATGTGTGATTCTGGCATCGCAGCCGTGCCTGCCAAATAACATTCTGACGTCGCCAATCCACTGCAGCCGGATGATCCAATGCCCGTACCCGTGGTTCACCATCCAGACTACAGCTTCCCTTTCCCGGCAAAGCACCGATTTCCCATGGAAAAATTCGGGCTCCTTGCCGATTACGCCCGCTCGAGAGGGCTTCTCACTCAAGCTAATAGCTTTCGCCCTGCCCCATGCCGGCAGGCGTGGCTGACCCGTACCCACTGCCCGGTTTACCTCGCCCGTTTCGCCGGCGATCAACTCTCGGCACGGGAGAAACGGCAGATGAATCTGCCCTGGAGCAAGGGGCTGGTCCGACGCACTTTCCTGGCTCCTTCCGGTACCATTCTGACAGCCCAGCTGGCGCTTCAGCACGGAATTGCCTGCCATCTGGCGGGCGGCACCCATCATGCTCACTACGACTATGCCGCCGGGTTCTGCATACTCAATGATCTGGCCATCGCTGCGAACGTGCTTTTACGCCAGGAGGCCATCAAACGCGTACTCATTTTCGATGTGGATGTGCACCAGGGTGATGGCACTGCGGCGTTATTGGCTGACCAGCCAGATGCCTTTACCTGCTCCATTCACTGTGAGCGCAATTACCCGTTCGAGAAAAAGCTGAGCGACCTGGATGTCGCGCTGCCTGATGGCCTCGAGGATGACGCATATCTGGAAGCTGTCAGTGAAACATTGCAGCAGGCGTTGGCGTTATCCAGGCCGGATATCGTGCTCTACGACGCAGGGGTGAATGTATTCCGGGAAGATCCCCTCGGCCGGCTGAACATTTCCGAGAAGGGAATTTTCCAGCGGGACTTTCAGGTGCTCAGCGAATTGAAACGTCGGGACATTCCGGTGGCGACGGTGATTGGCGGCGGCTACGATGACGACCGGGTGAAACTGGCCAAGCGGCACGGGATTGTTGTGGAAGCCGCCAGCCGGGTGTTTTCAACCAACTAACAGTGTCGCTCGTGTTCAAAGCGGGCTCAGTCCTCATCACTGAAGGCAGACCGATGGAACTCCGCTGCCTCCTCGGCCTCCGGTACACCGATTTCATGCACTTCCGGCACCTCCCCTCCGGCCAGCACTTCGAGCACGGCGTGCACCCCTTTGGACAGCGAACTCAGGCTGTAGCCACCTTCCAGAACCAGCGCTAACCGTCCCTCACAGTGTTTGTCGGCAATCGCCTGAACAATGCCAGTGATCACTTTGAAGCCATCGTAGGTGAGGTTCAGGGCCATGTCGTTTCTGTGCGGATCAAAGCCGGCAGAGACCAGCACCAGATCCGGCTTGAAGTAATCCGCCGCCGGCATCAGGATCTCCCGGAACACTTTCTCGAAGGCAACGTCGCCAGCCGTTTCCGGCAGTGGCACGTTGATGGTATAGCCTTCCCCAAGCCCATCACCGACCTCCTCCAGGTGACCGGAACCGGGGTAAAAAGGCGCTGCACAGTGGGTGTCGAAAAACAGAACATCAGGGTCAGCCCAGAAGATGTCCTGGGTACCGTTGCCATGGTGGGCATCCCAGTCGATGATCAGAATCTTCTCACAGCCGAGCTTGGCCTGGGCATGGGCCGCAGCAATGGCAACATTGTTGAGCAGGCAGAATCCCCGGGCCCGGACCGGCTCAGCGTGGTGGCCGGGCGGACGGATCAGGGCAAACGCGCTCTCACATTCCCCTTTCACAACACTTTCAACGGCCGCAATGGCGTTACCGGCCGCAGCGGTGGCCGCTTTGATGCTGTCTGGCGAGACTGCCGTAGTGTCTTTATCAAGCCAGGCCCGCTTGCCCGCCAATGAGAATATGTGGTCCAGGTAGGAGGTGGTGTGCACCCGGGCCAGCTGATCGTATGTGGCGGCGGGGGCACCGGATCTGAACTGAACGCCGGCAACAGGGTTTTCGTCGAGATATTCCTTGATGGCGCTTATCCGCCCCGGATGCTCAGGGTAGCTCCACTTGAAGTCCAGCCCCTGAAGAATGGAGCGCACGCGTTTTTCAACCCGGCTGGGCATAAAAGGCAGATCCACCTCCGGGTTGTGCCCCAGCATGACCTCATCGTAAAACACATTCACACTGCGATCGCCAATCATGGCCTGTTCCCTTTTCTTATCCTTATGATGCTGTCAGCGCCTGCTTCACTACCGAGGTGAATGCCGCCGCGCGAACGCCGGTGGTTTTGAAACCGAGCTTGGTCCAGGCTGCCTTGGCTTCCTTGTTTGAAGCTGCGTATTCCAGGATCAGCTCCGAGGCGTGGTGCTGCTCCGCGAACGTCACCAGATCCCGCAACAACGCCTTCAGGATTCCGAGCCCCCGAAATTCCGGCTCTACCCAGATATCGTCAATGACGCCGGACTTGAACTCTGTGGACTCGGACTGCTCCCAGATGCCCTGGCTTCGCCAGATATAGACATAGCCCATTCCCACCAGACCCGCGTGTTCACTTTCTGCCACAAGCAACAATTTGTTGGGGTCGTCCAGCGAGGAGTGCAACGTTCGCATAAGCCGTTTGCGTTCGCTTTCCTTCAGATCATGAGGGGGCGCACCCGAAACATGCAGGGCCAGTTTGGCAAGGAATCCCACCATTTCGGGCAGATCCTCTTCACAGGCCTCTCTGATAACAAATCCACGTTTCCTGTGCTTTCCAGCCACATGCAACTCCCGTTAGACCGCTGTGTAGAGCTAACCTTAAAAGCTTAGTCGCTGGTTGATCCCGCTACAAAAGCAAAGTCCTTGAAACTGTTCTTGGAATAATTTTGGCTGCAGGTTAGTTTCAACAACAAACCTGATTTGAATTGCACCGGGATTTCTATGAGGCACGCGTACCGAAACAACATTGGTCAAGTGAGTATTTAGGCCAAGCGATGATGAGAAAACTTCTTCTGATCCTTGGCCTTGCGACGATGATCGCGCTGGTAGCCACTATCAGCTCACGGCCTATGCTGATTGAAGAGAGGCTGATCCGGATTCAGGCGGAGGATACTCTCCGGGAGTTCCCTCGCATTGAATCGGAGCCACTGGAAGTTCAGGCTGCCTTGCTCGATATGGCGGACGACGAACTTCTTCTGCTGAAGGCCCGCGCGGCCTATTTGCGATACCCTGCCATGACCCGTGAGATCTTTCCGGTTTACGGGCCCGAGCCTGAGTTCCGGGAAATTCTCCGATTGTATGGCGAAAACATTCTTCCGCCCATCCACTATTTCCTGAGCAACCCGATTGGCTCGATCGAGCTGATGAACGATCTGGCCACTCAATACCAGGCGGCCGTGGAGTTCTTTACCGGGAACGGAAAATCTGACAGCGATACAGCCGGCCAGCAAAGCAGTCCGGGAAAGGAGAAGCTGACTCGGGAAGAGCGCGGGTGGTACGCGGTACGCTTCATCCAGGAAGAGGGACATGATTTCCTGGGCCAGTTTGTGGTGAACGATCAGGGCGACATTATCTGGGTTAGAACGGAACGTGTACTGGAGAATATCAACCAGTTTTTCGCCAGTGGCATCCGCAACCTGGAGATTCAGCACCGCACGGGTGAGGACGTGTCCGCCGCTGACGTTGGCTGGGCATCGGTGGATGTGCTGGTTTTTGCCAGCGCACTGAAGGTGCTTCGGGCAGGACGGGCAGTTGCGGTTTCATCACGAAGCGCCGCTGCGGGTACCCGGTCTGCAGCCCTTGGCGCTCGCCTGGCCAATAGCGGGCGCATGCTGATGACGACTGCCCGATACGCAAAGTGGCCAGCCGTGGTCGGCGTTGGTTACCTGGTGGTCACGCACCCGGGTATTATCAACGACGTTCTGGCCGAGGTGTCCGAAATCCTGGGTTACCCGGCAAAACTGGTACAGTTTCTCGGATGGATGCTGATACTGCTGCCCGTGTTGTACATCGGCAGCTGGGTATTCCGATTCATCGTGCGGCCTGCCCTGGCATTGCTGGGTGCCTTGATCGCCGGTCTGTCGCGCATAGGCCGGCGGAAATCGCTTAACAGACTCGACTGATTCAGAGAGCACTATGTCTTTTTCCCGCATTTACGAACAGGCCGTCCTTCAGAAAGGCGGTGAGAATGAGGTTCACACACGGCTGCCGAGAGTGGCAAAACCGGGTGAACTGGAAGCTCTCGGGGACGATCGCTACCTCTCGGAAATCACCCGATGCGTCTTCAAGGCCGGTTTTGTCTGGCGGGTGATCGAAAACAAATGGCCGAAGTTTGAAGAGGCGTTTGAGGGGTTCGTTCCGCTTTACTGGCAACAGGTTCCACCCGAGGTTATTGAGCAGCTGGCCGGCGATGAACGGATCGTGCGGAACGCCCAGAAGATTCAGACCGTGCCCGAAAATGCCCGAATGATTGTGGATGCCGCCCGGGAACACGGCAGCTTCGGCAAGTTTCTGGCCAATTGGCCCAGCAGTGACCAGGCTGGTTTACTGCTGTGGCTCAAACGCAACGGTGCCCGGCTCGGTGGCAACAGCGCCCAGTATTTTCTGCGCCGCGTGGGCTGGGACGGCTTTATTCTCTCCCGCGATGTGGTTGCTGCGCTGCACCGTGAGGAACTACTGGATGCCTCTCCCACCAGCAAGAAGGGGCTTATGCAGGCCCAGGAAGCTTTCAACATCTGGCATCAGGAGAGCGGCCTGCCCTACAGCCATCTCTCAAGAATTCTTTCGTTTACTGTGGACTGAACTTATCCGGCGATTGGCACGCCATCTCTTGCAAACTTAATGATAATTGTTATCATTCGCCTCCATATTCACAACCGAGGCGTAAAATATCCATGAAAGCCCCAAGCTCCCGACGCTGCAGTTTCGTCGCGCTCGCTTCCCTGCTCGGCGCCAGCTCCCTGGCCACCGCACAATCCCAGACCGACGACGCCACCACACTCGAGGCTCTCGACGTGGTGTCCGATGCCATTACCGCAGCCGACTACATGCCTCTCGAGAAGACGCCCGAAGTCGGCAAGCTCAATGTGCCTGTCGAAGAGCAACCCTATTCAGTCTCGATCGTCGATCGCGGATTCATCGAGGATTCCGGTGCCAAGAACATACAGGATGCCCTGCTCTATACACCGGGTGTTTACGCAGGCAACTTTGGCTTTGACACCCGAATCGATTCCGCAAAAGTTCGTGGGGTTGATGCCGGGCGCTATCTGGATGGTCTGCGTCAGATCTACGGTTCCTACAACACTGTCCGCACCGACGTTTACGCCCTGGAGAGCATCGAAGTGCTCAAAGGCCCCTCGTCCATGCTTTATGGCCAGAGCGATCTGGGCGGCATCATCAACGGGGTATCCAAGCTCCCGGAAGAGGAACAGGCCGGCGAGATCTGGGCCCAGTACGGCACCTTTAATCGCAAGCAGCTGGCGGTGGATGTAACCGGCCCCGTCAACGAGAACGGTGATTTGCTGTACCGCCTGATCGCACTTGGACGCGACAGCGACACCCAGGTGGATTATGTGGAAGACGATGGCTACGTGCTCGCCCCTTCCCTGACCTGGCGCGCCACTGATGACACAAGCGTTACCCTGCTCCTGAACCGCCAGGAGAACAAAGGCCAGGTATCCGCTCAGTTCCTGCCACAAGCCGGCACCCTGGAACCGGGATCACAAGGGTTTATCGGCTCTGAGCGATTCGTTGGGGAGCCAGGCTGGGATCGTTATGATCGGGAGAAGACCGAGGCTACTCTGTTTGTTGATCACCGCCTGAATTCTAACTGGGAGGTTTCCGCGACGGCCCGTTTCACCCGCTCCAGCACCGAGACCCGTGAACACTGGATTACCATTCCGAGTGTCCCCGATGCCAATGGCGAAGTGCCACGTACAATCTTCACGGCGGACTCGGAATCTCGTATTTTCAACATGGATGCTCGCCTCGAAGGCGATGTTGAGCTGGGCATGACCCGCCATCGCCTGATTATCGGCGCCGACCGGCAGGATGCTCTCTGGAAACAGGACAACTACTTTTACGGTTATGGCCTGGGTGGCACCTTCGATGTGTATGATCCGCAGTACGGCAACCTGAACGCCGGTGTTATCAACCCAACAGACCGGCCGGACAATGAGATTGAGCAGATCGGTCTGTACATTGCCGACCACATCGAAATCGGGCCCGTCGTTGTGTCCGCCGGCCTCCGCCACGACTGGGCCGAGAACCGCCGCCTGGCCGTCTCCGGATCCGACACCGTCAGCGACGAAGAGGCCACCACTGGTCGTGCGGGCTTGATGTACCGATTCGAAAATGGGATCTCCCCGTACATCAGCTACGCTGAAGCCTTCAGCATGAACCTCGGTACCGATGGCACCGCAGCCGCCAACACACTGGAACCCACCACCGGCGACCAGCAGGAAGCGGGCGTGAAGTACGTGTCCCCGGACCAGTCCCTTGGCATTACTGCAGCCTACTTCGATATTACCCAGGAGAACCGGATCAGCGACGGCAGCACTCCCGGAGGTGTTGAACAGACCGGCGCGGTGATCGACGGCTGGGAGCTGCAGGTGAACAAGCGATGGCAGCGCTTTGAAACCCAACTGGCCTACACCGATCTGAATGCTAGGGATGACGCCTCTGGAAACCGGCTCCCCTATGTGGCCGAGCGTCAGGCTTCCTGGTGGAACCAGCTCTATATCGCCAACAACTGGCGGTTCGGTGCCGGGGTTCGCTACGTGGGTGACAATGTTGGCTCAGGCGGCGGGCCCGTGGTTCCTTCGGTTACCCTCTACGACGCCATGATTGGCTACACCTGGCAGAACTGGGACTTCACCGTAGATGCCAAAAACCTGGCCGATGAGGAATACATCACCTGGTGCCGCTCCGAAGGTGCAGACTGTGGTTACGGCGAGCGGCGCACTGTGAATGCCAACGCGAAGTATCGTTTCTAAAGCTTCATTTTGACATCTCTGGTCGCCGCAGCCTGAACATCGCTGCGTCGATCAGCTCTTCTTTTTCTTCTTCTTTTTGGCTTTCTCGTACAACTCGCGCAACGCTTTGGGATTTTTCCCTTTACCCGAGCCGTGAGACTCGAGGATACGTGTCCAGATCGCCTGCTTTTCTTCGGGCAAAAGCTGTTTCCATTCCTTTTTCTCCTGACGGGTTCGGCCGCAGGCTTTACAGATGGCCTTCTTGTTGAACTCGCAGACGTCAATGCAGGGTTTCTTGGTGACGGGCTCCATGGACTCTGGTTTTCCCCTCGTTTTGAAAAAGTGGCTTGGTCCAACGCTGAGGGCTGCGGCTCCCAGATACAAGGTGCGGGGCCCATTTCATACAAAGGATTGAGTAATTTTTGTCTGCCCCCAAGAACTACAATTGTTTCAGGCACAACCTTCACCGCAAACCATGGGAGACTTCAGGGCGCGAATGATCGAACAACTTCCAGAGTGGTTGCCAATCACGACTTCCCAGGCGACGATGAATGTCATCCTGCTTGGCGTAATACTTTCCGCGAGCATTTTTGCTGATACTGTCGCCCGCCGCACAAGGGTGCCACGCATCTCGATTCTGATGTTGGTCGGCATTGCAATTGCGGTCATTCAGCAGATCTTGTTGGAGCAACGAGAAGGGGAGTTGCTTGGCGGCCTGAGCGAGCCCTTGATCCAATTGGCCCTGGTCATGGTTGCTTTCGTTCTTGGAAGCGAATTGAAGATCGACCGGCTTCGACGCACCGGCCCGCTCATCCTGGTTGTTTCACTGTTCGTTATCGTTGGTGGCGGCCTGCTGGTCGGTGCAGGTTTGCTTGTACTGGGCTACCCACTGGTTGTAGCAGTCTCCCTGGCCGCCATTTCGGTCGCAACGGATCCTGCAGCAGTCAGCGAATCTGTTCGGGAAACCCGCAAGACAGGCCTGTTGCCAAAGTTACTACTGGGCATTGTCGCTATTGACGACGGGTGGGGTATCCTCGTATTCGGGCTGAGCATGGCGACACTCGGCTGGGTGATTGGAAGTGACGCGGAACTGGCCCTGCTCCACGCAATATGGGAGTTGGGTGGCGCGATACTGCTGGGTGCAGCGATTGGCTTGCCGGCCGCATGGCTCACAGGTCGTCTCAGGCCTGGTGAGCCTACTCAAATTGAAGCGATTGCACTCATCCTGTTGCTGGCAGGATTTTCATCTTCGCTGGGGGTGTCGGCGCTGCTGGCCTCAATGGTTGCTGGCAGTCTGGTGGCCAATCTTTCACATCACCACACCCGATCCTTCCGGGAGATCGAACACATTGAGTGGCCGTTTCTGGTGTTTTTCTTTGTCCTCTCGGGGGCAAGCGTCAATCTTTATCAGGCCACAGATGCAGTCCTACTGACCCTCGCCTATATCACACTGCGTTTGGGCGGGCGTATTCTGGGCGGCTACCTCTCAACTCTGGTAGCCGATCGCAGAGGTGACAAGCTGCCAAGGGATATCGGCCTGGCGTTAACGCCCCAGGCGGGTGTCGCGATCGGTATGGCGCTGCTGGCGGCCGAGCGTTTTCCTGAACTCCGCGACACCATACTACCGGTAGTAGTCGCCTCTACGATTATCTTTGAGTTGGTTGGCCCGGTACTCGTCAGGCGTGTTTTACGCTGAAAAAGCCGGGCATTTTTTACCCTTCGATTCTGTTCAAGGAGTTTGCAAGGGTCGATACCCGTTGATTTGTTTCGTCGACCAGCCCGTCAATTTCACCTGCCGAAGCGCTGGATTTCTGGGCCAGTGAACGCACTTCTTCGGCCACCACTGAAAAGCCACGCCCCGCATCGCCAGCCCTCGCAGCCTCAATGGCTGCGTTCAGTGCCAGAAGGTTGGTCTGCTCGGCGATGCCATTGATGGTAGAAACAATTCCGCTAATTTGGTTGCTTACTTGCAGCACAGAGTCCATAGCTTCCTGGGTTTCCTGAAGAGCAACATGTCGGTCGGTGATATCGATACCAAACAGAACATATTTGCGGACATCCCCGTTGAAATGCTTCAAAGCCACAATCTGGAAATCCAGAGCCAGCATTGGCATGCCTTCCAGCTGCAATGAGGATTTGCCGCTGAATTCGCCGGTTTTCCTGAGAACCTCTATGCTTTCCCGATCCAGCTGGGACCATAGCTGATTCGCCGCCCGGGCCACCTTATCCTGAGTGCCATAGAGATTATGAATCAGGCCGTTTGCGCTGAGAAAGCTGCCGTCCGGGTTGAACTCAATAGTGGCCATGGAACGCTCTATGGCCTGCAGGCGACGGGTAAAGTCCACTGTCTGCTGCTTGCTGTGGGTAATATCGGCTTCCACCGATATAAATCGCTGAACCCGACCATTGCCGTCGAAGACAGGGGCAATGGAAAGGGAGACCCAGTAGGGCGTGCCATCCTTATGGTAGTTAAGGATCTCGGTATAGAACGGCTCCTGCCGATTCAGATGCTCCCGGATCTGCCGAACCGTTTCAGGGTCCGTGCCATCGCCCTGTAGCATGGGACCGGGTTTGCGCCCCCTGCATTCTTCGAGGCTGTAACCGGTCAGCTTTTCAAAGCCGGCATTGATGTATTCAATCTTGCCGTCACCGTCGGTGATGATGATGCCGCTGTTGGCATGATCCGCCACCAGTGACAGCATTTCCATTTTATCCCGCTTTTCTACTTCTTCCGTCGCATCCTTGATGAATGCCGTGTAGGTAATCAGGCCGTCGAACTCGATTTTGCTGATCGCGGCCTGTCCCCAGATTCTCGACCCGTCTTTTCGCTCAACGGTAAGTTCACGGTAACTGCCAACGATTCGGTTTTCGCCCGTCTGCCGGTTGCGATTTACAAAGCTGTCGTGCTGGCCGCGGATGGCCTCGGGCACCAGCATCTTGACGTTCTGCCCAATCACTTCCTCGCGGGTGTACCCCCACATATCTTCGGCAGCTTTATTGAAGAAGGTGACGTTATTGTGCTCGTCAATGGAAATAACGGCATCCATCGCCTGCTCCAGTGTCTGGTTCATCATCTCCCGGGCATGGCGGTCCTCAGTGATGTCGCGAACAAAAACGGTCTTTTCCGTATTGTAGCCCGCTCCGACATTCGTCATCTCCAAATGCGCCCAGAACCCACGACCCTGGGAGCTGTTCAGGTAGACTTCTTCTGATTCGCCTGCCCCATTGGCAAACCGTCGAAGCACATCTTCGGGCAAAAGGTCCGAGGCGACATGGCCAACCACCTTTTCTCGGCCAATGCCCCATAGCTTTTCGGCACTCGCATTGAAAAACGAGATTCTGTTGTGCCGATCTATGGTGAGTATGGCTTGCGGCGCCTGCTCCAGGACAAGTGATGCACGGGAGGGGAACAACAAGCTGGACAGTAATTGAGGCATGAAGAGCAGACCCTTGATAATTACGGCACAGACAATGCTGAAAACCGTAAAGACCCTTTTAAAATTAATGTTAAGACCGATACGCTGGGCCAGACAGAACAGACCTCTCCCATATGTTTTACATGGTAAGCGGTTTGTGAAATGGAGATAAAACCGGTTGGGCGGGTGCGTTACCTGAGCCACCAGACCGGCTATAGTGAGGTATAACAGGACTGATAAAGGCCCTTTGTGTTTTCGTCACTGACTACCGCCATTATTGCTTTTGCGATCGCCTCTATCGTCATTGTGACTGCCGGCAGCCGACTCGCGCGGGTGGCCGATGAGCTGGCTGATCGCACCGGTCTGGGCGAGGCGCTGTTCGGGATCTTTCTGCTGGCCGGCGTAACCTCACTGCCTGACTTCGCCGCCACTCTCAGCGCGGCCATGGATTCAAGACCAGACCTGGCCATGAGCAATGTCATGGGCAGCATGGCTGCGAATCTGGTCTTTCTGGGCATTGCGGACATCGTTTACCGAAAGGCCAACCTGGAACACGCCGCCGCCTCTTCTACCAACCTGATGCTTGCCGCATTGTTGATCGTCTTACTGGCTCTGCCACTGCTGGCAATTGCCAGTCCGCCGGTTTCCATGTGGGGCATCCACCCAATCACTCCTGTAATTACCGCAGCCTATTTGTTTGGGCTGCACCTGGTTCGTACTACTGACAGCAAACCGATGTGGTTTCCCCGTCGCACCCGGCAAACGGTTCCAGATAAGCCTGGACACTATCTTCACGGCGGTCTGTTAAAAGCATGGATCAGTTTCGCCGCGCTTGCTGCGGTGACAGGCTTCGCAGGCTGGGTGCTGATGGAAGGCGCCAAGGTGATCAGCGACCAAACCGGGCTGTCCGATACGCTCATCGGCGGGCTCTTCACTGCCCTCGCTACATCCTCTCCCGAATTGGTCACTACCATTGCCGCCATTCGCAGGAACGCACTCACCCTGGCTGTAAGCAACATCTTCGGCACCAACTGTTTTAACATGTTGGTCATCGCTGCCGCCGATATCGGTTACCCGGGCGGTTCTATTTACCACGACATCACTCCGATCCAGATGACCTGGGGTCTTGTCAGCATTCTGATGACAGCAACGCTGCTGATGGGAATGGTCCGACGGCAACGTTACGGAATCGGCAAAATCGGGTTTGAAAGCGCGCTGATACTTACGGTTTACGCGGTGGCGCTGTCGATCGTTATGGCGAGCGGATAAAAGGGAGATTTGCCATGAAAACCATTGGCCTGCTTGGCGGCATGAGCTGGGAATCCACCCAAACCTATTACCGTCTGATCAACGAGGGGGTAAAAACTCGCCTCGGTGGTCTGCATTCGGCCAAACTTATGCTGTTCAGCGTCGATTTCGCCGAGATCGAAGCGCTGCAGCACCGAGGCGACTGGGCTGCCACGGCGGACATTCTCTCTGGCGCCGCTCTTTCGCTGCAAAAGGCCGGTGCGGATTTTCTGGTTATTGGTACCAACACCATGCACAAGGTTGCGCCGGAGATCGAACAGGCGATCGGGATTCCGCTGCTCCACATCGCCGATGCCACCGCAAAAGTATTGGCAAAGGATGGCATCACCCGCATCGGCCTGCTTGGCACGCGCTTCACCATGGAACAGGCGTTTTACCGCGACCGCTTGGAAGATGCGGGCATCGAGGTCATTACGCCCGACGAGACTCAGCGAGATGAGGTGCATCGGGTTATCTATGAAGAGCTTTGCCAGGGCCAGATCAAACCCGAATCACGCAACGCCTACCTGGATATTATCGCTTCGCTTTCCGGCAGAGGTGCCCGGGCGGTGATCCTCGGCTGCACCGAAATCGGCCTGCTGATCAGCCAGGCCGACACCGAGGTTGCCCTCTACGACACCACAGAGATACACGCTGCTCAGGCAGTCGAACTGGCATTGAACCATCCGTAGAAGACCGACCAAGACGAACGCCTGCAAAAACTGGATAATGGCGGCCATTAAAAGCCATGGCGCGCCAAATTCTCCGATCCAGGACTCTGTGTAATGGAAATCAACGTCAACTTTCTCGAGAACCTCAGACTAGAAGCCAAGTTTGACGATTTCACGGTGGTGACGGACCAGCCCATCCGCTACAAGGGCGATGGCTCGGCGCCCAGCCCGTTCGATTACTTCCTGGCTTCCTCTGCCCTCTGCGCGGCCTATTTCGTCCGGGTATACTGCCTGGCGCGGGACATTCCCACCGAGAACATCCGCCTGTCCCAGAACAATATCGTGGACCCGGAAAACCGCTACAACCAGATTTTCAAGATCTCCGTGGAACTGCCCGAGGACATCTCCGAGAAAGACCGCCAGGGCATTCTGCGCTCCATCGACCGCTGTACCGTGAAGAAAGTGGTCCAGACCGGCCCCACCTTCGAGATTGAAACCGTCGAGAACCTGGACGCCGACGCCCAGGCACTGCTGATGACCCAGCCGGAAGGCGGCAGCCAGACCTTTATCGAAGGCAAGGACCTGCCCCTGGAGCAGACCATCGCCAACATGACCGGCATCCTCGAAGAGCTGGGCATGAAGATCGAGATTGCCTCCTGGCGAAATATCGTGCCGCACGTGTGGTCCCTGCATATTCGCGACGCGGCCTCGCCCATGTGCTTCACCAATGGCAAGGGTGCCACCAAGGAAAGCGCCCTATGCTCTGCCCTGGGTGAGTTCATCGAGCGGCTCAGCTGCAACTTTTTCTACAATGATCAGTTCTTTGGTGAGGAAATCGCCAACAGCGAGTTCGTCCACTATCCGAACGAAAAGTGGTTCAAGCCCGGCCCCGACGACGAGCTGCCCGACGGCATTCTGGATGACCACTGCCTGGCCATCTACAACCCGGACGGCGAGCTGCGCGGCTCCAACCTGATCGATACCAACTCAGGCAGAGCCGACCGGGGAATTGTCTCCCTGCCCTACATGCGCAAATCTGACGGCGAGGTGGTGTATTTCCCCTCCAATCTGATCGAGAACCTGTTTCTCAGCAACGGCATGAGTGCCGGCAACACGCTCAATGAAGCACAGGTCCAGTGCCTGTCGGAGATTTTTGAGCGCGCCGTCAAGAAGCAGATCATCGAAGAGGAAATCGCGCTGCCGGACGTGCCCCGGGAGGTTCTGGAAAAATACCCCGACATCCTGGAGGGCATTGAAGCCCTGGAAGCCCAGGGCTTCCCGACACTGGTGAAAGACGCCTCTCTGGGCGGCCAGTTTCCGGTGATGTGCGTTACCCTGATGAATCCGAGAACCGGTGGCGTGTTTGCGTCATTCGGCGCTCACCCAAGCTTCGAAGTGGCCCTTGAGCGGAGCCTGACCGAGCTACTTCAGGGCCGAAGCTTTGAAGGTTTGAACGATGTGCCGGCGCCAACCTTTAACAGTCTGGCGGTGACCGAGCCGAATAACTTCGTGGAACACTTCATCGATTCCACCGGCGTCGTCTCCTGGCGTTTCTTCAGCGCCAGGTCCGATTATGATTTCGTTGAATGGGACTTTTCCGGCACCAACGCCGAGGAAGCCGAGTGCCTGTACGGCATTCTTCAGGATCTGGGCAAGGAAGTTTATGTCGCGGTCTACGAGGAACTGGGCGCGCCGGTCTGCCGGATTCTGGTTCCGGGCTATTCCGAGGTGTATCCGGTGGAAGACCTGATCATGGATAACACCAACATGGCCCTGGACTACCGGGAAGATATCCTCAACCTGCACCGTCTGGATGACGAACAACTGGCTGATCTGGTGGAACGCCTGGAAGCCAGCCAGCTGGACAACTACATGACCATCATCACCCTGATTGGGGTGGAGTTTGACGAGAACACGATTTGGGGCCAGCTCACAATCCTTGAGCTGAAGATTCTGATCTGCCTCGCTCTGCAGTGGCATGAAGAGGCGCTGGAATTCGTCGACATGTTCCTGCAGTTCAACGATAACACCGTTGAGCGTGGCCTGTTCTACCGCGCCATGTACGCGGTTCTCGAAGTCACCCTCGACGACGAGATGGAGTTGGACGACTACATCTCCAACTTCACCCGCATGTTCGGCAAGGAAACCATGGAAGCCGTTGTCGGCTCGGTGGATGGCACGGTTCGCTTCCATGGCCTCGAGCCGACCAACATGCAATTGGAAGGACTGGAGAAGCATCAGCGGTTGATCGAGAGCTACCGGAAGCTTCACGCAGCCCGGGCGGCCAGGGCTGTCCTGCAGCAGTAGTCGCAGACTGAGCCGACCGCGCCGCATTGGCGGCGCGGTCGTTCCTGATCCACACTGGACCATTACAAGTAGCCTATTTGCGTTTGATGCCCGTACACCCTTGTACATTTTCTGGCATACGCCTGAACAGGAGCCTTGCAATGAGCAATCCGGTGATCGCTGATAACAAACCCAGGAAAGTCAGCCTGAAAAAAGGCGAGGAATACGCTTTCTGCGTTTGTGGCCGTTCCAACAACCAGCCCTTCTGCGACGGTTCCCACGGAGACACGGGTTTCAAGCCCAAGGTCTTCAAAGCGGAGAAAGACGAGGAGGCGGTTCTGTGTCAGTGCAAACAGACCGGCAGTGCTCCTTATTGCGACGGCACCCACCAGCAGTTCAGCGATGACCAGGTGGGCAAGGAGGCGCCGGATTCCAACGATGACGGCGACGACAAGTCCGGTACAGCACCGAAAGCCAAATCCACCAAAGAAGAACCTACCGTTGAATTTATTCACCAGTTGGCGCGTGAGGGGCTGAGCAACATGGGCCACCACGGCCCCACGACTGCGATGGGCGTACCCCGCCACACCCTGCCCCATTGGGACGATCTTCAGCTGATGGTAGCGCAGATGGCCAGTAAACCGCTGGCCGATGATGCCGAGGTATCAACAGAGCTGGTGATCGGGCCTGAGGCAAAAAAGCCCCTGCCCCTGAGTATGCCCCTGTTCGTTTCCGACATGAGTTTCGGGGCTCTGTCGGAGGAGGCGAAGATTGCCCTGGCCCGGGGCGCCGAGCTTGCGGGCACCGGCATCTGCTCCGGCGAGGGCGGCATGTTGCCGGAGGAGCAGCAGGAAAACTCCCGTTACTTCTATGAACTGGCCAGCGCCAAGTTTGGCTACAAAGAAGAGCTGTTGAAGAAAGTCCAGGCATTCCACTTCAAGGGCGGCCAGGGCGCCAAGACCGGCACCGGCGGACATCTGCCCGGCAACAAGAACACCGGCAAGATCTCCGAGGTTCGAAACATTCCGGAGGGTGAACCGGCCATTTCCCCGCCCACGTTCGAGGATCTGCGCTCGGTTGAGGATTTCCAGCGTTTCGCCAGCCATGTTCGGGAAATCACCGGGGGGATACCCGTGGGCTTCAAGCTCAGCGCCAATCACATTGAGCGGGACGTACAGTTCGCACTGGATGCCGGCGCCGACTACATTATTCTGGACGGCCGGGGCGGCGGCACCGGTGCTGCCCCGGAAATCTTCCGGGATCATATCAGTGTGCCCACCATTCCTGCCCTGGCTCGCGCCCGGCGCTACCTGGATGATCGCGGAGCCAGCGGACGAGTCACATTGATCGTGACCGGCGGGCTGCGTGTGCCAATTGATTTCGTGAAAGCCATGGCCCTGGGCGCAGACGGTATTGCGGTTGCCAACAGTGCCATGCAGTCCATTGGCTGCGTTGCCGCCCGTATCTGCAACACTAACAACTGCCCGGCAGGCATCGCGACCCAGAACAAGGATCTGCGCCAACGGTTGAATGTCGACCAGTCTGCCAAACAGCTGCAGAACTTCCTCGAGGCCTCAGTCTCACTGATGCAGGTTATGGCACGGGCCTGCGGGCACGACAGCCTGAGCAAACTGAATATTGATGACTTGTCTACCTGGCATCGGGAGATGGCCTTGCTCAGCGGCGTACGCTACGCCGGTGTGCTCGACCCCTCTGCCTGAGATTCCTCCGCCTGAGTTTCCTCTGCGCTGGCCGCCAGGACTCGAACCCGTTCGAAGTCCTCCTCGGTGAACACACCGTTCACTCCGGAAATGGCGGCCAGTTTCATGCCGTGCTTCAGGCCCAGCTTGTAGATTTCCCGCACCTTCTCCCACTCGATGTTCCGACCCAGTGTGAAGTTCTCGAAACGGGCTTCCAGGGCCAGCACAATGGTTTCTGCCAGGCAGGCATAGGCAATACCTTTTGGCAGCCCGATGTCTTTCATGTGCACCTTGCCCGGTAGCTGTATCTCGCCGGACTCTATCACCAACACATCCGGACGTTTCGCCACATCTTCTGCCGGAATATCCAGGGGACGGGCTACGTCGGTGATCACACAGCCGGGCTTCACTTTCATGATGTCGAGAATCCGTTTGCCTGCGCCGGAAGTGGCGGTCACGATCATGTCCATGTCCGCCAGATCGCGTTCGGCAGAACCGGCAACATGCACGATGGCCCCGGGCGTTTCCTGTTCGATGCTTTCCTTGAGCGCGAGAAGTTTCGCCGGCTCCGGTGCGGCAAGGTAGACCTCATCGACTGCCTTGGCCAGCAATCTGGCGCAGACAGACCCGATAGCGCCCGTGGCGCCCACCACCATCGCCTTGCCGGCGGCCTTGCCACTGGGGCCAATACTTACCCGCCCTATTTTCTTCATGGCGTCGTGGGCCGCCCAGAGCGCGCCGGAGGCGCTGTAGCTGTTGCCTGTCGTGATTGGCAGCGGTGCCCGCTTGGCCACGGTAATCCCGGCGTCCCCAACAACCTTGGTGAACGCACCCAGGCCCATGATCTGGGCACCAAGTTTCTTCGCCAGTTTGGCCGCCTGCAGCAGCCTGGCGTAGGTAAATTCCGGCCCATGAGCCATGATTTCCCGGGGGGTGCCGCCCACGGTAATGAGCCAACCCTCCACTTCATCGCCATTCGGTGACCGGATTCCAGACACCTTCGAGTAAATAAACGGCGGTGAATACGCTATCGCCTTTTCAACCAGGTTCATCACCACAGGGGGCGAGACATTGGCAACCCAGTCCAGAGGCGGTGTTTTGGTAAGGTATTGCTGCGAAAGCGGATGAATGACAAACGCAAACCGGTTCACCCGGCGATAACCGTCCGGGTACAGAATCCGGGGTTCGATACCAAGGCTCTGAATCACGTCCAGGTAGTCATCCGGGCCTAACTGATCCGGTGTTCTGGAGAGCGCCGCGCTGATCATCGCCTCCATCACATTCACACCCACGGGCCGGCCCTCCAGCCAGGGGCTGTAGTCCACCACCATGGCAACCTTGCGGGAGCGCATCCAGTCCATCGCAGCATCTGTGACCCTTGAGGTAATCACGGTTTTTCCATCCAGCTCTTTCGCCGTGAAGTTCTCCAGATCGCCAATCGAGGCCACGATGACATGGGCCTCGGACACAGCGTGATGAAGCGAACCTTTCACCAGGTTCTCACCCAACCGATACAGCGGCGTTCGGAGGATGGTCTCCACCGCTTTCACGGCCGCCGGCCTGAACATGATAGGAGCCGTCAGCGAGGTATAGGTTTCCAGTTGTTTCAGGGAAGTCAGCAGCCGTGGCACGCCAAAATCCGTGTAAGGATCGGCAAATAACAGATTGTCGGTATGTTCCGAGAGTGCCCTGGCAATTCGATAGCCGGCCTGCCCGTTCATGAACAGCACACGGGCATTGTCGAAGAAATGCCCCAGTTCAGATTGGGTATGGCGGACGGCCCATTCCTGCAGGATCGCCCGCAGGCCCGCACCGGTGGTAACGGGTTTGTCGGGCACACAGGCCTCCAGGCGAGCGGTATCCGGGTGTTCAAGCTGCTCCCGGCCCACCTCATAGTGATCGTGGACCATGCTCAGACCAATGGCGTCTGCCTGCGTGTGCACCGACTCCAGAACCGCTTCGGCACGGGAGAGATCGCAGTCTGTGCCAATACGGATAATCCGGAAAGGCTGGCCGAGGAAGGAGGTTTCTAGATCGTAATCGTATTCGGAAGATCCCTGGCTGACACTGACAACGGTTTTCATATTCAGGCTTCCCTTTTCCCTGTTGTTATCTTTACAGCCTAAATCACTGAGCCGGTTTATGCCTTAGCCCAGATCAAATTCCAGACCGCTATTCAACGTCTACAATAAGGTGGCGGGCCGAACGACCAATCAGACCTTCAAGGATCAATCAGGAGCTCACTATGACCATTCAGGAAGAACTGAACACCACCGTCCGGGATCTGGTTCAGCCCGGCAAGGGAATTCTCGCGGCGGATGAAAGCCACCCCACCATTGCCAAACGCTTCAAAGCGGTTGGCGTGGAATCCAGCGAAGACAAACGCCGGGAATACCGGAGCCTCATTTTCTCTGCTTCCGGGCTCGGAGAATTCATCAGCGGGGTCATTCTTTTCGAAGAGACGCTGGGCCAGAACAGTCTCGACAATGTGGCCATGCCCAAGCTGCTGGCCAGCAAGGGCATCGTGCCGGGCATCAAGGTAGACAAGGGCAAGGGCCCCCTGGTTAATGCCCCCGGTGATGAAATCACCTTTGGCCTGGATGGCCTGGACGACCGCCTGGAAATCTACAAGAACCAGGGTGCGCGGTTTGCCAAGTGGCGGGATGTGTATCACATCTCGGACACCCTGCCCTCACGGCAGGCGATCGAGGCGAATGCCGGGGTTCTTGCCCGTTATGCAGCGATCTGCCAGTCCCTGGGCATCGTGCCCATTGTCGAGCCGGAAGTACTGATTGATGGCAATCACACCATTGAGCGCTGCGGGGAAGTGAGCGAAGCGGTGATTCGCGAGGTTTTCCAGGCCCTTTACCGGCATAAAGTGGAACTGGAACACATAATCCTGAAGCCCAGCATGGTGACACCGGGCAAGGAAAATCCAAAGGCATCACCGGAGGAAGTGGCGACAGCAACCCTTGATGTCTTTCGCAGGGCGGTTCCAGCAGCGGTACCCGGCATCTTTTTCCTCTCGGGCGGCCAGACTCCGGAAGAAGCGACCCTCAACCTGAATGCCATGAACAGCATGGGCCCTCAGCCCTGGGAGCTCAGCTTTTCCTACGGTCGGGCCCTGCAGGAACCGGCCCAGAAAGCCTGGGCCGGTAATCTGGAACATGGTCCCGAGGCGCAAGCAGCGATGCTCAAGCGCGCTCGCCTTAACGGTGCAGCGCGCTCGGGCAATTACCGACCGGAAATGGAAGACTGACCGGCAACTGTCTTGCGTCAGCGTGTTCCCTTAGTCACAGCCAGAGACGCAGCTCGCCATGCCATTGAATGCCATGGTACGGCCACTGAGGGGCACATGGACCGGCACGGTCACTGAATCCCGGAACAGGGCCGTGCGCGTGCCGTCCTGCACCTCGCCACCGGAGGTCGCCGGTTCGTTCGCATGGGAGGCAATGACCGCCTTCGGTTGCACCAGGTCATTGATGACGTAAGCCGCCTGTTTTGGCCCGGTAGTGAAAGTGTCTCCGATGTTCATCACCACCAACCCTGCGCCATAATGATCCTTCACCACCAGCTTTTGCTCTGCAGTGATACCGGTATCACCAGAAAGGTATACAACCAACCCGTTGGAAAACTTCAACACATAGCCGGTTGGTGGCCCGACACTCGCGCCGACACCGGCTGCCGCCAGGTATTCCGCCAGTGGCCCGGTCAGGAAGGAAGGCGAAACGCCATTGCTGTGAACCGCAGGCACCGTGGTGATTGCCACCCCGCCGACCTCACGTTCGCCACCGAAACGCACCAACATGGAGTTTGCGGCGTCGCCGCCAGCGTCCTTGAGCTTGGCGGCAAAAAATGCGGGCATTTCACTGCCGGTCACTATTTTTGCGCCATGCTTCACCGCAATGTCCACGGTGTTCGACTGTGGCAACGTTGAAACGCCAGTGTCCGGAGCCCCGCAGGTGCCTTCGTTTGTCTTGCTGATACGCTGGTCGCCCACGTGGTCCCCATGCATGTGGGAAACCAGAACAACATCAATCTTGCCCAGACGGGGATCGTCTGGGCCGGCGACGGTTCTGCCGGCATCGTAGAGTATGCGGGTACCATTCGGGTCTTCAAACACCAGCGCCCGGTCCCGACTGCAAAACTCGCCATCGTGACTACCCAGGGGTGTAACCTTCACCACATGGTCTTCAGCTGCAGCCGGCATGGCCGCGCCGAGGAGCATGCAGGCGCCGAACCCGGCGAACGCCAGGGTGTGGCGTAAACGTGTTGATAGCATGTTGATCGTCCTCCCACTCGTTTTATTGTTGGCACTGTCTTGATACGAACGACACAACCGTTCATACCAGTTTAGCCGGGGAAAACTAACGAGTGGGATATCCGGATCAGGCGGCGCGGGAACCTGGAACAGAAACCTGCTGCTCAAGACAGGCCATCATGGGTGCCACCTGGCGAATCTTGCGGGCCTCGGGCCAGAGGATTTCAGCCTCGGCAAAACCCTGACGCAGGAAGTTGAGCCACTGCTTGATGCGACCGGTCACGTAGCGGTCCTCCAGCCAGCCCTGCAGAACCGTGGCATACTCACGAACCAGAACCACAGCTTCCGGCCAGGTCATATCCGGTACCGTTTCGCCCTGCTGGCTGGCTTTGATCTGACGGGCCAGGTCTGGCCTTGCTATGAGACCACGGCCAATCATGACATCGTCGCAGCCGGAGACCTCTCGGCATCGCCAGTAGTCCGCCACGGTCCAGATCTCGCCATTGGCAATGATATGAGTCTTTACCGCTTCCCGGGCCCGGGCGATTTCCTCCCAGTAGGCGGGCGGCTTGTAGCCATCGACTTTGCTGCGGGCGTGGATGACAATCTCTTCGGCTCCGGCAGCTTCCAGGGCCTGGGCACAGGCCACACCCATGGACCGGTCGTCATAGCCCAGCCGCATTTTGGCCGTGACGGGCACGTGGCCTGGCACGGCCTGGCGAACGGCGGCCACAATTTCATGCATCAGCTCCGGTTCGCGCATCAGTATGCAGCCGCCCTTGTGTTTGTTCACGGTTTTGGCCGGGCAACCAAAATTGATATCGACCTGGGTGGCGCCCAGTTCCGCAGCCCGCACACCATGGCGTGCCATCTGGTGAGGGTCTGAGCCCAGTAACTGGACCGCAACGGGGGTACCCACCCGGGTGAGAGACTGGTTATGCAGCTCGGGGGCGTATTTGTAGAACACTCTCGGCGGCAACATGCCGTGGGTCACGCGAACGAATTCGGTTACGCACCGGTCAATACCGCCGACCCCGGTGAGGGTTTCACGGATAGGTGCGTCAACCAGCCCTTCCATCGGGGCAAGAATAATCCGCATGAGTGCTCCAGTCTTAACAGGGTCTGTTCAGGGTGAGACCGATCAAAAATCAGACGGAGCGGATTGTAAGGAATTTGGCGGGAAGTTGATAGACGGGCACCCCGTTGCCGGGGTGCCCAACCATCTGCTTACAGGTCTTATTTAACGTCGAATCGATCGGCGTTCATGACCTTGGTCCAGGCTGCAACGAAGTCTTTTACAAACTTCTCTTCGTTGTCGTCCTGGGCGTACACCTCTGCGTAGGCTCGCAGGATGGAGTTGGAACCGAACACGAGATCAACACGGGTCGCGGTGAACTTGGTATTGCCACTATTGCGATCCACGATGTTGTACGAGTTCTTGCCAGTAGGCTCCCAACGGTTCGCCATGTCGGTCAGATTCACGAAGAAGTCGTTGGTCAGCTGGCCAACGCGATCCGTGAATACGCCGTGTTTGGTGCCACCGTAGTTGGTGCCGAGCACCCGCATGCCACCGAGCAGAACTGTCATTTCAGGTGCGGTCAGGCCCATCAGCTGGGCGCGGTCCAGAAGCATTTCTTCCGGCTTGACCACGTAATCCTTCTTCTGCCAGTTACGGAAGCCATCCGCCAGCGGCTCCAACGGTTCAAAGGATTCAGCATCCGTCATCTCGTCGGTAGCATCGCCACGGCCCTTCAGGAAGGGAACGTGAACCTCATGGCCGGCTGCCTTCGCCGCCATCTCGATACCCAGGTTACCACCGAGCACGATCACGTCAGCGATGCTGGCGCCGGTGTCAGCCGAGATCTGCTCGTAGACCTTGAGCACCTTGTCCAGACGATCAGGCTCATTACCCTGCCAATCCTTCTGGGGCGCCAGGCGAATGCGGGCACCATTGGCACCACCACGCATGTCAGAGCCGCGGAACGTGCGGGCACTGTCCCAGGCAGTCGTAATCAGCTCGTTCAGGCTCAGACCTGCTCCAGCGATTTTCTCTTTAACCACTTCTTCGGTGTAGTTGGTCTCGCCCTGGGGGCACGGGTCCTGCCAGATCAGATCTTCAGCCGGTACACCCGGACCGATATACCGGGCTTTCGGTCCCATGTCCCGGTGCGTCAGTTTGAACCAGGCACGGGCGAAGCAGTCCTTGAAGTAGTCCGGATCTGCCATGAACTTCTCACAGATCGCGCGGTACTTCGGGTCCACCTTCATGGCCATGTCGGCGTCGGTCATCATCGGCATGCGACGGACGGAAGGATCGGTCGGATCGACCGGCATGTGCTCTTCTTTGATATCCACCGGCTCCCACTGGTTTGCACCAGCCGGGCTCTTGGTCAGCTGCCACTCGTAACCGAACAGCAGATCCAAGTAACCCATATCAAACTTGGTTGGGTTGGTGGTCCAGGCACCTTCAATGCCAGACGTTACGGCATTTGTCGCCTTACCCTGCAGGTTGGGGTTCATCCAGCCAAGACCCTGGGTTTCCACGTCTGCACCTTCCGGCTCTGCGCCCAGGGCATCGGCATCACCATTGCCGTGAGCCTTACCAACGGTATGACCACCTGCGGTGAGAGCAGCGGTCTCTTCATCGTTCATCGCCATGCGCGCAAACGTGGTGCGAACCTGCTCAGCGGTTTTCTGCGGGTCCGGCTGACCATTGACGCCTTCCGGATTCACATAAATCAGACCCATCTGGACGGCCGCCAGCGGGTTTTCCATGGTGTCTGGTTTCTCCACATCTTCATAACGGCTGTCAGACGGCGCCAGCCACTCTTTCTCAGCACCCCAATAGATGTCCTTTTCCGGATGCCAGATATCTTCACGGCCATAGGAGAAACCGAAGGTCTTCAAACCGAACGATTCATAGGCAACGTTGCCGGCCAGAATGTACAGATCGGCCCAACTGATCTTGTTGCCGTACTTCTTCTTGAGCGGCCACAGCAGACGGCGGGCCTTATCGAGGTTGCCGTTGTCGGGCCAGGAGTTCAGAGGAGCAAAGCGCTGGTTACCGGTACCTGCGCCACCGCGGCCATCGGCCAGTCGATAGGTGCCGGCAGCGTGCCACGCCAGACGAATCATCAGGCCACCGTAATGCCCCCAGTCAGCCGGCCACCATTCCTGGCTGTTGGTCATCAGCTCGTGCATGTCTTTTTCAAGCGCTTCGTGGTCGAGCTTTTTGACCTCTTCGCGGTAATCGAAATCCTCACCCAGAGGATTCGTTTTTCGGTCGTGCTGATGCAGAATATCGAGGTTCAGATTCTCAGGCCACCAGCCGGCTACATCGGCCTGCTCCTGAGTGTTCGAGCCATGCATTACGGGGCACTTTCCACCCGCACTGTTATTGTCCGTCATTTCTCTCTCCTCATTGGGGTTGGCAAAACGACACTACTTTGATTCAGGCACCTCTAACTATAGGACACAACAAATACTCTGCTCTGAGTATTTATTATCTCGGGGATAGCGTGTGCCTATAGCGTTTCCCGCATGCTTTGCGGGCTTCATTCCGTTATTGGGCACAAGCATAGTCGCTTGAGTAATCCGACAGGATCCCGAGAACATCCGGCCAGGCGATAGACTGGTAAAGTGAAAACACACTGAACATGGATCTGCTCCTGCCTAACGAGAACATCTCCACCATAGCGCGGGGTCGATCGCCCAATACAATTAATTAAAAATAAATTTGTGAAAGTTTTTCTTTATGACCGGCGTGTCGGCTGCTCAAAGCCGTTCAATGGACGAGAACTTGCCGGCATCGTCAAAAACGATGCGGAAACTGCCGCGAATACCGTCGCGGAGGTAGAAACGGGAGAGGATACGTGCCGGAAACCGGACAGAGCGTCCGTCCCGGGCCGTGGTGTGAACATCGGTGGCAACGCCCTGATAGAGTTTGATCCACTCATCAGGGCTGATGCTGATATCCACAATGATCTGCTGCATCTGATTCTGACCTTTTTGTCGGATTACGGCTTCGCCTAATCCGACCTACAAAGACTAACCGGCATGCTTGTCATACTGTCGGATTACGGCTTCGCCTCATCCGACCTACCTTGATTTGTAGGTCGGATTAGCCAACGGCGTAATCCGACGCAGAACCGGCTCCAGGCCTCAGTTGGCCAGTTCAAGCAGCAGACGATTCAGGCGGGTAACGTAGGCGCCCGGGTCCGGGAGCTGCTCGCCGCTGGCCAGGGTGGCCTGGTCCAGAATGACTGCCGAGAGCTCGTTGAACCGCTCTTCGCCCTTCTCGCTTTCCAGGCGCTGAACCAGCGGATGATCAACGTTGATCTCAAAGATCGGCTTGCTGTCCGGCACTTTTTGGCCGGCAGCTTCCATGATCTTCTTCATCTGCGCACCCATGTCGAAATCACCCACAACCAGGCAGGCCGGTGAATCGGTCAGTCGGTTGGTAACCCGCACTTCCTGCACTCGGTCGCTCAGGGCATTCTTGATGCGCTCCAGCAGGTCCTTGTGCTCTTCGGCCGCCTCTTCCTTGTGCTTCTTGTCCTCCTCGGTCTCAATTTCGCCGAGATCCAGATCCCCCCGGGCAACGTCCTGGAACTGCTTGCCGTCGTATTCACTGAGGTATCCCATCATCCACTCGTCGATGCGATCGGTGAGGATCAGCACCTCAATGCCCTTCTTGCGGAAGACTTCCAGGTGCGGGCTGCTCTTGGCCGCTGTGAAGTTGTCAGCGGTGATGTAGTAGAGCTTCTTTTGCCCTTCCTTCATCCGGCTGATGTAATCATCCAGCGAGACATTCTGCGCGCTCTCACCGGTATGGGTGGAGGCAAAACGCAGCAGACCGGCAATCTTCTCGCGGTTGCTGAAATCTTCCGCCGGGCCTTCCTTCAATACGGTGCCGAACTCTCCCCAGAACTTCTGGTACTGCTCGGGATCCTTCTTGGCCAGTTTGGACAGCATGTCCAGAACCCGCTTGGTCAGCGCGGTACGGATGCTTTCCACGGTGCTGTCGTTCTGCAGGATCTCACGGGACACGTTCAGGGACAGATCGTTGGAATCGATCACACCCTTGGCGAAGCGCAGGTACAGCGGCAGGAACTGCTCGGCGTCATCCATGATGAACACACGCTGCACATACAGCTTCAGGCCACGGGGCGCTTCCCGGTTGTAAAGATCAAACGGTGCCCGGGCGGGGATATACAGCAGGCTGGTGTAGTCCAGCTTGCCTTCCACCTTGTTGTGGGACCAGGTCAGCGGATCTTCAAAATCGTGGGCAATGTGTTTGTAGAACTCCTTGTACTCCTCGTCCTTGATCTCGGTACGCGGGAGGGTCCAGAGCGCTGTCGCGTCGTTGACGGTTTCGTACTCGTCTTTCTTTTCACCTTCGTCGGATTCGGCCTTCATCACCACCGGGAAGGAAATATGATCCGAGTACTTCTTCACCAGACTGCGCAGCTTCCAGCCGTTCGCGAATTCCTTGGCGTCTGGTTTCAGGTGCAGCACGATCTGGGTACCGCGGTTATCCCGATTGACCTGTTCAATGGAAAACTCACCGTCGCCCTTGGACTCCCAATGCACGCCCTCTTCTGCCGGCGCACCGGCGCGGCGGGTAAAGACATCCACCTTGTCGGCCACGATAAACGACGAGTAGAAACCAACACCGAACTGACCGATCAGCTTGCTGTCCTTTTTCTCATCACCAGACAACTGCTTCAGGAATTCAGCAGTACCAGAGCGGGCAATGGTGCCGAGGTTCTGGATGACGTCGTCACGGGTCATGCCGATACCGTTATCGGTGAGGGTGACGGTATTTGCCTCTTCATCAAAATCCAGGCGAATCTTCAGCTCAGGATCGCTTTCATAAAGGCTGTCGTCCTTCAGCGCCGCGAAGCGCAGTTTGTCTTCGGCATCTGAGGCGTTCGAAATCAGCTCACGAAGGAAGATTTCCTTGTTGGAATACAACGAGTGAATCATCAGGTGAAGCAGCTGCTTCACTTCGGTCTGGAATCCAAGCGTCTCTTTATTGGCTTCAACCGTCATGGCGTTTATGTCTCCTGATACAAATAAACGGGCGACTAGGGGCGCCCGAGTTACCTCATGATTCGTGGAGAGGCACGGATAGGAAGGGCTTTCCAAAACACGCTGTGAATACATCCATGTACGCTCGGCTCCGCCATCCATGGCTCCGCACGGTTTTGGAAAGCCCTTCCTACCCGCGCCACCCGGCTATTGAATTCGTGCTGACAAAAAAATGGGGGCGCACCGGGGCATTTCAAGCCCCAGCGCATCGGCAAATCAGTCTTCGAGGAGGAAATGCGCGCGGGCGGTTGCGATGGGTTGCGAACGGGATTTCTGCCAGGCGCTGACCATTACGTTGGCAACGCGGTTGCCCTGGCGGGTCAGGCGGCATTCGGCGTAAGTTTCGCGATTCAAACCGGCACGGAGGTAATCTAGGGAAAAGTCGACGATGCGCGGCATGCGTAGGCTTTCCTGGGACATGATCAGGTAGATATTGGCAGACATTTCCATGAAGCCGCCAATGACGCCACCGTGAATGGCCGGCAGGATCGGGTTACCAAGGTTGGAGTCCTTGCAGGGGAGGCGGAAAATCAGATCGTCGCCGAACCGCTCACACTGAAGGCCAATCCAGGTGGCGTAGGGAATGCTTTTGAGCATTCGGCTGAAGTCACCGGTTTCCTGGGTATAGCGGAGGATTTCAGGATCGGTCATTCTTCACCTCCGGTAATCAGGTCCCGATAGTGTTTCGGGCTGGCATCCTTGCCGATACGCATGAAGGTGGCAACGCAGTTGGCAATGGTTTCACCGCCCTCCTGGTAGGCCTCACAGCGGGTAAAAATGATGTTTCGGGTTACCCGGTAGGTTTCAGCCCTTGCGTAGACCGGCTTCCTGGGATGGGCCGGGCGCATGTAGTCCACACGCAGGTCCAGCGTCGGGCAGAGTTCAAAATCTTCCAACGCACACAGGATCACACAGCCTGAAGTGGTGTCCATCAATGTGGTAATGGCGCCGCCATGAATCACGCCGGTGTCCGGATTACCAATAATCTGGTCGCTGTAGGGCAGGCAAAGTGTGAGGCTGCCTTTTTTCGCCTCGGTAACCGTCAGACCCAGCTCTTTGGCCTGATTGAGGGTGTCGATAAAACGGGTGACCCGTTTCCGTCGGATATCATCGTTCATTCAGGTTCAACCTGTGGATCAACTTTTGGGTTTCGGGCTGTTTTCCGCCTTGCCGGGCACTGGCTCCTCAAACACCTTCCCTGCCCTCAACGCTTCCAGAGCCGTGGAGCAGAACTCCCGGCGGTAAAGGACGATCACCACCAGGGTGGATGCCGCCATGAAAACGATCGGATGGATAAACCAGCCTACCACGGCAAGTGCGTAATAGTAGGATCGCAGCCCAAGGTTAAAGGCATCGCCCGCGAGATTACAGATATTGCCGGCACTACGGGCAAACGCCTCCCGCCCTGCCGGGCTGGTTTTGGTATCGTCCGGTGGCGGGGCGCTGCCCACCATCACCGACACAAAATTGTACATCCGCATGGACCAGGTGAATTTGAAGAAGGCGTAGATAAATACGACCAACAGAACGACCATGCGCAGTTCCCAGACTTCCCGGGTGGGTAATGTGCCAAATGGCATGGTGCTGAACACTTCCATCACCTCCTGGGTATAGCCAAGAGCGGTGATAATACCCGCCAGAATCAGCAGGCAACTGGAGGCGAAAAAGGCGCCGTTCCGCTCCAGGTTGCCAACCACCGAGGCATCGGCAATCCGGTTTTCCCGGCGCAGCATTACGCGCATCCAGTCTTCCCGGTAAAGATCGAGCGTATTGGAGAGGCAGGGACGATCTGCGGCTCGGCGTTTGGAGTATTCGGTGTAGCCGAGCCAGCAAACCAGGAACCAGAGCAAAGCGATTAATTCGAGTAGATTACCCATGGGTTGCCTTAGGTTCGAAATTGGCGAAACAGTGCGGGAACAGGGGCTTATGATACGCCAAGGGTCTGCTCGCCACCACCGCTGAACAGGGTGAGGTAATCCACCCGGGGGCAATCATGTGCTATAAACTGGCCATTCAGGAATCGGGCAAAGTTTTATGGCAGTGCCCGACATCGCATTATCGAAAAGGGAGCTCATTGTGAACCTGTCTGCTATTAAAACCAGCGTCGTTGCTCTTGCCCTTGCGGTGACGCTCAGTGGCTGCTCGGTCAATCCGGTTACCGGGGAAAAGCAGCTTTCGCTGATCGGGGAAAGTCAGGAACTCGCCATGGGCGCGGAGCAATACGTGCCCACCCAACAAACCCAGGGCGGCCGGTTTTATGTGGACCCGGAACTGACGCTTTATGTGAGCGAGGTTGGCCAGAAAATGGCGGAGGTCAGTGACAGGCCGGATCTGCCCTATGAGTTCGTGGTCCTTAACAGCAGCGTACCGAATGCCTGGGCCCTGCCCGGGGGCAAGATTGCGATCAACCGCGGGCTGTTGACAGAACTTGAAGACGAAGCCCAGCTGGCATCCGTTCTTGGCCATGAGATTGTTCATGCCGCCGCCAGACACAGTGTCCAGCGCATGCAGCAGGGAATGCTGATCAGTGCCGGTGTTGCCGGCCTCGGTTTTGCCCTGTCGGATAACGAGTGGGCCGGGCTGATCATGGGTGGCGCTGCACTGGGAGCCCAGCTCGCGCTGGCGCAGTATAGCCAAGGCGATGAACTGGAATCAGACCACTACGGCATTCTCTACATGAAAGAGGCGGGCTACGACCCCCAGGCGGCTGTGGAGCTGCAGGAGCTCTTTCTGAAACTCTCTGAGGGCCGTCAGTCCAGTTTCATTGATGGCCTGTTCGCAACCCACCCGCCCTCGGCAAAACGGGTTCAGGAGAACCGCGAACTGGTTAAGAAAGTTGGTGCCGGCGGCTATCGTGGCGAGGATGTCTACAAGCGAAAGATGGCCAAACTCCGTTCGCTGCAGCCCGCTTATGATGCCCATGACACAGCGATGAAACTGGCCTCCAAAGGTGAGATGAAGCCGGCTTTGGAAAAGGTCAACGAGGCGATACGACTGCTCCCCCGGGAAGCCATGTTCTATGCTCTGCGCGGCCGCATCTATCAGGAGCAAAAGGAAGCCGAGAAAGCCGCTGCCGACTTTGAAAAGGCGGTGGAGCTCTATCCCGAGATGTTCAAATATCGTCTGTACAATGGCCTGAATGCTCTGAGACTCAACAATCTGGACAAGGCGAGGGAAAACCTCACCAAAGCCAATGAAACGGTGCCCACCTCCATTGCGTTTCTACGCCTCGGCGACGTTGCAGTGAAGCAGAACAATCGAAATGAGGCTATTGCCTATTACAGCAAGGCCGCCGAAGCCGGAGGGGACGTTGCCGAGGAGGCCAAACGTAAACTGGCGGCGCTCACGCAATAACTGTCCCCTGAATCGTTGACTTGAAAAGGCCGGAGTCCTGAGGGATTCCGGCCTTTTTGTTGCTAGAGATCAAGATTGCCGGGCTGACGCGCAACTTCTGTCATCAGCTCCATTGACTTTTAGAGCAATAACTCTAAAAATCAGATGACATCAACAATCATTGGATGACGGACATGTTAGCGAAACGTATCCAGCCCATGGTTTTCCAGGCGCGTCGCTTGTATGTGGAACTGATGTTCCAGGTAATGGGGCGAGCCCTGCAGGCCGTGAGTGAAGTGGACGAAAAGGTTCAGAACGAAGCCAGGGCTCTGCCTGATGGCTTTCTGTTTGAAATGATGGTGATGCCAAACGGCTCAAAGCTGATTGTCGAGCACACCGGCCAGGGACGTTTCCGTTACCACGATGACCAGGCTCCACGCCCGGTCGACCTGTCGATTCAGTTCAAACACATTGCTCATGCATTTCTGGTGCTGTCTTTCCAGGAAAAAACCTCGGTTGCATTCGCCAATGACCGCATGCTGGTCGATGGCGACATCAGCTATGCGGTGCGGATGACCCGGGTGCTGAATCGGCTTGAGTCCTTCATTCTGCCAAAACTGATTGCCGAGCGGGCGGTCAAGGAATACCCGGCCGACCTGCACCTCCCGGAAAAACTGATCAGCGCTGCGCGTATTTACCTGAAAGTTGCCACCAATTTCGTCGAGACAGTGAGAGCGTGATGACCAATAAATACTATGAGTTCTTCTGCCCGGTAAAAGTCATTGCCGGCAAGGCCGCACTGGAACATATTCCCTATGAGCTCACCGGGATGGCGGCCAAGCGGCCGATGATCGTCACCGACAAGGGCGTTCGTGCGGCCGGCCTGCTGGAACCCGTTATCGCGGCTTGTGAGGAAAGCGGACTGGAGATCACCTCCATCTATGATGATGTTCCGCCAGACTCATCCACCACCGTGGTGCGGGATATCGCCGGTATCTATCGCCAGGAGAAGTGCGATTCCATCATCGCCGTCGGCGGCGGTTCGGCAATTGATACCGGCAAGGCCGTCAACATCTTGGTTTCCGAGGGTGGTGACGATATTGCCAAATACAGCGGTGCCGGCGTGCTCAAGCACCCCTTGAAGCCGTTTTTCGTTGTGCCGACAACGGCCGGCACCGGCTCCGAAGTTACCTCTGTTGCCGTGATTACCGATGAGGCCAAGGGCGTCAAGCTCCCCTTTACGTCACCGTTCCTGCTTCCGAACGCGGCCATTATTGACCCGCGCATGACCCTCACCCTGCCGCCCCACATCACCGCGGCAACAGCGATGGACGCCATGACCCATGCAACGGAAGCCTTTACCTGCATGGCCAAGAACCCGCTGAGCGATGCCTACGCCACGTCGGCGATCAAAAAGATCAGCCACTCACTTCTCCACGTTATGGACAACCCGAAAGACAGTGACGGCCGGTTGGACCTGGCCCAGGCGTCGACCATGGCCGGCATTGCCTTCTCAAATTCCATGGTAGGTCTGGTGCACGCGCTCGGGCACGCCACCGGCGCTATCTGCCACCTGCCCCATGGCCTGTGTATGAGCCTGTACCTGCCCTACGTGCTGGAATACAACCTGGAGACCATCCGGGACCCCCTGGGCGAGTTGCTGCTGTATCTGGAAGGCCCGGAAGTATTCGCAGCGACGCCAGCGGGCCGAAGGGCCGAGGCCAGCATTTCTGCTATTCGCAAGCTGCGGGACGCCCTGTACAAGCGATGCCAACTGCCACGGACTCTGAAAGAAACCGGCAAGGTAACCGAAGACCAGTTGGACCACATCGCCGAAATGGCGCTGGATGATGGCTCCATCATGTTCAATCCGAAGGAAGTCACCCTTGAAGATGCCCGCGCCGTCCTGCGACGTGCCTGGGCCTGATCTGTCATGCAGGGGCCTCGCCAGGGGCCCTCTGCTCGGGTGGTCTGAAGATAGAAATCAAATCATTGAAATTAACAAAGGAACAGAGGACAATTAAGATCTTCTGGCAGGGATGATAGCCGGGTTCGTTTTTCACCTACAGTACCGTTCCGTAGAGAGCCCCTTCCGCATGCAAAACCGACTTTCCTGCCGTTTATCTGCCACTCTGGGCACCCTCCTATTTGCTCTGGTGACACTTTCGCCCTCTGCATTTGCTTCTCAAGAAATCTCTCAGGAAAAGCAGGTTTTCCGTTTCAATGTTTCTCCAAACGGTTACCCGCCTTACCTAATCGTGCATCAGAACCAACCCTCAGGAATCATGTGGGATGTGGTGTCCGTGGTTGCCCGCCGCCTTGGCTACACGGTAATCGCGGAGCAGATACCGCGAAAACGGGTTGATCAGATGCTGCTTGAGGGGTACATCGACGGAACGCCGAGGGCCCGGGAGTGGGCCGACGATCCGGAGCAATTCCTGTTTACCGACCCGGTGGTGGACATTGAAGAGGTGTTTTTCGTTCCAGCGCAATCGGGCTTCTCGTACGAGAGCCCCGATGATCTGGTTTCAAAAACCATCGTCACTCATCTTGGCTACCGATACCCATTGCTCGAGCCCTACTTCGAAGAAGGTCGGATTCGCCGCTTTGATGTTTCCCGGGACAAAGACATGTTCACCTTCGTACTGCATGGCGACCGGTTCGACGCCGCTGTCGCCGACCGGCTCGTCGGCAAATGGATCCTCAGGAACGAGGGGCTGAGACAGCACTTCGACATAACCCGCGAGAGCATCAGTAATTACGGATTCAGGCTGATGCTACGGAAGGACTGGCATTCTTTTGCCAATAGATTCAATGAAGAATTGGCGAAGATGAAGGAGAATGGCGAACTCGACGCCATTCTCGCCAATTACCGATAGTCTCCGCCGTTACTCCAGACGCCTGAGCAACAGCATCGGCGACACGCTCAGAACCGGACGGAGCTGCCAGCGGCCAAACAGGGCCAGGACGACAGCGCTTATCAGCGGGATAGGCAATACCACGTGCCAGTGCCATTGGAACGCCCCCTCGAACATCCGGAACTGAAGTGCCCAGACTGCCGCCTCGGCGGCAACCACGCCCAGTAAACCCGCAAAACCGCCCAGCAATGCGAACTCGAGCATGGTGCTTCGCACCAGCAAACTCTGCCGTCCGCCGAGTGTTCGCAGCAACGCGCCTTCCCTCTGACGGTCGCGTAGCGTGGCACTGACCACCGCTGCCATCACCACAAGTGCAGCGGCAAGAATCAGCGCGAGAATTGCTTCAATCGCCTGGGTTACCTGCCGGACGATTTCCTGGATTCGCTCGATAATGTGGTCGATTTCCAGTACCGATACGGTCGGGAACTGCCGGGAAAATTCATTCAATGCATCCTTCCTGTCCTTGGGCAGGTAAAAGCTGGTAATCCATGTTGCAGGCATGTCCGTCAGGCCGCCCTCGGGCGGAAAGGCCATGTAGAAGTTGGGCTTCATGCTGTCCCACTGAACCGTGCGGATGCTGGTGACAGTTTCCGTCACCTTCTCGGAGCCGATGGTGAAGGTGAGCTCATCGCCGAGTGACAGGCCAAGCTGCCCGGCCAGTTCAGCTTCCACCGAGACACCCTCTTTCTGGTTCTCGCCGAACCAGGTGCCTTCAATAATCTCGTTATCTTCAGGCAAGGCCGACATCCAGGTCAGGTTCAGTTCACGATTGAGCGCGTTTACATTTTCGTCTTTACTGACCGCCTGCTTGACGGGCTGACCGTTGAGTTCAGTGAGGCGCCCGCGAACCATCGGGTAAAGCTTGTCCAGCGGCTGGCCACGCTCCTGCCAGAACGCATCCACTTCCTCTACCGCTTCCGGCGCGATGTTGATCAGGAAATGATTGGGAGCATCATCGGGCAACTGAGCCTGCCAGTCCGCCAGCAGTGACGTCCGCACCAGTATCAGTGTGGCGGCCAGCATCAGCGTCATCGCAAATACGGCGATCTGGGACAGACTGGCCCGGCGATGCCGGTACAGGCCAACCAGGGCAAGTCGCCAGGAGTTGCCGCCTCCACGGACCTTGCGCAGGGTCGCCACCATCTGCCAGCCCACCAGGCCCAGCGCGCCAATCAGCAGGGCAAGACCACCGAGCAGGGAAACAACAAGGGCCAGTTCTCCGGCGTACATCCAGACCAGCCCGAAGACCGCCACAATGGCGATCACGATATCCGGCAGGGCCTCACGCCCGGTTTCACCAGGCTGGCTGCGCAATACACGCATGGCCGGAACATTCCGAAGCCGACGCACCGGCGGATAGGCAAAGGCAAACAGGGAAACCAGGGCCGTCAACAGCGCAGGCACCAGAGCGGCAGGGTCAAGCTGGAAGTCGACGGGACGCTCCAGTACCTCGCTGAGCATACGAATCAGCAACCAGTAAAGCGGTATGGCCACCAGCAGGCCACCGACGATACCGGTAACGCCCCAGAGTGCCAGACGCCTCAGATACAGGCCGCGGATACCGGCACCACTCAGACCCAGGGTTTTCAGAAGTGCTACTGTATCGCGCTGGGACATGGCGTATTGCCTACTGGCCACAGCCACCGCCACAGCAGCCAGCAGGACCGCAAGACTGCCGCCCAGCAGCAGGAATCGTTCGGCACGCTCCAGGGAACGGGAGAAGGTTTCACCATCCCGCACCCCTTCCCACTCATGACTGGGCTCCAACCGGGGCTGCAGCCATTGATAGTAAGATTCCAGAGAAGCTTCAGCGCCGGCGAACAGATAGACGTACTCAACCCGGCTGCCCTCCTGAATGACCCCGGTGGCTGAGACATCGTCCACGTGCATCATCACCCTGGGCGCCAGAGCCGAAAGCCGGAAACCACCATCGGGCTCGCGAATGAGGAGGCCGGAGACCGTGAGGTTCAGATTCCCGACTTCCAGGGACTCGCCGATCTCGAGATCCAGAAGTCTGAGCAGGCGCGGGTTAATCCAGACCTCTCCGGGCCGGGGGCCCTGACTCACCAGCTCCCTCGTTCCCGTTGGCTCCCGCTGTATCTCGATATCGCCCCGAAGCGGATATTCATTGCTGACGGCTTTCACCGACACCAGCTGGAAATTATCAGCGCCCAAAACCATCGTGGAAAATTCCACCATCCGGCCGGTTGCCAGCCCCTGATCAGTCGCCTCTTGCAGCCAGGAATCCGGAATCGGGCGACCATTCTCTGCTTCCAGCTGGCGATCTGCCGCCAGGAACGAGCTGGCTGAAGAAACCAGGGTGCGCTGCAGCTGGCTGGCAAACAGGGCGATGGTGGCAACCGTGGCAACGGCAATGATCAGGGCAGCCAGAACGACGCGAACATCTCGTTCCCGCCAGTCCCGGCGGACTGACATGAGTTTTTTTGCAGCAGCCATCAGTGCGCCATCTCCTCCGCCGCTTCTGGTTCGGTAAGAACGCCGGCCTCAATATGGAACTGCCGATTGCAGCGCGCAGCCAGATGTTCGTCGTGGGTGACCATCACCAGCGTCGTGCCCTGTTCCCGGTTCAGCGCCATCAGCAGATCGGAAACTGCCTGGCCGGTGCGGTTATCCAGGTTGCCGGTCGGCTCATCGGCGAACAGAATCAGCGGGTCAGACGCGAATGCCCGGGCAATAGCCACCCGCTGCTGCTCACCACCGGAGAGCTGCCTGGGTGTATGGGTCAGTCGCTCGCCAAGCCCCACTCGTTCCAGTAGCTCACGGGCTCTCTTTTCCGGTGAAGCCATACCGGCAAGTTCCAGCGGCAGCATGACGTTTTCAAGCGCAGTGAGCGCCGGCAACAGCTGGAACGACTGGAATACAAACCCGACCCGGTGCGCCCGAAGCTTTGCCCGCTCGTCCTCGCTGAGTTTGCTGATCACCGATCCGTCCAGCTCAACCGTACCCTCAGTAGGCGTATCAAGGCCCGCCAGTAAACCCAGGAGTGTGGTTTTGCCGGAACCGGAACGCCCGACAATAGCTACGGACTCTCCCCGATTGATTTCGAGAGTGACCCCTTGCAAGATCGTGAGCGTATCGGTTTCAACACTGACGCGGTGAGTCAGGTTATCTACCCGTAACATTGGGCTCTGGCTATCCGGGTTAACATTGGTCATCTGGTTCACGGAATCTCCCGATCCTGGGTCCTGAAAACGACTTAAAGGTGTATTGGTTGTCTATGCATACGGCATTGGTGTACGTCAGATCAATTCTTTTTCTTGTAGTTACCCTGCTGGCCCTGCCGGTAGCGGCCAACCAGAGCACGCTGCTGATTGTAGGCGACAGCCTCAGTGCAGCCTATGGCGTACCCTCCGAAACCGCATGGGTGCAGCTGCTGCGTAACCGGCTGGAGAACAACGGGCTATCGGACTGGGAAGTGGTCAATGCCAGCATCAGTGGAGAAACGACCGATGGCGGTGCTCGCCGGCTGCCCGAACTGCTTGCGGAGAATGACCCCGAAGTGGTGATTATCGAATTGGGTGGCAACGATGGCCTTCGCGGCTTTCCGCCCAACGTGATCGAATCCAATCTCGCCTCCATGATCGAAAAGGTCCAGAGCTCGGGCGCCCGTGCTGTGCTGGTGGGCATGCAGATACCACCAAACTACGGACAGCGGTATACCGAAATGTTTGCTGACATTTACCCGAAGCTGTCAGACCGCTACGACACCGCTCTGGTTCCCTTTTTCCTGGACGGCATCTACAACCAGGACGGGCTGATGCAGGACGATGGCATTCATCCTACCGAGGAAGCCCAGGCCAAACTGCTGGAAAACGTCTGGCCTGTGCTCAAACCGATCCTGCAATAAAGCCGGATCAGCTCAATCCCTGCAAGAAAGCCAGGGCCCGACGCTCTGACCAGTAAAAGCCATCTTTCGCATGCTCGACAAACCCCACATGGCCGCCCCAGCGAGGGGCTTCCAGGCGCACATGTGCACCAAGCTGCCGCCGGGACTCCGGAAAGCACTGCGGCGACAGGAACGGATCATCGGCGGCATTCACCATCAGCGCCGGTACCCTGATGTCTCGCATCCGCCCAAGCGCCGAACACTGGGCCCAGTAATCCCGGGCATCGCGAAAGCCATGCAGAGGCGCCGTGTAACGATCATCAAATTCGTGAAAGCTGCGGATGGCATCAAACCCCGAAACATCTATGAGATCCGGAAACTTTTCCGCCTTTTCCTGCATTTTCACCTTCAGATCCCGAAGAAAGCGCTGCATATAGATTTTTCGGCTGGGCAAAGCCAGCATATCGGCGCTACCGGCCAGATCACAGGGAACCGAATAGGCAACGGCACCGCAGATCCGGCTATCCACCCGCTCTCCCTGCTCCCCCAAATAAAGCAGCGTCAGGTTGCCCCCCACACTGAACCCCGACAGAAACAAAGTGTCGTAGGTGCCGGCCAGACCATGATCGATCACCAGGCTGAGGTCTCCGGTGGCGCCACTGTGGTAAAACCTTGGCTGTCGGTTCATCACACCGCCGCAGGAGCGGAAGTTCCACGCCAGAACGTCCCAGCCCTCCCGTAACAGCGCCCGGGTGAGGCCCAGCACGTAAGGCCGTCGGCTGTGACCTTCGAGACCGTGAGACACGATGGCCAGGCGGTCACTGCCCTGCCGGTACCAGTCCAGATGCAGTTCGTCGTCATCCGGTGTGGCAATCACTTCGGGTTCCGGATCCATCATCGGGACTTTGCGAAACAGCGTGGGCCAGACAGACTGAACGTGGCCATTGCGCAACCAGGGCGGTGGACGGTAGTGAAGGGTCCTGCTTTCGTACAATTTTTAGCCTTTCATATCAGGGGGTTGACCCCGTAAATCAAAGCGCTTAATATGCGCGCCACTTGATGCTGTTCCCCGATAGCTCAGTTGGTAGAGCAACGGACTGTTAATCCGTTTGTCGCTGGTTCGAGCCCAGCTCGGGGAGCCACTTATTCCGAAATGCCGCTGTTTCAACTGAATCAGCGGCATTTTTCGTTTCCGACCTCAGAAAATCTGCTCGCGCTGCATGAATTCGGTCAGCACGCGGAACAGCGTGAAACCATCCTCTGTACCAATCAGCTCCCGAATGGAATGCATCCCGAACTGAGGCACACCAATATCTAGTGTGGTCACGCCAAGATTCCCCGCCGTCAGAGGCCCGATAGTGCTGCCACAGCCCATATCGCTTCGCACCACAAAGGTCTGATGCGGAAGCCCGAGTTCATCGCTGATGTGACGGTAAACAGCAGCAGAGCGGCTATTGGTCGCGTAGCGCTGATTGTGATTGACTTTGATCACCGGGCCCTGATTAAGAATCGGCCCGTGATTCTCATCGTGCTTGTCCATGTAGTTCGGATGAATCCCATGGGCGTTATCCGCCGACACCATCATCGAACGCGCGATGGCTCGCGCCCTGCCAGCACCGGCCCAGCGGTCCAGAACCGCGGTCAGGAACGGCCCCTGGGCGCCCTCGGCCGACATACTGCCAACTTCTTCATGATCGTTACAGACCAACAGCGCGGCCTCGTCACCGGAAGCCTTCAACAACGATTGCAAGCCAACGTAACAACTCAGCAGGTTATCCAGGCGCGCCGAGGCAATGAAATCATCGCGCAAACCGACGAACGAAGCTTCTCGGGCATCGTAGAAGCTCAGTTCATAACCCAGAACCTTGCGGGCACTAATCCCGGATTCGGCTTTGATCTGTTGTGAGAGCAGGTCAACAAAACTGGTAGTATCGCTTTCCGGAACCTGCATCAGAACCGGAGGCAGATCCGTCTGGGGGTTGACCGTCCGATTGCTGTTGGCTTCGCGGTCCAGATGAATGGCCAGGCTGGGAATAAACGCGATTGGCTTGCGAAAATCCACCAGGGTATCCCGTACCTTGCCGTCCTCGTCCAGCACGGTAACCCGGCCGGCCAGGGAAAGATCCCGATCAAACCAGGGGTTAAGCAGAACACCGCCGTAAACCTCGACACCCAGTTGGAAAAACCCCTTACGACGCAGCTCCGGGTTCGGCTTGACCTTCAGGCAGGGGCTGTCGGTATGGGCACCCACCATACGGATGCCGGAGGTGGTGACATCTTTGCTGCCGGTGCGGAAGGCTACGATTGAGGAGCCGTTGCGAACCACGTAGTAGCCCTGGTTGCTGGCCAGTGACCAATCTTCCCGCTCGTCCAGCTCCTGAAATCCGGCCGCACTGAGCCGTTGCTTCATGGTGTCGACCGCATGCCAGGGCGTGGGGGAGGTATTCAGAAACTTCAATAAATCTTTGTTAAATTCAGCGTGTTCCATGATGTCCCTGATTAAAAGATAATTGCTTCAACAGTATGGCATGAAGCCGTAAAGCCTCATACTGGGTCAACGGACATTCCCTATAACCGGGTCACAAATCAACCACCACCGGGAGCCCAACGTGCCTGCACCGAGATTTCTCGACATTGAATATTGCCAGACCGATGACGCCCTGTTCCCAACCGCCATGGCCTGGTCGCTGGAAGACGGGCGAATGAAAACCGTGGTGATCGCCCCTTCCGATGACTGGCTCCCGGAGGACGGTGATCTGGGCGATATCGACCTTCTCTATCTTGAAGAACAGGGCGTGCCCCTCATCGAACTGGCCCGGGAACTGCACCAGGACCTGCCAGACCAGACCGTTTTCGTGGACGGCCTCGATCCGGACGAGATTCTGGTGGACCTGATCTTCACTGCCGTGGCGCAGGAGGCCCCATTCGAAATCGCTCCCATCAGTGAGCTGATTACCGGCCTGGACAGCGAAACCCTGGAAGATCGTCGGCGCCAGCTCCTGTTCGAGGAAAGCCTGGAACCTCAACTGCCTGAAAACGGCGTCTACGCCCTGCTGCTGATGGCCCGGGAAGAAGGCCTGTTCGACGAGGACTGAGCAACAGACAGTACTGGCAAGGGGAAGTGTGACACGGGTCGACGTAACAAACGGTTACACGAGGCAGAATCAGCCCGTATTCGCCCACGTCAGGAAGCCCGATAACAATGAACAAGGTTGTGCGAACGCCCCTCATCTGCCCGCTTGTCCCTGCCCTGTTTCTCGCGTCCCAGGTCGCTTTGGCCCAGGAGACCCCGAGGGCGGACAAACACTACATCGGTCTGCTGGCAACCACCTACAATCACCGCACCATCGGTGAAAACACCAAGGAAACCGCCTGGGGCACTGGCGGGACATTGGTGGTAGGTGGCCATATTACCGATCTGTTCCACGCCGAGCTGCGGGCCGGTGGTGGCTTCAAAGACGCCGAGGTCCCGAACAGCGACCTCACCCTGAGTGTGGACTACTACGCCAGCTGGTACATGGGCCTGCACTATGCCATCACCGACTACGCCAACCTTTACGGCCAGTTCGGCTTTTCCTACATCCACGGTGAAGGCGAGATCAGCGATCCTGCCAATGACCGCAACAACCCTTACCTTGATCTCGACGGCGAATTTCCCGACAGCGGCTTCAGCATCAGCTGGATTGCCGGTCTCGACTTTGAAGTGATGGACGACACCTTCCTGGTGTTCGAGGGCGGAAAGCTGTTCGAAGACACCGGAACGGATGTGAACACCTTCCAGTTCTCCGGCGGCGTGCGCTACGAATTCTAAAATGTAGGTCGGATTAGCGAAGCGTAATCCGACAAAAGTCAGAACGTAGGTCGGATTAGCGCAGCGTAATCCGACATCCGACCAGAGCCAGCCTTGAGGATTTGTCGGATTACGCTGCGCTAATCCGACCTACTAGTTAGATACCCGTTACGCCTTGTGGCGAATGTGCCAGCACCGGTGAATCCGGGCGTTGCGCTGAAAATCCTTGTCCAGGGTATCCCGGGTAACTTCGGCAACCTCGAACTCATTCTCCAGCGCTTCGTCCAGCTTAAAACGTCGGAAATTATTGGAAAAAATCAGCAACCCGTCGGAACTCAACCGGGCCATGGCCTGCCTGACCAGCGTCGAATGATCCTTCTGGATATCCAGAACGCCAGCCATACGGGCAGAGTTGGAAAAGGTCGGAGGATCCATGAAGATCAGATCAAACCGTTGGTCTGCCGTTTTCCGATCCGCCAGCCAGGCCAGACAGTCCGCCTGCTCCACCCGATGCTTCTTCGGATCGGCGCCGTTCAGGGCCAGGTTTTCCTCGGCCCAGCCAACATAGGTCTTTGACATATCCAGGCTCAGAGACCGGCTGGCGCCGCCAACCACGGCATGCACAGTAGCCGCGCCGGTATAGCAGAAAAGGTTCAGAAACCGCTGGTTTGCAGCGTGTTGCTGAATCCAGTGCCGCACTGGCCGATGATCGAGAAACAGACCTGTGTCCAGGTAATCCTTCAGGTTCACCTTCAGCATGCAGCCATGCTCGTGGACCTTGAAAAACTCGCCACTGGCCGCCTGCTTTTCATACTGGCTGGTACCCGTCTGGCGTTGGCGCTGCTTGCACACCATATCTTCCCGCTCCACACCCAATGCTTCGGGAATGATCGCAAGAGCTTCGGCCAGACGTTCACGGGCGGAGCGCTCGTCCACCGATTTCGGGGCGGCATACTCCTGCACGTGAACCCGCCCCTCATAGATATCGATCGCCAGGGCAAACTCCGGCATGTCGGCATCGTAAAGACGGTAGCAACCAATGCCCTGCTTTCTTGCCCACTGGCCAATGGTCTTCATATTTTTCCTGAGGCGGTTGCGGAGCATGGCCGCGCGCTCCTCGTTGGCAATGCGAGGGGTAACCTCACCGGGAATATCGGGCGCCCGCGGTGTCATGGCGCTGACGTCATTGATCTCAAACAGCAGCAACTGAGCGGGCAGCTTGCCGTTGAAAAGTCGATATTGCTTGTAGCTCCGCAAACCGATGGATTTACCGAATTCCGGGGCGCCGGTAAATACGCCAAGGCGCCAGCCCGGAACCGTGCGTTTCACTGCATCACCCAGGGCCTGATACAGGGCGCCCAGCTCCCGGCGCTCACTCAACCGCTCGCCGTAAGGCGGATTGGTCAGTACCAGCCCCTGATCGGACCAGTCGCCCTCAAGTTCCAGGGCGTCGACCGCCCGCGCTTCAACGTGGACAACACTCTCCAGCCCCGCTCTCTGAATGTTTTTCCAGGCCGTCGCGATGACCCGGCTGTCCTGATCGAAACCCGCCAGCCTGGGGATTCGTCCCTGCTTGCCCTCATGGGCGCGGCGCTCCGCTTCCTGGCGCAGGGATAACCAGAGTTCCGGCTGATGGCCGGGCCATTTCTCGAAGCCGAACCGTTCCTGCTTGCGGCCGGGCGCCATGTCCAGCGCCATCATGGCGGCTTCAATAACCAGAGTGCCGGACCCACACATCGGGTCCACGAAATCGCCGCCGGCCGCGGCAATCTCGGGCCAGCCCGCACGCATCAACAATGCTGCGGCCAGGTTTTCTTTCAGTGGTGCTATACCCTTGTCCGTGCGGTAGCCGCGCATGTGCAGGCTATGACCACTGAGATCGATGCCCAGTGACAGACGCCCCCGATTCAGGCGGGCGGAAACAATGACATCCGGGTTCTTGGCATCTACTGAAGGGCGCGGGCCGCCGTTGGCCTGGAACCTATCCACAATGCCGTCCTTTACCCGTTGCGCACCGTATTGAGTATTCCGGATTGCCTCGTTCTGACCGAGAAAGGTCACCCGGAAGCTGCCATGTACCGGAATATGCTGCTGCCAGTCCATGTGCACAACGCCGTCATAGAGTTGATCGCCACTATTGGCATCCACTTCATCAATATGGAGGATCACCCGGTTGGCCAGGCGCGACCACAGGCAAGCGCGGTAGCCACCCTCCAGAGGTCCCTCCACCCAGACTCCCGCCGGCGCGTTGCGCACCGTGTCCAGCCCAAAGGTGCTGAGCTCGTCCGCCAGAAGGTATTCCACTCCCTTCGGGCAGGTTACGAAAAATACAGATTTGGACAAGTTCAACTCCTGGTACATCGACGGCTATTGGTAAGTTTCCGGAATACAGCCTGTTCCGAAATTGGCAGCAATTCTTTAGTTCACATAACTATAAAAAAAGCGTCACATAGATGAAATAATTAGTGTACATCTGCGCAAGGTTCGACTTACCTTGTAAGTGACGCGTCGTTCTGGAAGGTAATAAACCTTCCGTTAACAGGATCCTGACTGCTCTGGCTTGAGCTGACAATAGTGGGTTATCCCGGAGCGGGTAACACTTGTCGTAGCCACTGCAGAAGTGTACACGCTTGTTCTGTTAATCCATCAGTGAGGAACGGCATGAAAAGACAGAAAAGAGACATGTACGCTCGTGCATTCAAGCGGGGTTATCTCGCTGGCGTGTCCGGTAAATCCAAAGACAGCTGCCCGATTGAACAGGCGGAAGTTCGCCAGGAATGGCTGAACGGGTGGCGAGAAGGCCGCACAGATCAATGGGAGGGCATGACCGGCGTATCCGGCATCCACAAACTGGCTAACGTTACGACGGCGTGACGCCTGAACTAACCCCGAATCTTAATCTGATCTTTTTCTACACAATTTGACGCAGTACTCAGAGCAACCCAAATGGGGCCTCCCGCCCCATACCATGCGATGAAGCGCCACGGGGTTCATTCCCCGCTCGGGCCCGCTAAGCGGGCCCACCTTCGTTCTGGGGCAAAGGAAATCACTTTACCTGCCGGATCGCCTCAACCGCTTCTTTTATCAGCTGGGGCCCGCGGTATATAAAACCGGTGTAGATCTGGACAAGTTTGGCACCGGCCCGGACTTTCTCTGCCGCACTCTCGCCATCAATAATGCCACCGACACCAATAATCGGTAATGACTCCCCCAGCTCGGCGTAAAGCCCTTTTATAACCCTGAGAGACGCTTCCCGAACCGGCGCCCCACTGAGACCGCCGGCTTCATCGGCATGGGCATGCCCCGCCACCGCATCACGGCTGATCGTTGTATTGGTGGCAATGACGCCATCCAGCCCAGTCTCGCGCAGCGCAGATGCCACAAAGCGGATACCGTCATCGTCCATGTCCGGAGCGATCTTCACGGCCACTGGCACGTAGCGACCAAACTGTTTTTCACACTTGAGCTGTTCATCCTTGATCGCTTCAAGCAGACCCTTCAGGGAATCACCGAACTGCAGATCCCGGAGCCCCGGCGTGTTGGGCGAGGACACATTGACCGTGATGTAGTCGGCCCGGTCGTAAACCGCCGATATCCCCTTCCGGTAATCCGACTCAGACTGGTCGTTGGGGGTATCCTTGTTCTTTCCCACATTGATTCCGAGCACACCTCTGTAGCGACGCTTATCCACGCGCGCCAGCAGGTGGTACAGGCCTTCATTATTGAACCCCATGCGGTTGATGATGGCCTGGTGTTCCGGCAACCGAAACATTCGCGGCTTGGGGTTGCCGGGCTGCGCCAGGGGCGTGACCGTACCCACTTCGATAAACCCGAAGCCCAGAGCACCCAGCGCATCGAGGTGATCCGCATTCTTGTCGAGGCCTGCCGCAAGGCCTACGGGGTTCGGAAAATCCAGCCCCATAACATTCACTGGCAATGAATCTATTTTAGGCGAAAAAGCGCTCAAAACACCCAGTCGGTGCGCAAGATCCAGACCATTCAATGCAACATTGTGAGCCTGCTCCGGCGGTAGGCGGAAAAGCAGGTTGCGGATAGCGCCGTACATCTGACAAAACTCCCCTTATCCAAGTGGGCGGAGTATACCGGAAGTTTTCCACAGCATCCCGGGATAGAACCAAATCAGCTGTAAATGACTGTATCATGGCAGTCTCGTGACCTTTTCCACGGAATCTGTGGATAACCCTGTTGAAAATCCCGGGGCAACGGTTGCCATCCCTTGATAACTGCGCCAATCTACAGATTGATCATTTTTTGACCAGTTATTTTTTCCTTTATTTTCATTGCCTTATATATTTTTTCCTTGCCTGTCGACAAATACTAAACAAAATGTTACCGAGTCATGGTTCTGCAATGATGTGCATAAATCACTTGAAATTCCGACTCCGGGCCGCCCCTGCCAAAGCCCCCGGGAATAACGTTATACTGACACCTGTCTTCTGATCTGGAGTACTTCAATGCAAGAGCCGATTTCCCCCGCCCAACAGCACCGGGAAAACCTCGCGGGCGAAATGAAAGCGGCCTCGCGCGTGACCATTATCGGAATGATTCTCGATGCCGTACTCGGAATCATAAAAGTCATTGGAGGTGCTCTTTTTCATTCCCAGGCCCTTCTGGTGGATGGTATTCACTCCTTCACGGATGTCGCCTCCGATCTGGTCGTTCTTGGGGTAATGAAGGTATCCCGTCAGGAGCCGGATGACGATCATCCCTATGGTCATCAACGAATCGAAACCTTCGGCACCCTGGTTCTGGGCAGCATCCTGATTGCTGTTGGCGCCGCGCTGGCCTGGGAAAATACCCTGCGCCTGATAGAGGGCGGCGTGGATACCGTGCCTGGCTGGCCAGTCCTGGTGGCAGCTGCAGCGTCGGTTGCGGGTAAGGAATGGATTTTCCGATACACTCGCCATGTCGGCCTGAAGATCCGCTCAGACCTGATTATCGCCAACGCCTGGCACAGCAGAACCGATGCGTTTTCTTCTGTTGTCGTTCTGGTTTCCACCGCCGGTGCCATGCTAGGCATGGTTTGGCTGGATGTGTTTGCGGCGGTGGTGATCGCCGGAATCATTATCCATATCGGCTGGAAGTTCACCTGGGACAGCGTGAAAGAGCTTGTTGATACCGGCCTTTCGCGGGAGGACACGGAGATGCTCAAGAGCATCGCCCGGGACACAGACGGGGTGCGTAACGTCCACGAACTCCGTAGCCGTCGAATGGGCCATGATATTTTGCTGGATATTCATCTGGTAGTTCGGCCAGAAATCAGTGTCTCAGAAGGACACCAGATCGGTATGCAGGTAGTCTCGGGCATGCGAGATGCCCTGGACAACATTCGGGATATCAATTTCCACATCGACGCCGAAAACGACGAAGACCAGCCCCTGACCTCGGAGCGTCTGCCGTCCCGTGGAGACATTCGAGCCATCCTGGCTCAGCACATTGGTGAGCTCCCTCACCACAGTCGTTTGCGGCTTCACTACCTGAAGAACAAGGTGCACCTGGAACTGTTCCTCGACGAGCACGAAGAAAAGACTGCCTTCTCCTCTGCGAACATCAAGGAACAGCTCCGGGATTATCCCTGGTTTGGTAGTGTCCGGGTGTGGGTGGCCGGCCCCTGAGGGAGCAGGCCATACCCGTTACCGACGACGGTTCTCTTCCATCCTTGAAAGAAATTCCTGCATGATCAGGGTATAGAGTTCACCACCGAGAAAGCGATCCTCCACTCCGGCATCAATGCTCGGGTTGTCGTTGACTTCGATTACCGCTACCCGGTTGCCGGACTGTTTGATATCCACGCCATAAAGCCCGTTACCAATAAGCTTGGTGGCATTCAGGGCAGCCTGAATCACGTTTCTCGGCACCTCGTAGGTGGGCATGGTCTCAAAGCCACCGCTCTCACTCTCGGATTCGCCGTGCTGGTAAATCTGCCAGTGGCCTTTCACCATCATGTATTTGCAGGCGTAGATGGCCCGACCACCCAGCACGCCAATGCGCCAGTCATAATCTGTGTACAGATATTCCTGGGCCAGCACCAACGCCGATTGCTTGAACAGTTCCTTGAGACCGGCACGGAGGGTTTTCTCGTCTTCCGCCTTGGTCACGCCCCGGGAAAACGCGCCATCCGGAATTTTGATAACCACCGGAAAGCCCAGCTCACTGATGACCTGCTCAACCGCGTTCTTCTGATCTTTTGACAGGATCAGTGTCTTCGGTGTGGGAATCTTGTTGTTCTTCAGGAGATCCGCAAGGAACACCTTGTTGGTGCACTTGAGGATCGACACCGGGTCATCAATCACCACCATACCCTCAGCGGCGGCCTTGCGGGCAAAGCGGTAGGTATGGTGATCAATGGCCGTGGTTTCCCGGATGAACAGGCCATCGTATTCCGGCAGGCGCATATAATCCCGCCGGGTAATCTGCTCTACATTGATACCCAGCTTGCGACCGGCCTTTTCGAATCGCTTCAGAGCGACCTTGTCACTCGGAGGCATTTCCTCATCGGGATTGACCAGCACCGCCAGATCATAGCGATAACGACGACGGGTTCTGGGCTTACGCCACACCATACTGCTGAAACGATCCAGGGCGGCAGCAAACACGTCCTGTTCATGCTCGCCGAGATCCGCCGGAGAGGCCGGCTTCATGGACTCAATCTGCCACTGTTTGCGGCGTTTGAAGACGACTTCAAGAATCGGGCACGGGAAACGCTCGAACAGCGCCCGGGCGACGGGTTTGAGATCCGGATGCTCTGCCTGGCCAAAGTAAGTCCGAATCCGGACTTCATGGGTGGCTGCTCTCTCATCACTGGCGGGATCAATTGCCGAGCCCGCCGCCTCTAGCCAGTTGATGACGCTTTCATCAAGCTCTTCCAGCTCGAGCGAAAACAGTCCTTTTCGACCAAGATCATTGAGCGTCATCACCGAAGGCACCACGTGGTGGCCACGGGCCTCTGCCAGGAGCGAGCAGTAGTAGCCCTTGCTCAGGTAACGGGCGCTCTGACACAGGTTGATGACCCTTACCCGGCTGGCAGGCGGAGCTGAGAACTGGAGGTACTGATCAAACGTCAGCACATCCTCACTGGGGTAATAGGGCGACCAGTCTTTAGCGCGGTCCACTACGATAAGCAATCGGGACATTAAAGGCATTCCTCCCTGAAAGGTCTGGCCTGTAGTAATGGAGACCACAATACGCCGGTCACGATCCCTGCACAATTGGCGAATAATGCGTGCTTTTACGCATCCTTGCGGTATTTGCGTTCCCCCTGCACTCACCCATAATAGCCGCATAGGGGAAGCCCACCAGCATGCCCTCCAAGCTCTTCTCAAGGCCGCATCTCAATGCCTGACTTCCAGCTCCGACAAGCCACCAGCAAGGATCTCGACGCCCTGGTTTCGCTTGAATACCGGTGTTTCACAGAGGACCGCCTTTCCAGACGCAGCTTTCGCCGGTTTCTGGAGATGCCGAGGGATCGTTTGATTGTGGCTGAGGCCGATGGCGAATTGGTGGGTTATTGCCTGGTTCTGATGAGCGCGGCTACCCGGCTGGCCCGCATTTACTCCATTGCTGTGTCACCTGACGTCCGGGGCCAGGGTGTGGGCGAGAGGCTGGTCCGGGAGGCGGAATCAGAAGCTGCGGAAGCGGGCCGCATCGTCATGAGACTGGAAGTACGTGAGGATAACCGGGGCGCTATCAGCCTTTACAAACGCCTGGGCTATCGCCAATTTGGTACCTATCGGGATTACTACGAGGACCACGGTGATGCCTTGCGCTTTGAGCGACGGATACTTTTCTACGAGCCTTCAAGAGAGTTTCCGGCCGTGCCCTATTACCCGCAGACCACGGATTTCTCCTGCGGCCCGGCAGCGCTGATCATGGCCATGGCCGCCCTGGATGAGCAGCAACCGCTGACGACGCTGGAAGAACTGAGATTATGGCGGGAGGCGACCACCATCTTCATGCTCGCCGGCCACGGCGGCTGCGGCCCCCATGGACTGGCACTCGCCGCCTGGAACCGGGGCTTTGAAGCCAGCGCGTGGATCAGCATGGAAGGCGCCCTGTTCAAGGACACAGTCAGAAGCGAGGACAAGAAGCGGGTCCTGGAACTGGTCCATGAGGGCTTTCTGCATGACATCGGCCAGACCGGCATCCAGTTGCACCACGACCCGCTGACTCTGGAAGCCATGACAGAGGCCCTACACGAGGGCCGGGTTCCTTTGATTCTTATCAGCACCTGGCAACTGAACCGAAGCCGCGTCCCCCACTGGGTAACCGTCTGTGCCATCGACGACCAGTTCGTGTACCTGCACGATCCGGAAATAGACGTGGAAATGGGTGAAACCGTCGCCGACAAGCAGTACCTGCCAGTCGATAAACGGGTATTCAGCCAGATCTCCCGATACGGAAGAAATCAGCCCCTGCAGGCGGCTGTGATCGTAGGACCGAAGCGGTAACACCAAGGCCCGGCGATACTCCACAACCCGCCGGCTACGTAAGCCAAGTCCAGACTAACCTGTCCGCAGGGCAGCCTCTTTCAACTCGGCAATATCGTCCCGCAGACGGGCTGCCGTTTCGAAATCCAGCTCGGAGGCGGCTTTGTACATTTCGTCCTCCAGACGGGATACTTCCTTGAGGACTTCCTCCGGAGACCGGTTGCCGGCCTTGGCCCGGTACTGCTCGGCCTCTTCCGCTGCTTTCTGTCCCGGACGCTCAGCCTTGCGACGGCCGCGCCCGCCGCCACCGGCACCTTCCATAATGTCGGCAATCTTCTTGTTCAGCCCCTGAGGAGTAATACCCTGCTCCAGGTTATGGGCCTCCTGCTTGGCCCGGCGACGCTCCGTTTCATCAATGGCCCGCTGCATGGAGCCTGTAATCCGGTCTCCGTAGAGTATGGCCTTACCGTGAACATTCCGCGCGGCGCGGCCCATAGTCTGGATCAGTGACCGCTCGGACCGCAGGAACCCTTCCTTGTCGGCATCCAGGATGGCCACCAGCGAGACCTCTGGCATATCCAGACCTTCCCGCAACAGGTTGATGCCCACCAGCACATCGAACTCGCCCCGCCGGAGGTCCCGGATGATCTCGACCCGTTCCACGGTATCGATGTCCGAGTGCAGATAGCGAACCTTGATGTCGTGCTCCATCAGGAAGTCGGTGAGATCCTCCGCCATACGCTTGGTCAGCGTTGTCACAAGGACCCGTTCCTTCACTTTCACCCGGGTGTGGATCTCTGAAAGCAGGTCGTCCACCTGAGTGGAGGCCGGGCGCACTTCGATCTCGGGGTCCAGCAGGCCAGTCGGTCGCACTACCTGTTCCACCACCTGCCCCGCGTGTTCGGCCTCGTAGTTCGACGGTGTTGCAGAAACGAAAATCATCTGTGGTGCGATTCGTTCCCATTCTTCAAACTTCATGGGCCGGTTATCCAGTGCCGATGGGAGGCGAAAGCCATATTCCACAAGCGTTTCCTTACGGGAACGGTCGCCCTTGTACATGGCACCGATCTGAGGAATGGTCACGTGGGACTCATCCACCACCAATAAGGCGTTGGGTGGCAGGTAATCAAACAGTGTCGGGGGCGCCTCACCAGGGCGGCGACCGGAGAGATAGCGTGAGTAGTTCTCGATGCCGTTGCAATAGCCCAGCTCCAGCATCATCTCGATGTCGTACCGGGTTCGCTCCTCCAGGCGCTGGGCTTCCACGAGGCGGTTGTTGTCCCGCAACTGCTGCAGCCGCTCATCCAGCTCCACCTTGATATGCTCAACCGCATCCAGCACCGTCTGCCGGGGCGTCACATAATGGGATTTCGGGTAAATGGTTACCCGCGGCACCCGCCGCAATACCTCACCGGTCAGTGGGTCGAAATAGCTGAGATTCTCCACCTCGTCATCGAACAGTTCGATGCGGATCGCCTCTTTTTCCGATTCGGCCGGGAACACATCGATGACATCGCCCCGGACCCGGTAATTGGCCCGGTGGAATTCCACGTCATTGCGAGTGTATTGCAGCTCGGCCAGGCGCCGCAGAATGAACCGCTGGTCAATCTGATCACCCCGATCCAGGTGCAACATCATCTTCAGATACGACTGGGGATCACCCAGGCCATAGATGGACGAAACCGTCGCCACGATGATGGCGTCCGGTCGCTCCAGCAATGCCTTGGTGGCGGATAGACGCATCTGCTCGATGTGCTCGTTGATAGAGGCGTCTTTCTCGATAAACGTGTCCGACGAGGGCACGTAGGCTTCGGGCTGGTAGTAGTCGTAGTAGGAGACGAAATACTCTACAGCGTTATCCGGAAAGAACTCCTTGAACTCACCATAGAGCTGGGCCGCCAGGGTCTTGTTATGGGCCATGATGATCGTTGGCCGCTGGATTTGCTGGATGACATTGGCGATGGTGAAAGTTTTACCGGAGCCGGTCACCCCCAACAACGTCTGGTGCGCGAGACCGGAATGAATGCCATCCACCAGCCCCTCAATTGCCTTGGGCTGGTCACCTGCTGGCTGGAACGGTGAATCCACCTTGAACACACCTTCTTTGGTGGAAACGTTTGCCTGATTACTGGCCATAACTGGCGGAAACCTCCGGTAAAACCGATGCAGAGGCGTAACAGCCCCTACCATTAGAGAAATTTAGCGATACACTGGCTTCATGATACCATCAGTGCGATCGACGGCTGGGCGAAAATCAGCCAGCAGCTCTGGCACCCGGCGGTCGCAGCCCTATCAGACGCAGCTTTAAGGAGCGCAAGTTTGGACCTTCAACTTTCCAGCCGAGTACAGGCAATCAAGCCCTCTCCCACCCTCGCAGTCACCAACAAGGCCGCGGAACTCCGCGCAGCAGGCCAGGACATTATCGGCCTGGGTGCCGGCGAGCCGGACTTCGACACACCTGATCACATCAAACAGGCAGCCATTGAAGCCATCAATAACGGCCAGACCAAATACACCGCCGTTGATGGTACGCCAGCCCTGAAAAAAGCGATTATTGCGAAGTTCAAACGGGACAACGGCCTGGATTACGAAGCCAACCAGATACTGGTAAGCAGTGGTGGCAAACAGAGCTTTTTCAACCTCGCACTTGCCACATTGAACCCGGGTGACGAAGCCATCATCCCGGCGCCCTACTGGGTTTCCTACCCGGACATGGTGCTGGTCGCCGAGGGCAAACCGGTCATCATTGAAACCGGCGCCGAGACCCGCTTCAAGATCACGCCGGAACAACTGGAAAACGCCATCACCGAGCGTACCCGCCTGTTCGTGATCAACAGCCCCTCGAACCCGAGCGGCATGGCCTACACCCTGGAAGAGCTGCAGGCCATCGGCGAGGTGCTGAAGAAGCACCCGAACATCATGATCGCCACTGACGACATGTATGAGCCGATCCTGTGGACCGGCAAGCCGTTCTGCAACATCCTCAACGCGACGCCTGAACTGTATGACCGTACCTTCGTGCTGAATGGCGTATCCAAAGCCTATTCCATGACTGGCTGGCGTATCGGCTACGCGGCTGGCCCGGCAAAAATCATCGGCGCCATGAAGAAGATCCAGTCCCAGAGCACCTCCAACCCGGCCTCCATCTCCCAGGCAGCGGCACAGGCTGCGCTTGATGGCGATCAGGCCTGCGTAGGCGACATGGTCAAGGCCTTCAAGGAACGCCACGACTGGCTGGTAGAAGCACTGAACAAGATGCCGGGCGTCGAGTGCCTGAACGGCGACGGTACCTTCTATGTGTTCCCCAGCTTCCAGGGCGCCATTGATGCGGATTCCAGCGTCAGCAGCGACGTGGAGTTCGCGGAGAAGCTGCTGACCGACGCCGGCGTGGCACTGGTCCCGGGCTCCGCCTTCGGCTGTCCTGGCCACATGCGCCTGAGCTTCGCCACCAGCATGGAAAACCTGGAAAAGGCTGTCGAACGTCTTCAGAAAGCGCTTGGCTAAAAAGTTCTGGCCAGGGGTTGACGGGGCGGTATTGCCAACTTAATATACGCGCCTCGTCACACGACGACGTTCCCCGATAGCTCAGTTGGTAGAGCAACGGACTGTTAATCCGTTTGTCGCTGGTTCGAGCCCAGCTCGGGGAGCCACTATTCTGAAAACCCGCCAATTCTTTGAGTTAGCGGGTTTTTTATTGCCTTCTTTTATTGCATTAGGTTTTTAACCACATCTTAGGTGGTGATGTAGGCTCCTGCCCTAGCCTGCTGCATTCGGGGCTGGTGGTGTGGGGTCGTCCTCCCAAAAACCGCTACGAGCACGTCCATGTGCGCTTGACTGTGGCCATCCATGGCCACAGACATTTTTGGGAGGGCAACCCCACACCACCGATCCGATCCTGAAAGATGGAATTGCCGAATATTATCCAAATTTACGCAAACCACCTAACCATGCGCAAATTGGTTTGGCACATAAATGTAGGTCGGATTAGCGCAGCGTAATCCGACAATGGAATTTACTAAGCTGGGATTCAATTGGTTTGTCGGATTACGCTGCGCTAATCCGACCTACACCCTTCGTTAAATGGCGGGCAACTGAAAGGTCCAAACGGGACAGCTGTCCCTGCCACCATTACTCAAAGGCCCGATCAGGATTCAAGGGCCGCACAAAGCTAGAGCCCAATCACCTCTGAGTGAATAGCCTCCAAGGCAGCCAGCGGGTCAGACGCCTGAGTAATCGGCCGGCCAATCACGAGGTAGTCAGAACCAGCTTTAAGGGCATCTGTGGGGGTCATGATGCGCTGCTGATCGCCTTTATCGGCAGTCAACGGACGGATACCCGGTGTGATCAGCTTGAAGTCAGCGCCCTGCTCGGCTTTGAGCTTGGGCGCCTCCTGCGCGGAGCAGACGACACCGTCCAGGCCGCAGTTTTTCGTGAGGGTTGCCAGGCGGGATACCTGGGCCTCCGGGGAATCGGTGATGCCGATGCCTGCCAGGTCGTCGGCGTTCATGCTGGTGAGCACGGTGACGGCGATCAGAAGCGGACGGTCCGCGCCAAAGGGTTCCAGGCGTTCCCGGCAGGCGGTCATCATTTTCTCGCCGCCAGAGGCGTGCACATTGACCATCCAGACACCAAGATCGGCAGCAGCCGCAACGGCTGCTGACGTAGTGTTGGGGATGTCATGGAATTTCAGGTCCAGGAACACCTCGAATCCACGCTTCTGCAGTCCCTCGACCAGTTGCGGGCCGGAACGGGTGAACAGTTCTTTGCCCACTTTCAGGCGACATTTGGCAGGGTCCAGTTTGTCGACCAGCTCAAGGGCCGGATTCTGGGAGGGAAAGTCGAGGGCGACGATGATCTTGGGATCGTTGGCGGTTTGCACGTTCATTTGTCCTGCGGAAATTCGGTAAAGGTTTATTCGGCTTCAACACCCTGTATCGGGCGGACGGTTTCCCACTGCTTGCAGCTCGGGCACAGCCAGTGCAGCTGACGACCTGAGAAGCCACAGCTGACACAGCGATACACCGGACGGTTGGCCAGTATCAGGTGACCAATGCGGCTTACCAACCTGCCTTCATCGGTAGTCATGCCTTTTTCGTAGCCGGCCATTTCCACCAACCTGAGCAGACCGCGTACGCTCGGGCGCGTTTCCAGCTCCTGCCTGAGTAAATCGATGGCTGCCGGTCGTCCCGAAGCGCGCTCTACGGACTCAACGAGGGCAAGCAGCAGACTGGTGCTCGGATAACTTTCGTATAGCTTGCGCAGCTTTTTCGCAAGCCTGCCGATGTCGCCGTGTTCGTGCTCAAGCTTCATCAAACGGTCGATCGCTTCCGACCCAAATTCCGGGTTCTGATCAAACACTTTCAGGCACTGATTGCCGGCTTCCCGGTAACTACCCTGACGAACCAGCAGCTTCATCAGAATAAGATTGGCCCGAACGCATGAGCGATCATAGTCGAGCGCTTCCCTGGCCAGCTTCTGTGCGGCCCAGCGGTCGTCCTGTTTCAGGGACTCCTCGGACAGCTCACAGGTCAGATAGGCCAGAACCTTGAACATGGCAGGGTCGGCGTCGCCCCGGGTCAGGGTCCGTGCAACCTCGGCAGCTTTAGCCCACTCCTTCTCTTGCTGATAGAGATCGATCAGCTGTTGGGAGGAGTGCCGCCCGTACTCTTTGTCGCCCATCAACTGGTGCAGCAGCGCCTCGGCACGGTCAAGCAGACCGGCATTGAGATAATCCCGGGCAAGCTCAAGGGTTACCTGTGGTGAAAAACGTGGAGGCAGTTCGGGCCTGGCCAGCAGATTCTGGTGGATCAATATGGCCCGGTCTGTTTCACCCTTGTTGCGGAAATGGCTACCAATGGAAAGGTGCAGACTGACCGTGTCCTTGTTTACCGCAAGGGACTGGACGAAATTTTCAACAGCCTGGTCAGAGTAGTTGGTGAAAAGGAACTGGAGACGATCCTTCACCGATTCCTCATCGGAAATCGTCTTTCCGGATCGGCTGTCATTGCTTCCCAGCCGGCCCACAAGCCAGCCAACGGCGACTGCAACTGTCAGCAGCAGCCACTGAAGTACCATATCCATTAAAGAGTCCGGTCGTTCTGGGCCCTGGATTTCTCCAATGCCTGCTCGGCACGATCAAGTCGCTTCTGAAGGGTTCGCCGGGACACCGAGGTGCGGACGGTGGCCAGCATGGTCATCAGCACGCCAACGAGGGCACCGACAACAAATGCCATGATAATCCAGACGGCAACACCATGGGGCTGGGTTTCAAACAGCAGGAAGTTGAGGGAAACTGCCATTTGATTATTGAGCGAGAATACCAGTGCCAGCAGAACCAGGACCAAAACCAACAGAATAATGAGGATCTTCTGCAATCCTGCCATAGCAATAGCACTCCCAAAGGGCTTCAAAGCCCGAATTATACGCGTTCCCTGACCAGCTGTTAAAAGCCTTTCTTCAAGCTGTCGTTGACCTGCTCTCTCAATTCCTTGCCGGGTTTGAAGTGCGGCACAAACTTGGCAGGCAGCTGGACAGCCTCACCGGTTTTCGGATTGCGCCCGGTGCGCGCGGCCCGGTGGTGAAGGGAAAAACTGCCAAATCCCCGGATTTCTATTCTCTGACCATCGGCAAGCGACTGGGACATGTGCTCAATGATGGTTTTTACAGCCAGTTCGACATCTTTAACGGAGAGCTGAGTCTGCTTGGAAGCAATCAGCTCGACCAGTTCGGACTTCGTCATGAGGCGTTTCCCTCTTTCGTTTTTATTCGGCCGTCGGTTACCGGATTCCCATGACTACCTAGTTTAGCCAAACCAGAAAAAAACACAAAAAAAACGGGCTCTTAGAGCCCGTTTTTTTCGTACCAACCGGAGGATTAGTCCTTATTGGCGTTTTGCTGTTGCATCTGCTCCTTGATGAGATCACCGATGGTGGTCGCACCAGAGGAAGTTTCCGCAGTCTTGGTCCGCACATTTTCCAGTGCCTGCTTGTCGTCCTCAACGTCTTTGGACTTCACAGACAGGTTGATGATGCGGTTCTTGCGGTCGATGCTGATGATCTTCGCTTCAACTTCTTCGCCTTCCTTCAGCGCATTGCGTGCGTCTTCAACACGGTCACGGCTGATTTCGGAGGCTTTCAGTACCGCTTCAACTTCGTCGTTCAGGGCAATGGTAGCTGCCTTGGCATCAACTGCAGACACGGTGCCCTTAACAATGGAGCCCTTGTCGTTCAGCTGTACAAACTCGGCGAACGGATCGCTCTCGAGCTGCTTGATACCCAGGGAGATACGCTCGCGCTCCGGATCAACAGACAGGATAACGGTTTCAACTTCGTCACCCTTCTTGTATTCACGAACCGCTTCTTCGCCAGTCTCGTTCCAGCTGATGTCAGACAGGTGAACCAGACCGTCGATGCCGCCATCCAGACCGATGAAGATACCGAAGTCAGTGATTGACTTGATCTTACCGGAGATGCGGTCGCCCTTGTTGAAGTTGCTGGAGAAATCTTCCCACGGGTTGGATACACACTGCTTGATACCCAGGGAAATACGACGACGCTCTTCGTCGATATCCAGAATCATCACACCCACTTCGTCGCCTACCTGGACAACCTTGGACGGATGGATGTTCTTGTTGGTCCAATCCATTTCAGAGACGTGAACCAGACCTTCAACACCCTCTTCCAGCTCAGCAAAGCAACCGTAGTCAGTCAGGTTGGTAACGCGTGCAGTAACCTTGCTGCCTTCCGGGTAACGGCCCTTGATATCAACCCAGGGATCTTCGCCCAACTGCTTCAGGCCGAGGGAAACACGGTTGCGCTCACGATCGAACTTCAGAACCTTAACGCTGATTTCGTCGCCAACATTCACGATTTCGCTCGGATGCTTGATGCGCTTCCAGGCCATATCGGTAATGTGCAACAGGCCGTCAACACCACCCAGGTCTACGAACGCGCCGTAGTCGGTCAGGTTCTTGACGATACCTTTGATTTCCATACCCTCGGTCAGAGTTTCCAGCAGAGCTTCACGCTCGGCGCTGTTCTCAGCTTCCAGAACGGCGCGGCGGGAAACAACCACGTTGTTACGCTTCTGGTCGAGCTTGATAACCTTGAATTCGAGTTCTTTGTTCTCCAGGTGCGCGGTGTCGCGAACCGGACGAACGTCTACCAGCGAGCCAGGCAGGAAGGCACGGATACCGGCCAGATCGACGGTGAAACCACCCTTGACCTTACCGTTGATGATACCTTTAACCACTTCCTCAGCTTCGAAGGACTTCTCGAGTACCTTCCAGGCTTCTGCACGCTTGGCCTTTTCACGGGACAGACGGGTCTCACCGAAGCCGTCTTCAACAGCGTCGAGAGCTACATCGACAACGTCGCCGATAGCAATTTCCAACTCGCCTTTTTCGTTCAGGAACTGGGAGGCGGGGATAACGCCTTCGGACTTCAGTCCGGCGTTAACGGTGACCCAGTCGTTATCGACGTCTACAACGGTTCCCTGGACGATGGAACCCGGTTGCATGTCAATTTCTTTTAGGCTTTCTTCAAAAAGATCCGCAAAGCTCTCGCTCATTATGAGTCCTATATGATCAACGCAAGTGTACTCCGTGCCACCAGCAACACGGTCTGTTAACAAGTTCCGGATTAAGCCTGTGGCTGGCAGATAGCGCTACATCCGGCATTTCAACGACAAAAAGGTGTAGTCAGGCCTGGCCTGCTGCAGCCATACACCTGTCCAACACCTCTTCTATACTCAATCCCGTAGAATCAATGACTTGCGCATCATCTGCGGGTTTGAGAGGGGCTGCGGAACGGTTCATATCCCGTTCATCACGAACCCGTATCTCCTCTAAAAGGGCGTCAATATTAACATCGACACCCGCGTCCTTCAACTGGCTATAGCGCCGCTGAGCCCTCTCCTCGGCGCTTGCCGTCAGGAAGATTTTCACCGGCGCATCGGGAAACACCACCGTTCCCATATCACGGCCATCGGCCACCAGGCCCGGCGCCTGCCGGAAGTCGCGCTGGCGCTGCAAAAGAGCGTCCCGGACCGGCTGCATCACAGCCACCTTTGAAGCATTGTCGCCAGCGGATTCCGTACGTATATCTGCGGTCACGTCCTGCCCTGCCAGAATGACTTTCACCGGTTCGCCTGCCGGCGTGGGCTCAAACGCCACATTCAGTCCGGCAGCGACGTTCACCAGGCCGGCTTCATCATCCAGAGACACACCCTGACGAACCGCGGCCAGTGCCGTCAGCCGATACAAGGCCCCGCTGTCAAGCAGGTGCCAACCCAGTTTTCGGGCCAGCATCTGGGTAATCGTGCCTTTGCCGGAGCCCCCGGGACCGTCCACGGTAATCACCGGCGCACTGCTATCTGACATTATTCAGCCCCCTCGGCTGAGATATTGATTCCCGTATCTTGCGCAAGTTCCACAAATCCCGGGAAAGATGTAGCCACATTCGCACAATCGGTAACTGTGATCTCTCCCTCGGCGCGGAGCGATGCCACCGCGAAAGACATGGCAATCCGATGGTCTCCGTGACTGTTCACGGTGCCGCCACCAATAGTCTGGCCGCCATCGATGATAATGCCGTCCGGCGTTACCGTGGTTTCCACACCCAGAGCGGCCAGGCCGTCAGCCATGACCTGTATCCGGTCGCTTTCCTTGACCCGAAGCTCCTCTGCGCCCCGCAGTACCGTTCGGCCTTTGGCGCAGGTTGCGGCGATGAACAGCACCGGGAATTCATCGATGGCCAGGGGCACCTGATCTTCCGGAATATCGATACCCTGCAACTCCGCCGAGCGGACCCGCAGGTCAGCAACCGGCTCGCCACCGATTTCGCGCTCGTCCAGAATCTCAATACTGGCACCCATCTGGTTCAGGATGTTGATCACACCGACCCGTGTCGGGTTCATCCCCACATGCCGCAGGACCAGATCAGATCCTGGAGCAATACTCGCGGCTACCAGAAAAAACGCGGACGACGAGATATCAGCAGGCACATCAATATTGGTCGCCGTCAGTTTGCCGCCACCGCTGACACTGGCGGTCGCACCGTCACGATGAACGTGATAGCCAAAGCCGGCCAGCATGCGCTCGGTATGATCGCGGGTGGGAGCCGGCTCGGTCACCGATGTACTGCCCTCTGCGTAGAGACCGGCCAGCAGGAGGCAGGACTTCACCTGGGCGCTGGCCACCGGCATTTCATAATGAATACCGGACAGTTTCTGGCCGCCACGAATTTTCAACGGCGGGCGACCACCTTCCGCGGTATCAATCACGGCGCCCATGGCCCTGAGCGGATCAGCAACCCGCCCCATCGGGCGACCGGAGAGACTCGCATCGCCAGTCAGCTCTGAATCAAAGGGCTGTGCTGCCAGCAGCCCTGCAAACAACCGCATGGCCGTTCCGGAGTTACCCAGATACAACGGCCCCCTTGGCGCCTGCAGCCCGTGCATGCCAACGCCGTGGATCCGCACAAAGCCGTCATCCGGGCCTTCGATGGTCACGCCCATATCCCGGAACGCCTGAAGCGTGGCCAGGCTGTCCTCACCTTCCAGAAATCCCTTCACTTCGGTGACGCCGTCCGCCAGCGCACCCAGCATTATTGAACGGTGCGACATCGACTTGTCGCCGGGCACCCGGATATCACCGGTAATCGCGCCACCGGGCTTGAGACGGAACGTTACCTGCTTTTCACTGTTGTTTGTCACGTAAGCCTGTCCTGAGAGCATCTTCGAAAAATGTTCACGCGCCGCCTTGGCGCGACTGAAAACCCGCAACAACGTGGCGCTGTCCTGATTGGCAATGGCAGTACGCAGTTGTTCGAGGTCGTGAGTAAAGTGATCAATCACACGCAGAACCGCATCGCGGTTCGACAGAAAGATATCGTGCCACATCACCGGATCACTGGCCGCAATCCGGGTAAAGTCCCTGAAGCCTCCTGCGGCATACCGGAAGATATCCATGTTCTCATCTTCACCCGCCAGGGTATCCACCAGGGAGAACGCAATCAGGTGCGGCAGGTGGCTGGTAGCTGCCAGCACCTCGTCGTGATACGCCACCGACATGGTCAGCACCGTGGCACCACAACCCTCCCACAGCGCTTTCAGCCGGGCAAGGTGGGGCTGGCTGACGTCATCAGGCGGCGTAAGAATGACCTTGTGGTTGGCAAAAAGCTCGGGGTTCGCCGCCCGAATGCCGCTCTTCTCCGAACCGGCAATAGGGTGGCCGGGAATGACACGAGGAGACAGGCTGCCGAACACCGCCTCAACATCAGTCACAAAACTGGATTTGGTGCTACCCACGTCAGTCAGTATCGCGTCCAGTTCCAGTGCCGGGCGAACCTGTTCAAGAACCTTGCGGGTAGCCCGTACAGGAACGGCCAGCACAACCAGGTCCGCCCCCTGGACCGCCTCGGCGATCGAAGAGGCCGACTGGTCGATTACACCCAGCTCTTTGCCGAGTTGTAGCTCTTCATCGCGCTGGTCTGTACCAACAACTGTGCCCGCCAGCCCGTTACGTCGGATCGCGCAGGCCAGGGAGCCGCCAATCAGCCCCAGGCCAATCACCGCTACCCTTTTAAACAAAGGCTCGGACGACGCCATATCAGTCGCTCAACCCCGAGGCCGCCAAGGCCTGCGCCAGTGCATCAATAAAGCGCTCGTTTTCTTCCGGAAGCCCGACAGAAACCCGGAGATGCCGGGGCATGCCATAGCCGCCGATGGGCCGGACAATTACGCCGTGCGCCAGCAGGGACTGGTACACGCCCATGGCCTGCTCCCCCACTTCCACGGCCACGAAGTTCCCTGCCGACGGAATGTAGCTGAGCCCCATCCGGTCGAATGCCTCCTGCAACTGAAGCAGACCAGCCGTGTTCACCTCCCGGGAACGCTGGAGATAGTCCTCATCTTCAAGCACGGCCGTGGCTGCAGAAAGGGCAACTGTATCCACATTAAACGGCTGACGCACCCGGTTCAGAATATCCGCAATGGCCGGTGAGGAGATGCTGTACCCGACCCGCAGAGCCGCCAGCCCCCAAGCTTTGGAAAACGTGCGGCAGACGATAAAGTTCGGGAAACGGGCCAGAAGTTCAACACCGTCCGGATATTGCTCTCCGGTCAGGTATTCGCAATAGGCCTCATCCAGGACCACAAGCACGTTCGCCGGAATCTTGTTCAGGAAAGCCTCAATGGCATCTGCCGTGTGAACCGTGCCGGTGGGATTGTTGGGGTTGGCGACAAACACCAGGCGGGTACGATCGGTAACCGCCTCTGCCATGGCATCCAGATCGTGCCCCCACTCCCGGGCAGGCACAGACACACCCCTGGCGCCGATAGCCTGGGTCACCAGAGGATAAACGGCGAACGCATATTGGGAGAATACGACTTCGGAATCCGCATCAGCAAAACAACGGGTAATCACTTCCAGAACATCGTTGGATCCGTTACCCAGGGTAATCTGATTCATTCCAACGTTCAGACGCTTCGACAACGCCTGCTTGAGATTGAATCCGTTGCCATCGGGGTACAGACAAAGTTCGGATAACGCCTGCCGGGCTGCCGCAAGGGCCTTTTCGCTGGGCCCGAGCGGGTTTTCGTTGCTGGCAAGCTTAATGATTTCCGCCGGGTTGAGGCCCAGCTCACGGGCCAACTCTTCGATCGGCTTGCCTGGCTGATAGGGTGAGAGCGCCTGTACGCCGCGAACCGCCAGACTCTGGTAATCAATGGCCATATATCGTCCTCGACACTACTTTCTCAGAAACGCAGGTGTGGATACTCAAAGCACGCCAATGGGGTAGGAACCCAGGCGCTTGAGTTCAACGGCCTCTTCGTCCACTTCCGTCAGCACCTTCCGGACCTGCTCATCCTCCATATGTCCCTCGAAATCGATGTAGAACACGTAGGCCCAGGTACCGCTGGGCGAGGGCCGCGTTTCGATTCTGGTCAGGCTGAGGCCATGACGGTGGAAAGGCTCGAGGAGCTGATACAGAGCCCCGGGCTTGTTGCGCATGGACACCAGGATAGATGACTTGTCGTGACCGCTGGCCGGCACTTCCTCCCGGCCAATGATCAGGAACCGGGTGGTGTTGTCCGGGCGATCCTCAATGCTGTTTGCGAGCTTTTCCAGGCCATAGAGCTCGGCCGCCATGTCACCGGCAATGGCTGCGGTACCCGGCTCTTCGGCGGCGCGTCGGGCAGCTTCCGCATTGCTGGAGACGGTGACCCGCTCAATGCCGTAGCGATGGGTATCCAGCCACTGACGGCACTGGGCAAAGGACTGCTGGTGAGAGTAAATCCGGGTAATTTCCTGGTCGCCATGCTTCGGACACACCAACAGGTGATGATGAATCCGCAATTGAACCTCACCGCAGATCTTGAGCGGCGAGGACATGAACATATCAAGGGTGTGGTTGATCATTCCCTCGGTAGAGTTTTCCACCGGTACCACGCCGTAATGGGCTGCGCCGGATTCGACCTCCCGGAACACCGCATCAATGGCCGGTAGTGGCACACTGACCACCGAGTGGCCAAAATGCTTGAGCGCTGCCGCCTGGGTAAAGGTGCCAATCGGTCCCAGGAAGGCAATGTGCATGGGCTTTTCCAGCGCCAGGCAGGCAGACATGATTTCCCGGAACAGGCGGGCCATTTCTTCACCGGACAGCGGCCCCGGGTTCTGTTCCTTGATGCGACGAAGCACCTGGGCTTCCCGCTCCGGGCGGTAGAAAAAGACATTCTGCCCCGGATTGGCGGTCATTTTAACGTGGGCCACTTCCTGGGCACAGGCGGCCCTGGCACTGATCAGTTCCATGATCTTCTGATCAATCTGATCGATCTCGTCCCGCAGCTCTCCGAGCCGAACCTGCTCGTCACTCATGATCAGCCACGCTCCTTCGCAAATTCGGTCATGTAGTCAATCAGCGCATCCACACCGGCCTCGGGCATCGCGTTGTAGATGCTCGCTCGCATTCCGCCAACCGAGCGGTGTCCGGCGAGGTTCAGCAGGCCACGGGCATTCGCACCCTTCAGGAACTCGCCGTTCAGGGCATCATCCGCCAGGGTGAACGGCACGTTCATCCAGGAACGGAATCGCGGGTCAATCGGGTTGGCGTAAAACTCGTTGGTGTCGATAAAGTCATAGAGCTTGCGGGCTTTGCGGAGGTTGACCTCACCCATCGCCTTCACACCACCCTGCTCTTTCAGCCACTTGAACACCAGACCGGCCAGGTACCAGGAGTAGGTGGCCGGGGTGTTGTACATGGAGCCGTTATCCGCAATCACCTGATAGTTCATCATGGTCGGGGTCTGCTTTCGGGCCTTGCCGAGGAGATCCTTGCGAATAATGACAACCACCAGTCCTGAGGGACCGATGTTCTTCTGGGCACCGGCGTAGATCACGCCGAACCGGGAAACGTCCACCGGCCTCGAAAGCATCGATGAGGACATGTCGGCGACCAGCGGTGTGCCCGGGCTATCCGGAACAAAATCGAATTCCAGGCCACCGATGGTTTCGTTGGGCGTGTAATGCAGGTACGCCGCATCGGCACTGGTCTGCCAGGAAGACTGGTCCGGAATCGTGGTAAAGCCACTGTCTTCCGAACTCGCGACCACGTTCACCTTGCCATAGCGACTGGCCTCGGCAATGGCCTTTTTGGACCAGATGCCGGTGTTCACGTAGTCCGCAGAGTCTTTTTCGCCCAGCAGATTCAGGGGAATGGTGGAAAACTGGCTGGACGCCCCACCCTGCATAAACAGAACGGCGTAGTCATCCGACACGCCGGCCAGTTCACGCAGATCTTTTTCTGCAGTCTCGGCAATCTGGACAAACTCGTCACTGCGATGGCTCATTTCCATCACCGACATGCCGGTACCGCGCCAGTCGAGCATTTCATCCCGCGCCTGACGAAGCACGCTCTCCGGCAAAGTTGCCGGACCTGCACAAAAGTTATACGCCCTGCTCATGTTGCTGTGTTCTCTCACGTCTTGCTGAATCTGTCTGTGGCAAGTGCCGGCTTATTCTTCGCCGGCACTCTCGCCTTCTTGGCCTTCTTCCGGGCTCTCGTCGGCAACAATCGGGTTGCCTTCGCTGTCGAGCTCTTCGTCGTCGGTTTCCGCGATCCGCTCAACGCCCACCAGCCGCTCGTCTTCCTGACTCAGCTTGATCAGGCGGACACCCTGGGTGTTCCGGCTCAGAACGGACACTTCGTCTGTCCGGGTACGCACCAGCGTGCCCTTGTCAGAGATCAGCATCATTTCGTCGCCTTCAAACAACTGCAGGGCTGTGACCAGGTTACCGTTGCGCTCGGAGCACTGCATGGCGATAACGCCCTGACTGCCCCGGCTGTAGGTCGGGAACTCGTCGATAGCGGTCCGCTTACCGTAGCCGTTTTCGGAGGCCGTCAGGATAACACCGCCTTCCTGCGGGATGATCAGCGAAACCACATGGTGACCTTCCGGCATCTTGATACCGCGAACACCACGGGCTGTCCGGCTCATCGGGCGAACGGCTTCTTCGTTGAAACGCACGGCCTTGCCAGCGGTCGAGAACAGCATGACCTCGGCATCGCCCTTGGTGATGGCCGCACCGATCAAGGTATCGCCTTCGTCCAGGTTCAGGGCAATCAGGCCGCTGCTGCGCGGACGCGAGAAGTTCGGCAACGGGGTTTTCTTGACCACACCGGCGGAAGTCGCCATCAGGACAAACTGGTCTTCCGGGTAGTCACGAACCGGCAGGAAGGTGGTAATACGCTCACCCTCATCCAGCGGCAGGATATTCACCATGGGCCGGCCGCGGGATGCCCTGCTGGCACGCGGAATCTCGAATACCCGCAGCCAGTACACCTTGCCACGGTTGGAGAAACACAGAATCGTGTCGTGAGAGTTGGCAACCAGCAGCTTCTCAACGAAATCTTCGTCCTTCATAGAGGTCGCTGCCTTGCCGCGGCCGCCCCGGCGCTGGGCCTGGTAGTCTTCCACTGCCTGGGTCTTGGCGTAACCGCTGTGGGAGATAGTCACCACCAGGTCTTCTTCATCAATCAGGTCGGCAATCGTCAGATCCCGCTGGGAGCTTGTGATCTCGGTACGGCGTTCGTCACCGAACTCGGAAACGACCGCTTCGAGTTCTTCACGGATAACCTGCATCAGACGGTCCGGGTCGCCGAGGATTTCGAGCAGGCCAGCAATCTTCTCAAGTATGTCCTTGTACTCGTTCTGCAGCTTCTCGGTTTCCAGACCGGTCAGGCGATGCAGACGCATATCCAGAATCGCCTGGGTCTGCTCGGGAGACAGGTAGTAAAGGCCATCGCGCAGGCCATAGATTTCCGGCAGATCGTCTGGACGACAGGCGTCCTCACCGGCACGCTCCAGCATTGCAAGAACATCACCCGGAGCCCAGCCCCTGGCCATCAGCTTTTCTTTTGCTTCTACGGAACTGGGGGACGCCTTGATCAGCTCAATCATCTCGTCAATGTTGGCGAGAGCAACCGTGAGGCCTTCAAGGATGTGACCGCGTTCGCGGGCTTTGCGCAGCTCATAGATGGTACGGCGGGTAACTACCTCTCGGCGGTGCCGCACAAACGCATCCAGCATCTGCTTCAGATTCAACGTTTTCGGCTCGCCGTTGATCAGCGCAACCATGTTGATACCGAACACCGTCTGCAGCTGGGTGTGAGCGAACAGGTTATTGACCACCACATCGGGGTTCTCCCCCCGACGCAGCTCAATCACCACACGGATACCTTCCTTGTTGGACTCGTCCCGCAGCTCGGTAATACCTTCGAGACGCTTCTCTTTGACCAGCTCGGCGATCTTTTCGATCAGGCGGGCCTTGTTGAGCTGATACGGCAGCTCAGTGATGATAACAGCGTCGCGATTGGTTTTTTTGTCGTGCTCAATCTCGTGGCGGGCACGAACATAAATACGGCCCCGGCCGGTACGGTAGGCTTCGACAATACCGGCTCGGCCATTGATGATGCCCTCGGTCGGGAAATCCGGGCCCGGGATAAACTCCATCAGATCATCAACAGTGAGATCCGGATTATCAATCAGCGCCAGGCAGCCGTTGACCACTTCCGTCAGGTTGTGGGGCGGAATATTGGTAGCCATGCCCACGGCGATACCGGAGGAACCGTTCACCAGCAGGTTCGGGACCCGGGTGGGAAGCACCTCGGGAATACGCTCTGTGCCGTCGTAGTTATCGACAAAATCGACCGTTTCCTTGTCCAGATCCGCCAACAGGGAGTGGGCGATCTTCTCCATGCGGATCTCGGTGTAACGCATGGCAGCCGCGTTATCGCCGTCAATGGAACCAAAGTTACCCTGGCCGTCGACCAGCGGATAACGCAGGGAGAACGGCTGGGCCATACGTACGATGGTGTCGTAGACCGCAGAGTCACCGTGGGGGTGGTATTTACCGATGACGTCACCCACCACACGGGCTGACTTCTTGTAGGCCTTGTTCCAGTCGTTGTTCAGTTCGGACATGGCGAACAGAACACGACGGTGAACCGGCTTGAGGCCGTCCCTCACATCCGGAAGGGCCCGCCCGACGATCACACTCATGGCGTAATCGAGGTAGGACTGTTTTAACTCGTCTTCAATATTGACCGGCAGGATCTCTTTGGCTAACTCACCCATCGAGAAAGGTTCCTTTGCGTTATCTGGAAGTCGTATCGGGGCCGTTTCCGGGCCCCATAGTTATTCTTCAACAAGCCGCCAAGTCTACCACAGTCGCACCCTCTCCAGGGCAACTGTGAGGCAGCCTTAATCAAACACCACTGTCTTGTTTTCGTAGGTAATCACCCGGTCTTCGATGTGCGAACGCAGGCCCCGGGCCAGCACGTTCTTCTCCACGTCCTTACCCAGGCGAACCATATCCTCGATGGAGTCGCTATGGGTGATCCGGATAACGTCCTGCTCGATGATCGGGCCCTCGTCGAGGTCCTGGGTCACATAGTGGCAGGTGGCACCAATCAGCTTGACACCCCGACTGTAGGCCTGGTGATAGGGGCGTGCACCTGCGAAAGACGGCAGGAAGCTGTGATGAATGTTGATCACCTTGCCCGAGTATTTCTGGCAAAGTTCGCCCGGCAGGATCTGCATGTAGCGGGCCAGAACCACGACATCTACCTCGTAGTTCTGGAACAGCTCTTCGATATGGGCAAAGGCTTCCGCCTTGTTTTCCTTGCTGACCGGCACATGGTGATAGGGAATCTCGTGCCATTCCACCATGCGGCGCAGGTCGTCATGGTTGGAGATGACCGCCACAATTTCGGCGTTGATCTCCTTGCTGTGCCAGCGGTGCAGCAGATCGGCCACACAATGGGATTCCTTGCTGCACATCAGGATCACTTTCTTCGGCTGTGCCGAATCTGCAATGTGCCAGTTCATATTGAATTCGCGGGCGATCGGCTCGAACGCGGCGCGGAACTGGTCCAGGCCGAACGGGATCGAGTTAGCCTTGATCTCGTGCCGCATGAAAAACCACCCGGTTTGCGTGTCCGAATGATGACTCGCCTCGGTAATCCAGCCATTGTATGTCGACAGAAAATTACTCACCTTGGCGACAATTCCCACCCGGTCGGGGCAGGAAATCACAAGACGATAGGTATGCTCCATGAAAGCCTTTCCTTAACTGAAATCCGGGAAAGCAGGTGCGTCGGGGAATCACCACCGGCATTAACGGCAGGTTAACGGTACGCACCTATCAAAATGACCGGCTATCATAGCCTATCTGAACGCCAGAAACGAGGAATGGAGATATGGATAGAGGCCTCTACCAACGTACGACCAAAAACCTCGCCAGGGGGCGCTCAGGCCGCCTTTCGATTGCAGCGGCCCTGGCCTTTTTGATAGCCGCCGGCCCGGCCTTTGGCCAGGCGATTCTCGAAGGTGAGCGATTTCACCCGGTAACTGCAACCCACGGCATGGTTGCCACCAGCCACACTCTGGCCACCGAGGTTGCCCTCGAGGTACTGAAGAACGGCGGCAATGCCATAGATGCGGCGGTAACAGCCGGTTTTGCCCTGGCCGTCACCCAGCCCCGCTCCGGCAACATTGGCGGGGGCGGCTTCATGCTGATCTCCAGGGGCGACGGCTCAGACCCGGAAGCCATCGATTACCGGGAAAAAGCCCCCGCGGCCGCCACGGAAACCATGTTCCAGGACGAATCCGGAAATGTGGTCAAAAACCGCAGCCGCTTCACACACCTGGCCGCAGGCGTACCGGGCACGGTTGCCGGCCTGGCCATGGCGCTGGAGCGGCACGGCACCATTACCCTCAAGCAAGCGTTGGCGCCGGCCATCAAGCTTGCCGAAGACGGTTTCATAGTGCCCCAGCGTTTTACTGAAGGCATGGAACAGGCCCGGGAAAGACTCGAGCGCTGGCCCGCCACCCGTGAAACCTTCTATAAGGAAGATGGCAGCGCCTGGCAGCCCGGAGAACGATTTCGCCAGCCGGAACTGGCTGCGACACTCCAGCGAATTGCCGACAACGGCGTGAAAGGATTTTATGAAGGCAAGACCGCCGATCTGATTGCCAGCGAAATGGATCGGAATGGCGGTCTGATCACGCGCCAGGACCTGAAAGACTATCGCCCGGTTGTCCGGGCACCGGTTCATGGCAACTATCGCGGGTACGATATCTTTTCCATGTCACCGCCCTCCTCCGGCGGCACACACATTGTCCAGATCCTGAATATCCTGGAAGGCTTCCCGATGGCCGAGTTCGGCCACAACTCCGCTGATGCGATCCATCACATGGCAAAGGCCATGAAACTGGCCTATGCCGACCGCTCACAATACCTTGGCGATACGGATTACGTAGACGTGCCGCTGGCAGGGCTGACAAGCAAGGGCTACGCAGAAGAACTCCGCAAAGGCATCGACCCTGAAAGGGCGCGACCGGCCAGCGAGATCAATCCGGGCCAGCCGGCTGCCTGGGAAAGCCCGGAGACTACCCATTTTTCTGTAGTGGATAAATGGGGCAACGCGGTATCCAACACCTACACCATCAATTTCAGTTACGGATCCGGCATTACGGTAAAAGGCGCCGGCTTCCTGCTCAACAATGAAATGGACGATTTCAGCGCCAAGCCCGGAGTGCCCAACGCCTACGGCCTGATCGGCGGTGAAGCCAACAAAGTTGAGCCAGGTAAGCGCATGTTGAGCTCCATGTCGCCCACTATCGTGAAAAAGGACGGCAAGAATGTTCTGGTAACCGGCAGCCCGGGTGGCTCGAGGATTATAACCACCACCTTGCAGGTGATCCTCAATGTGATTGATCATGGAATGAACATACAGACCGCCGTGAGCGCACCCCGTATGCACCACCAGTGGCTGCCGGATGAAATCCGGATCGAACAGGGCATCAGCCCGGACACCATTCGGCTGCTGGAAGAACGCGGGCATAAGGTGGTTGGCGGATCTGCCATGGGCGCCATCCAGAGTATCCTGATTGATGATCAAGGAATCCGGCACGGTGGCGCAGACCCGAGGAGAAGCACGTCGTCAGCCATGGGTTATTAACGTTAGCAATTGACCAGGGTCACTGACCTGATCGGAGGCATTATGTATCTTTCTGTTCAACTGAGCTGTTATCCCCTGAAAGAGGAATACAAACAGCCGATAAAGGACCTTATCGCGCGTCTGGAACAAACCGGGCTGGAAGTATACCCGGGGCGAATGAGCACCGAAATTTTCGGAGACTATGATGAGGTTATGGGCGTGCTCTCGGATACCATGAAATGGTCATTCGAGACCTACGGCAAATCTGTCTTCGTGGCGAAGATCATGGAGGGCGACCGGAGACCGAAATGACAGCACCGAGCGGGCCAGACAACCAACAACAGAAGCCGGACCAGAACCAGCAGCCGGCCATCCCGAACCAGTTCGCGTTTCTGTGGCTCAGCGCCGCCATCTTTCTGATGGTGCTCTGGCTGCAGGACGGTGGGCAGCCCCGGCTTCAGGACCTGGCCTACTCGGAATTCAAAACCGCTGTCATGAATGATCAGGTGGCGGAAGTCACTCTGAAGGAGGAAGCCATTACTGGTCTGTTCACCGACAGCGGTGCGGCAGACTTCAGCTCAGACAGCCCCGCACGAACCAGCACGCCGGGATTCCAGACCATCCGCCCGCCCATGGAAGACCCTTCCCTGCTTAATCTGCTGGAAGAGCACGACGTCACCATCCGTGCCACCCCCTCCGGCTTACCCTGGTGGCAGGAGATGATCCGCGGCTTCCTGCCCTGGATCCTGCTGCTGGCGCTGATGTTCTGGTTCTGGGGCGCCGCCCAGAAGCGGATGACTCAGGGTGGCGGGCCGTTCGATTTCAGCCGCTCCAAGGCAAGACGGGCCCGCAAGGAAACCTCTACCGCCACCCTGGATGACGTGGCCGGCATTGAATCCGCCAAGCGTGAAATTGCCGAGATCATCGATTTTCTGAAATCCCCGGAAAAATACCGGGCCCTGGGTGCCGTCATGCCAAAGGGCGTGCTCCTGGTAGGCCCGCCGGGCACCGGCAAGACCCTGCTGGCCCGGGCCATCGCCGGCGAGGCCGAAGTGCCCTTCTACAGCATCAGTGCTTCGGAATTCATCGAGATGTTCGTGGGTGTTGGGGCCGCACGGGTTCGGGACATGTTCAAGGAGGCCCGCAAAGACGCACCGGCATTGATTTTCATCGACGAACTGGACGCCATTGGCCGTTCACGGGGCGCAGGCCTGGGTGGCGGCCACGATGAACGGGAACAGACCCTGAACCAGATTCTCACGGAAATGGACGGTTTCGAGGCCCACGAGAACGTTCTGGTACTGGCTGCCACCAACCGACCGGATGTGCTGGACAGCGCCCTGCTCCGCCCGGGGCGTTTTGACCGCAAGATCACCCTCGACCGCCCCCACAAGGAGGCCCGGGCGGCGATCCTGGCCGTTCACGTGCGCAAGGTACCACTGGCGAATGATGTCGACCTGGATCAACTGGCCGCGCGCACCATCGGTTTCTCGGGGGCGGACCTGAAGAACCTGGTGAATGAGGCAGCGCTAACGGCAGCCCGGGAAAACCTGCACGAAGTCAATGCCCATTGCTTCGAACTGGCCCGGGACAGGATCATCCTGGGCGAGGAACGGGATACCAAGCTCACGCCCCAGGAACGCGAGGCCGTTGCCTACCACGAGTGCGGCCATGCCATCATGGCCTACTACATGCCCAACGCGGATCCACTTACCAAATTAACGATCATCCCACACGGCATGGCCATGGGTGTGACTGAGCAGACGCCCAAAGAGGACCACTATACCTACACCGAGAGCTACCTGAAGGATCGGATCAAGGTGATGCTTGGCGGTCGCTGCTCGGAAAAACTGATCTACGGCGAAGTCAGCACCGGCGCCCAGAATGATCTGAAGGAAGCCACCGCACTGATACGCAAGATGATCGGCCAGTGGGGTATGAGTGAAAAGATCGGTCCCCTGGGCCTGAACATCGGCGAAGAGCATGTGTTCCTTGGCCGGGAAATGGGTATGCCTAGAGAATTCTCCGAAAAGATGGCCGAGATGATCGACGGGGAAATCCAGTCCCAGCTGCTGGCTCTGGAGAAAGCGACCCTCGACTTCCTGACCGAGCACCGAAACCAGCTGGAAGCGCTGGCCAAAGCCGTATTGAAGCGCGAGACCCTGTCCGCCGAAGATGTCGACGAAATCCTGCGCAAGGAGGACGCCCGCAAGATTGCCTGAAAGTTCAGGGGGTCACGGTCACCGGAAGGTTCAGTGCCATCAGCAACTGCTCTGCGCCAGGCTCCTGAAGCAAGGTGCAGTTGCGACTGAGCACCAACTGGACCGCCCTCTCCTGTCGCAAGATCCCGGCCACCTTTACTGGATCGGTTGAGGGCAGCGACCTTACATGAAGGTCTGACTCCTGAATCCCCAGGTCCCGCAGGATGCCTTCCCGTTCTTCTGGCGGCATATCCGGTCCAGCTCCCAGCAAAAGCGTAACGGGCCGACGAGAGTGACGAATCACCTCGGCCGCTGCCTGGACAGCACGGCGATTGGCATCCCTGTGATCATTGAGAAAGACCACAACCCTGCCTTGCGGAAGCGCCCGATTGTCGCACCAGAGCAAAACCCTCCCCGGCGAACGATGAACAAGGCCTTTTGCCGTGGAGCCCAGGCGCGCGCCCGGTGCAGAGGACCAACCGACCCGACCAAGCACCAGAAGGTCCCCGGGGCCCGCCAGAGCCAGCACTTCATCGATCACATGGCCCTTGGCAACGCTAAGTGAGTGCCTGACGCCATGGGGTGCTACAGCGCCGGCGAGGGCACGGCGAGCCTGGCTTGCCAACCTCTGCATGCGTTGCTCAATGCCGGCAGGATCAAAGGGGCGGCTGACGCCAGATGACGCCCCCACCTCTCGGGCAAAACCATAGCCGGCACTTCGCAACAGGTTTACTTCTTCTACAAACACGCCCAGCACATCGGCACCGGTGAACGCCGCAATCTCCGCCGCCGCCTCCAATGCGGCGTAACTCATTCTCGATCCATCCAGCAGTACCAATACACGACCGGCTTCGTTACTCTGCCCGGCTCGAGTTTCAGGTGCGTCAGTCACTGTCCCGGCCCCCGCCATTGTTTGCATCGCCATTGCTATCCCGTTTCTTGCTGGCCTCAGCGAATTTTGCCAGACGTTCGGCAACCCGGCGGTTGAAACTGTTCTCCGGGAACTCACCACCATCGTCCGGCTTCCCGGCCTCCAGGCCAGTGAGCAACTCAATGGCTTGATTGATATCGGAGATCGGATAGATCCGGAACTGATCCTCAGCAATCGCCTGTCTCACATCGGCTCTGAGCATCAGGTGTTCAACGTTGCTGGCTGGAAGCAGAACTCCCTGCCCATTGATCTCGCCAGCTTCCTTGCAGACGTCGAAAAAGCCCTCGATCTTTTCGTTCACGCCACCGACCGCCTGAACTTCCCCATGCTGGTTCATGGATCCCGTTACCGCAAAAGACTGCTTGATGGGTACCCGGGAAATAGCTGATAGCAGCACGCAAGTCTCCGCCACCGAGGCAGAATCACCCTCAACGCCGCCGTAGGATTGTTCAAAAGCGAGACTCGCCGACAAGGATAGTTCGCCGTCGCCAGCGTACCGGCTCGCCAGGAACCGAGACAGGATCATGACCGCCTTGCTGTGAATGGGGCCACCCAGTTTGGCCTCCCGCTCGATATCCACCACCTGCCCCTTGCCCGGCCGGGCCGTGGCGGTAATCCGGGTAGGCTGGCCAAACATCGACGCCCCGAGCCTGAGTACCGAAAGGCCATTCACTTGAGCCACTTCTTCACCGGCTGTGGCAATCATCACCACACCCCGGCTGATTTGCTCGCGGCTTCGCTCCCGGACCCGGCTGGCCCGGTATTCCCGCTCATCAATGGCCTGCTGGAGGTGGCTGGCTTCGACTGTATCGGCCCCGGCCTGGCCAGCCCAATGATCTGCCTCACTCAGAATATCCCGGAGCACCCGGTCATGGGCAGTCAGTTTGCGCTGGTCCGCTGCCAACCGGCTGGCATGTTCAATCAGCCGAGCGACCGCGCTTCGCTCCAGGGGCCGCATCTTGAGCGCACGGGCCATGGTGGCGATCATTCGTGCGTAGAGGTCATAGCATTCATCGTTGCGGTCAAGATCATCCTCGAAATCCGCTTCCACCTTGAACAGGTCCAGGAAGTCCGGATCGTAATGGGACAACAGGTAATACAACATCCGGTCCCCGAGCAGAACCACTTTGACCGACACCGGAATCGGCTCGGGCTGAAGACTGACGGTACTTACCAACCCATAGAGCCGCTCCAGGGACTCGATGCGAATCTCACCGGAAGACAGAATCCGCTTCAGGCTTTCCCACGCCATTGGCTGCGTCAGCACCCGGCGGGCATCAATGATCAGATACCCACCGCTGGCCCGGTGCATGGAACCGCCGCGAATCAGGGTAAAATCCGTATAGAGATTGCCCTGGCGGGCCCGGTGTTCGATCTGCCCCGCCAGGTGCTGATGATTGGGCAGGTCCTCGTAGATCACCGGCGCGCCGACGGTTTCGGCATTGTCCACCAGCAAATTGACCTTGTAGCGGGCCAGCAGGCCTGCCGGTGGCCCGTTATCGCTGTCCTGGAAGGCTTCGGCATGCTCCACCACATCCTCGCGGACGGCATCCAGGTAGTCGACAATATCCGGAAGCTGTGACCACTTTTCTCTCAATTCCCCGATCGGGCCGCCCAGGGTCAGCTGAACCATCTCCTCATTGAGGGCATGAACGCGCTCCCGCACTTCTTTACGCATCCTGGGAATCTGCTGAATGGTCTGCTGTAGTTTTTTCTGAAGCTCCTCGACCTTGGATTCGACCAGCTGTTTCTCTTCATCGGAGAAGTTCTTGTATTCCTCGGGGTCGATCACTTCACCTTTGCGCATGGGAGCAAAGGTGAAACCGGCCGGCGTGGTGATCATGGCAATGTTGTTGCGGTTGGCCTCTTCCTGGATCTCGAACAGACCCTGGTGCTGGCGCTTGGCCATTTCTTCCTGCAGTTCCTGCAAGCGGGCCTGGTATTCCTCACTTTCAAAAGCGGCTGGAATAACCGTGCGCAGCTCCTCGGCAAGATCGTTCATGTCTTTCTTGAATTGCCGACCTTCTCCGGCCGGCAGCTTCAGAGCATTCGGTCGGTCCGAGAACTGGAAGTTATAGACGTGGCACCAATCCGGAGGAACCGGTTGCCTGGCTGCATGGAGGGAAAGAAAGCGTTCGACAAGTTCATGCTTACCCGCCCCGGAGGGCCCGAGGACAAAGAGATTGAAACCGTCCGCCTGAATACCGGCGCCAAATTCCAGCGCCCTCAACACCCTATCCTGACCGTAAGGACGCTCAAGATCTTGCAGGTCTTCGGTAGTGATGAAATCCAGTTTGTCTTCCGGGCAACCGTGGTAGACCTGGTTTTCCGTTAATGGAGCGGGTAGTGGCATTACATCCTCCTGATGGTTCCCACCCGAAGGTGGAATTCTCCGATTACGTCGAACGAGTAATCCGGGGGCAAAGCCCCCTCATCAGGAAACTATAGATGATGGCGGGCGACCCGCTCCAACAATCGTCAGGCTAGCGCCACTCGAGAGTCCTGGGCTCTGCCGCATGTTCACAGAACAGATGCCCGACATCCGGCACCGCAAAACAACGGTCACCGCGCTGGGGTTGGCGGGCGTTGAACTCGGTGTGGCTGATGCCTACCTCCCACAACTCCTCACACTCCCAGCCATCGGGCTTGAGCTCGACCCGCACTTCCGCACCGATCAGATTGATGGCCTCAATCCGGAACGGCAGATGGGCCTGATCACTGGCGGCCTGGGTCAGGCGCACTTCGTGGGGCCGCAGATAGAGCTGAGCGTCGTCATTTTCGCAACCCTCGGGCAAGCGAATCCAGGCATCGCCCTGCCGCATCACACCATCGCGGATCTTTCCGGAAAGCACATTCACCTGGCCCAGAAACTCGAACACAAACCGGCTGTCCGGACGGCCATAGAGTTCCAGCGGCGTATCAACCTGCTCAATCCGGCCGTTGCTCATCACAACTACCTGATCCGAGAGCTCCAGGGCCTCCTCCTGATCATGGGTCACGAACACGCTGGTAAAATGCAGCTCATCGTGGAGGCTGCGCAGCCAGCGGCGCAGGTCTTTTCGCACCTTGGCATCAAGTGCGCCGAAGGGCTCATCCAGCAGAAGAATCTCCGGGCGCATGGCCATGGCCCGTGCCAGAGCGATGCGCTGTTTCTGGCCACCGGAAAGCTGCGCCGGGTAACGGTCAGCGAGATGTTCCAGCTGCACCATTTCCAGCAGATCTTTCACCCGCTTGCGGATCTCCGGCTTGCCAGGGCGCTCCTTGCGCGGAAGTACATTAAGACCAAAGGCCACGTTCTCGGCCACCGTCATATGGCGAAACAACGCATAGTGCTGAAAAACAAAGCCGACGCTCCGGTCCCGAACGTGCAGATCGGTCACATCCCTGCCGCTGAACCGTATCCTGCCCTCTTCCGGTGTTTCCAGGCCGGCGATAATGCGCAACAGCGTGGTCTTGCCCGAACCGGAAGGGCCCAGCAACGCCGTGAGCTGGCCATCCGGAATGGTCAGATTGATGTCATGCAGGGCCTGGAACTTGTCGAAAAACTTGTTGATACCCTGTATCTCGATACTCATGGGAAACCCTTAATTACGACTCTGACGCCATTCAACAATGGCCTTCACGACAAGAGTGATCAGCGCGATGCCTGCCAGCAACGACGATGCCGCGAACGCGCCCACGGTGTTGTAATCCTGGTAAAGCAGCTCCACCTGCAGTGGCAGCGTATTGGTCTCGCCCCGGATATTGCCGGAGACCACCGATACCGCACCAAACTCCCCCACGGCCCGGGCATTGGTGAGAATCACGCCGTACAGCAGCGCCCAGCGAATGTTCGGCAGGGTAACCCGCCGGAACAGCTGCCAGCCGGATGCGCCCAGCACCACACCGGCCTCTTCCTCTTCCCGACCCTGTTGCTGCATCAGCGGGATCAGTTCTCTGGCCACAAACGGACAGGTCACAAATACGGTGACCATCACGATGCCGGGCCAGGAGAACATCAGTTGAATATCGTATTCACCGAGCCACTGCCCCACCCAGCCATTGCTCCCGTATAGCAGCAGGAAAAGCAGACCGGCAACCACCGGCGAGACGGCAAACGGGATATCAATCAGTGTGGTCAGCAGCTTGCGCCCGGGAAACCGGAAACGGGTCACCAGCCAGGCGAGGAACACGCCAAACACCATGTTTAGCGGCACGGTGAGCAGCGCAACCACGAGCGTCAGGCCAATCGCATGAAGCGTGTACTCGTTGAGAATATTGCTGACGTAACCGGCCCAACCCTCGGCAAACGCTTGCACAAAAATCAGCACCAGGGGCATGAACAGCAGAAGCACTGTCAGGCCGACGGCGATTCCGATCAGAGTGCGACGAGCCAACGGGCTGTCGCCAACGCGGCGATGTTTACGCGCAGCCATACCCTAACCTCCGTGCAGGCGCTTGAGATAGCGCCCCTGCCAGACGTTGATCGCCAGGAGCAGCAACAGCGATACCGTCATCACTACTGCGGCAATGGCACTGGCCGCCGGAAAATCGTATTCCTCCAGGCGAACAAAGATCATCAGACTGATCACTTCACTGATATAGGGCGAGTTGCCGGCGATGAAGATAACCGCACCGTACTCCCCAAGGCTGCGGGCAAACGAAAGCGCACCACCGGTCACTACGGCCGGCCAAAGCGTGGGGAACAGGATCTTCCGGAATACGGTCATGTCCGAGGCGCCCAGACTCATGGCCGCTTCTTCGTCTTCCGGGGCCAACTCTTCAAGCACCGGCTGAACCGTGCGCACCACGAAGGGCACGCTGGTGAATGCCATGGCCACCACGATTCCTAACGGTGTAAAGGCGACCTCAATTCCCAGATCCGCCAGGTACTGGCCATACCAGCCGCTCTCGGCAAACAAAGTCGCCAGCGTGATGCCGGCCACTGCGGTTGGTAGGGCAAACGGAAGATCCATAATGGCATCCAGCAGCCGCTTGCCGGGAAACTCGTAACGCACCAACACCCAGGCCATCAGCAGGCCGAACACACAGTTGAACAGGGATGCCGCCAGTGCCGCGAGTACGGTGACCTTGTAGGAGGCGACCACCCGCGGATCGGTGATCACAAACCAGAACTGCTCCCATCCCATGCCGGCGGCACGGATAAACAGGCCACTGATGGGCAGAAGCAGCACCAGGCTGATGAAGAAAAGCGAAATGCCGAGGCTCAATCCGAACCCCGGCAAAACGCGTTTGGTGGCAGGAGCGCTCAGCCGTTTTGCCGGGCGCTCCGAAAGGTCAGTGGTGGCCATGGATCAGATGTGCATCCCTTAGCGGCGACGCTGCAACTGGTCCAGTTTGCCGCCGCTGGCAAAGTGGGTCTTCATGGCATTTTCCCAGCTGCCGGCGATGTCCTGAATCGGCATAAGCTTGAGTTCCGGGAATTTGTCAGCCACTTCCGCTTTCACGGTTTCGTTGTGCACCCGGTAGTTGAAGCCGGCCAGCATGCGCTGGGCTTCCTCGGAGTAAAGATGCTTCAAGTACGCCTGGGCCAGTTCCTCGGTGCCCTTCTTCTCGATGTTCTTGTCGATCCAGGTCACCGGAAACTCGGCCAGGAAGCTCACTTTCGGAACCACAACCTGGAAGTTCTTTTCCGGGTTCAGCGCCGGGATGTTGTTTACTTCGGATTCAAAGGTCAGCAGCACATCACCGAGGCCGCGCTCAACGAAGGTGGTCGTGGCGCCACGACCGCCGGAGTCGAACACCTTCACCTGGCCCAGCAGATCGCTCAGGAAGGCATCGATCTTCTCCTGATCGTCACCGAACTTGTCCTGTGCAAAACCCAGTGCAGCCAGGTAGGTGTAGCGGCCGTTACCGGAGGTTTTCGGATTCGGCATGATCAGCTCGACATCCTCACGGATCAGGTCGTCCCAGTTCTGGATGTTCTTGGGGTTACCCTCTCGCACCAGGAAAGCCATGGTGGAGTAGTAAGGAGAGCTGTTGTTGGGCAGGCGTGAGGCCCAATCCTCGGGAATCAGATTGCCACGCTCGGCCAGAACATCAACGTCCGTCACCTGGTTGTAGGTAACCACATCGGCGCCCAGACCCTGAAGAATGGCACGTGCCTGCTTCGAGGAGCCGGCGTGGGATTGCTGAATGTTCACGGTTTCTCCGGTCTTCTCTTCCCAGTAGTCCTGGAACATAACGTTGTATTCCGCGAACAACTCACGGGCAATATCGTAGGAGGAGTTCAGAATCTCCCGCTCCTGGGCGGAAGCCGGGCCGGTCAGCGAGAACGCCAACGCCAGTGCACTGAACCACAGTCCCTTACGGGCTTTAGAACCAGGAAAAATCGAATTCGGCATAGTAGGCAAAGCTCCCTGTTTACTCGGAATCTTGATATACGCCAGAAGAATAAGAGTGGCGCCTTGTTAGAACGCAAAGATAAGGTAGGAGCCTAAGAACCACAATGCTCTAGCTAGATGATTTATAACTTTTTTAGGAACTTTCAGTTATATAGGTCACCATTGGAAAGCCCGCCGATGATTTAGTGTCGTTGAGCTGATGCCGGGCCCATCTTCCACTACTATCAAGGTAAGTCAGCGCTGGGGAAGACGTTGCCGTGGGACTGTCGATCAAGACAAAAGAATTTGCGCCGGAAGAGTTTGAACGCTTTGCAGCCAAGGTCCGGACGGACCTCAAGGCGCTCACCCGTCTTCTGAACCGGCCCGGCTTTGGCGAGGGCGAGAGCTCCATTGGCGCCGAGGTGGAGTTCTACATCGTAAACTCTGACCTGCGGGTTCAGCCGATCAACACAGAAATTGCCGCCAGCGTTCAGGACCCGCAGCTCACGGTTGAGCTCAACCGCTTCAATCTTGAATACAACCTCAGCCCCCAGGCTTTCAAGGGATCTCCCTTTGCCAGAACAGAGCAGGAGCTGCTGGTCGCCATCAGACGAATCAACCAGCACGCCGCGTCAATGGATGGGGAACTGGTACCAATCGGCATTCTGCCCACACTTCGCCAATCCGATATGGGCGCGAAGGTGATGACCGACGAGCCCCGCTATCATGCGCTCTCCAACGCGTTACTCAAGCAACGGGGCGAGCCATTCAGCATTCACATTGGCGGCAACGATGTGATCAATCTGGAGGCAGACGACGTCTACATGGAAGGAGCCAATACCTCGTTTCAGCTGCACTGGCGCGTGCCCGCCCATCGTTTTGCCGATTATTTCAATGCCGTACAGCTGGTCACGCCGATTGTCCTCGCGCTGGCCAGCAATTCCCCCAGCCTGTTTGGCCACCATCTTTGGGACGAAACCCGCATTGCCCTGTTCAAGCAATCCATTGACAGCCGGTCCCCCAACCACAAGACCTGGCGCCATCCGTCGCGGGTCTATTACGGAAATGGCTGGACCCGCAGCGCCTGGGAGCTGTTTGCGGCCTCGGCATCGCTCTACCCGCCCATCATTCCACTGATGTCGGAGGAAGACCCGATGGCGGTGATCGATCTGGGTGAAGTGCCAAAACTGGCCGAACTGCGCCTGCACCAGGGAACCACCTGGCCCTGGAACCGGGCCATCTATGACCATACCGAAGGCGGCCATCTGCGTATCGAGATTCGCTCAATGCCTGCAGGCCCGACTGCCGCTGATATGTGTGCGAACGGCCTGTTCGTGATCGGAGCTGCACTGGCAGTACTTGATGACATTCAGCATCTGACGTCGATACTCCCCTTCCACTACACCGAACACAATTTTTACCGCGCCGCCAAATATGGCATCGGCGCAGAAATCATCTGGCCTCACAAGGATCAGGTTCAGTTGCAGGATACGCCCCTGTTAACCGTGGCCCGGGAGCTGCTGCCCCGCGCCCGGGAAGCATTGGCAAAAACCGCCGTAGACGAGTCGGAAATTCACCGTCTGCTCGGAATCATCGAAGGCCGCATTGAAACCGCCATGTCGGGCGCCCGATGGCAACGACACATCACCGAATCTCTGTTCAAATCCCTGAGCCCCGATGAGGCGTTCCGAACCATGCTGTCTCTTTACATGGCCAACCAGAAGAAGAATACGCCGATCCATGAATGGACATTGTCACCGTGAGCAACTCGAAAATACTTGATTATCTGAATGATCCGTCACCCCGGACCCTGGGCCGCTCCCCACTCGAATGGCTGGACCAGCTGGAGAAACCCACGGTTATTCGTGTTGCCGGTCGTGATCGCTCCAGGACCCGAGCCATGGCGACACTGCTTCACGGTAACGAGCCTTCGGGCCTTTTTGCGCTTCACCGATGGCTGCTTGAGCAGCACACCCCCGAAGTCAACATGCTGTTTCTCCTGGGTGGCATCTACCCTGCGAAGATTCCGCCCAGGCTCTCAATGCGCCAGATTCCAGACGGACGAGACCTCAACCGATGTTTCAAAGAGCCTTTCGAGAAAGAGGAAGGAGCAATCGCCAAGGCCATGTTGGCTGAGCTCCATGATGCGAAGCCCGAATGCCTGCTGGATGTTCACAATACCTCAGGCACGGGGCCGGCCTTCGCCGTGTCCATCACCAATGATGCAGCCCACCAGGCACTCACCTCACTGTTTACCGACCGCCTCATTATGACGGACCTTCGTTTGGGGGCGCTGATGGAATATTCCGAGCAGGAGGTGCCCACGGTAACCATCGAGTGCGGCGGGTCCCAGGACGACCGTGCTCATGAACTGGCCTACGAGGGGCTTGTTCGGTATTGCTCAAGGCCAGATGTGCTGTCACTGGAAAAAGCGGAGTGGGATGTTACCGTGCTGCGCAACCCGATCCGGGTGGAGCTGGCGCCCGAAGCGACCATAGAATACCGGCTCGAACCCACCGGCCAGGCCGACCTGACGTTTCCGCCCGACATCGAGCATCGTAATTTCGGAATCGTTTCCCCGGATGAGCCCCTGGGATGGGTGGGTAAGAAAGGCCTCGGCATACTTACAGCGATTGGCCACAACCGAAAGGAGACCATGGAGCAGGTGCTGCAAGTCCGGGATGGGCAGATCTACCCTGCCCAGGCCATCAGAGCCTTTATGATTACCACCAACCCGATTATTGCGAAGAGTGATTGCCTGTTCTATGCAGTCAAGGCAACGGGCGAGCCTATTTTTTAACAGCTTAACGCCCGCAATCACGCGCTTGTCGCGTGGATTGCATTGTTATGCCACCTGAACCAAAATATACCAATTATTGGTACTAGCGGGGTAGCATCATGCAAAAGAACACCAGCATCACTTTAGGCCAACATTTTGATGCGTTCATTGCAGAACAGCTCAAAAATGGTCGATACAGTTCAACCAGCGAGGTCGTTCGTGCCGCATTGCGCCTGCTTGAAGAGTCTGAAACCCGCCTGACTACACTTCGTAAATTGCTGAAGGAAGGCGAGGACAGTGGTTTCGAAGACTACTCCTATGACTCGTTTATTCGTGAACTCGACAACGAAGGGCGCTGATGCCAAGTTTCAAGCTTTCCAGGAAGGCCAAAGCTGACCTCAAATCTATTGCCCTATACACGGAGCGTGAATGGGGTCGAGATCAACGAAACCACTATGTTCTCCAGTTCGATCAATGCTTCCACCTTCTGGCTGACAATCCGAACTTGGGGCAAGCTTGCGATGAGATAAGTCCAGGCTACCGACAGTACTCTCAGGGGAGCCACATCATATTTTATCGGCTAGCCACCGAGGGTATTGTTGAAATTATCCGCATCCTGCACAAACGCATGTTGCCCGAGGGGCATCTGCTTTAGGGCATAACGCCCGCCATTACCGGTGACGAAACCGCAGCGAAGCGGAGGGTTTGGCGTCCGGTGAATGGCCTGGTTACACCTCACTTTGGTCAGTGAAGCTGACTAAAAACTTCCGGGTATTGCTCAGCAATGCGCAGAAGCGCAACCGCAGGCCCCTGCGGCTCTCGCCGACCCTGTTCCCAATCCTGAAGGGTTCGCACACTCACGCCCATAAGACCGGCAAACGCAGATTGTAACATGTTCAACTTCAGCCTGATCACTTTAGGCGGTGAAGGCTCTGATAGCTCATGGGTTCGTAGAGCCAATTTGCCCTTCTTGAACTGCTTGATTTCATTGATGCCATCAAGAATCTCTGCCCCAAGGTTCCTGTCACCCATTTTTGATTGCCTCCGCTATCTGCTTGAGCGTATGGCCAGGAATACTGGCGCGCTCTGATTTACTGTACAGCGTGAGCATCCATATCTCGTGGTCAGACTTCTTCCAGTAGTAAATGGCTCTGATACCACCGCTCTTTCCCGAACCCGCTGGTGCCCATCGAACTTTACGAACGCCACCCGAGCCTTTGATTAGATCCCCGGCATCCGGCTTCGTAAGCGTCCGGTGATCCCATCTTGAGCCAGGCGCTGTCGCCGTCAGGATAGTGTCCACTTATTTTCTAGTGGACACTTAACATGAACGAATTAAGCGTAACCAAACCCTACCAACGCCGTCGCCGGTTTTCCCGGGAATTCAAAGCCCAGATTGTTGCTCAAAGCCTGGAGCCCGGTGCGTCCGTTTCCCGAATTTCCCTGGATAACGGTCTCAACGCCAACATGGTCCGGCGCTGGATCAGCGAGGCGCGACGAGCGCCGAAAGCGCCAGCGACAACACCTGGGTTCGTACCTGTCAATCTGCCAGCGGCAGCCTCTGCACCGGGCAACCCATCGGTCTCGGGTAAGCGTAGCACCATCCGCATCGAGATTCCCCGCGCCGGCGGTGCGGTCGTGGTGGAGTGGCCTGCGGAGCAGGCTCACCAGTGTGCTGCCCTGTTGCGGGACCTGTTGGGATGATCCGCATCGACGAGATCTGGCTGGCCACTGAGCCGCTGGATATGCGGGCGGGGCCCGACAAGGCCTTGGCCCGGGTTATTCAGGTGTTCGGTTCAGCCAGACCCCATTGCGCCTACCTGTTCGCCAACAAACGGGGCAACCGGATGAAGATGCTGATCCACGATGGCCTCGGCATCTGGTTGTGTGCCCGCCGGCTGAACCGGGGCAAATTCCACTGGGGCGAAACCTGGCGCGGTGAGCAACTGCGCCTGACCGAAGAGCAGTTGTCCGCCCTGGTTCAGGGCCTGCCCTGGCAACGCCTTGGGGCCGACGGCGTTATCTCCATCCTGTAACCACAAGTGCCGTGATGCCGCTATAGCCAGAACCGCGAATCGCTTGCCGCACAGGGACTTGGCATACTAGGCGGCATGACTCAGCGCCCCGACCTCGACCAACTCTCTGCCGATCAGCTCCGTGCTCTCGCCACGGAACTGTTCGATCGAGTCGAGAACAAGGAGCGGGCACTGGTGCACCGTGATGCGGTCATTGAGAAGCTGACTCACGAAGTAGCCATCCTCAAGCGCCATAAGTATGCCCGGCGCAGCGAACAACTCAATGCGGTTCAGGGAAAGCTGCTGGATGAGCTGATCGACAGTGACCTGGCGGCCATCGAGGCCGAGCTTGAACAGGTGATGACCGAAGAGCAGAAAGCTGCCCGGCCAAAGCAAAAGCCCAAGCGCACCCCGCTGCCACCAGAACTGCCCCGTACCCTGATCCACCACGAACCGGACATTACCCAGTGCCAGTGCGGCTGCCAGCTCAAGCGCATCGGTGAGGACGTCAGCGAGAAGCTGGATTATGTCCCCGGCGAGTTCACCGTGGAGCGCCACATCCGGGGCAAGTGGGCCTGCGACAAATGCGAGACGCTGATCCAGGCACCAGTACCGGCGCAGGTGATCGATAAGGGCATCCCCACTGCCGGTCTGCTGGCCCAGGTGCTGGTAGCCAAGTACGCCGACCACTTGCCGCTGTACCGCTAGGAACGCATCTTCGGCCGTGCCGGCCTGGGAATCCCGCGCTCCACCCTGGCCGAATGGGTCGGTGCCTGCGGTGTGCAGTTGCAACCCCTGACGGATGCACTGAGAAACGCTCTGTTGAAGCACAACGTTCTGCATGCCGATGAAACCCCGGTCAGCATGCTGGCCCCGGGCAAGAAGAAAACCCACAAGGCCTACGTCTGGGCGTACTGCACCACACCGTTCTCGGACCTGAAAGCCACCGTTTACGACTTCGCGCCGAGCCGGGCGGGTGAACACGCCCGTACCTTCCTGGGTGACTGGCAAGGCAAACTGGTCTGTGACGACTATGCTGGTTACAAGGCCGGGTTCGGCAACGGTATCATCGAAATCGGCTGTATGGCCCATGCCCGGCGCAAGTTCTACGACCTGCACGAAGCCAACAAGAGCGAACTGGCGACCAAGGCCCTGGAATACATCGGTGGACTCTACGAGATCGAAAGGGAAACCAAAAACCTGCCGCCGGATAAGCGGCGGGAAATCCGGCAAACCAGAGCCAAACCACTTGCTGATGCACTGCATCAATGGATGCTGGCGCATCGCCAGAAAGTACCGGATGGCTCCGGTACGGCCAAAGCACTGGATTACAGCCTCAAACGGTGGGAAGCGCTGACGCGCTACCTGGACGATGGTGCGGTGCCCATCGACAACAACTGGGTGGAAAACCAGATCCGGCCCTGGGCGTTGGGCCGCTCCAACTGGCTGTTCGCAGGGTCACTGCGTAGTGGTCAACGAGCGGCTGCGGTGATGACACTGATCCAGTCAGCCAAGCTGAACGGACACGATCCCTATGCTTACCTGAAGGATGTGTTGACCCGCTTGCCGACGCAGAAGAACAACGCCATCGACGAGCTGTTGCCACACAACTGGAAGCCGGCTATACCTGACAAGGTGTGATGGCCGGACGGTTACCCGGCTTCTGCAAAAGATAGGTTTGAAGCCCACGTTATTCCTCGTCCGTGAGGTAGCTCGGCAATAGCTTGGTGAACGTTGAGGTTTCGATGAATAGCATTGCCAAAATATACGGCGATGCCGTACAGGCGTCAAGACCGGATCAGTGAGGTGTAACGCGGAGCTTTGCGGCAATTTTGGAGCCGCAAAGCGGTGGAAAAATTGTCCGGCAACAGCGGCTGGTTATGCATTATTCGTAGTGGCTCCAGAGCCTGAGGACTTTCACCACTTGCTCCTCCTCTAGCACTTGGTAGACCAGACGGTGCTGAATATTGATGCGGCGTGAATAAGCCCCCGCAAGATCACCAATGAGCTTCTCAAACGGAGGCGGCTTGCGGTATGGATCTTCCGCTATCAGCGCTAACAATTCCTGAGCTTTTGGTTTGAGGCCGCTGGAGGCCAACTTCTTTGCATCTTTCTGGGCTTGCTTGGTGAAAACCAACTTCCATGTCACCAGTCCAGCTCCTCATCGCATTCATCTACAGGGGTATCCATCCCCTCACGAATCGACTCCCGCATACCTGGTACGGAGAGCAGGTAAAGTGTTTCCTGAATTGCAGACCAGTCTTCTTCGGAAACCAGAACGGCTTTGTTCCGCTTACCCTTGATGACGATTGGTTGGTGGGACTCGGCGGTCTCGTCAATCAACCGATATAGGTTGCTGCGCGCCTCAGTTGCTGTGATTCCGGTCATGACGCACCTCTTGTGTGTTCAACTTGCAACCAAGTGTACGCTTTTACGTGCGTACGTAAAGGCGAGCGTCTCGCATAACGCAAAGCGCACCGGTGACTTTGACGTAGCGAAGCGGAGACAAAGGCATCCGAGTGACGCGCCTGGTTAGCTGTTCCCAAGCATGTACGCACGAAGCTGCCGCTCCTCTCGCATGACATAGAGGACGAGAACCCGCTTCTTATCCTCACGATAAAAAATGCGACACGGTGGAACCACTACCTCCCTGTATACCGAATTAGGGAGCTCTGGAGGAATCCGTCCGGATTGGGGAAAATCTTCCAAGCGCTCGGTCTTATCGAAAACTTCTTGGACCAGATGACTTGCGGCAACAGGATTATCCAGAGCAATGTACTCAGCGATGGCATCCAGTTCTTGAAGGGCAGGCTCCGTCCAGATTACTTCAGCCATTTACTCATTTTCTCCCTGGCCTCACTTTGACTGTACGTTCTTCCCTCAAGTACAGCACGCTCTCCCCGTGAGAGCCCCTCAAGCAGCTCAAGTCGGCGCTGCATAAACTCGTAATCCTGCACATCGACAAGATATGCGGATGGCTGACCATGCTCCGTGATCAGTATCGGCTCTTTAGACAAGTGCAGATCTGCCAGAATCTTTGTGGCTTGGCGCTTGAGGTTCGTAACAAGCTCAACTTTCATGGGCTCACCCTAAATCAGACTAATAGTGACACTATAGTATCACTTTCCAGGTGGGGCAATCACAGCTAACGCCCGGCTCACGCGCCGGTTTGGAGCCGCGAAGCGGCGGAAAATCGGTCGCTGTGCAGCCGATTGTTAAGCATTCTCACCACCGTGGCATACGCAATGGCCTACGCACTGAAAATTCAAAGTATGGGTATTGTTCTTGATACCAAACCACCATTTCTCTACAGAAGCTTTTGAATTTCTCGTCTTGCCAAATCATTTTCATCTGTTTTTTGGAAAGCCTGTTGCTCGTGTCTTCTTGATGCTTTGCCTTGAATACGCGGCCCGTATAAGGATTTAGCTTCGGCCATTTTTTATTCTGGCTCTTGTGGTGGCCGTGAGGAACGGAAGGATAGGAATCAGGATCTGATTTTGTGAAAACCCAGACGCCGAGGCAAAGAAACTCAATCCAGTTTTCGTTGTTTTTACTGGAGCCTCCGTTACCGCCACTGATCTTTGAAACCACCGATTCACTCTCAACGACGTCCTCGTTGTTATCTTCTTCTGGCTCGGCTTCCTCTCCGAGACTTGCTCTAGGATCAGAACTCACCTCGGCGTCTTCCGATACCCATAGAGCCACCTCGATACGCTCCCAAAATTCATCATGGCTAATCATGCCAAGCTGATGATGAACCTCAGCCATGTTGATCAAGAAATTTCTCATGGTCATCCTGATGCTTAACGCTGATGGTAACCGGCGCCGGAGCGCAGCGGAGGGAACCAAAAGCGGTAAGCTTTTGGCGTCCGGTTGACTGCCTGGTTATGGCTTTGCACCTACAGTCCGTTCGATAGCTCCGTTGGCCAAGCAGATTATGAAGGCAACGGCCGCGCAAACAGCCCCGGCTTTGCCGTATAAAACCAACGCATCTTGCCAGCCATGAAATTGAATGAACCCCGCTACTCCGCTTTCACCGATGATCTCTTTACCGTCGGAGTATGTGCGAATGGGGCCTACCTGGACGAGCAGAAAGTAACTCCAGGGAACGAGTAAACCTGCAAGCACACTTGTAATGAGTTTCGATTTCATACTGCCAACTTTTTGGGTGCCTGTAGCCATAACAGCTAATTCAACGACAAATGACATCTATTCCACTTCGTATACTTCCCCCGACGCCTAGCGTGCTTCCCCTATATTTTCCTTTATTTTCAAAAGGCTACCGATATTAGGACCTGGTAAGCTTGGAGATAGACGTCAATTCTTCAATTTTCTCACAGAGTGTCCATTCGCTTATTCAAAATCACTCCCCATAGACTATTTCATACTTTTCATGGAGTTGTAAGCGAACACGAATGGAATTTTCGGCATTTTGCGACAGTTGTCTTATATCTCCGTTTTCTGCGTGACAGCAGGCAAAGCCATACGCAAAATACTGTATGGATAAACAGCATGGAGGCTGAGTGCATGATTCTGGATGTGCCACCCAAATTACCTGACAACCCCACGCGCTTCATGGATCGGCTTCGTGCGCTGATCCGGAGCCGAAATATGGCTTATAAAACCGAGCAAACTTACTGTCATTGGATCAAACGTTTTATCCGCTTTCACGGTATGCAGCATCCTTCCGCCTGCTCTGCAAAGGAGGTAGAGCAGTTTCTGTCACATTTAGCGGTTCAGCGTAATAGCAGTATCAGTACTCAGCGAACGGCACTGAACGCGATTGTCTTTCTGTTCCGCGAGTTTCTGGAGCAGCCGCTGGACGAACTATCATTTGAGCTTGCTCGAAAACCCCGCCGCCTACCTACAGTGTTCACTCATGATGAAGTCCGGGCCATCATTGGCCACTTACAGGATGAATCTCAATTGGTGGCGCGCTTGATGTATGGCTCAGGACTTCGAATCAACGAAGCCCTGAGGCTTCGAGTAAAAGATGTGGATTTTGGGATGCAGCAAATCATCGTGCGCAGTGGCAAAGGCAATAAAGACAGAACCACCCTGCTGCCAGACTCGCTGGTCGAACCACTTGGTCTGCAATTGGAAATCTGTCTGGCCCTGCACAGAAAAGACCTGGCGCAAGGTCATGGCGAGGTTTATATGCCCGCAGCCCTGAATCGAAAATACCCCGGTGCAGGCCGGGAACCGGCATGGCAGTATCTGTTTCCGGCGGCGAAACTATCCATTGACCCGCGCAGTGGCGTTCTTCGTCGGCACCATCTTCTGGATCGCGGTGTACAGCGGGCCATAGGTTCCGCCATTCGAAAAGCGGGAATTTACAAGCAAGCAAACAGCCACGCTCTGCGCCACAGCTTTGCAACCCGACTGCTTGAAGCCGGGTATGATATTCGCACCATTCAGAAGCTTCTCGGCCATGCCGACGTGCGTACAACAGAAATCTACACCCACGTTACCCGCAAAGGCGGCTTTGGCGTTCGCAGCCCTGTCGATGAAGGCTTCTAACTCTCCCAGTTGCTGGCGGGAATTCGTTTTACGTGGATGTGGCTGATAAGCCGGATGGTCGGGCGAACCAGGAACTGGAAGCTGCCAATGACAAAAAGCCAGATTGCCGCCTTCTCGTATTCGGGGAACAGAAACAGAATACTGCCCACGAGAAACCAGATGGCGATGAAGAAGTCGTTGATGATGCTGATCATCTCGTAGCGGCGGCGAATGATCAGCTCTTCGTGCCCCAGCTTCAAAGTCAGTGGGTTATCCGTACGGTCTTCAACCATTCTGCTAACGATCTCCGGTCCGGAAGGAGTACGGCGGAAACCCGGTTCCGCCGCAGTTCGGGTTATTGCATGTCGTTGAATGCAGCCTCGGTTCTCGCTGCCAGGATAAAGTCGTTCTTGTGCAGGCCGCCGATTTCGTGGCTCCACCAGCTCACGGCGACTTTGCCGTACTCCAGCACAATCACAGGGTGGTGGTCTTCCTCTTCGGCGAGTTCGCCAATCTTGTTGGTGAACTCCAAAGCCTTCACAAAGTTTTTGAGCTTATAGACCTTGTGAAGCTGTTCTTCACCCTCAATATCCAGGATTTCCCAATCCGGAATATCTTTGTGTAGCTGCTGCTTTTCTTCCTCGGTCGCCTTGGGTGCGTTCGGGCTGCAGGCTTCACAGCTGTGTGCTTTCAGGTCACTCATTTCAACCTCCATGGTTGATGGCTGTACTACAAGCGTGGGTCGCGCCCTGCGCTTTATCAACCCTTCTCTTGAAATCCGGGCATTTTCAGAATACTGTATATTTAAACAGTATTTCGAGAGTTTTCATCATGAGCGAGCTTCTGAACACGCTGATGCAGGATGCCCGTGTCTGGCAGGGGCACCGCCACACCCAGACTTCGCAGCCGGCGGAACCCACCGGTTACCGGGTGCTGGATAACCAGCTTGGCGGCCTGGGCTGGCCCCGGGGTGCCCTGAGCGAATGCCTGCTGGATGCACCGGGAATTGGCGAGCTGCATTTGCTTCTGCCGCTTATGCAACGGGTGTGCGAAGAGGGCAAAAGCGTGTTCTGGCTGAACCCGCCGCATACGCCCTATGCCCCTGCCCTGGCTCGGGAAGGCGTCAATCTGGACCAGGTGGTGCTGATCCATACCGAAGATGAAGGCGACTTCCTGTGGACCCTTGAGAACTGCCTGCGCTCACCGGTTACGGGCCTGGTGATGGCCTGGCCGGGAAAACTGGCCTCCCGGGAAGTGCGCCGCCTGCAACTGGCCGCCGAAGCCGGTAGCAATGTGTGCGTGCTGTTCCGGGAACGGCGTTACGCCGAGCAGAATTCTCCGGCTGCCCTGCGACTGGAACTGGAACCGGGGGAGCAGCAGGGTCTCAAGGTAAATGTACTCAAGCGCCGTGGTAGCTGGCCCGGGCAGCGCTGTTCACTGGCCATGGCCCAGCGGGCCGATCTCGCATTCCGTGAAACCACCCGGGTTGTCCGGGGCCCCTGGTCGGGTTCAACCGGGTAATAACGCTCCATGCTCTGGCTGTATCTACATTTCCCGCACCTGGTGCTGGACCATATTCGCCGCACCCGTGAAGATCAGGGCGCCCTGGTGGTGGTTGAAGGCTCTGGCCAGAAGGTGATCCAGGCCTGCTCCGAAGCCAGAAGCCAGGGTATTCGTAGCGGCATGCGTCTGAAAACCGCCATCAGCCTGGCCCCGGATCTGGGCATGGTGCGTGCCGATGAAACCCAGGAGGCCAGGATTCTGGAAGATCAGGCCCGCTGGCTGTATCGCTATGCTGCTCATATTGTGCTGGTACCGCCCGATGGCCTGCTGGCCGAGATTGGCAGCCTGCAGAAGCTCTATGGCGGCCTGCCCGCCGTCTGGCAAACCGTGGAACAGGGGTTGAATGAGCGCCAGCTGAACGCCTGGATCGGTATTGGCTATACCCCTCTGGCGGCCCGGCTGATTGCCCGCGCCGGCAAGGGGGAATGCACGGCAGATAAGGGCCATATTCTTCGAAGCCTGAGCCAGATGCCCCTGTTGGCAGCAGAATTCAACGAGAAGGCCTGCACCCGTTTGCAGCGCCTGGGGCTGAACACGCTGGGAGAGGTGTTTGATTTACCGCCCGGGGAACTGGCACGGCGCCTGTCTCCGGAACTGCTGGCTTACATCCAGAAAATCCAGGGCACCCGGCCGGATCCCCGCACGCCCTGGCAGCCGCCCCACTCGTTCCGGCAACAGGCAGATTTTGTGCAGGAGATCGAGCATACCCAGGGGCTGTTGTTTCCGCTCCAGCGCATGCTTTCCGAACTGGAAGAAGATCTGTGCTGGCGCCAGCAGGATACCGACAGCCTGCGGCTGGTTCTGAGGCACCGAAATGCGGAACCAACCCGGCTGCAGATTCGCACGTCCGGGCCGGAGCACCGGGCCGATAATTTCCTCAACCTGATTCGCCTGAGGCTGGAGCAGCACTCCCTGAGCGCCCCGGTTATCTCCATGGTTTTGCTGGTGAAGCGTTTCCTGTCCCGGGAAGCACCCTACGGGCAGGATCTGCTGGGTGAAACCCAGGATCTAAACGAAGCCTGGCATACTCTGATCAGCCGGTTGCAGGCGCGTCTGGGCGATCAGGCCCTCAGGCAACTTTCCCCTCAGGCGGATCATCGTCCCGAGCGGGCCTGGTCGGCCTCGGAAGTTCTGCGTAAAACCGGAACGCCGTTAACACCGGCGGCCGAGCTGCCAAGGCGTCCCCTGTGGTTGCTGAAAGGCCCGCAACCGCTGACCGAAGCGCCGGCCGTCTGGTTTTCGGGCCCCGAGCGCATCAGCGGTGGCTGGTGGGATGGCCAGCGGGTGCATCGGGATTACTACATTGCCCAGCTGAACAGCGGCCAGTTGGCCTGGGTCTTTAGGGATGCCCGGGAAGGCTGGTTTGTGCACGGGTGGTTTGGCTGATGTCCGGGCATCAATACGCAGAGTTGTTCTGCTTCAGCAATTTCACCTTCCTGACCGGCGCCTCTCATCCTCACGAGTTGGCTGAACGGGCGCACGAGCTTGGTTACACGGCCCTGGCTATCACCGATGCCTGTTCAGTGGCCGGTATTCCCCGAGCCTGGGCCGCGCTGGCAGAAAGCCCAGTCAAACTCATTACCGGCAGTTGGTTTGAGCTGTCGGATGCGCCCGCCGGCGCCATTCAGCCCCGCTTTATCCTTCTGGCCCGCACACGCAAGGGCTATGGCCAGCTTTGCCAGCTGATTACCACTGGCCGTCGTCGGGCGGAGAAAGGCCAGTACCAGCTGTTTTACCGGGATATTGAAACCCACACCCTGGATGACTGCCTGTGCCTGTGGCTGCCCCCCTCGCCTAGTGAGGCGGATTCCGATCAGGCGCTGGCCTGCGGCGAGTGGCTGGCCCGCCTGTTTGACCCACGGATCTGGATTGCTGCGGCCCGCACCCTGGAATCCGGCGAGGAGCAACGGCTGGCCCGAATACACTGGCTGGCCGATCAGCTACGCATTCCCGTTGCTGCCGTGGGCGAGGTGCACATGCACAGCCGGGAGCGCCAGCCGCTGCAAGATGTACTAACAGCCCTGCGCAATCACACCAACCTGGAAAACGCCGGCCACTGCCTGTTCCAGAACGGTGAGCGGTACCTGCGGCCCCTGCCCGTTCTGCAACGGCTGTTTCCGGGCGCCTGGTTGAATGAAACCCTGGCCATTGCCCGCCAGTGCACCTTCGAGCCTGGCAGCCTGCGCTATGAATACCCGCCGGATCTGGTGCCGGAGGGCGAGAGCCCGGCCGGCTACCTGAAACGGCTGACCCGCGAAGGCGAGCGCCGGCGTTATCCGGAGGGCACACCGCTGCAGGTACAGAGCCTGATCCGCAAGGAGCTGGGCCTGATCTCGGAGATGAAGTACGAGCATTACTTCCTCACCATCCACGATATTGTGGACTTTGCCCGCACCCGGGGGATTCTCTGCCAGGGCCGCGGTTCGGCGGCCAACTCTGCGGTCTGCTATTGCCTGGGCATCACCGAGGTAAACCCGGCGCGCGTGGAGCTTCTGTTCGAGCGATTTATTTCCAAAGACCGGAACGAGCCGCCCGATATTGATGTGGATTTCGAGCACGAACGGCGTGAAGAAGTTATCCAGTACATCTACCGCCGCTACAGCCGCGAACGGGCTGCCCTGGCTGCCACCGTGATCCGATACCGGCCCAGGAGCGCGATTCGTGATGTCGGCAAGGCCCTGGGGTTCGATCCGGCCCTGGTGGAGCAGTTGCTGGAAGGCATCGACTGGCGGGACAAGGCTACCAACTGGCGCCAGCAGATTCTGGACAAGAAAATCACCCGCAACCCCCAGGTGGCGGACCAGTTCTTCACCCTGGTCAATACCCTGCTGGGCTTCCCCAGGCACCTGTCCCAGCACGTGGGCGGTTTTGTGATCAGCGCCGGGCCACTGGCCGAACTGGTGCCGGTGGAAAACGCCGCCATGGCCGACCGCACCGTGATCCAGTGGGACAAGGACGATCTCGAGAGCCTTGGGCTGATGAAAGTGGATGTGCTGGCCCTTGGCATGCTCTCCGCCATTCGAAAAGCGCTGGAACTGATCAGCGACGAAAAAGGCCAGCCTTTCCGGATACAGGACGTTCCCCAGGAAGACCGCGACACCTACGCCATGCTTCAGACCGGCGACAGCATCGGCGTGTTCCAGGTGGAATCCCGGGCCCAGATCAACATGCTGCCCCGCCTGAAACCGGAAACCTACTATGACCTGGTGATCGAAGTGGCCATCGTGCGGCCCGGCCCCATCCAGGGCGACATGGTGCACCCGTACCTGCGCCGCAAACACGGCCTGGAGCCGGTGGATTACCCGAACGATGCCGTGCGCAAGGTGCTGGAGCGCACCCTCGGTGTGCCCATTTTCCAGGAGCAGGTAATCAAACTGGCCATGGTAGCGGCCGGCTTCTCCGCCGGCGAAGCCGACCAGTTGCGCCGGGCCATGGCCGCCTGGAAATCCCACGGCGACCTGACCCCGTTCCGGGAAAAACTGGTCACAGGCATGCTTGAGCGCGGTCACGATGCCGACTTCGCCGAACGGTTGTACCTGCAGATCTGCGGCTTTGGCGGCTATGGCTTCCCCGAATCCCATGCCGCCAGCTTTGCACTGCTGGTGTATGTCTCCGCCTGGATCAAGCGGCACTACCCGGCAGCCTTTTACTGCGCCCTTCTGAACAGCCAGCCCATGGGGTTCTACTCTCCCTCACAACTGGTGCAGGACGCCCGCCGACACAATGTCACCGTGCTGCCGCCGGATGTGAATGCCAGCCAGTGGGACCACACCCTGGAAGGCGAAGAGCGCGACCTGCGCCTGGGCCTGAGAATCATCCAGGGCCTGTCCGTCAGTGGTGCTGAACGTATCCACCAGAACCGGCCAAATGCCGGATATCGCTCCGCCAGCGAACTTCGCCGCCTGGCCACTCTGAACCAGCGGGATATGGAACTGCTGGCCGGGGCCAACGCCATGCCGGCATTCACCGCCAATCGCCACCAGGCCTATTGGCAGCTGCTCGATCACGAACAGCCCACGGAACTGTTTGCCGCAGAAGATCCGGACGACTACCAGAAGGATCACTGCAACCAACTCCCCGAACCCTCAGAAGGCCAGAACGTCCTTGCCGACTATGCCAGCCAGGGGCTCACCCTGAAACGCCACCCACTGGCGCTACTCCGGGAACAGGGCCACCTGAAGTTCTGCCTCAGTGCCGAGCAGCTGAAATCCACCAAAGCCGGTATTCCGGTCCAGGTCGCCGGCCTTGTTACTGGCCGCCAACGCCCCGGCTCCGCCTCCGGCGTTACCTTCGTCACCCTGGAAGACGAAACCGGCAACGTAAACGTGGTGGTGTGGCTGGAAACAGCACGGCGACAGCGCAAGCCGTTACTGACCGCCCGGTTGTTGCATGTGAAGGGAGTGCTGGAGCGCCAGGGGGATATTGTTCATGTGATGGCGGGGCGGCTTTCGGATCTTAGCCATCTGATTCAGTCGCTGCCCGTTCACGCCAGGAATTTCCATTAGGCACAAAAAACCCCGCACTGAGGCGGGGTTTCGATACTGCTGGGAGAAAATCAGCTCAGAAGCTTGATCATCACACCGGCAGCAACCGCCGAACCAATAACGCCGGCCACGTTCGGGCCCATGGCGTGCATCAGCAGGAAGTTCTGCGGGTTGGCTTCCAGACCAACCTTGTTGGAGACCCGCGCCGCCATCGGCACGGCAGATACACCGGCAGAACCAATCAGCGGGTTGATCTGCTCCTTGCTCACCTTGTTCATCAGCTTCGCCATCAGAACACCGGTTGCGGTACCAACACCAAAGGCCACAATACCCAGGCCCAGGATACCCAGAGTCTGGCCATCCAGGAACTTGTCTGCCATCAGCTTGGAGCCAACGGACAAACCCAGGAAGATGGTCACGATGTTGATCAGAGCATTCTGGGCGGTATCGCTCAGACGCTCCACTACACCACACTCGCGCATCAGGTTACCGAAAGTGAACATACCCAGCAGCGGCGCTGCGTCAGGCAGGAACAAAACGACCGCAATCAATACCACAATCGGGAAAATGATCTTTTCCTGCTTGCTCACCGGACGGAGCTGGGACATCTTGATGGCCCGCTCTTTCTGGCTGGTCAGCGCCTTCATTATTGGCGGCTGAATCATCGGCACCAGCGCCATATAAGCATAGGCGGAGACCGCGATTGCACCCAGAAGATGCGGAGCCAGAACACTGGATACGTAAATCGATGTCGGACCATCCGCACCACCAATGATACCAATGGCAGCCGCTTCAAGAATGGTGAAATCAAGGATCCCGGTCCAGTCCAGCAGCGCGGCACCAATAACGGTACCAAAGATACCGAACTGTGCAGCGGCACCCAGCAGCAGGGTCTTGGGATTGGCAAGCAGCGGACCGAAATCCGTCATTGCACCTACACCCATGAAGATCAGCAGCGGACCAACGGTGCTGCCGATAATAACGGAGTAGAAGTTGTACAGCATGCCATTGCCGTAACCAAAGTCCTGGGCAAGGGAGTTCGCCGCCGCCATTTCGGAATAGCTGGCCTCTTTCACAGCCACCTTGAAGGCTTCCTTGAGCTCGGGCGTTACTGCCTGCCCGGCTTGGTAGGCCACATCCAGGGGCGCGGCCAATGCGGCCAGAATCTGCGTTGCTTCGTTCTTCAGAGCGAAGTGGATGGCATTCTCCGCCGCAGTCAGGGCCAGGCCTGCCTCCGGAATATTCGCCAGAATGCCGCCGAACCCGATGGGTACCAGAAGCAACGGCTCGAACTTCTTGTTGATAGCAAGATAGAGGAGCAAGAGGCCGATGGCGATCATGATCACCTGGCCGATCTCGATGTTGAACAGGCCACTACCTGTCCAGAGAGTCATTAATTTTTCCATGGAATGCTGGCCCTTTATGCGATTGTCAGCATTTCGTCATCAGGGGAGACGGCATCACCGACCTTGATGAAGACTTCACCGATTGTGCCGGCTTTCGGCGCGCGAACCTCGGTTTCCATTTTCATGGCCTCGAGGATAATCATCACATCGCCCTCTTCCACGGTATCACCCGGTGAAACCAGGACCTTGAAGATGTTGCCGCCCAGCGGCGCAACTACAGGCTCACCTTCACCGGCTGCAGGTGCCGGAGCCGAAGAAGCGGCCGGTGCGGAAGCAGCACCACCCTCACCCTGAATCTGGGTGATCTCGCCACCTTCGGAAACGGCAACAACAAACTTATTGCCATTCACTTCAACGGTGTAGGTCTCGGGGCCTTCAGATTTCTTGGCCGGAGCAGCGCTTTCAGCGGTCGGAACCGGCTCGAACGCATCCGGGTTGCCACGGTTTTCCAGGAATTTCAGACCAATCTGCGGGAACAGTGCGTAGGTCAGAACGTCGTCTTCGACGTTGTCCGCCAGCTTGATGCCTTTCTCATCGGCCAGCTTCTTGAGCTGGTCAGTCAGCTTGTCCATTTCCGGCTCAAGCAGATCCGCCGGACGACAGGTAACCGGCTCTTTGCCATCCAGAACACGCTCCTGCAATTCCTTGTTCATGGGCGCCGGTGCAGCACCGTACTCGCCTTTGAGAATTGCCGAGGTCTCTTTGGAGATGGACTTGTAGCGCTCGCCGGTCAGAACGTTCAGTACCGCCTGGGTACCCACGATCTGGGAAGTCGGCGTTACCAGCGGAATGAAGCCCAGGTCTTCACGGACCTTGGGAATCTCGTCCAGAACCTGGTCGAACTTGTCGCTCGCATTCTGCTCACGCAGCTGGTTTTCCATATTGGTGAGCATGCCGCCCGGAACCTGGGCAATCAGGATGCGGGAGTCAGTGCCACGCAGGCTGCCTTCGAACTTCGCGTACTTCTTGCGCACCTGGCGGAAGTAGCTGGCGATTTCTTCAAGCAGGTTCAGGTCCAGGCCGGTGTCACGGTCAGTACCTTCCAGAATGGCAACCACGGCTTCGGTGGGCGAATGACCGTAGGTCATGCTCATTGAGGAAATGGCGGTGTCCACGTTATCAATACCAGCTTCCGCAGCTTTGATGGCGGTAGCTGTCGACATTCCGGTGGTGGCGTGGCACTGCATGTGAATGGGGATGTCCAGCTCTTTCTTCAGACGGCTGACCAGGTCATAGGCCACGTACGGCTTGAGAATACCCGCCATGTCCTTGATCGCGATGGAGTCCGCGCCCATGTCGGCGACCTCTTTCGCCAGCTCGACCCACATCTCGATGGTGTGCACCGGGCTGGTGGTATAGGCGATGGTGCCCTGGGCATGCTTGCCGGTCTTACGAACCGCCTTGATGGCGCGATCCAGGTTGCGGGGGTCGTTCATCGCATCAAAGATACGGAACACGTCGACGCCATTCTCGGCGGCACGCTCACAGAAACGGTCAACCACATCATCCGCGTAATGACGATAGCCCAACAGGTTCTGGCCACGCAGAAGCATCTGCTGCTGGGTGTTGGGCATGGCTTTTTTCAGCTCGCGGATGCGCTCCCAGGGATCTTCGCCCAGGTAGCGGATGCAGGAATCAAAGGTAGCGCCGCCCCAGGACTCCAGGGACCAGAAACCGACCTTGTCGAGTTTCTCGGCAATAGGCAGCATGTCATCCAGCCGCATACGGGTGGCAAGCAGGGACTGGTGGGCGTCACGCAGGATAACGTCCGTAATCCCCAGCGGTTTCTTTGTGTCAGTCATCGTGTCAGCCTTCTGTTTAAAGGTTCTAGTCTTTTACCGGGTCACTTCTTGTGGCGCGACCGGAATTGTGCAATCGCCTTCTTGATGGCCTCGGCGGTGTCAGGGTCAACCGACGCGGGCGCCTTCGGCTTGGCACGTGGCGTTTTGGCCGGGGTTGCCGGCTCTGGCGGCGCAAACCGTCCTATGAGTTTGGACATGAGGAGTGTCGCGAATACCAGAATAATCAGAAACACGAACACAAACCCCATTCCGGCAATCATCAGATCGACGGCTTGTGACATCAGGTCATTCATATCGAACAGCTACCTGTATTGATTTATATTTCTCCCGAACTTTGCCCGGACTGACCAGTTAGACTAAGGTCTAACGGCCTTCCGCCACAATTCGGGGGGCAAAATCCTGCGTAATTTACCGTTTTCAGGGCCCTCGGGCAACCTGAATGCAAAAATCTATACGGGGTTTCCGAGCGTCGCGGCCCGAAAAGACACGCACTTATACAGACGAAGCAATTCTCATTCAGGCATATCGGACACGTATTTTTCGGCCTTTGACCTTGCCACTTTCAAGCCTGGACAAAGCCTTACCTGCCAGTGATTTTTCAACCGCCACAAAACACTGATGGTCGAACAGGTCGATCTTGCCAACGGCTTTTCCGGGCAGACCCGCCTCACCGGTTAACGCACCCATAACATCTCCGGGACGAATCTTGTCCTTACGGCCACCAGCAATACACAGGGTTTTCATAGCCGGAGCAACAGGCTTCAGGGGCGTCGCCAGAAGAGTCTCTGTGTCTCCCCACACCACGCCGCGGCCTCTTTCGGACTCAATACGGCTGATCTTGTGGCCCTGGGCCGGTGTACAGAAGGTAACGGCATGGCCCTGCTCCCCTGCCCGGCCAGTGCGCCCGATGCGATGAGTGTGAACTTCGGGATCCCTCGCGGGCTCAGCATTGATGACTAACGGCAGAGACTTGATATCAAGGCCTCGGGCAGCCACATCGGTGGCAACCAGAATGGAGCAGCTCTGGTTACCAAAGCGCACCAGTACGCTGTCGCGTTCCCTTTGCTCCAGGTCTCCATGCAGCGGCAATGCGGAAAACCCTCGCTCGCCCAGCTCCTGCGCCAATTCGTCGCACTGCTGTTTGGTGGTACAGAAAACGATACAGGACTCAGGCTGTCGCTGGGAAAGCAGCGCCACGATGGCATCCGATCTGGATTGCGGCGACACTTCGTAGAAAAGCTCTTCGATATCGGGATTGTCACCGGCTTCCTCAGCGCGAACATCTACCGGGCTTTTCTGATACTGCTTGCTCAGTTCACGAATGGGCGCAGGCCAGGTCGCCGAGAACATCATGGTCTGGCGGGCGGGCGGCGTCTGGGAGAGGATATCTTCCATGGCTTCCTGAAAACCCATGTCCAGCATCCGGTCCGCTTCATCAAGCACCACGGTTTTCAGACGTGCCAGCGAGAGGGTCTGCTTGCGCAGGTGATCCTGAATCCTGCCCGGTGTTCCAACCACAATATGCGCACCATGGCTGAGCGACCCGATCTGCGGTCCGATGGCAACACCACCACACAAAGTCAGTACCTTGATGTTGTCCCGGGCCCGCGCCAGCTCCCGGATGGCCTTGGCCACCTGGTCCGCCAGTTCACGGGTTGGGCATAACACCAGCGCCTGAACCGCAAACAGCCGAGGATTTAGCCGCTCAACCAGACTGATACCAAAGGCGGCCGTTTTTCCGCTACCGGTTTTGGCCATGGCGATGATGTCTTTTCCGGCCAGTCCCGGTGCAAGGGCCTTCGCCTGAATCTCTGTGGGTTGAGCAAAACCCAATTGATCGAGGTTCGAGCGCATGGCAGAGGACAGGCCGAAGTCATTGAAAGAAGACATAGAAGAAAATCCCGGAATCAGCGGAAGCTGGTTATGAAGGCAAGAATGAGGGCGTATACTAGGCCGAAATGATACCAGAATCTGCAACGAAAGAACGGAGTTACTGATGGCATCCCTGCAGGATCAATTGCTGAAAGCCGGCCTTGCCGACGAGAAAAAGGCCAAGGCCATTCGCAGTGAAAAGCGCAAGAAGAGAAAGCAGCAACCCAAGGGAGCTGTCGAGGTGAACGAGGCCGAGATCCGGGCGCGCCAGGCCCGGGAAGAAAAAGCCGAACGGGATCGCCAACTCAACCTGGAGCGCCAGCGCGCTGCCGAGAAGAAAGCCATTCAGGCACAGATCCGCCAGTTGGTGGAAACCAACCGCCTGGACCGTAGCCGGGGCGAAACCTCCTACCAGTTTGTCCATGACAAGAAGATCAAGAAGCTTTTCGTGGACGACACCATGGTGGATCAGCTGTCCCGCGGCCGCCTCGCGATCGTTTTTGTCAACGACAGTTACGAGATTGTGGCTGAAGGCGTTGCCCGGAAAATCATGGAGCGGGATGAAAGCGCGGTGGTAGTGCTTCACAACCGCAAGAAAGATGATGTGGGAGAGGATGATCCCTACGCGGGCTACGAAATTCCTGATGACCTGATGTGGTAAGCAGCCGGGCTGGTTCTGATAGCAATCAGAACCAGCAACCCACCATTTCGTATCACGTTAAAAAACACCCGGTAATCATCTGTAACTGTAAAGTTCTGGAACACCCCGCCGAAAACCGCCTTAATATAAGTCAAACAAAAGGCTCCTTTACCCTTCAAGGCGTATCAGAACCCCCTCCCCGGCTTCAGGCCGGAGCTATGCGCTGTCGAGGTTGGGCCGGCCACTCTCTCTTCCTTCAGGGACAAAGAAACAATGCGTTTTTCAGAGCTCTTCAGCAACATGACCATTCGGACTAGGCTGGCCGGAGGGTTTGCCATCCTCCTTGTTTTGACCATTCTGGTCGGGTTGGTTGGCGACCGCGCACTGGATAGTTACGGCCAGCGCTCGAATATCGTCGCCATGCTGGGACAGGTTAATACCAATCTCACCGAAGCCAGAGTTGAAGAGAAAAACTTCCTGCTGACCGGTGAAACTCAGGCTGTCTCCCGGACCCAGGCACAGGGCGATCGTGTTCTGGAGCTGACCAATGACATCAAACCTTTGCTTGCAGTGCCCAAAGATATCGACACGCTGGGCCAGATTCAGGTGGATGTGAAAAACTACCAGCAACTGATGGGCGACGTTGAAGCAAACATCGCGGAACGGGAAGAAGCACTCGAACGACTTGAGACCAGCGCACGCATTTTCGGGTCCTCTCTCAAGGCCCATAGCTCCCTGTTCTTTGCCTCGGCCATTTTCGAGGATATGCGTCGCTCTGAACGTAAGTTCCTCATTGAGCAGGACGCGGCCAGCGTAAAGGCGTATCTCGATGACGCGAAACGTGTCCAGGGCCCGCTCAAATCGGCCGCAATTACTGCCGAGGAAAAAGAACAGATCAATGCGGCGCTCGATACCTACGTTAGCGAATTTCGAACGGTTACAGATCTGACCAACGCGGGTGAGCAGCTGTCGGATGATATGGTCAGCACGGCACGGAGTGCCATCGAATCAGCAAACGGCCTCCGAGCCCTTCAGGCCGAGAAAATGGAAGCCGACCGGCAGCAGGCATCCTGGCTGATATTCAGCGCCACCGGCATCGCCCTGGTGCTCGGTATCCTGATGGCTTACCTCATTACCCGCGCCATCGTCTCCCCGGTTAACGAGGCGGTGAACATTGCATCCGAAGTTGCCTCTGGCAACCTGACCGTGGATATCAAGGCGAGCGGCACCAACGAGATTGGTCGACTGATGGCGGCCCTGGCGACCATGGTAACCAGTCTCAGGGAGTTGGTCAGAAACATTGAATCCGGAGCTTCCAACATCGCCGCCTCTGCCGAGGAGCTGTCAACAGTTACCAGCCAGACCAGCGACGGCATCAACCGCCAGAAACAGGAAACCGACCAGGTTGCCACGGCCATGAACGAAATGACCGCAACCGTTGGCGAAATCGCCCGCAGCGCCGAACAGGCATTCTCTGTAGCCACAGACGCCGCCAGCCAGGCAAGCGACGGTGAGCGGGAAGTACAGGAAACGGTTAATCAGGTGAACAACCTGGCCCATGAAGTCAGCCAGAGCATGGAAACCATCCAGGGACTGCAGAAAGAAACCGCCAACATCGGAACAGTCCTGGATGTGATCAAATCGGTCGCCGAACAGACCAATCTGCTGGCCCTCAACGCCGCCATTGAGGCAGCCCGCGCTGGCGAGCAGGGTCGCGGCTTTGCCGTTGTGGCCGATGAGGTACGCTCACTCGCCCAGCGGACCCAATCATCCGCCCAGGAAATCGAAACGCTGGTGACCTCACTTCAAAGCAGTGCCGGCAACTCGGTATCCGCCATGGAGTCCAGCACCACAATGGCCTCTAACACCCTTGAGCGCGCCACAGCAACCGGGGCAACCATTGAACGCATTGCCCGGGCCGTCGAGGACATCAAACAGTACAACAGCCAAATTGCCACGGCATCAGAGCAGCAGACATCGGTGGCCGAGGAAATCAATCAGAACATTACCAGCATCCGGGATGTTACCGATCAGTCTGCGGCCTCATCGAACCAGACCGCCAGCTCCAGCAGCGAACTGGCCAGGCTCGGCAGTGATCTCCAGAACCTGGTTTCCCGCTTCCGGCTGTAACTGGAAAACCTGCCAGCTACTCATCCCGATTCCAGTACACCCGAACCAAGTTCGATTCCTTGGTGTACTGGATTTCCAGCTCACCGTCGTAGGCTCGCTCAATCGCTTCCCCGGCCCCCCGGGGAAGGTGAAGATCAGTGAACCGAACGATCAACTCTCCCTCCGGACTGTCTTCAATACCCATAAGACGTTTCATCGGGTGTTCGGCTTTTTCTTCCTCAACCTTGTTGTGGATGAGCTTCAGGATTTCATCCCGATGTTTGCCCAGGAACTCTCCAGAGAGCGTTAGAATCCCAGCCGGCATATTATCCCTGATCCGCTCACAGGCAGGGCACATCATCTCATGAACCGATCCACCCGGCTGGTCCGCCCACTGCCAGCGCCCTTTATGGAAAACAGCACCACAACCAGGGCACGCAGTAGGCTCCCTGGGCTTGCTTCGAGCCACGTATGGGTCGTGAATTTCCTCTTTGAGGAGTCTGTCTCCGCGCCCGCGTCCCGCTACATCCCCATCCTTGCCGCTCATATCATTGCTCCCTTCGCTATTAACGGATCGCCCGGGTTCACTGAAGCTTGTGGCGGTCGAAGATTTCCCGAACCTCACGCTCGGTTTCTGCAGGCACGATAACCTTGACGAGCTTGGCGTCTTCGTCGATGTAAATGTTGTCCCGAGGAATGCCGGTTGCGATCAGGTCATCCCAGGTGTTCTTGGCCTGGTCGCGATCCTGATAGGCGCCATTGACTGTTTTGCTCATGAGTGAAACCTCCTGTTTAATTTCGACTTCCTTACATCTGAAAGAATAGGCAAGGAGGATTAAATTGCGCAAATATTGATCAATCGAAAATTGACGGAGAGCAAAACTGGAGGGGTAAAGCAAAACGCCTCAGCCTGTGGGGTGCACAAACTGAGGCGTTTTGGTCTTGATATGGCGCGGCTGGGAGGATTCGAACCTCCGACCGCCTGGTTCGTAGCCAGGTACTCTATCCAGCTGAGCTACAGCCGCTTAAAACTTTTGGCAGGTTGATCGATGGCGCGGCTGGGAGGATTCGAACCTCCGACCGCCTGGTTCGTAGCCAGGTACTCTATCCAGCTGAGCTACAGCCGCACATTGATCACTTGCTCTGGTTGAGTGCTACCTCAACCTGTCTCACTTTCCCCGAAAAGGAAATGGCGGAGAGGGAGGGATTCGAACCCTCGGTACGATTGCTCGTACGGTTCCTTAGCAGGGAACTGGTTTCAGCCACTCACCCACCTCTCCTTGAGAACGGGGCGTATACTACCATAATTTTTCTGTTTTCATAGGGTTGACACGAGATTTTTCGGGCCCGTTTCCCCGCACCATCAAAAAAGCCGTTCAGGTTTCCCTTGAACGGCTTTCTGTCTCTCAGCTGTTGCCGGGCTCGGGCTCTTCAGAGCCTTTTTCCGACTGGATCCGCTGGTAGATTTCTTCACGGTGTACCGCGACTTCTTTCGGGGCATTGACGCCAATGCGCACCTGATTGCCTTTCACTCCCAGGACGGTGACGGTGATATCGTCGCCGACCATCAGAGTTTCGCCCACGCGGCGAGTCAAAATCAACATATCCCTTACTCCCTATCCAGAGCTACCTGTTCCGATAAATGGTTTTTTTGATCTATTTATTGCTTTTATAGTGGGATCACTTACTGATCTGTAGACGCACATTCCCTTATACGGTGCACGTTTGTCATAGGCTCAGCATATGATGCCCTTTTTTCGGAGGCCCCGCAGACCGACCTTTTACCTGCGGTTTTCAGGCCTCTTCCGATACCGCGGGCTTGTCCAGTTCAAATGCACTGTGAAGCGCGCGAACCGCAAGCTCAAGGTATTTCTCATCGATCACCACGGAAATCTTGATTTCTGACGTGGAGATCATCTGGATATTGATGCCCTCATTGGACAGCGCCTCGAACATCTGTGTTGCCACACCAGCGTGGGAACGCATACCCACACCGACAATGCTGACCTTGGCAATCTTGCTGTCGCCGGCCACTTCACGGGCGCCAAGTTCATCGGCAACCCGCTGAAGCACTTCTTTTGCACGCTTGAAATCATTGCGATGGACGGTGAACGTGAAGGCGGTACGGTTATCTTCGCCCACGTTCTGTACGATCATATCCACTTCAATATTGGCGTCGCTTACCGGCTTCAGAATACGCAGCGCGCTACCCGGGGTGTCCGGTACGCCGGCAATGGTCAGTTTGGCTTCATCACGGTTAAAAGCGATGCCGGAAACAACCGGTTGTTCCATAGCGTTTTCATCCTCAAGAGTAATCAGGGTGCCTTCGCCTTCCTGGAAGCTGGAAAGAACCCTTAATGGAACGTTGTATTTACCTGCAAATTCTACCGAGCGGATCTGGAGGACCTTCGAGCCCAAGCTGGCCATCTCGAGCATTTCCTCGAACGTGATTCGCTCGAGCCTGCGGGCGGTGTCAACAACTCGAGGATCGGTTGTATAGACACCGTCCACGTCAGTGTAGATCTGGCATTCATCGGCCCTGAGCGCTGCCGCCAGAGCCACCGCTGTGGTATCCGAGCCACCCCGACCAAGCGTAGTTATGTTTCCACTTTCGTCGATTCCCTGGAATCCGGCAACCACCACCACACGGCCAGCGTCCAGATCTTCGCGCATGCGCTGTTCATCGATCTGTTTGATCCGCGCCTTGGTGTGACTGCTGTCAGTGAGGATTCGCACCTGTGAGCCGGTGTAGGAGCGCGCTTCACAGCCACGCTTCTGCAACGCCATGGACAGGAGCGCGATGGTTACCTGCTCACCGGTGGAGACCAGCACGTCCATTTCACGTGGTGTCGGCTCCTCCATGATGTCGTTCGCCAGCGCGATCAGCCGGTTGGTTTCACCACTCATGGCGGAAACCACGACAACAACATCATGACCTTCCTTACGGAAACGGCACACCTTGTCGGCTACCGCTTCAATACGTTCGGTTGTTCCAACCGATGTGCCACCAAATTTCTGAACCAACAGAGCCATTGTTTTCCCAATATCCGAAACGGGGACTCACAGCGGAGCGATGCTCCGCCAATTAAAACAAACGGGCGGGATTATAAACCCCAGCCCGTCTACAAAAACAGTTGCTTAAGCGATATTTTTCTCGACCCAACCGGCCACACCTGCCAAGGCATCTTCCAGCTTGGACGGATCGTTACCACCGCCCTGAGCCATATCGGGTCGCCCCCCGCCCTTGCCGTCAACCTGGGCCGCCAGATGCTTCATCAGGTCTCCGGCCTTGATCCGGCCAGTGGCAGATTTTGTAACGCCGGCCACCAGAGTCACCTTGCCATCTTCCACGCTGGCAAGCACCACAACACCCTCGCCCAGCTTGTTCTTCAGCTGATCGGCCGTTTCCATCAGGGCCTTGCGGTCAGCGCCTTCCAGTTCGGAAGCCACCACCTTGAGCCCGGCCACATCAACAGCTGTGCTGGCCAGATCAGTGCCTGCAGAAGAGGCGAGTTTTGCTTTCAGGGCATCCACTTCCTTTTCCAGCTGACGGTTACGATCAATGGTCTGCTGGACCTTTTCAATCACGGACTCGCGAGAGCCTTTCACCAGGCGAGCCGCCTCACGAAGGGTACGCTCGGTGCCATCAATCCAATCCAATGCCCCCATGCCGGTAACGGCTTCGATACGACGCACACCGGAGGAAATGCCACTTTCAGAGGTAATACGGAAAAGACCAATGTCACCGGTGCGGGAAACGTGGGTACCGCCACAGAGTTCCACAGAGTAGTTGTCGGTACCCATGCTGAGTACCCGAACCACATCTCCGTATTTTTCCCCAAACAGCGCCATGGCCCCCTTTTCCTGGGCTTTTTCCATGTCGGTAATTTCGGTCTGAACCGGGCTGTTCTCCAGGATCTGCTCGTTCACCTGGCGCTCAATCTCCCGAAGCTGTTCCGGGGTGACCGCTTCGAAATGGGAAAAATCGAAACGCAGCTTGTCCGGATCCACCAGTGAACCCTTCTGGCTCACGTGCTCACCCAATACTTTACGCAGGGCTGCATGCAACAGGTGGGTGGCGGAGTGATTACGCTTGGTACGCTCACGGCGGGCATGATCAATCCGCGCATCTACTTCCAGCCCCGGGAACAGCTCGCCTTCGATCAGGGTGCCAAGGTGCAGGTGGTTATCCCCTTCCTTGCGTGTATCCGTCACCTTGAATCGGCCGCCACTCCAGGTCAGCAGACCGGTATCTCCGACCTGACCACCGGATTCGGCATAGAACGGCGTGCGCTCAAGCACGACAACCGCTTCATCACCGGCTTCGGCGGTCTTCTCTTCGCCGTTGACAATCACAGCGCGGATTTTCTCGTGGCCGTCAATGTGTTCGTAACCGGTGAACTCGGTCTTGCCTTCCAGCTGCAGGCCGGCGGCGTTGTAGTCGATACCGAACTTGCTCGCTGCCCGGGCGCGTTCGCGCTGAGCTTCCATGGCCTTTTCATAGCCTTCGTAATCCAGCGTCAGGCCCCGTTCACGGGCAATGTCGTTGGTCAGGTCAACGGGGAAACCATAGGTGTCATAAAGCGTGAAGATGGTCTCGCCCGGAATCTCGCTGCCCTTGAGCTCGGCAATGTCCTGCTCAAGCAGGCGCAGGCCCTTGTCCAGGGTCTTGGCAAACTGTTCCTCTTCCTGCAGCAACACCTTTTCAATCTGTTTGCGACTGCTGACCAGTTGCGGGAAGGCATCGCCCATAAGCTCGCACAGGGCCCCGGTGAGCTTGTAGAAGAACGGCCCGGTTGCACCAAGCTTGTTACCATGGCGCGCCGCACGACGGATGATCCGGCGCAGCACAAAACCGCGGCCCTCGTTAGACGGCATCACGCCATCTGCGATCAGGAAGGCGCAGGAACGAATGTGGTCGGCAACAACACGGAGCGACGCTTCGGTCGTTGCCGCGCCACCCAGAATCTGCGAGGCAGCGGCCAGAAGATCCTGGAACAGATCGATCTCATAATTGCTGTGCACACCCTGCAGAACCGCGGTGATTCGCTCCAGGCCCATGCCGGTGTCGACAGACGGCTTGGGCAGCTTCAGCATCTCACCGTCGGCGGTGCGGTTGTACTGCATGAACACCACGTTCCAGATTTCGATGTAGCGGTCGCCATCTTCTTCCGGTGACCCGGGAGGTCCACCAGCGACATCCGGGCCGTGATCGTAGAAGATTTCAGTGCAAGGGCCGCAGGGACCGGTGTCGCCCATCTGCCAGAAGTTGTCAGAGGCATAACGGCCGCCCTTGTTGTCGCCAATACGGACGATACGGTCCGCCGGCACTCCGATTTCCTTGTTCCAGATATCGAATGCCTCGTCATCTTCGGCGTAAACGGTTACCCAGAGTTTTTCCTGGGGCAGGTTCAGCCAGTTCTCGCCGGTAAGAAATGTCCAGGCGTAGTTGATCGCTTCCCGCTTGAAGTAGTCACCAAAACTGAAGTTGCCCAGCATCTCGAAAAAGGTGTGGTGACGGGCGGTGTAGCCGACGTTTTCGAGGTCGTTGTGCTTGCCACCAGCGCGGACACATTTCTGGGAGGAGGTAGCCCGGGTGTAGTCACGCTCTTCACGGCCCAGGAACAGATCCTTGAACTGGTTCATTCCCGCATTCGTAAACAACAATGTGGGGTCGTCCGCAGGTACCAGCGAACTACTTGGAACAATGGTGTGACCTTGCTGCTTGAAATAATCGAGGAATGCCTGTCGCAACTCTGCGGTTTTCATAGCCCTTTGATACCTTTCCAGAAACCCGGCGGAAATGCCGCCCGGTCCGCGATTGAATACGAATACTTACATGCTTGTGCAAATCCGCTACTCTAGCACACGCCGAGAACAGGAAAAACGTGAAACATCACAGGAGATTCCATGCCCCGACGCTTCCATGACGCCGAGGAATTATTCCCACCAGCCACCGCCCTGAAGCGTGCCCTTGCCATTATTTACGACGGTTTGATCAGCATTGCCGTGCTGCTTGTCGCTACCTGGGGCTACACCATGGTGGCCGGCGGGGTTACCGGCTGGGATCGATACGAGCAAATGGCCGAATCCGGCCAGCTCTCGGGAGACCCCGGGCTGACGTTCACCCTGTTTCTGGTTCTTTACCTGTTCTTCGGCTATTTCTGGACCCGCATCGGCCAGACCCTGGGGATGCAGGTGTGGCGGATCCGCATTGAAAATATTGACGGCACGTCAGTGAGCTGGACCAAGGCGCTCAGGCGCTATGTGACGGCGGCTGCGGTGATCTTCCTGACGCTCCTGGGCAGCTACTATCTCGGAGCCGCCACTCTGTTTCTGAGCATCCCGGCGATTATCGCTCTGTTCTATCCAATTAACGGTCTTTCGGTTACTGATCGCCTGTCAGACAGTGTCGTTGTCTCGGTTCCGAAGGAAACCGCAACGAAAAAGAGCGCAGCGAAGTAACGGCAGATTACAGGGCCGGGCCTGCTACCCGGCCCGGCGCATCAAGATAGCCCCGACAACCGCATTTACTGCGATTGGCACCAGTACCGCCAGCATCGGGTTAAAGCCGTACACAAGACTCATGGGCCCCAGCAGATCCTGCATGTATTTGAAGAGCAGCCCCACCAACAGCCCGGTAAAAACACGGAACCCCATGGTGACCGAGCGTAAGGGCCCGAAAATAAAGGATATGGCGACCAGCACCATCACCGCAGTGCCCAGAGGCATGAGGGCCTTTTTCCAGAATGCCAGCCAGTAACGGGAGGCATTGAGGTTCTGTTCTCCCAGATACCGGGCGTAGGTGAACAGACCGGTCATGGACAGATTTTCCGGCTTCACAATCAGCACACTCAGAACGCTCGGTGACAGGCCCGTCTCCCATCTCAGTGTCTGGTTTTCCGAACGGGTGGTTCTGTCCTCTTCGAACTCAGTGGTGCGCACCTTCTCCAGGAGCCAATAATCGCCCTGATAAATGGCCCTTTCCGCAAAGCTTGCCGCCAGCAGTTGCCTGTCTTCGTCAAACCGGAAGCGCGAGACACCGTGAAGCACGCCGTTGGGCTGCACCGCATTCAGGTGAATGTAGACGTTCCCTTCCTTGTGCCAGACCCCGGACGCCGACGCCACGTTGGTGCTCGCACCCAGCGCCACGGCCTTGTCGCTCTGTGCGACACGCTCTGCCGGCGGGGCCACGTATTCGCCAATCAACACCCCGAGGATGACGACAACCAGAGCCGGTTTCATGGCCGACCAGACTATGCGCTTGAGCGAGACACCGGCCGCCCGAATCACTGTCAGCTCCGATGAACTCGCCATGGAACCCAGCCCCACCAGACACCCCATGAAGGCGCCCAGCGGCAGATAATCGTAGATGCGACGCGGCAGTGTCAGGAAGACGTACCAGAGCGCTTCCAGCGTCTGGTACTCGCTCCGGGTATCCTCAAGCTCGGCGATAAAAGCAAAGATCAGATCCAGCGACAGCACCACCACCATCACCAGGAACATGGCGCCGCCGACGGTCCGCATTACATAGCCGTCAATCCTCCGCATGCACAGCCCCCTCCCGCATCAACCGCCTGCGATGCAGCCAATCTGGGCCAAACTGCAGCCAGAGGCCAAAACCGATAAACAGGGCATGAACCCAGAGCATGCCGACCCACTCGGGGACCTTGCCCTCGGCCAACCAGTCGCGGGCAACGATCAGCAAGCCCAGGTAGGTAATGTAAACCAGCATCGCCGGAAGCAGGTGAAAGAACCTGCCCTGGCGGGGGTTCACCCGGCTCAAGCGCACCGCCAGCAAAGTCACCACCGGTACAATCAGCGGCAGTGAAAGGCGCCAGTGCAACAAAGCACGATCTTCAAGCCGATCTGACTGCATCAGACTCCAAGTACTGGCACCCTCTTCCAGCTCCCGGGTTCCGGCCTTGCCGCTCTCGATTTTCAGGCCGTAGGCCTCGAAATCAATGGTGGTGTAATCCAGCTCACCAGCAGCCCCCTCGAAGCGGCCACCCTCTTCAAGAATCAAAAATCGGCTTCCGGTTTCGGGGTCCACCAGCTGGGAACCGGAATCGGCCGTGATAATGGTCAACCCCTGACCGTTGTCGGCATATTCAGCGATAAAGACGCCCTGCAGGCGGCGCTTGTCTTCGCTCAGGCCTTCGGTGTACGTCACCCGTCCGCCCGAAGAGAAATCCTGAAAGCGACCCGGCGCCAGCATCTCGAACTCCGTGGCCTTACGCTGCTCATTAAAAATCTCTTCAACCTGGTTCATCCCCCAGGGCGAGACGTAAAGACTCATGGCGCCGACAATTATCATCACCGGCAGACTGCCCAGGAGGGTTTTACCCAACAAGGCCTTGTCACTGACACCGCAGGCGAACAACACCGTCATTTCGCTTTCGAGGTACATGCGACCGTAAGCGAGCAGAATGCCAATAAAAAGACCCAGTGGCAGTATCAGTTCGAGGAAACCCGGAAAACGGTAAGCCATGATTTCGAACAGAACACCGGCGGAAATGCTCCCCTGGGCTGCACTGTCGAGGTATTTCAGGAAACGGCCGCTCATGAACACCAGCAGCAGGATGCCGGAAACGGCAACCATGCTGATCATGATCTGGCGGATGAGGTAACGGAAAATGATGCTCAAATCGGTCTCTCTGGCCGTATCCGTTGAAACGTGGAGGTCGCTGGGAACTGCGCGTATTCTATGTAACCTTGGTGCCGAATGACAGAGTAGTGGTATTACACCGATATGGAGGCACGAACAGGCACCCAAGCCGCGCCAATCGCTTGATAATTTCCCGGCAAGCCCCAATGCTAGACTAGATCACAATCAAGAACGATTCCCGCCGTCGGCGGATGTTTCGCGAACAATCAACAGGAGTTGCCATGAATTTCAGCCTGAGCAGTAAAGCCATCGCCAGTGCCAAAGCAGACTGCCTCGTAATCGGCTTGCCTGAGAAAGGTACCTGGCCAGATTCTACCAATCAGGCCGATGAGGCACTCGGCGGGCTGATCAAGACACTCCAGAAGGCCGGCGACCTTTCCGGCAAGAATGCCACGACCCTGACAATTCCCCTGACAGACCAGCCCTGGAGCCGTCTGCTCGTGGTTGGCACTGGTAAGGATACTGATCGCAGCCCTGCCAACTACCGCAAAGCGCTGATCGCGATGATGACCGCGCTCAAGGATGGCCCGTCGAAAAGTGTGGTCATCGCCCTGGCGGACACGACGGTAACCGGAGAAGAGGCCGCGAGTTCCGAAGCCGCCCGACTGAGCCTGATCGGCCGCACCCTGGAAGACCAGCTTTACACCTTCAGCGACTTCAAGAGCGAAAAACCCGCCGCCCGCAAGCTCAACAAAGCCGTTGTGCTTGCCTCCAGTGCCGGCAAGGCTCTCAAGGATGCTTTCAACCTCGGCCTGGCTACCGGGCGTGGCATGAACCTGGCCCGGGATCTCGGCAATACCCCGCCAAACATCTGCCACCCGGAGTGGCTGGCCCAGCAGGCCAAGAAACTGGCCAAGGACTACGACTGCATCAAGACCGAAGTGCTTGATGAAAAGCAGATGGAAAAGATGGGCATGAACACCATCCTGGCCGTCGGCAAAGGCAGCACCCAGCCGCCGCGCCTGATCGTGATGGAATACCGTGGTGGCAAGGCCAAGGACAAGCCCCACGTACTTGTCGGCAAAGGCATCACCTTCGACACCGGCGGCATCAGCCTGAAGCCTGGCGAGGGCATGGATGAGATGAAGTACGACATGGGCGGCTCCGCCAGCGTCTTCGGCGCCATGAAAGTCCTGGCCGAAACCCAACCCAAGATTAACGTGGTAGCCGTGATTGCCGCGGCGGAAAACATGCCGGACGGCGGCGCTTCCCGCCCGGGCGACATCGTAACTACCCTGTCGGGCATGACCGTCGAAATCCTCAACACCGATGCCGAGGGCCGACTTGTACTGTGCGACGCCCTTACCTACGTGAAGAAATTCGACCCGGCCGCCGTTATCGATCTGGCGACGCTGACCGGTGCCTGCATCATTGCCCTTGGTAACCACGCCACCGGCCTACTGGCCAATAACGATGACCTGGCCGACGAACTGCTGGCCGCAGGCGAACGTGCCGGTGACCGAGCCTGGCGCCTGCCCCTTTGGGACGAATACCAGAGCCAGCTGGACAGCAATTTCGCCGACATGGCCAACATCGGCGGCCGCCCGGCCGGCACCATCACCGCGGCCTGCTTCCTGTCCCGGTTCGCCAAGGACTACCGCTGGGCGCACCTGGACATCGCCGGCACCGCCTGGCATTCCGGCAAAGCCAAAGGCTCCTCCGGCCGTCCGGTCCCTCTGTTGGTCGACTACCTGATGTCCCATGCCGGAAAATAACCCGGCGCCCTCTCCGGAACCCGGCAGCCCTGCTGCCGGACCTTCCGGGCAGGAAGACCGGAACCAACGCTACTGGTTCCATATCCTCGCCCAGGACACCCCCGCCGCCCGTAACCTCCACGCCGCCAAACTCGTGGACAAAGCCTGGCAGCAGGGAGACCGCGTGTGCATCGTTTGCGATACCATGCAACATGCAGAAGAACTGGACGACCTGCTCTGGAACTTCAGCCCCGACGCGTTCATCCCCCACAGCGTTGTCCCCGACTCTGCCTCCAGTTGCTCCGACCCCGTCGGCATCCTGCTGTGCCCGCCGGTGGCTGAAGACTGGGATACCGTGATCATTCTCTCGGCAACGCTGCCGGCGGATGCGGACCGTTTTAAGCGGCTTGCGCTGGTTGCCCATAACGATCCGAATGTTCTCAATCAGGCCCGGTCGCATTTCAAGCAGTTGCGGGCATTGGGGATTGAACCACGGGTGCATGACCTCAGGAAGCAGAGATAGCCCGTGTCGGGTTACGCTTCGCTAACCCGACCTACGGTTCTAACCCGACCTACGGTTCTGTCCTGTAAGCGAATTGCACATAGATCGAAAAGTGAGTTTGGGGGATGCTTTCCAAAACTGTTGAGGGCCAAGGACGGCCCGAAACAAGCGCACATGGATGTGCTCGTAGCGTGTTTTGGAAAGCATCCCCCAAACTCACCGGCACTAACTCCTCAGTCCTGAAGCAAGAAGCCACCTCCAGGGTTCGCCGCAAACCGGGCGACCATGTATAATCGGGCGTCTCAATTTTCCCTTGTGAATCAACCAACGGTCACTGCAGAACCCCATGGAAAAAACCTACCAGCCAGAAAACATCGAGCGCCAGTGGTACGAAAACTGGGAATCCAAAGGGTACTTCCGCCCCAGCGGTGAAGGCCAGTCCTACAGCATCGCCATCCCGCCGCCCAACGTCACCGGCAGCCTGCACATGGGCCACGCGTTCCAGCACACCATCATGGACACCCTCACCCGCTTCAAGCGCATGCAGGGCCACAACGCACTGTGGACCGTCGGTACAGACCACGCCGGCATCGCCACCCAGATGGTGGTTGAACGCAAACTGGCCGCTGAAGAAGACAAGACCCGCCACGACCTGGGCCGGGAAGAGTTCATCAAGCGCATCTGGGACTGGAAAGAACATTCGGGCGGTACCATCACCCGTCAGATCCGGCGCCTCGGCAACTCCGTGGACTGGGACAACGAACGCTTCACCATGGACGACGGCTTCTACAAAGCCGTTCAGGAAGTGTTTATCCGTCTTTACGACGAGGGCCTTGTCTATCGCGGCAAGCGGCTGGTCAACTGGGACCCGAAACTGCACACCGCCATTTCTGATCTGGAAGTGGAAAACAAGGAAGAAAAAGGCTTTTTCTGGCACCTTCGTTACCCGCTGGCTGACGGTGCGCAAACCCAGGATGGCAAGGATTACCTGGTGGTCGCCACCACCCGACCGGAAACCATGCTCGGTGACACGGCCGTGGCCGTGCATCCGGAAGACGAGCGCTACCAGCATCTGATTGGCAAGCACGTGATGCTGCCACTGGTGAACCGCCGTATCCCCATCGTTGCCGACCACCACGCCGATCCGGAAAAAGGCTCCGGCTGCGTCAAGATCACGCCGGCCCACGACTTCAACGACTACGCCGTCGGCAAGCGCAACAACCTGCCGATGATCAACGTCATGACCCAGGATGCCAACATCAGGGACGTGGCCGAAGTGTTCAACGCTGACGGCACTGAAAACACCGACCTCGACGGCACCATGCCGAGCGCCTACGCGGGGCTGACCCGCGAAGCGGCCCGCAAACAGATCGTCGCCGACATGGAAACCGAGGGGCTGGTGGAGAACATCGAGGATCACGTCCTCAGCGTCCCCCGTGGTGACCGCTCCGGCCTGATTATCGAGCCGATGCTCACCGACCAGTGGTTTGCCGACGCCAAGACCCTGGCCAAACCGGCCATCGAAGCCGTGGAAGATGGCCGCATCCAGTTCGTACCCAAGCAGTACGAGAACATGTATTTCTCCTGGATGCGGGACATCCAGGACTGGTGTATTTCCCGCCAGCTCTGGTGGGGCCACCGCATCCCGGCCTGGTACGACTCCGAAGGCAACATCTACGTTGGCCGCAGCGAAGACGAAGTTCGCCAGAAGCACAACCTGGATACCAACATCGCCCTGGAGCAGGACGAAGACGTTCTCGACACCTGGTTCAGCTCTGCCCTGTGGACCTTCGGCACCCTGGGCTGGCCGGAGATCACCGAACGCCTGAAAACCTTCCATCCAACCGATGTGCTGGTCACCGGCTTCGACATCATCTTCTTCTGGGTAGCCCGGATGATCATGATGACCATGCATTTCATGAAAAACGAAGACGGTACGCCCCAGGTGCCCTTCCATACCGTGTATGTCACCGGCCTGATCCGGGACGAGCACGGCGACAAAATGTCCAAGTCCAAGGGCAATGTGATCGATCCGCTGGACATGATCGACGGCATCAGCCTGGATGACCTGCTGGAGAAGCGCACCGGCAACCTGATGCAGCCCAAGCTGGCCGAGAAGATCGGTAAGCGCACGAAGAAGGAATTCCCGGAGGGCATCACCGCCCACGGCACCGATGCCCTGCGCTTCACCCTGGCGGCCATGGCCACCACGGGCCGCGATATCAACTGGGACATGAAGCGCCTGGAAGGCTACCGCAACTTCTGCAACAAGCTGTGGAACGCGGCCCGCTACGTGCTGATGAATACAGAGGGCGAAGACTGCGGCGTCAACGATGAGCCGGTGGAGCTTTCCCTGGCCGACCGCTGGATCATAAGCGAGCTGCAGAGCTGCGAGCAAGATGTGATCCGCCACCTGGACCAGTACCGTTTCGACCTCGCGGCCTACGCGTTGTACGAATTCATCTGGAACGAGTACTGCGACTGGTATCTGGAACTGTCCAAGCCGGTTCTGAATGATGAAGACGCCAGTGCCGAAGCCAAACGCGGCACCCGCCGCACCCTGGTGCGCGTACTGGAAGCCGTTCTGCGCCTGGCCCACCCGATGATGCCGTTCATCACCGAGGAAATCTGGCAGCGCATTGCGCCCCTGGCCGGCAAGACCGGCGACAGCATCATGCTGCAGGCCTACCCTCAGCCGGATGCCACCAAACAGGACGCGGCGGTGACCGCAGATATCGAATGGCTGAAAGGCGTTATCGTGGCCGTGCGGAACATCCGGGGCGAGATGAACATCTCTCCGGCGAAAAAGATTCCGGTATTGCTGCGCGGCAAAGACGCGGAAGACCAGCGACGCATGAACGACAACCGCCAGTTCCTCAGTTCCCTTGCCAAGCTGGAGAGCCTTGACTGGTTCGAGGGTGACAAAGCGCCGATGTCTGCCACCCAGTTGGTGGGAGAAATGGAAGTACTGGTCCCCATGGCCGGACTGATTGACAAGGATGCAGAACTCAAGCGTCTGGACAAAGAGCTCGAGCGCCTGCGGAAAGAGATTGGCCGTCTGGAGGGCAAATTGGGGAACGAGAAGTTCACCGCCAAGGCCCCGGCCGAAGTGGTTGAGAAGGAGCAGGAGAAACTCCGGGACGCCCAGAGCAGCCAGGCTCGCCTGAGCCAGCAAAGGGCCGACATCGAGGCCATGTAACCATCATGATCGGTATTCTCGGTGCAGGCTCTCTGGGCAGGCTTTGGGGCGCATTGCTACCCGCTGGTCGCGTTGCCTTCATTGCCAGGCTTGGCGAGCCGACCGACACCGATCTCAGTTACCGTTTCCAGCCCTTTGAAGGGCCGGAATCGCCCGTAACGATTCCATTCCTCAAGACTGGTAACAAGCCACAGCTGATTCTGGTCACAACCAAGGCCGGAGACACCCTGAATGCCCTGGCGGGGGTGATCGACCGGTTCGCCATGGACACCCCCATCCTGCTTTTCCAGAATGGGCTGGGCAGCCAACAGGCTGTTGCCGACCGATGGCCGGGGCGCCCGATCCTGGCCGCCAGCACCACCGAAGGCGCCAACCGGCCGGAGCCCGAGCTTCTCGTTCATGCCGGCACCGGTGATACCTGGGTAGGGCCAATGACCGAGCCCGCTCGAGCCGCTGTCAGCAAAACCGTAGCCTTGCTGGCAGCCACCGGCCTGGCTGTTCATCCCGAGCCGGACATTCTCCAGCGACTCTGGCAAAAACTCATCATCAACGCCGGCATCAATGCCTATACCGCCATCCTGGACTGCCCCAATGGCGAGATTTTAAGTACGCACCTGTATCAGAGCACCATCGACGACCTTTGCCAGGAATTGTCACAACTGATGGGCGCCGCCCTCCAGATCAGGGAAACACCGAACTCCCTACGGCAACGCATCGAGCGGGTGGCTCGCAATACCGCCGGCAACACATCTTCCATGCGTGCCGATGTTCTCCGGGGCCGCCGAACCGAGATAGGCTTTATCAACGGCTACCTGACACAGCTGGGAAATGAACTCGGTATCAAAACGCCAGTGAACCAAATGCTGACCGAACGGGTACAACAACTGTCGTCACACTAACAGGAGCAGACTGATGGGCAACCGCCTTTCCAAGATTTACACCCGCACCGGAGATGATGGCTCCACGGGCCTGGCCGATGGCAACCGTATTGCCAAGAATGCCCAGCGGGTTGAAGCCATGGGCACCGCCGATGAGCTGAATTGTCATATCGGGCTGTTGATCGAGACTCTGGACAGCGACGACGAACTGATTGAAAGCCTGCGCCGTATCCAGCACCACCTGTTCGATCTGGGAGGCGAGTTTGCCATCCCCGGCAGCCGGGTGATCGGCGATGATCACATCGAATGGCTGGAAAACACCCTGGACCGGCATAACGAGGGTCTGCCACCGCTGAAGAACTTTATCCTGCCAGGCGGCACACCGGCGGCAGCCCAGTGCCATCTGGCCCGGGCGGTATCCCGTCGGGCGGAACGGGTAGTTGTTGCCCTCGGCCACGAAGATTCAATCAATACCGCTTCCCGGCACTACCTGAATCGTCTGTCGGACCTGTTGTTTGTCATCGCCCGGGTGCTGGCCCGGCGCGAAGGTGGCGAAGAAATTCTGTGGGAGCAAAAAAAATCCGGCCTCTAGGGGCCGGATTTTTCATCACTGCCAGTCGGAAGCTGGCGCCAGTCAGACCTTGAAGGCCTCCACCAGGCGCTGAAGCGAGGCTGTCAGCTGAGACATTTCCCGTGAGGAACCGAGCGTCTCCTCCGCGTTGGCGGCAGTCCTCTGCCCCAGCTCGCCGATCTGCTCTACGTTCGAATTCACATTCTTGGCAACGGCAGATTGCTCTTCCGCCGCCTGGGCGATCTGGTGACTCATATCCACGATCACCGAAATACCCTTGGCGATCCTGTCCAGAGCCTCGGTTACCTCACCCGACTTCTGCACCGTCGCCTCGGTCACGTCCCGGCTGTTGGTCATGGCGGACACCGCATCTTTCACGCCGCTCTGAAGCCGGGAAATCATACCCTCAATCTCCTCAGTGGATTTATGGGTACGCTGGGAAAGCGAGCGAACCTCATCGGCAACCACCGCAAACCCGCGCCCCTGCTCACCGGCTCGGGCTGCCTCAATTGCGGCGTTCAGGGCCAGCAGATTGGTCTGCTCGGCAATTGCCTTGATCTCAACAAGCACCTGACTGATGTTGTCACTGTCTTTGCTGACCCGGTTGATGACTTCCACGGCACCGGAGATTTCGCCCGCCAGCTTGTTGATGGTTTCAACGGTGTCCGCAACGACGCCACGCCCGGTTTCCGTATCCTGCTCGGCGTTACTGGCGCTGTCTGCAACCCGGTGCGCGCTTTCTGTGACTTCGTGCACCGCCTCAACCATCTGGTTCATGGCTTCGTTAATCTGGCCGCTTTCTTCCATCTGGCGCGCGACAGCCTCGCTGTTTGCCGCTGCGGTATCGTTGACCCGGGTTGCCTGCTGGTCCACGTCCGCCGTGGTCCGGCTGACGGAGCGGATCAGCTCGGCAATCCGGTCGGTCATGTTATTGAATTCCGTGGTCAGCTCGCCCAGCTCATCGCGGTTACGCAAATGGATGTGAGTGGTCATATCGCCGGCAGCAACATTCCGTGCGGCCTCGCTGAAACGATTGATGGCGGTTCGCACCGACATGAAGAAACCGATATAGAGATAGACAACCACCAGCAGGATGGCAATGAGGGCAATGACGATCAGCCGACGCTGGTTGATCTCGCTTTCCAGCCGTGCGCTGAGATTGGCATCGACCACGTTGAAAGCGGCACTCTTGACCTCGTCGAAATGAGCCAGCTGAGCTGACATCAGATCGTCGTATTCCGTCCAGGGCATTTCCAGGCGCATCGGCGTAATCACATTCAGATCCAACTGATCACGGACCACCATCAGGCTTTCATCAACCCGCTGAATGGCCTTTCCGGCCTGCTCTTCGAGGGCGGGCGATGCCTCCGAAGCCAGCGCCAGGGCCGGTGAAAGCAGTGAACTGCGATTGGTCAGCTGGTCATAGATTTCATTCAGGGTTTCGCTCAGGGCATACCCTACCTGGCCCTCAACCAGAGCAAAAATACCGTAGGACTTCGCGCGGCCAATCACGGTGCGCGCGGCAGGAAGTGAGTCGCGAACAAGGCCGAGAACCAGCTGATTTTCCCTGGACGCCCCCTGCCCCAGGCCCGAGATTTCAATGGTGGCCGAAAGCAGAGCCTGTGCCTTCTGGACAAACTCCTGATAATACTTGAACTGGGGATCGAAGCTGCCCTGATAGTTGTCATCCGCCCGAAGTGCCTCCCACTCCTGGCGAAGCGCCTCGACCTGTACGGACCAGGAGCCGCTCGTATCAAATGAGCGATCTTCTGCGGTCAGAGCGGCAAGCAGGCTGTCAATCTCACTGGCCGCCTCTTCCGAAACCGCGGTGATGGCGCTCTCATCCTTGATGATCGCCGGTGAGCGATAGTCTCTATAATCCATAGCAGCATCCACCAGCCGGTCCACCTGCTGAAGCTGCTCAAGCCCCTCGACACCTCTTGTCATGGTCTGAACCGAGCGATTCAGCTCGGAAATGGCAAGCCAGGACAGCCCACCGATCGGCAACAGGAACAGAATGCTGATGAGACTGAACTTGTAGACCATCGGCAGCCGGTTCATCAATGCAATGGCAGGATTAATGAGTTGCTTCACAGGGACCCTCTTGCTGGCATATAACAACTGAACGTTAATTCTTTTCTTATATTGTCGCCTAAAGTCTTAGAAACTTAAGCTTTATTTGTTGTTAAACTGTAACGTTTTATAAAACCGAGGTCAGACAACCCCGGAAATGACCAGCAGAGCGAGCGTGCATATCCATACCAGCATGCTTCTGTTCAGCAAATCCCTTACCGCTCTCAGACTCCTTCCCCCAAACGCTGTCCACTCATCCGGGTGAATCCGGGAAAACCTCGCTGGATCCAGTGCATACCCGGTTAACGACCCGTTGGCCGAAATCATGAGCACCTCCCCGGCTTTTTTGGTTACGCCAGTGAGGGTACGACGAGTTTCCCGCAGCCAGCCGGCAAGGTCTCCTGCAATCCCGAAGGTCAAGGACAGAAGCCTCGCTGGAATCCAGCCGGCCAGGTCCGACATTCGCGTAAACCTCGGCCTGGCCGGCGCCTGAGGCCATTGATCGGCGAGCGCGACCAGACCACGCGCCAGAACCGCGAGGCCGATACCGCCAACCACATACCAGAAAGCCACCAGGAAGAAGCGCTGGAACACTGAAACCATCAATGCCTTGGAGAGGGACAGATGCATGGCCTCGGGAGACACCGCTGCCCCCCGTTCATCGGCCGGCAGAAGGTCTTTCACATGACGCCAGGCCGACTGCATATCTCCCCGCTGCCATGCCTCTGCGTAGGCCCGAAGCACCTGTCGCCAGCCGGGCGTGCCCATGAGCGCGACCAGAACCAGGAACTCCAACGGGTAAGCGGCCATCCTCCAGCCGGAGGCCACCAGGAGATACTCCGCCAGACCGAGAAGAAAAGCCGGTAGAAAAACCAGTGCCAGCCCGATAACAATACCCGCCTCATGGCCCGCCCTGACCCGGCTGCCATTGCGAAACCACCGACGCCAGACCTCATCCCCGGACAGCAGATCCAGGGAGTCCAGACGCCTGCGCACCATGTACGCCAGAAGAAACACAATAAATACCATTCAGACGTTCCTCACGGATCCTTGGGCTGCCTGCAGGGCTGCCCGGAAATACTGCCAGTCGAAGGCAGGCCCCGGATCACTCTTTCTGCCTGGCGCGATGTCACAGTGCCCGGTAATACGGGAGGTGTTGATCGCCGGCCAGGCCGCCATAATCAGGTCCGCCACTTCTGCCAGCTTGAAATACTGCTCTGGGGTGTAGGGAATTTCGTCAGTCCCTTCCAGCTCAATGCCAATGGAAAAGTCATTGCACTCTTCCTGGCCCTCAAAGCATGAGCGGCCAGCATGCCAGGCCCGATCAAGAAGGCTGACAAACTGGACCAGAGCTCCATCACGGCGTATTAACAGGTGGGCCGACACCTGAATGCCCTCAATGGTCCGGAAATAGGGGTGTGCGGAGTGGTCAAGCCGGTTGCAGAAGAAGTCTTCTATTTCAGGGCCGCCAAACTGGCCCGGAGGGAGGCTGATGTTGTGGACGACCAGGAGGGAAATGCCCGCCTTTTCCGGACGGGGCCCGAAATTCGGCGAAGGACACCAGCGGGCGAAGGGGATCCGTCCGGTGTCACGAAGCGATTCTGCGTCGGTACCGGAATCCGTATGGCGCTCGGAGAACACGTCTGTATCGGGCAAAGTAATTCCAAATGTTTCAGAGGATTACACTAACTCTGATTGAATCACAAAGTTGCCACGGTTGCTACGAATCAGTCCTTGCGGCTGCTGCGGAGGTTGTCGATGATCGACTCCAGTGCCCGGTCGAAAATCAGGCCGTCATCGAGCATGCTGATTTTCCCGGCTTCCATGTCTGCAGCCAGCTCCTGGCGCAGATATTCAGCCACCTTGGCACCACTGCGGTTCACAAAGATGTACTTGCCGGTAGCCTTGATAAAGGCCGCAAGTTTGCAGCGCACCTTGGTTTCGTCGCGGGTTAGCTCAATCCAGGAACCCACACGGAGGCTTTCCGCCTTCTCCAGCCATTGTGGCGATACCGGAGCCGAATCGTCTGCCCCGGTTATCCCCGCCGCTTCGGAAGGCGCTTCGTTGACTACCGCAACGGGTGGTTCCACGGGCTCTGACGGAACCGGAGTTTGCTTCAACTCCTCATCTGGTGCTTGTCGGGCCACAGGCGTTTCAACCGAACGTTCGGGTTCTGGCTGGGGCAGGTCCTCAGGTTCTGCAGGTGATTCCGGACGGGACGGCGCGGTTACCAGCCGCTGGAAAACATCTACGTGTGCCAACTCCAGATCACGAATGGCCGCATCGGTGGCAAAGGGATCCCAGGAAATCTCCTGGAGCGCCTTTCGAAGGTCATCCACAATGGCAGGAATTGCCCGCAGAAGCTCTCCCCGGGTGGAATCATTGACCGGTCGAGGATCCACACTCCACACCAGTTGTTCGGTCAGGTTCCGGGCATGCTGCCAGCGATCACTTTCTTCACCTTCCCGGAGAACCACCCATTGCAGATACTTGATCCAGGCTTCGTTGAGCAGGCCCGTAACCGACTCAGGCATGTCTCGCTGCTCAGTCAGCTCCTGCACCAATCCTTCTGCCGCCTGGGACGCCCGCTCCTGACGGGCCCGTCCCTCTTCCGCATCCCGAAGACGTTGCTCCACAAGCTCGCGACGCCTGCGGTCGAGATCCATGAAGTGACTGAAATCTTTAAGTAATTCTTCGAACAAACTGACGTTAGTGGTGAACTCGCCAAGCACCCGGTCTACCACCGATTCGATCTTTTCCCGAAGCGGATCCCTCTGGCCGGTCTTTTTCTCAGTCCAACCAATGGCTGACAGCGCCAGCTCGTTAAGCAGCTTGCGAACCGGGTGACCGCCGCGATTGAAAAAGTTCTTGTCGCTCAATGCCACCTTCAGCACCGGGATCTGCAGACGACCGATCAACGCCTTCATCACCGGATGCAACTGGCGATCCTCCAGAATGAAGTCGAACAGCATGGAGACGAGATTGATCACATCACTGTCTACCTGTCCCACATTCAGGCTCTTGCCGTCACCGGAACGCAGGATGGGCTGAAGCTGCTCGTTCAGCGGCACAACGGCACCTTCGCCCCATTGCCGGCTGCTGGACTGGGCCTCGGTAAGACGCGCCATCAGTCGATCAGTATCAATGTAAGCTTCGCCAGGGGGAGCGGTCCCGATGGCAGAACCAGCATCGCCACGATGCAGCAGCGCACTGAGTTCCGAGAATGTGGCCTGCGACTGAGGCATGCCCTGGCGCTCGCCGGTAAAGCTGGCCTGACCGTCGGCGCCTGTCGGCGCTGAACGCCCCCCTGCCGTGCGCTGACCAGAGCCCGCAGGCACTCTGCCGGTGGGAGGCCGCTTCATATCAGGCATGACTCCCTCATTAATCAGGGTTCGGTTCGCTTCTTTGTAGAAATCACCGAGGGTATCGGCAAGCAGGCGATCAAACAGCTTCAGAACCACCAACTTGGCCCGGATGTCAATGTCGAGGTCGGTACAGGCTTCGGCAACGCCGCCACAGATAATTTCCGGGCTCAAAGGCATCTGAGCGTCTTTCAGATCAATACCCGGCACCAGGTGTCCCACACGCGCTGTCAGCAGGCGGATCTGTTCGGTATAACGATTCCGGAGTTTATTGACCAGGTTGTCCACCGCCACCTGCTGCTCCAGTTCGGAGTGATCAACCAGGCTGAGTGAGTCTTCGTCAACCTCATCCAGCGACCGGCTGCCCTGCTGGGGTTGGAACCTGCCAATTTCATTGAAAGCCTGGCTGACGTACTGGAGGATCGACACCGTCATGGACTTGCGACGAAGCCTGAGCTCGCGCATGGCATCAAAGTAGGCGGTCTGGTCAAGATTCGAGCCGGCTCTGTCGGCAAGTTCGAACAGGGCGTCATCGGCACGATCAAAAAAACTGGCAAGAACGGACTTCAGGGACTGACCCGATGCGTCACGCAGGCGAACAAGTGCTGCAGGCAATGAAAACCGGGCGGGCGACTTCTGGCCTGAAAAGCTGACAACCTTGTTATCGTGCACCATGTCGCTGCTCCGCCTTGTGTTGCGCAAATGCCTGTTTGATTCTCCACTTCACATGATACGAGCTGCCCACGTCAGGTTGTGTCAGAATTTGTCACCTTTTGTGTAGACCTGACCTGCGTCACAGTTTAGCAGTATGGGCCGAAGAGTTTGGTGATTCACCAGAGGCCCATTAGAATTGGCAGCCGGAAAAGCCAACAAACCACTATACCGGACACTTTGCCTTATGATCCCCCCTGAACTCCTTCGCCAGGCCAGAATCGAAAATGTTGCACAGAGCCTGCGTGAAGATATTGGTGATGGTGACGTCACGGCCAAACTGATACCCGCCGACAAGCAGGCAAAAGGCCGCGTGATTACCCGGGAAACCGCAACGATTGCGGGCAGGGAGTGGGTAAACGAGGTTTTCCGGCAGGTGGATCCGTCCGTTGAGCTCACCTGGCAAGTATCCGATGGCGAAACCGTTTCACCGGATCAGGTACTGTTCACCATGCAAGGCCCTGCCAGAAGCCTGCTGAGCGCCGAACGCGCCGCCCTGAACTGGCTTCAGACCCTGTCCGGGGTTGCGACCGCCTGCGCCGGTTACGCTGCCCGGGTTGCCCACACCAATGTGCAACTCCTGGATACCCGCAAAACCCTTCCGGGCCTGCGCCTGGCCCAGAAATACGCCGTTGCCTGTGGCGGGTGCTTCAATCACCGCATCGGGCTCTGGGATGCCTTCCTGATCAAGGAAAATCATATTGCCGCCTGCGGCTCTATTGCCGAAGCCATTGAGGCCGCCCACAGGATTGCCCCGGGCAAACCGGTTGAAGTGGAAACCGAAAACCTCCACGAGCTGGCGCAAGCCCTGAAGGCGGGCGCCGACATCATCATGCTGGATGAATTCTCGCTGGAAGACATGCGAACTGCGGTTGCCAGCACCCAAGGCAAGGCAAAGCTTGAGGCCTCCGGGGGAATCAACGCCGACACCCTGGTGCCGATCGCCGAAACCGGCGTGGACTTCATCTCGATTGGCGCGCTGACCAAGGATTTAAAGGCTGTCGACCTGTCAATGAGACTGGACTGATCACTCCCCGCTAAGCAGGCGGTCGATTTCCTCCAGTTCCCTGACCAGCCTGTTGCCGGACTCGGGCCGCCCCCGGAAGTGCTCTTCAGCCATCGGCGCTATGCCGGAGGCCGAAGGCAACGGGTGATCGTTTTCGATAATTACTTTCATCCGTTCCACAAAGATAAATTGCAGCCACTGGTGGAACTCCAGCGTATCGATGCAAAATGGCTGAACACTCTGGAAAGCCTCTTCCGGTGGTGGCTCGGACTCCCACAGCCCCAGCTGCCGCAACTCCATCTCTATGTTCAGCAGGCAGTCCGCCACCTGCCCGATCGGGTCACCGGACTCGGTCATATCAGTCTCGCTTCAGTCAGTGAGCGGCTCAAGTTCCACGTTTTCGCCATGCAGGACCCGGAACAGGTCCTCGTACTGGCGCGTCAGCGGGTGCTTGGGCGCCATATGGATCAGTGGCTGCCGACTCTGATGGGACTCCTTCATTTTCACGGAACTTGAGAGCCGCACCGGCAAGACCGGCAAGCCTTCTTCGATAAGCTCCCTGACCAGCTGCTTTGGCAGGCTGGCGCGGGGCTGGAACTGGTTGGCAACAATCCCCTCCACTACCAGGTCCTCGTTGTGATCTTCCTGAAGATCGCGGATTTCGTTAAGGATGTTGTACAGGGCTTGACGGGAAAAATCGTCGCAATCGAAGGGTATCAGGCAGCGCTGGGCAGCAATCAGCGCGGAGCGGGTGTAGAAATTCAGTGCGGGCGCTGTGTCGATGTAGATTGCATCGAAGGATTCACCGAGCTTTTTCAGGGCCTCTCTCAGCTTGTAGATCTTGTGCTTGGCTTCCAGCTTGCGCTCCAGGAAGTCCAACTCCGGGCTGGAAGGCATCACAAAAAGGTTCTTGAACGGTGAGGCGTGGACGAATTCGTCCGGCCGGCGATTGAACACGGTGAACGCAACCGTCTGCTCAAGCAGATCGGCAACGGTGTCCTTGAGTTCGCTGGCGGGCTTGCCCAGCAGGTAGTGGGTGGAGTTTCCCTGGGGATCGAGATCCACGACCAGGGTTCGCTTTCCACGAGCGGCGCTGATAGCTGCGAGGTTGCACGTGATACTGGACTTGCCGACACCGCCTTTCTGGTTGAATACCACCCGTCTCATTTTCTCTCTCCCTTGATGAACCCGTTATCGTTGTCTGCCCTGCAATTAATTCTGTCCAAGTCACCAACCCATCACTGTTTTCACAAACGGAATGGTGAGTCTTCTCTGGGCCTGAAGTGAGTTTTCATCCAGTATATCCAGAATCCCCAGCAAATCACCGAGCCTTCGAGGCGCCCGGCGCATAATGTAGCTGGCTACATCATCCGCCATTACCAGCCCCCGCTTTTCCGCCCGGGCCCTGAGAATCTTCATTCGATCTTCATCCCGGTAGATGCCCAGCTGGATGATCAGCCCGTGGCTGAGCCTGGAGACCAGATCCGGCAACTCGAAAGGCAAACTGGCCGGCAAATCCGCCAAACTTACCAGCAAAAGGCCGCCCCGGTCCTGTATCCGGTTATAAAGATGAAAAATGGCCTCTTCCCACATCCGCTGGCCTGCGATGCGGTCAACATCGTCCAGACAGACGATGTCATGGGTCTCAAGCCCCGACAGAGCATCAGGACCAAAAGGCTCAAGCTCGGCAATGCTGATGCAGACCGCAGCTCTGCCCTGCTTTTCACCCAGGTGACACACCGCCTGCAAAAGATGGCTTTTGCCGGTATCGGCGTCACCACACAGGACAACCGCCGGAACATCATCAGGTTGATGAGACACGGATTCAAGACGCTGGGCTGCCCTGGTGTTCCGGTCGCCGTGGAAGTTGTCGAATCGGGCATCATCACGCAGCTTGACCCCGAGCACCAACTGGGACGCAGTCATGGCCGGGTAGCCCTCCACGCACGTAAGCCCCATACGAACAGGTAATGCGCCCCGCTGAACACAGTTGACACAGCCACCAGGAGAATACCTGCATCCACCACCCAGGGCTGCATCGGCAAATCCGCCAGGAGCACAATAATGGCCAGGGCGACGAGAATCTGGATAAAGGTATTGATCTTGCCAGGGATACTGGGCTCCATATCGTAACGGCCAACCGTGTAGTGGTATGCCAGTGCGCCGATGACAATCAATAGATCCCGCCCCAGAACCAGCAAAAACAACCAGACTGGCAGAACGGCAGTGAGCGTAAGCATCAGATAAGCGGTGATCAGCAACGCCTTGTCGGCCAGGGGATCGGCGATTGCCCCAAGTCTGGAACGCCAGTTGAAATGCCGGGCCAGGAAACCGTCAACCGCGTCGGTACCCGCCGCCAGGAAGAAGATCAACAGCGCCCGGCGATAATCCCCGGCCAACAGCGCTCCCGCAAAGGGAGCGATCAACAGGATGCGCAGGAACGTCAGGGCATTGGGAATCCAGCGCCAGCGGTGCAAATTCAAAAGACTCCCTCCCGTTACACCTTATTCGCCGCCATCGCTCCCGATGACAGAAGACGGTTGCCAACGATAATACAGAACCTGGTACAGGGATTCGAACGCCTCCCTGGCCTCTTCCTCATCAACGGGCACCGGCTGGTAGGTATACAAGGAAGTCTCCCCGGATTCTTCAGTTGAGGTCTGCTGGCCCCCTTCAACCGGTTGCGCTTCCTGGCTTTCGGGCGTTTCTTCGGCATCTTTCGCAGGCGATGCCACCGGATCGGCTGTTGTCCGGGCAGTATCGGACGGTTCGGCCGGAACGTCTGACTCCATCGGAACAAAGCGCGGATCCAGGGCGATGTACTCGCGAAGCTGGTCCAGCTCACCGGAGAAAGCCACACGCAGGGTGAGTTGTTCATCGCGCACCCTGTGGGCACCGACACTGACAACGGGTGTCAGCCCCTCCAGCACCTTATTGGCTCTGGCGTAGTCTTCCAGTGAGGTTACGCCGCGCAGGACAATATCCACTTGCGGGGAATCCCCCACTTCCGAGGCAGCCACGGCATATCTGCTGGCGTACAGCTCGGCCCAGCGATTAATCATCGCCTCTGCCAATGCTTCCGGAGTCTGCGCGGTTACTGACTCTTCGCCAGCATTCATGGCCATACCATCGAACACCCAACCGGCACGCCATTGCCCGCCAGCACGGCTGACCCGCACCAGGGCCAGTACATCATGGTCCAGCTCCTCGGAGGCCGACTTAACCCGGCCAGTAAACTGCCCCCAGATATCGGACAGCAATTCCCGGTCTGCGGCGAAATCCGCTGGCGGCAGTGCCATCGGCAAGCCCCGCTTCCTGACAGCCTCATCGAACGCCGCCCGCCAGTTTCCGGCGCTTTCCTGGCCAGCGCCTGGGTCAGCGCGGGTCACGAGCGTTCGCGAACCGCGATCCTCGGCAGCAATCCAGGCCAGCGTGAGCGGTCTGTTGGCACCCCACACCGGCGCGTTGATCGAGGCCAGCGCGCGATTCACCCCGACCGCTCCGAACGACATACTCAGAACACTCTGGCCGGATTCATCCCGGGCAACCTGGTAGGAAAGCAGTAACGACTCGGCATCGGACAGCAGTGCTTCAACGCCTTCCATCGCCAAGACTTCGCGGGTACCAGAAACCCTGACCAACACCTGCCTGAGGCCATCCGCATAGCCCTGGGCCAGCTGACCCGGCGAGGACCCAGCCACCGGTACTTTGGCCGAATAAAGACCGGAAACGGTCACTGCGGTTACCTGGGCGGAAAACCCGACCAGCAGAAAGGCAAACAGCGCAAAGAACCACGCCGGGTAAACAGACCTGTGTGCCGGCTTTTGTCCTGATACTGACATGAAACACCCTGCAATTCGCATGAATGGCGCATAGGATACACCATGCCCCAGGGCGTGAGTAGCAGCCCCGGATTTCAGAAAAGCAATATACATTTGGAGCACCACACCGCACCTGTTAAAATCCGCCGCCTGACCCACTGGCCAACGGTTAAGTACACCATGAGCGAACAGAAGCCCTCCCTGACCTACCGCGATGCTGGCGTCGATATCGATGCAGGCAATGAACTCGTCAGCCGAATCAAGGACACCGCAGCGCGCACCCGCCGCCCGGAGGTTCTTGGCGGCCTGGGCGGCTTCGGCGCCATGGTCTCGATCCCCGCCGGATACAACGAACCCGTTCTGGTTTCCGGTACGGACGGAGTAGGCACCAAGCTCAGATTGGCCATGCAGCTGGACAAGCACGACAGCATCGGTATTGATCTGGTCGCCATGTGCGTGAACGACCTGGTGGTTGGTGGTGCTGAACCACTGTTCTTCCTTGATTATTATGCCACCGGCAAGCTCAACGTAGACGTTGCAGCTCAGGTTGTCGCAGGGATTGGGGAAGGTTGCGAACAGGCTGGCTGCGCACTGGTAGGCGGCGAAACTGCCGAAATGCCGGGCATGTACGAAGGCGACGACTACGACCTCGCTGGCTTCTGCGTGGGCGTCGCCGAGCGCAGCGAGATTATCGATGGCAGCCGTGTTCAGTCTGGAGACGTGTTGATTGCTCTGGGCTCCTCCGGCCCCCACTCCAACGGCTACTCCCTGATCCGGAAAATTCTTGAAGTCAGCAACGCCGACCTCGACCAGCCAATGGGCGACACCACCCTGGCCAACGCTTTGATGGCACCGACGCGAATCTATGTAAAGAACCTTCTGCAGCTGATTCGCGAAGTGGACGTTCGGGCACTTTCCCACATCACCGGTGGTGGCCTGCCGGAAAATATTCCCAGGGTGCTGCCGAACGGAACCATTGCAGCCATTGATACCGACAGCTGGTCGCTGCCCCCGGTGTTCCAGTGGCTCAAGAACAACGGCGGCGTTGCCAGTGAAGAAATGTACAGAACGTTCAACTGTGGTATCGGCATGATTGTCTGCGTGCCCGCCAATCAGAAAGAGCTGGCCCTGGATACCCTGAAAGCACTGGGTGAGCACGCCTGGCAGGTAGGCTTGATCGAACGTGCAGATAACGAAGAGGCAGATGCCTGCGTTCGCTACGCAGCGGGGCTGCTGTCGGCATGAAGGCAGATCAGACCCCGTTGCCGAAAATCCTGGTGCTCGCCTCTGGCAGTGGCACCAACCTGCAGGCTCTGATTGATGCCAGCCGTGAGCGCGATTTTCCCGGGCAAATAGTTGCCGTCGGCTGCAACCAGCCCGGCGCGTTTGCCCTTGAGCGCGCTGCCCAGGCGAATGTCGAGACCTTTGTGGTAAACCACAAGAATTTCGAATCCCGGGACGAGTTTGACGCCTCCCTGATGGCGGAAATCCTCCGCTATAATCCCGACGTGATTGTGCTGGCGGGATTCATGCGGATTCTGACCACCGATTTCGTTCGGGCGTTTCGGGGCAAGATGCTGAACATCCACCCTTCACTGCTGCCGAAATACACCGGGCTGAACACTCACCGCCGGGCACTGGAGGCGGGCGATACGGTTCACGGCGTTTCTATCCACTTTGTTACCGAAGAGCTCGATGGCGGCCCCGTGATTGCCCAGGCAGAAGTTTCGATTGCTTCCGACGACACGCCCGAAAGCCTCGCAGAGAAAGTACAGGCCAAGGAACATATCCTCTACCCCATTGTTGTGCGCTGGTTTTGCGAAGGCCGGATTCAGCTGGGCAGCGATTACGTGCTGTTCGACGGCGAACCGTTGAACGCCCCAATGCGCCTGCCGGACAACTGATACATCGCCTGAACGAATTGTCATCCCAGCATCCTGCCCGAGCAGCTACACTGTCGCCATTGATGACGGTAATGGTTCGGGTTTAATAAGATGCTTTCACGACGACTCAGCAAAAAAGATTGCGTGGCCTTCCTGATCTGCCTTGGCATTCTGGCCGGGCCGGTCACTCTGCACGCACAGACCGAAGCCGGGCTCACACCTTTCGAGGCCAGCTATACTGCGGCCATGGAAAAGGGCCTATCCCTCAATGGTACCGCAAAGCGCGCACTCACCTCCCAGGGCAACGACGTCTGGCTGTACCGCACGGATGTGGACTCCTTTATCGTCAGTATCGATGAATCCCTGGTTTTTCGCTGGGAGGACGGTCAAGTCATACCCATGAGATACCGATATCGCTTATCCGGCTTTCTGGTCAGCGACCGCAAGCACTCCATCGACTTTGACTGGTCCGAGGGCATCGCGACCGGGGAATACAAGGGAAAGCCGTTTGAGCTGGCGCTGGAGGAAAGCCTGCTGGACCCGCTGGGTTATCAACTTCAGCTGCACCAGGACATCAAGAACGGTAAGCGGGAGATGACCTATCGGGTGCTCGACGGAAACTCCATCGACACTGATCGCTTCGCGGTGATCAATGGCGAGAACATGAGTACCGGCAGCCAACAAAGGACCACCCTCAAAGCTGAGAAGATTCGGGAGGACTCGAAGCGCCAGACCCTGATGTGGTTCTCGCCGGAGCAGAATTTCCTGCTCGTCCGGCTCAGACAGGTGGAGCCGGACGGCAGCACTTACGAACTGAAACTCAAGGAAGCGGAGTTCGAGCGCTAGAGGCTGCGCCCTGCCTCCCGCCAGACCGCTTTGACCTCATCGGCGATAATCCGCAGTCCCTCTGCAACCCGGTCATCGTCCTGGGAATAGGTCACCCGCAGGCATTCGTGCCTGTGCTTCCAGCCATCTTCCGGCAGCCCCGGGAAGAAATAGTGCCCGGAAACCACCAGAACACCCCGGCTCTTCAGCCGCTGATACAACTCTAGGCTGGTAATCGGCAGATCCGGAAACCAGAGCCACAGGAACATGGCGCCCTCGGGTTTATGGACATACCAGCGGCAACTGTCCTCCCCCATGGCGTCCCGGAAAGCGGCTACGGCCCGCTCCATCTTCGCCTTGTAGAAAGGGCAAACCACATCCCGGCTCAGAGACAATATTTCACCGGAGCGAACCAGAGGCTCTGCCAGCATGGCGCCAAAACTGCCGGTGGCAAGGTTCATGATGGCATTTATACCTGACAACGCCTTGATCACCGGCTCGGCCGCAATCACGATACCGGTCCGCGCTGCCGGCAAACCAAGCTTCGACAGGCTCAGGCAGAGGATGATCTGGTCGTTCCAGGTCGGGGTTGCATCGACGAACAGCAAGCTGGGAAACGGTGTGCCATAGGCGCCGTCAACGATCAGTGGTATGTCGTGTTGTCGGGCGAGCTCTTCAAGCCGCGCAAGCTCTTCGTCAGTAACGACGTTGCCAGTCGGATTGGTGGGGCGTGACACACAGATAGCGCCGGTCTCGCCGGTAACCTCCACGGCATCAAAATCCACCCGGTACTTGAATTCGTGGCCATCGGTGAACGATATGTCCGGCTGGACCGCATGGAACAGGCCCGGTTCGATGCCGGCGTCGGCGTAGCCGATGTACTCGGGCGCCAGGGGCAAGAGGATGTGCTTGCGGTGACCCTCACCATAATCGCCGCCGAACATGTTGAACAGCATGAAGAAGGCCGCCTGGCTGCCATTGGTCAGGGCAATGTTCTCGGGTTTCAGGCCCCAGCCATATTCCCGGTTGAGCAGCTCGGCGAGCGAGGCGATAAACTGCTTTTCGCCCTGGGGCGGATCGTAGATGCCGACCAGGCGACGAACGTCACCCTCGTTACGACTCATGTCCGCCAGAATTTCCTGAACTCTCTGCTGGATCTCGGGAATGTGCCCCGGATTCCCGCCACCCATCATGATCATGTCGTCGCCGGATGCCATGGCATTACCCAGGTCATCCATCAGAGACGTGATGCCGGCATCGGCGGTGAACTTGCGACCAAAAGCAGAGAGTTTCATGGGGTAAAATCCATCTGACCTAATCTGAAAATATCGGGTAATACCGGAAGTGTAGCTTGCTTGCTCGCTCGCCAACGTTTATTCGGTAAGCGAAATGCCAAGGTTACTGACACCCTCGTTGGCTGCATCCTCCCGGAGACGGGCCACGAACTGATCGGTCGGCGTGCGTTGGCGCTTCAGCTCCAGGATCAGGTCCCGCTGGAAGGTCTTGTCTTCTTTCATCAACGGGTGATGATCAAGCAGACGGACGAGTTCGTCTTCCTCCAGGTCTTCCCCTTCGGACAGCTCAATAAAGTTCATCACGGTTCCGGTCGCCATCTGTGACGCATCGGTAGCGCGGTGTTTTGAGGGATTCAGGCGGTTCAGCAGCGCCTGCTCCAGCAGCTGACAGAAGTCGAAGGCCGGGTAAACACCGTAGGCGTCGTAGGCGTCCACGTCCGGCGACAGGGTTTCCAGTTTGGCGAGCAACTGGGGAATGGCGGATTCGGCGACGTCTTTCTGAAGCATGCCCCAGGCCAGATCCAGAAGCTGGCGCATTTTGGCACCGGTCTTCAGGCCCATGGCATCGGCAAACAGGGCGTAGTTCGGGAATGAGCGCTCGGCCAGAGCCAGCAGGAAGGCGCATTCGCGCCAGCCCTGCAGTTGTGAAACGGCTTTCAGGAACTGGTTGGCGTTCATGTCCTGGGCAGGGTCACGCCGGTCTGGCCAAGATATTTGCCGCCCCGGTCTTTGTAGCTGGTTTCACAGATCTCGTCGGATTCGAAGAACAGCATCTGGGCGACGCCTTCGTTGGCGTAGATCTTCGCCGGCAGGTTGGTGGTGTTGGAAAATTCCAGGGTAACCTGGCCTTCCCATTCCGGCTCCAGCGGGGTGACGTTGACGATGATGCCGCAACGAGCGTAGGTGGACTTGCCCAGGCAGATGGTCAGTACGCTTCGCGGGATGCGGAAGTACTCAACCGTGCGGGCCAGTGCAAAGGAGTTCGGCGGGATGATGCAGACGTCGCCGGTGTAGTTGACGAAGCTGTTTTCGTCGAAGTTCTTCGGGTCCACGGTGGCGGAGTGGACGTTGGTGAAGATTTTGAATTCGTTGCTGCAGCGTACGTCGTAGCCGTAGCTGGAGGTGCCGTAGGAGATCACGCGGCCTTTTTCGGTTTCACGAACCTGTCCGCTTTCATACGGTTCGATCATGCCGTGTTGTTCGGACATCCGGCGAATCCACTTGTCGGATTTGATGCTCATTGGCGAAGTCTCGTATCCACTGGGAAAATTGGGGCGTAGTTTACCTGTTCCCTGAAGGTCTGTCGAAGCTTCAGCAGCTTACTTATTTGCTTGAGCTTGGGGGGCTGCTTTGCTTGAGCTTGGAGGCTGCGGTCACAGGAAAAGCCGTCCAAAAACCGCTACGAGCACGTCCATGTGCGCTTGTTTCCGGCCATCCATGGCCTCCAACATTTTTGGACGGCTTTTCCTGCGCCCGCGATCGGACCGCGTGCAAGCCCGCTTGCGAATCCGGTCAGTGTTCGGTCACTGAAACGCTTGAGATCGAACCGGAGAGGTTCCGCTCGCGGGTCGAGAGCTCGGCCCCTACTCTTCTCGCGATATCCCGGTACCGACGGGCCACTTCGGAGTCCGGTTCGGCGATCACCGAGGGGGTGCCGCCGTCGGTCTGTTCGCGGATGGTCATGTGCAAGGGCAGCTGGCCCAGGAGCGTGGTGTCGTATTCCTGGGCAATGCGTTCGCCGCCGCCGTGGCCGAAGAGGGGTTCTTCGTGGCCGCAGTTGCTGCAGATGTGGACGCTCATGTTTTCGACAACGCCCAACACGGGGATGTCGACTTTTCGGAACATTTCGATGCCTTTTTTGCCGTCCAGCAGGGCGATGTCCTGGGGTGTGGTGACGATGACGGCGCCGGTTACCGGGACTTTCTGGGCCAGGGTCAGCTGGATGTCGCCGGTGCCCGGCGGCATGTCGACGATAAGGTAGTCGAGTTCGTTCCAGAGGGTCTGCTGGAGCAGTTGCATCACGGCGCCGCTGACCATGGGGCCGCGCCAGACCATGGGGGTTTTCTCGGTGACGACGAAGGCCATGGAGTTGGCCTGGAGGCCGTGGGCGTCCATGGGGACGAAGTATTTGTTTTCGCGGGTGTCGGGGAGTTTGCCTTCGGGCACGCCTAGCATCATTCCGATGCTGGGGCCGTAGATATCGGCGTCGAGGATGCCGACTCTGGCGCCTTCGGCCTGGAGTGCCAGGGCAAGGTTGACGGCGGTGGTGGATTTGCCAACGCCGCCCTTACCGGACGCCACTGCAATGATGTTTTTCACGCCGGGCACCGAGGGCAGGTCTTTCTGGACTTTGTAGGAGTGGATTTTCTGGCCCACGTGGACGTCCACATTTTCTACCCCGTCGACGTCTTCCAGGGCGTTGCCCACTAGCTGTTTCAGGGCGCCGGCGATGCCTTTCGAGGGGTATGGCAGCTCGACCATGAGGGTGACGTTTCCGCTCTCATCGGCATTCAGGGATTTAACGGCACCCAGTTCATAGAGGTCCTTGTTCAGGTACGGGTCACGGTATTGGCGAACCGCTGTTTGCAGGGCCTGCTCAGAAATCTGTGTCATCGGGTTCTCCGGAATAAGCTCATGCTCGATTTTAAGCACGGAAACAGGTGATTCGGGTGAAAAATATCTGCTCGGAAGGTATCATCTGTGCCCGTTTCTGACCATATGGGGTCTTTACCTGGCGCAATCAATCTAGACAGCCGCCAGTCCCCGTTTTGTCTTTCCAACCCGTGTCAACATAAGGTTCGGACATCACCATGACGCAAGCGAGCAAGCAACAGCGCGATATTCTGGTTACCAGCGCCCTGCCGTACGCCAACGGCCCTATCCATCTCGGGCACCTGCTGGAATACATTCAGACCGATATCTGGGCGCGCTACCAGAAGATGCGGGGCCAGAACTGTTACTACGTCTGCGCCGATGATGCCCATGGCACTGCGATCATGCTCCGCGCCGAGCGGGAAGGTATTACCTCCGAGCAGCTGATCGACCGGATCCGCGAGGAGCACCAGGAAGATTTCGCCGGGTTCCATATCCGCTTTGACAACTATTACACCACTCACTCCGAGGAGAACCGTCAGTTCTCGGAGTACATCTACCGTCAGCTTCAGGAAAACGGGCACATTGCCACACGCAAGATCACCCAGTCCTACGACCCGGAAAAGGACATGTTCCTGGCGGACCGGTTCATCAAGGGCACCTGCCCCAAGTGCAAGGCCGAGGACCAGTACGGGGATAACTGCGAGGCCTGTGGCGCTACCTACACGCCTGCCGAACTCATCAACCCCCGTTCGGCGGTCTCCGGTGCGACGCCTATCGAGAAAGAGTCAGAACACTATTTCTTCAAATTGCCGGACTTCCACGACTTCCTCGCCAAGTGGACCCGCAGCGGCACGCTTCAGCCCCAGGTGGCCAACAAGCTGGCGGAATGGCTGGACGCAGGCCTCCAGGAATGGGACATCAGCCGTGATGCGCCCTACTTCGGTTTCGAAATTCCGGATGCGCCCGGCAAGTACTTCTACGTGTGGCTGGACGCGCCGATCGGCTACCTGGCCAGCTTCAAGAACCTGTGCAACCGTGAAGGCATCGATTTCGAGCACTTCTGGAAAGCGGATTCTGAGGCCGAGGTCTACCACTTCATCGGCAAGGACATCATCAACTTCCACGCCCTGTTCTGGCCGTCCATGCTTCACGATGCCGGCTTCCGTACGCCGACGGCGGTCTGGGCCCACGGCTTTGTCACCGTCAACGGCAAGAAGATGTCCAAGTCCCGCGGTACGTTTATCATGGCCCGCACCTACCTGGACCATCTGAACCCGGAATACCTGCGCTACTACTTCGCCGCCAAGCTGACCGGCAGCGTGGATGACATGGACCTGAACCTGGAAGACTTTGCGGCCCGGGTGAACTCGGATCTGGTGGGCAAGGTGGTCAACATTGCCAGCCGCAGTGCCGGTTTCATTACCAAGCGCTTCGACGGCCAGCTTGGCGAGGTGACCGAGCACGCCAAACTGAAGGAATTCATCGAGGCCGGCAAGGAAATCGAGGAATTCTACGAGACCCGCGAATTTGGCCGCGCGATGCGCCGGATCATGGAGCTGGCCGACATTGCCAACCAGTATGTCAATGATGAGCAGCCGTGGGTGATCGCCAAGCAGGAAGGCCAGGACGAGAATCTTCAGGCCATCTGCACCAACGCCATCAACATGTTCCATCTTCTGATGACCTATCTGGCACCGGTACTGCCAGAGACCGCCAAGGCTTCCGAGGCGTTCCTGAATGCGCCGCTGGACTGGAACCATCGTAGCGAGCGCCTGGAAAACCACGGCATCAACAAGTTCAAGCCGCTGATGAACCGTGTGGACATGGCCCAGATCGAGAAAATGCTTGATGCCTCCAAGGAGGAGTTGCCTGCAGCGACTGGCAAACCGGCACCTGCTGCCAATCTTGAGCCCATCGCGGATGAAATAGAATTTGGCGATTTCGCGAAAGTGGATCTTCGCGTCGTTAAAATTGTCAAAGCCGAGCACGTGGAAGGTGCCGACAAACTCCTTCGCCTCACCCTTGACGTAGGGCATGGCGAGCGCAACGTGTTTGCTGGTATCAAGTCAGCCTACAAGCCGGAAGATCTTGAGGGGCGCCTGACGGTCATGGTGGCCAACCTCAAACCGCGGAAAATGAAGTTCGGGATGTCCGAGGGCATGGTTCTGGCGGCAGGCCCCGGTGGCAAGGATATCTTTATCCTGTCCCCGGATTCCGGCGCCACCCCCGGCATGCGGATTATGTAAGGGCGGCCGGGCAACGCTGGCAGGGGTCCAATGGAGCAAGGTAAATGACCGAATATCTGCTGATTCTGGTCAGCACCATTCTGGTGAACAATTTTGTACTGGTTCAGTTCTTGGGCCTGTGCCCGTTCATGGGCGTATCCAGCAAGCTGGAAACGGCCATGGGTATGTCGCTGGCTACCACGTTCGTGCTGACCCTGGCATCGGTGTGCAGCTACCTTGCCTACACTTACCTGCTTGAACCGCTGGATCTGGCGTTTCTGAGAACCATCACGTTCATTCTAGTGATTGCCGTGGTGGTCCAGTTCACCGAGATGGTGGTTCGTAAGACAAGCCCGTTGCTTTATCGGGTGCTGGGTATTTTCCTTCCGCTGATCACCACGAACTGCGCGGTGCTCGGCGTTGCCCTTCTGAACATCAACAAGAACAACAACTTTGTTGAGTCGGTTCTGTACGGATTTGGCGCAGCAGCGGGCTTTTCCATGGTTCTGGTGCTGTTCGCGGCCATGCGTGAGCGCATCGCCGTGGCCGACGTGCCAGTTGCCTTTCGCGGTGCTGCCATCGGTCTGGTTACGGCCGGGCTGATGGCTCTGGCTTTCCTGGGCTTTGGCGGCCTGGTCAGCGTTTGACCGGCTGGCAGGATTAGGAGTAACAGGTTATGTGGACAAGCGTTCTTGTTGCCGTTGTGGTTCTTCTGGCCCTTGCCGTTGTTTTCGGCGGCCTGCTCGGATTTGCCGCCGAACGATTCAAGGTGGAAGGCAACCCCCTGGTCGACCAGATCGATGCCCTTCTGCCCCAGACCCAGTGCGGCCAATGCGGCTATCCCGGGTGTCGGCCCTATGCCGAATCCATTGCCGAAGGCGGCCCCATCAACAAGTGTCCGCCAGGTGGCGAGTCCACTATCAAGGCGCTGGCAGACCTGCTGGATGTGGAGCCGGAACCATTGGATGCCGAGCATGGCGTTGAGCAGGTCAAAAGGGTTGCCATTATTCGCGAAGACGAGTGCATCGGTTGCACCAAGTGCATCCAGGCCTGCCCCGTGGATGCCATTCTGGGTGCCGCCAAACACATGCACACAGTCATTGAGAGCGAATGCACCGGCTGTGATCTGTGCGTTGATCCCTGCCCGGTAGACTGTATCGACATGGTGACAGTGGAACCGGATATTCGCACGTGGACCTGGACACCACCCAAATCCGGACTCATTGCCACCGATCGCCAGGGAGCCAGCGCCTGATGACTCAACTCTGGGACTTCTCCGGCGGTATCCATCCTCCGGAACACAAAGACATCTCGACAGCCCGTCCGATTCGCAACGCCGGCGTGCCAGACTACCTGATCCTGCCACTTCAGCAGCACATCGGCGATCCAGCCGAAGCCATTGTTGAGGTGGGTGAGCGGGTTTTGAAGGGCCAGAAAATTGCCGACGTTAAAACCGGCATAGGCGTTCCCGTTCATGCACCGACATCCGGCGTAATCGAAAGCATTGCCGACTTCCCGGTCCCCCATCCCTCAGGTATGGCGGACCGGTGCATCACCCTGAAACCGGACGGCGAGGACCAATGGTGCCTGCGCAGCCCAGTGGCGGATTATCGTTCTCTGGAGCGCGACGAGGTTCTGCAAATTATCCATGATGCCGGTATTTCCGGCATGGGTGGCGCCGGCTTTCCCACCAACATCAAACTCCGGCCACCGCGGGACCGCAAGGTAAGCACGCTCATCCTTAACGGTGCCGAATGCGAGCCCTACATCACCGCTGACGACATGACCATGCGGGAAAAGGCCGACGAGGTGGTTGCCGGCCTGAAAATCATGGCCTGGATTCTGCGCCCCGAGCGTTGCGTGATCGGGATTGAGGACAACAAGCCCGAGGCCATTGCCGCACTTCGAAAAGCCACCGAAGGCACCCAGACCGAAATAGCCGTTGTGCCGACCAAGTACCCCTCGGGTGGTGAGAAGCAGCTGATCCAGATACTGACCGGAATGGAAGTACCCAGCGGCGGCATTCCGGCCGATATTGGCGTGATGTGCCAGAACATCGGCACTGCCGTGGCCGTGGCACAGGCGGTCTTTGAGGGAACACCGCTTATCTCCCGTGTGGTTACCATCACCGGGGAAGCCGTTCGGGAACCGGGCAATTTCGAAGCCCTTATTGGCACGCCGATTGAGCATTTGCTGGAGCAGGCCGGTATCAACCAGGACGCGGTCAGCCGCCTGGTCCTTGGCGGCCCCATGATGGGCTACACGCTGACAACAGAAGCAGTCCCGGTAATCAAAACTACCAACTGCGTGATCGCCGCGACGGCCACTGAATTACCGGCACCACCGCCGGAGCAGCCCTGCATTCGCTGTGGACAGTGCGCCGAAGCCTGCCCGATGGAGCTATTGCCACAACAGCTGTTCTGGCACGCCAAGGCCACCGAATTTGAAAAGGCGGAGCACCTGAACCTGTTTGACTGTATTGAATGCGGGGCCTGTTCCTACGTGTGCCCAAGTTCCATTCCACTGGTTCAGTACTATCGATTCGCCAAGGGCGAGATCCGTGCACAACAGGCGGAGCAGCTGAAGGCAGACCGGGCCCGCGAAAGGTTCGAAGCCCGCCAGGCCCGCCTTGAGCGTGAGCAGCAGGAGAAAGAGCTCAGGCGCAAGGAGCGCGCAAAGGCCGCTGCCGACGCGGCGGCCAAGAAGCAGGCCGAAGCGGAAAAAGCTACAGACGAGGGTGAGGCCGTCGATGAGCGGGCCGCCAAGTCAGCCCTGGTTGAACAGGCCCTGGCCCGCAAGAAAGCAAAGGCCGAGGCATCTCAGCCACCTGGCTCCAGTGCGGCGCCGGCCCCCAGTGCCCCGCCTGCAGAGCAAAAACCGGATATTGAGGCCCTCGAAAAGCAGCTGAGCCAGGCTCAGTCGAAACTGGACACCATGCAGGGCATGCTGGATTACGCCAAAGCCCAGCAGGCAGACAACGTAGAAAAGCTGGAGCGGGCCGTGGCCAAGAACCACGACCGGGTACAACGGGCTGAAGAGGCACTGTCTGAAGCCAGAGAGAAGCTGGCCGCCGGTTTAACTGAATCCCAGCCAACCCACTAACCGAGATCAGGCACCACACCCATGGCATTCGTTCAGCAGTCATCGCCCCACGCACACAGTGCCCGGCCAACGTCCCGCGTGATGTTGTGGGTACTTATTGCGGCCTTGCCTGGCCTGTTGGCCCAGACGCTGTTTTTTGGCTGGGGCAACCTGATCAATGTGGTCTTCTGTATCGCCGTTGCCATTGCCTCCGAAGCTGCCCTGCTCAAGCTCAGAAAGAAGCCAGTCGCATTCTTTATCAAAGACAACACCGCCGCCGTCACCGGCCTTCTGCTGGGCCTGTCACTGCCTCAGTTTGCGCCCTGGTGGGTCTCAGCCGTCGCGGTGATTTCAGCCATCGTTGTTGCCAAGCAGCTGTATGGCGGGCTGGGCTCAAATCCGTTCAACCCCGCCATGGTGGGCTACGCCCTGGTTCTGGTCTCATTTCCGGTGGCCATGACAACCAACTGGGCGGAACCCGCCATGCTCTGGGACGGTGCACCGGGCTTTGGCGAGACCCTGGCGACCATTGCCTCCGGCCAGCAAACAGCGGTTGACGGCTGGACCATGGCAACCCCGCTTGATGAATACAAACACAAGATCACCACCCATACCGCGGCCGAGGTTCTCAACCACCCGACCTTTGGTGAAGGTGTTGCCAAGGGCTGGGAATGGGTGAATGCGGCGTTCCTCGCCGGGGGCCTGCTGCTCATCGGCCTGCGCATTATCAGCTGGCATATTCCGGCTGGGTTTCTTGGCGGTCTGATCGTGATGAGCCTGGCTTTTGGCAACAATGCCGATCTCTACTCGCCGCTCTCCCTGCATCTACTGGCGGGCGGAACCATGTTGGGTGCGTTCTTTATCGCCACCGATCCGGTATCTGCCGCTACCAGCCACCAGGGCAAACTGATCTACGGGGCCGGGATTGGCATCCTGATCTACCTGATCCGCACCTGGGGCAATTATCCGGACGCCGTGGCGTTCAGCGTTTTGCTGATGAATTTTGCGGTACCCTTCATCGATCATTACACACCCCCGCGGACATATGGGCATCACAAGGCCCGCAGGGGTGTACCGGGGAGTCAGGGATAATCATGGCTGCAGTTGCACAGTCCATCCGTCGCAGCGCCATCGGCCTCGGCTTGTTTGCCGTGATCACCGGTGGCACCATCGCCGTAACCCAGGTGGCTACCGAAGAGCGCATTCGTGAGCAGGCGGCCCGTGCCGAGGCCCAGGCCCTCTATGAAATCATTCCGGAAAGCCGGCACAACAACGACCTGCTCCGGGACACTGTGCAGCTACCCGCCAGCGAGCGGCTCGCGCAACCCGGCCCTCTGACCGTCTGGGTGGCGAGACAGGACGAACGCCCCATTGGCATGATCATGCCAGTGGTGGCCCCGGACGGGTACTCCGGAAAAATACACCTGCTGGTGGGCGTGGACATGCAGGGAACCATTCTCGGGGTCCGGGTAACCAATCATAAAGAAACCCCGGGGCTGGGAGACCAGATCGAGACCCGGAAATCCGACTGGATCAAGAGCTTTGATGGCCGCTCTCTGGGCAAGCCCCCGCATCGGGAGTGGAACGTCAAAAAGAATGGCGGAGAATTCGATCAGTTCACTGGCGCCACCATCACGCCAAGGGCTGTGGTAAAAGCTGTTCAGAAGGCACTGATCTACTTCCGGGAAAATCGTCAGATTATCCGGGAGCGGCTTAATGAAGAGCCGTCACCGAGAGACACCATCCTGAACCCTGAAGCGATTGCCGGCGAATCGTCCAATACGGAGCATTCCTGATCATGGCAACCAAATCATCCAGCGAAATCGTCCGGGACGGGCTCTGGGACAACAACCCTGCCCTCGTCCAGGTGCTTGGGCTCTGCCCTCTTCTGGCCGTGACCAGTACCGTTGTCAACGCCATCGGGCTGGGTCTGGCCACACTCATGGTGCTCATGGGATCCAATCTCGCAGTCTCGCTGATTCGCAATTTCGTGAGCGAATCCGTGCGTCTGCCCGCATTTGTGATGATCATCGCCTCGTTCGTGACCTGCGCCGAGCTCCTGATGCAGGCCTTTACCTATGAGCTGTACCTGATTCTTGGCATTTTCATCCCGTTGATCGTCACCAACTGTGCCATTCTGGGCCGGGCCGACGCCTTCGCCTCGAGGAATCCACCGCTCCCGGCACTGTTGGACGGTGCCATGATGGGCCTCGGTTTTCTGGCGGTTCTGGTGGTTCTGGGCGGCCTGCGGGAACTCATCGGACAGGGCACTCTGTTTGTCGACATGCACCTGCTGCTCGGCCCCGTTGCCGCTGACTGGGTGGTACGCCCGTTCGACAATTACCCGGACATGCTGTTCATGATTCTTCCGCCAGGCGCGTTTGTGGGCCTCGGCCTGCTGATCGCCCTCAAGAACGGGATCGACAATCACCTGGAAGAACGCCGCAAAGCCAATGAACCAGCACCCGTGGCAGCGGGCAGCAGGCGGGTCCGGGTTACCGGGAACGTTTCCTGATCCCCTGGTTGCAGAAAACTGAGAGCTGATGAACAAACAGAAACGTAGTGAGATCTTCACCCGTCTCCGGGAGGCCAATCCCAACCCGACCACGGAGCTGAACTATTCCAGCCCGTTCGAGCTGCTGATTGCGGTTATCCTATCGGCCCAGGCCACGGATGTGGGTGTCAACAAGGCAACGGACAAGCTGTTCCCGGTAGCCAACACGCCAGAGGCCATCCTCGCCCTGGGGGTTGACGGCCTCAAGGAATACATCAAAACCATTGGCCTGTTTAACAGCAAGGCCGAGAACGTGATCAAGACCTGTCGCATTCTGATTGACAAACACGATGGCCAGGTACCGGAACGCCGGGAAGATCTTGAGGCATTACCAGGTGTCGGTCGCAAAACCGCAAATGTGGTGCTGAATACCGCGTTCGGCCACATGGCAATGGCGGTGGACACCCATATCTATCGCGTGTCGAACCGCACCGGCATCGCCCCGGGCAAGAACGTTCTCGAAGTGGAGAACCGGTTGATGCGCCTGGTGCCAAAAGAGTTCCTGCTGGACGCGCACCACTGGCTGATTCTGCATGGACGTTATACCTGCACTGCCCGTAAACCAAAATGCGGCGCCTGTATCATCGAAGATCTTTGCGAATTCAAGCAGAAACGGGATTATCTTTGAATTCAGGGCGTAAAAAAGCCGGCATTTTGCCGGCTTTTCGCTTTCAAGAAGCAGGGTCCAGTTATCGCTGGCCAAGCATTTTCTCTTTCAGATCCTTCTGAGCCGGCTTGTCGGATAGCCAGATTCCAAACAGGGCCTTTTTGAAGGCCATGTCGCCAACGGTGTCCTTGTGCTCGCCATTCTTGAGGACCCGGACACCTTCTCCCGGCAGATACACCAGATCAAAAACGTCACCCTCGGTGATCTCTTCCTGGAACACCGCCATGAACTGATCCACATCTTCCTGGATAGACGCCATATCACCGTCGGTGGAGGCTTCGAAACCCTCCAGTGTCGCCTCGGTCATGCGTTCGCTGGTAATCATGCCGGAAATGATATGTAGAGTAATCACCTGGGGTTCATCCGCGTTGATCACTGCCTCACCATCGTCGATGGTCTCGGGGACGTACAGGCCTCCGACATACAGATCCATGAACCACTTGGAACGGGTACCTGCGCCATTAAGCTTCAGTTCGGTATCCATGGCTGAATAGGTATCCGGGACATCAACACCTTCCACGGTGATCGCAGCTGCCGGTGCCGACAGCAGGGCTGTCATCAGCACGGAGGCAAAGCCGGTTGTAAGAGCCTTCTTCATAGTCCTTTCCTTTTCGATCGTTATTATTGACGTGTTTCATTCGTGCACCGGGTTTCGACACCCTTATCCCCGCCCGGTCACAGCATTCTATCAATGAGGCTGGCAGCCAGTGCGCAACCTGGTTCTCATTTGCAGCGATCCTGAAACACAAAAAAGCCGGCCAGGAATATCCTGGCCGGCTTTTCGATCGGAAGATCAAACGGGTATTACTTGAACAACAGGTTTCCGGACAAGCCTTCCTTCTCCAGAATTTCCCGAAGGCGACGAAGCGCCTCGACCTGAATCTGCCGCACGCGTTCACGGGTAAGACCGATTTCCTGCCCCACTTCCTCAAGCGTACTGACCGGATAGCCCCGAAGACCAAACCGCCGTGACAGAACTTCCTGCTGCTTGTCACTGAGCTGATCGATCCACTTTTCCAGGCAGGAACACATGTTGTTGTCCTGCAGGAGATCCGCCGGATCTGACGCTCCCTCATCGGCTACGGTATCCAAAAGCGACTTTTCGCCACCGGTACCGATTGGCGTATCCATCGACGCAACACGCTCATTCAGACCAAGCATGCGCTTCACATCAGCTACCGGCTTGTCGACCATTCTAGCGATTTCTTCGGCCGACGGCTCATGATCCAGTTTCTGGGTCAGTTCCCGCGCCGCACGCAGGTAGAGGTTGAGTTCCTTAACCACATGAATCGGCAGACGGATGGTGCGGGTCTGGTTCATGATGGCCCGCTCAATGGTCTGGCGAATCCACCAAGTGGCGTAAGTGGAGAAGCGGAAGCCACGCTCCGGATCAAACTTCTCAACCGCCCGGATCAAACCTAGGTTGCCCTCCTCAATCAGGTCCAGCAGCGTCAGGCCCCGATTCACGTAGCGACGGGCAATCTTGACTACAAGACGAAGATTGCTCTCGATCATGCGCTTGCGGCCGGACTCCTCTCCCTTGCGCGCCAGGCGGGCAAAGTAGACCTCTTCTTCCGGCGTCAGGAGTGGTGAGAAACCGATTTCGTTGAGATACAGCTGAGTGGCATCCAGCTGTTTTTGACTGGTGAAATAACGTCCCTGGGTGGGAAAATCCTCTTCGACTTCAGCCACTTCTTCGGTGGCCTCTTTATCGACTTTCTCTTCAGCTAACAGTTGATCCTCGGCATCGTCCATGTCCGACACGCGATCAATGATGATGTCTTCTTGCTCTGCTGACATTTGTCTTGCCCCGCCTCTCAATAATCCTGGATGTTCGTCCGATACTTCTTTTTATTGCGGACGTCTTTGTATTCGTGCTTTTTCTTCAGGACATTTTGTTGGTCGGCCTGTAGTGGCCTTATACCGTTTTTGTTTTTCTTGCGAACGCGGTTTTTTGTCAGTGCCGGCGTGTGGGATCTGCGCAGCCTGCTGACTGCGTTATTTATTAGCGCGGTGGCAAATAATGGACTGGGTCAACCGGATTGCCGTTTTTGCGAATCTCAAAATGCAACATGGGTCGTTCAGCGCCACTGCTACCGAGCTCTGCGATCACCTGCCCGGCTTTCACATCCTCCCCTTCCTGCACCAGAATCTTCCGGTTGTGAGCGTAAGCACTTAAATAGTGCTCATTATGATTCACGATAATCAGATTGCCGTATCCAAGCAACCCGTTGCCGGCATAGACCACATTCCCGGTGGCCGCAGCCCTTACAGCATCCCCGGCTTGCCCGGCAATATCAATACCTTTATTGACTTTTCCGGATGTTGAATATCCAGCAATTACAGTGCCAACGTGAGGCCAGCGCCATTCGATTCGAGCCACGGTCTGGGTCTGGGAAGCCAGCGGCGCACCCTTACTAGGCGCCCTGGTGACCGCAGGTTTTGGTGCCGTGGCAGCTGTCTGCTTGGGCGGCGAAGCCCGGCTCGGCGTTCTGGTGGCCGAGGTCGCCGGTTTGCTGGCAGTAGTAGTCTGACTGCCGGAGGTTACATTTCCACGAAGATCCAGGCGAAGCACCTGCCCTGCCTTGAGGTTCCAGGGTGGACCAATCCCGTTGGCATCACCCAGCTCCCGATAGTCCCGACCATACCGCCAGGCTATGCTGTAAAGGGTTTCGCCAGGCTGGACGACGTGCCGGCCCCAGTAGACCGGGGGATTGTATATATCATCCTGGTAGAGCGCGGGGGTATTGCAGCCAGACAAAAGCAGCATGGCAATCAGAGGGAGGAGAATCAAAAGACTGGTCGGCGTTTTTTCCGCAGGGCGAGAGGATTCAGAGGCACCGGAAAGGAACCGCGGGGACACCGGTAAAACGGCATTGACTAGCCCACGCAAAAATCTCACAGGAATAAAACTGGCCCAGTTATGAAAAATCCGTATAAACCATTTTGGTTGTCGAAGCAGTTTCTAAACTTTTTATAGTAACTTGCTAATATATTGCACATTTCTCGCAGGAAGCCAAGTTACTCCCCAGCCATCCTTGTTACCCCACGAAACACCCATTTTGTGCGTTAGGTAACACCCTGGCACCACAATCGCCCCGATTTACGTCGACGATGAGACATATCCGCGCCTGGAACCAATCCATTCCACAAGCAGAACCAGACCGAAACCAGCCAGTGCCATAAGCACGGCGAAAAGCAACTTGGGGTCCTGCCCTGCCTGTTCCGCGAAGGTCCAGGGCCAGATACTTGCCTCATTCAGGGGCACTTTTTCACCAGAGCTGTTTTCCCGCCAACTGAGTGTTTCTTTCCAGGGCCAGACCTTGTTGAGCGCGCCGATCATGAAGCCGGTCAGCAAAGCGAGCACCAGATCATGGAAATGATGAAACGCCCAGGTGATCAGGCGGGCGATGGATAACAGGCCCACCACGCAACCTGCCATAAACAGCAACAGAATGCCCACCTCGAACGATTTGATCGCCGCCAGCACGGGCGCATACATACCAATAATCACCAAGATGAAACTGCCCGAGATGCCGGGAAGAATCATGGCACAGATGGCAAGGGCGCCGGCGCCGAAAAATGCCAGAGCGGAAGGCGAGACCTCGCTGGCGGAAAGGGTGGTTACCCACCAGGCGATAGCAATCCCTACCAGCAGCGGAATCAGTAATGTGGGCGTATAACGCCGGACCTGACGCCCCACATGCCACACCGAGGCGACAATCAAGCCAAAGAAAAAGCTCCAGATCAGGATCGGATACGCCACCAGCAAGTAGCTGATGGCTGAAGCCAGAGTGGCAATACTGGTCAGAATGCCCGCCAGCAGACAGACCAGAAAGGTTCCATCGACGGCGTTCCAGAAAGCCCTGAACTGGCCCCGAAACAGCTGGCGAAAGACCGCTCCGGGAACAGCGTTGATCGCCTCCAGCAGCCGGAAATAGATACCGGTTATGAATGCGATGGTGCCTCCGGACACACCCGGAACGATATCAGCGGCTCCCATTGCAATGCCCCGCAGAAATACTGCTGCAGGATGATGGTTACGGGCGGTTTCGCTATCTACGTCGGAGCTGAGTACTGCAGAGTCAACCATAACTATCGGACAACCCCGCCCAGGAGCGGGACAAACCGGACCGGTTCCAGCTCCTTGTGATCGAAACGATCGCCCCTGCGGGTAACCTCCACCAATACCTGATTCTCTTCGCCCACTGGCGCAATCAGAATGCCACCGTCGGCCAGCTGAGCGAGCAATTCGCCGGGAACTTCAATTGGCGCAGCGGTCACGATAATGCCGTCGAAAGGGCCGCGCTCAGGCCAGCCCATGCCACCGTCAGCGTGTTTCAGGAACACGTTTCTGGCGCTCAACTGGCGCAATCGGTCCCGGGCCCGATCCTGCAGCGCCTTGATACGCTCAACGCTGTAGATTTCGGAAAAGAGACGGGAGAGCACCGCGGTCTGGTAGCCTGATCCGGTTCCCAGCTCCAACACCCGTGCCGGCCCATGGGCCAGCATCAATTCCGTCATCCGCGCCACAATGTAGGGCTGGGACAGGGTCTGACCATAGCCGATCGGCAGGGATGTATCTTCATAAGCGCGATGGGACAGGGCCTCATCCAGGAAGATGTGCCGTGGCACCTCCCCCATAATCTCAAGTACCCGGTCCGATTCGATGCCGGCTTCCCTGAGGCGCTGGACCAGTCGCATCCGGGTGCGTCGGGAGGTCATCCCGATGCCTTCGAGCTGAGCGGTCATCCCCGGCCCTCCAGCGAATCCTCCAGGGTGTCGACCCAGTCCCGGAGCCGGGACAGCGCCTCATGCCGGGTCATGTCGATATGTACCGGAGTCACCGAGACATAGCCTTCGCGGACGGCGTTGAAATCCGTACCCGGACCTGCATCACCGCCCACACCGGCGGCCCCGATCCAGTAGCGTTCCCTACCGCGGGGACAGGTCATTGGAACCGCGCCTTCGGCCCGCTCCCGATGGCCCAGGCGGGTTACCCGGATTCCAGCCAGCTCCTCCCAGGGTACGTCCGGGACATTCACATTAAGAATGGAGCGCGGCCCAAGCGCCAGGGGGCGCTCGTTTTCGAGGAGCATCCGGATCACCCGGGCAGCTGTTTCGTAGTGAAAGTGGCCATCGTTAACCAGGGAAACGGCGATGGCCGGAAGGCCAAGGTGACGCCCTTCGGTGGCTGCGGCAACGGTACCTGAATAGATAATGTCATCGCCCAGGTTGGCATGGGTGTTTATCCCGGAAACCACCCTGTCGAATGGCTCTTTGAACAGCCCGTTGACCGCCAGATGAACACAATCTGTCGGCGTCCCATCCACGGAACGGAAACCGTTTGGATGCTCTTCCACAGTGAGGGGGCGATTGAGGGTCAGGGCGTTGCTGGCACCGCTGTGATCCCGATCGGGGGCCACGACCTCCAGCTCACCCAGGCCCTTCAATCCCTCAAACAGGGCGATAAGTCCCGGTGAATGAACGCCGTCATCGTTCGACAACAGAATACGCACAGTGTTCTCCGCTAGCCTTGTTGTTCGTTATGTCGGCTGAGGCTCATGTCCTCAAGCTCGAAAATATCACTCAAAATCGTTGTGGCGTACTGGCCGGGTGACAGAACAAACGTCAGTTCCAGGCTGTCGTCAGCCAGCCACTGCCAGGAGAGCCTCTCGGGCTTCACCGCCAGGGGCCGTCGCTCCGGTTTCATCCGGGTGACCGAGAACAGGCTCGCCAGACCCGGGGTTTGCGCAACAATGTCCCGCTCAAGAGTTTCCAGTGGCCCGGAAGCGGTCGTGCCGCCGTCACCCCAAAGGGGCCCTGTCGCCCCTGCCTCAGCCCAGCTACCATCTTCTACCCGAGCTGCGAGTACCTCGTTGAACAGCCATGAGCGCGCCGCCGAAAAATACAATACGTTTTTCGAGCCGTCGCTGCCAGCACGCTTTTTGCCGCCGCGGCCTTTTCCGCCAGATCGGCTCCGACGGTTCAGGGTGGCGGGATCCAGGTGCACCGCCCGGTCAAGGTTTGCGCCGCCGTTGCCGAACCGCTGGGGACCAAAGTAATTGGGAGCGCCAATATCTGCCAGACGCGCCAGGGCACGATCAATGACCTCGTGCTCCCCGGTAACAGCCCGCAGGGTGACAATAAAGCCATTGCCCTTGTGCTCTCCTCGACGTAATTTCCGCGCCTGTCGGGAGGCCGCCAGAACGGGCCAGCGAGCGGCAATATCCTCAATCAACGAGGCGTCCTGGGCTTCACACCCTGGTCGATAGAGACTGAACCATTGACGTGTTACCGCATGCCGATCCTTGAGACCGCAAAAGCCGACATCAAAGTTCCGACAATCCGCCATTCTGGCCAGTTCGCGAGCGACATACTCCGTGTTATCGCCCACTTTCTCCAGTTTCAGGCAGAGATGTTCTCCACTTCCCGGAGTTGCGTCTGCCTCGACATCAGAGCCGCTTTCCAGAAATTCCAGTAACTCGTCGACAATGAAATCGCCGGGCGTTGTCTTTAAACGACCAGAAGCAATACGGCCACCGCCAGATGTGGGCCAGTCAAGACGCCATTGACTCACGAATCCACCGGTTCAAGCAGGCAGATGGCCTGGCAGGCAATGCCTTCACCCCGCCCTGTAAAACCCAGTTTTTCCGTGGTAGTGGCTTTTACGCTCACACGACTGGCGGACACGCCCAAGTCTTCCGCAATATTTAGACGAATGGCATCAATGTGAGGCGCCATTTTCGGAGCCTGAGCGATGATGGTGGTATCTACATTCACCACGTTGAAACCTTCGTCGCGAACACGGCTAATGACCCGACGCAGAAGATCGCGGCTGTCGGCACCCGCCCACTCATCACTGGTGTCCGGGAAAAAATGTCCGATGTCGCCAAGTGCTGCGGCGCCCAGCAGCGCATCTGCCAGCGCATGCAGCAGGACATCACCATCGGAATGGGCCTTCAGCCCATGGGAATGGGGAATGCTTACGCCGCCAATAATCACAGAATCGCCTTCACAGAAGGCATGGACATCAAAGCCCTGACCAATACGCATAATGTGCTCCGGAAAACTCCGAACGTTCAGAACCGGCTAAGAATAAAGCCTGCGAGTGCCAGATCCGCGGGTACGGTGATCTTGATATTGTCCGGCCGCCCTTCTACCAGCACCGGCATGTTACCGGAAAACTCCACGGCAGAGGACTCATCAGTCACCGGAAGTTCCCTGGCAAGGGCCGCTTCCAGGGACTCCACCAGAATACGATAGCGAAACATCTGGGGCGTTAGTGCCCGCCACAGATTTGTGCGATCCACCGTGCCGGAAACCTCCGGCAGCTCGCCGGTGCCAGCGCTCTTGATGGTGTCCGCCACTGGCGAAGCCAGGAGCCCCCCGACAGGGTGGTTGTAGAGTTGGTCAATAAGATTGGACAGATCCCGGGTATGAAGACATGGCCGTGCCGCATCGTGAACCAGAACCCAGTCATCATCACTGACCTGTTCCGCCATGGCATGCAGTGCCGACAACACCGAGCCTGCCCTCTCGGAACCGCCGGTGCAGGTCTGGATTCGGCTATCGCCGCTGGCGACGGTATCCGGCCACCAATGGTCGGCCGGATGCAATGGCACCATGCAACCGGAAAAAGGCGCGGAATCCATCAGTCGGGAAAGGGTGATATCGAGAATGAAACGTTGGTCGATCCGAAGATACTGTTTCGGTTGCTCAGCCTGCATACGCTGGCCGATGCCGGCGGCAGGAACAATCAGCCAGAGTCTTGGAGCAGGCATAGACAATCAGTTTTCAACAACCAGGAAAAAGGTCTCGTCTTCTCTTATCAGGCCGAGGTTCATTCTGGCCCGTTCCTCAACGGCGCCCTGCTCGTTACGCAGATTCCTGACTTCGGCATAGAGACGTTCATTGCGGGTAGCCAGTTCGGCATTTTCTTCACGTTGCTCGGCGATGGACTGCTCGAGTGCCCATACCTGCGCAAAGCTGCCCTCCCCGACCCACAGGCGCACCTGCAGCAGGAGAATCACAACCACCATTATGGTCCAGAGCAACTTCATTGCCGATTCCGTTCAAAATTCAATCATTCAAAATACCAACGCCGGACGTTGAGTATAGACCTTAGAGTAGATTAGCAACAAATTCTTCTAACTGCCTGTACAAAAAGGCCATCGCATCCAGGTTTTCACCCGGAACACGATGGCCTTAACAGTTTTTCGCCGATTGCCGGCCTGACACTTTGCCAGAACCGGTCAGATCAGTCGATCAGCCCTGCCCCTTGATCTCGCTCAGGCCGCGATACGGCGCCTTGCCGTCCAGAGCCTCTTCAATGCGCAGTAGCTGGTTGTACTTTGCAACACGATCAGAGCGGCACAGGGAACCAGTCTTGATCTGGCCGGCACAGGTGGCCACCGCCAGATCCGCAATGGTGGTGTCCTCGGTTTCGCCGGAGCGATGGGAAATCACGGCGGTGAAGCCGGCTTCCTGGGCCATTTTGATGGCATCCAGGGTTTCGCTCAGGCTGCCAATCTGGTTGAACTTGATCAGAATGGAGTTACCCACACCCTTCTCGATACCCTGCTTGAGGATCTTGGTGTTGGTAACGAACAGATCGTCGCCCACCAGCTGCACCTTGCTACCGAGTTTGTCGGTCAGCACTTTCCAGCCATCCCAGTCGCTTTCATCCATACCGTCCTCGATGGAGACGATCGGGTAACGCTCGCACAAACCTGCCAGGTAGTCGGCAAAGCCTTCGGAATCGAAACTCTTGCCTTCACCGGACAGCTGATACTGCCCATCTTTGTAGAATTCGGAAGACGCACAGTCCAGAGCCAGGGTCACATCGGTACCGAGCTTGTAACCGGCCTTCTCGACCGCTTCCTGAATCACCGCCAGCGCGGCTTCGTTGGATGGCAGGTTCGGGGCAAAACCGCCCTCATCACCCACCGCCGTGTTCAGGCCCTGGGCCTTCAGCACTTTCTTCAGGCTGTGGAAAATCTCCGCGCCAACACGCAGAGCTTCAGAGAAGCTTTTGGCGGAAACCGGCTGAACCATGAACTCCTGGATATCAACATTGTTATCCGCATGCTCGCCACCGTTCAGAATGTTCATCATCGGTACCGGCATGGAGAACTTGCCGGAGGTGCCATTGATGTCGGCAATGTGCGCATACAACGGCTTACCCAGGGAGATTGCCGCTGCCTTGGCCGCAGCAAGGGAAACCGCCAGAATTGCATTGGCGCCCAGGTTCGCCTTGTTCTCGGTACCATCTAGATCCAGCATGATCTGATCCAGAGTGCGCTGATCCGCTGCATCTTTGCCTACCAGTGCATCACGAATCTTGCTGTTCACGGCTTCTACGGCCTTCAGAACACCTTTGCCAAGGTAACGGGAGGCGTCACCGTCACGCAGTTCCAGCGCTTCCCGGGAACCGGTAGACGCACCTGACGGCGCGCAGGCGCTACCGACGGTGCCGTCTTCGAGGATAACGTCGGCTTCTACTGTCGGGTTACCGCGGGAATCCAGAACCTCACGGCCCTTGATGTTGGCAATCTTGGTCATTCTTCTCTGTCTCCAAGTTCATGTTCAAATTTGGGAGTCAGAGCGAGCGGGAACGGCCCTGCGAAAACCGCTACAAGCACATCCATGTGCGCTTGTTTCGGGCCATCCATGGCCCTCTACATTTTCGCAGGGCCGTTCCCGCTCGCTCCCATAGTCCGCGTAAAACGCCAACACCGCCAATCAGGCGGTGTCGATAGGTTTAAAGCTTTTTACCAGATCATCCACAGCTTTCACCCGCTGCAGGAAGGGCTCCAACTGGCTGAGCCGCAGAGCGCAGGGACCATCGCATTTGGCCTTGTCCGGGTCCGGATGGGCCTCGAGGAACAGGCCAGCCAGGCCCTGGGACATACCTGCTAAAGCCAGATCCGTCACCTGGGCCCTGCGGCCGCCGGCGGAATCGGCTCGTCCGCCCGGCATCTGCAGGGAGTGGGTCACATCGAACATCACCGGCACGTTCATGGCTTTCATAATGCCAAAGCCCAGCATGTCGACGACCAGATTGTTGTAACCGAAGCTGCTGCCCCGCTCACACAGGATCACCTTGTCGTTGCCGGCTTCCTCGCACTTGGTGATGATGTGCTTCATTTCCTGGGGAGCGAGGAACTGGGCCTTCTTGATGTTGATCACCGCGCCTGTTTTCGCCATGGCGACCACCAGATCGGTCTGACGGCTCAGAAAGGCCGGCAGCTGGATGATGTCGCAGACCTCGGCCGCCGGAGTGGCCTGGGCTGGCTCGTGAACGTCCGAGATGATGGGCACACCGAACTTGCTCTTGATGTCCGCCAGTATCTGAAGACCTTTCTCAAGGCCGGGGCCACGAAAGGAATTCACAGACGACCGGTTGGCTTTATCAAAAGACGCCTTGAAAACGTAGGGGATACCGAGCTTGCCGGCGGCTTCAACATAGGCCTGGGCCACTTCCATGGCCAGTTCCGGCGACTCGAGGACGTTCATTCCACCAAAGAGCACAAACGGCTTGTCGTTGGCGACGTCGATTCCCGATACGTTTACGGTGCTCTGCGCCATACTCAGGATCCTTTCTTGCAGGCCAGTGCTGCCTCAACAAAGCCCTTGAACAGCGGGTGGCCGTCGCGGGGCGTGGAGGTAAATTCCGGATGGAACTGACAGGCAACAAACCAGGGGTGGTCCGGCGCCTCAACAACTTCCACCAGGCGGCCATCGGTCGACCGACCAGAAATCTGGAGACCAGCCTCTTCCAACCTCGGCAGGAAATGGTTGTTCACCTCGTAACGGTGCCGATGACGCTCGCGAATGGTTTTCTTGCCATAGCAGTTGGCAATGGTGGAACCTTCGGTCAGCACGCAATCCTGGGCGCCAAGACGCATGGTCCCACCGAGATCGGACTCTTCAGTGCGCTCTTCACGCTCACCGGTGGAATCCAGCCATTCGGTGATCAGGCCTACCACAGGCTCAGGCGTATGCTCGCGGAATTCAGTGCTGTGGGCATCTTTCAGACCTGCCACGTTGCGGGCGTACTCAATAACTGCAACCTGCATACCCAGACAGATACCCAGGTAAGGCACCTTGTTCTCACGGGCATACTGGACTGTGCGGATCTTGCCTTCCACACCCCGTTCGCCAAAGCCGCCCGGCACCAGAATCGCGTCGGCGCTGGCCAGCGCACCGGTGCCATCACGCTCGATGTCTTCCGAGTCGATGTAGTTGATATTGACCTTGGTGCGGGTCTTGATGCCGGCGTGCAGCAGGGATTCAATCAGGGACTTGTAGGCGTCGAGAAGCTCCATGTACTTGCCAACCATGGCAATAGTCACTTCCTGCTCGGGATTCATCAGCGATTCCACAACGTTGTCCCATTCGCTGAGATCCGCAGGACGGGCATCCAGACCGAAGCGCTCAATAACCAGCTGATCCAGGCCATGCTCATAAAGCATGCGCGGGATGGCGTAGATGGATTTGGCATCCTGGAGAGGAATCACCGCCCGCTCTTCCACGTTGGTGAACAGGGCAATCTTGCGACGTGAACTGGCGTCTACCTCATGCTCCGAGCGGCACAGCAGGATATCCGGCTGCAGGCCGATAGAGCGCATTTCCTTGACGGAATGCTGGGTGGGCTTGGTCTTGATCTCACCAGCAGTAGCAATATACGGAACCAGGGTCAGGTGCATGAAGAGTGCACGCTGGGGGCCCACCTCCACCTTCAGCTGACGACAGGCTTCGAGGAACGGCAGGGATTCAATATCGCCCACGGTACCACCGATTTCGATCAGTGCCACATCGGCACCGGCGGCACCTTCAACAACCCGCCGCTTGATTTCATCGGTGATGTGGGGAATCACCTGAACGGTTCCGCCCAGGTAGTCACCACGGCGCTCCTTGCGGATCACTTCTTCGTAAACCCGGCCGGTGGTGAAGTTGTTGCGCTTAGTCATCGGGGAGCGGATAAAGCGCTCATAGTGGCCCAGATCGAGGTCTGTTTCCGCGCCATCCTCGGTGACAAAGACCTCACCGTGCTGGAACGGGCTCATGGTGCCGGGGTCCACGTTGATGTACGGGTCCAGCTTGAGAATAGTGACCTTCAGGCCGCGTGCCTCGAGGATCGCAGCCAGTGAGGCTGATGCGATACCTTTCCCCAAGGAGGACACGACACCGCCGGTGACGAAAATATAACGCGTCATGCAGATTCCGTGATTGTCTGGTTCGGTGAAGGAGGGAGATTGTCATCTCAAGATGGGACGCCAGACTACCAGAAAGGCCCCATTGACTCAATCACATTCCCGCTCTACAACCAGCCGCCAACCGGCGGCATGGGCGCCTCCCGAGTATTGTTCAGAACACCATAAATCGCCAACAGCAATGAGCTCCGCCGCCTCCCCGGAACCGGCGAAAACCAGCGGCAGACGGGCCCTTTCCCAGGGTGGAACGGCAACTTCCTGCAGCCACTTCTTGAGCGAACGGGACGGACCATCGGGACGGAAACGGACCCGCTCACCACCCTGCCTCGTAAATATCCGTATTGGCGGCAACGGCCTTTCCGGGGTAATGGCAGGTTCCAGCCTGAGGAACCATTCGCCAAAGTTCAACCCGGGACCGGGCTCCAGAGCAAGGGGAACGTCCTGCAGAGGCGGTTGATCGCGAACCAGGTAAAGATCGCCCTGAAAACGGCGCAGACTGAAGCCGTCGGATCGGAACTCCGGCTCCCGATCTTCCCCTGCAAACAGCAGGTCGTGAATGACCTGCTGCCAGTCAGCAATCGTTGGCGCATGAAACCCGCGCTCCCGAACCCACCAGCGAATCAGATTTTTCTGCTCCGCCAGAGGCAGCTTTTTCAGGCCATCAACGGGCAGACGGTCCCGGTCGCCGCCGACAGCCTGCCACTGCATAGCCGCCAGCTTACGGTTAAGCGCCTCGCTTTCGGCGCAGGACTCCGCCGTGTGCCGGAGCCGGCGATTCAGGCCCGGCCAGCGCTCCCGCAGAGGCGGTAGCACGGTGTGGCGCAGAAAGTTCCGGTCGAATCGCTGGTCGGTATTGCTGGGATCGTCAATCCATGTCAGGCCGGCGGATCGCGCCCAGTGCTCAAGCTCGGCCCGCTCAAAACCCAGGAGGGGCCGGGCAAGGATCGCCGGGCCCAGTGGGCGACTGGCAGGCATGCCGGCCAGTCCTGCCACGCCACTGCCTCTGAGCATCCGGAACAGAACCGTTTCCGCCTGGTCGTCGCCATGGTGCGCCATCAAGAGCAGGTCTCCGCGCTGTATCAGCGCCTCGAAGGCGGAATACCGCGCCTTGCGGGCCGCCTCTTCGATACCACCACCGCCAGCCGCATTACCCGCTGCAGCAACGTTTACCCGTTCGACCACCAGCGGCACACCCAGACGATCACACAGGTCGCGGCAAAACGACTCGGTATCCGGCGCATTGGGCTGAAGCTGATGATTGATGTGCACTGCCCGCACGGTTCCGGTGCGGCCATGACAATGAACTGCAAGGTGTAATAGCAGTGTCGAATCGAGGCCGCCGCTCAGGGCAACCCACAGGCGGGCGTGATCTGGGAGTTCTCTGACCGGGGCGCAAAGGGCCTCCGGCCAGCGGAATCCGGAGCCGGGCTCAGCGCCCGGTGTCATAGCGGGTCAGCCGCTCGTAGCGGCGGGATACCAGCTCATCCAGTGGCAGGCGGCTAAGTTCAGCGACGCCTTTTGCCAGAACCTCCTTCAGGGATTCCGACATTTTTTCGGGATTGCGGTGAGCGCCGCCTAAGGGCTCGGTCACCACGTTATCGGCCAGGCCGAGATCTTTCAGTCGATCGGCGGTAACACCCATGGCCTCTGCGGCCTGGGCGGCGTATTCCGCGCTCTTCCACAGGATTGAGGCGCAACCTTCCGGAGAAATAACCGCGTAGGTGGAATACTGCAGCATGTTTAACTGGTCACAGACACCGATGGCCAACGCGCCACCGGAACCGCCCTCGCCGATTACCGTGGAAATAATGGGTGTCTTCAGGCGGGACATAACAGCCAGATTGAAGGCAATGGCCTCACTCTGGCCCCGCTCTTCCGCACCAATGCCCGGATAAGCGCCCGGCGTATCGATAAAGGTAAGGATGGGCATCTTGAACCGCTCGGCCATTTCCATCAGACGCAGGGCCTTGCGATACCCTTCTGGGCGAGGCATACCAAAGTTACGCTTGACCTTGTCCCGCACTTCCCGGCCCTTCTGATGACCAATCACCATCACCGGCTTGTCATCCAGCCGGGCAGTGCCGCCGACGATGGCCAGGTCGTCTGCATAACGACGGTCACCGTGCAGCTCATCAAAATCCTCAAACATGGATTCGATGTAGTCCAGGGTATAAGGCCGGCGGGGATGGCGAGCCAGTCGGGCAACGTCCCAGGGCTTGAGATCGGAGAAAATGCTCTCGGTCAGGCTGACGCTCTTCTTCTTCAGCCGGGTGATCTCGTCGGTGATATTGATGTCGGTGTCGTTGCCAACCATCCGAAGCTCTTCAATCTTGGCTTCCAGGTCGGCGATTGGCTGTTCGAAATCCAGATAGTTAGGGTTCATGATGTTCCATCATTTTTTGCCAGGCGGGAAAATGCTCCGCCAAACCAGAATTTGACACAAAGATAGCAGCGCCCGGTCAGTGGCTAAAGCGGACATTGGTATGAGTCCGCTATCTGACAAACTTTTAATTTTCAGCTTTCTCAATCATAGACCAGTTCTACCGACTGGTCGCCTACCAGGTAACGGAGCTCCAGTAGCAGGTTGTCATCCGGCTGCACCCGCCAGGACTCGCCCAACTCGATCCGGGTAGACGCCTCGGGGCTGCTGTACTCTATCCAGACCGGACTACCCTCACACCGGAAAGGTCTCAGGGTGGTTTCCAGTTTCTCCAGCAGGCCGTTCTGTAGCTGATCGGCATGCAGGTTCAGCTTTAGTCCGCGGCTGAACTGCTGGCGAGCGCTCGCCACATCCATAACCGTGCTCACCCGCATCTTCATCTGGCCGGAATAGTCGTCGTGGCTGACCTGCCCCTCCACCACGATCACCTGGTCTGACTGCAACAGTTCCCGATTTTCGAAGAAAGCTTCCGAGAACAGGGTGGCCTCGATCCGGGCACTCCTGTCGTCCAGCGTAATGAAACACATGGTGGAGCCGGTGCGGGTTTTCATGGTGCGCTGGGCAACCACCAACCCGGCGACCCGCTGGGGAGACTTGTTCGGCTTCAGATCGGCAATGGAAGACCGGACAAACCGCCGAACTTCTTTTTCGTACTCATCAAACGGGTGGCCGGTGAGGTAAAGCCCCAGGGTATCTTTCTCGCCTTTCAGCCGCTGTTTTTCAGGCCACTCGCGCATACCGGCCACGTCCTCGTAGGGATCGCCACCGTCGCCCGCCTCGAGCATTTCACCGAACATATCCATCATGCCAACGGATTCGTTCCGGGATTGCTGGCCGGCCTGCTGCACGGCCTTATCGATGCTGGCCATCAGCTGAGCCCGGCTGGCACCAAGCTTGTCCATGGCGCCGCACCGGATCAGCGCTTCCATTGCGCGTTTGTTGACCTTTTTCAGGTCAATGCGCCGGCAAAAATCGAAAATATCCTGATAGGGCTCGCCATCACCACGCCCTTCGACGATGCTCTGGATCGGGCCCTCGCCCAGGCCTTTAATCGCACCGAGGCCATAAACAATCTGGCCCTCGTCGTTGACGGTAAAAGTGTATTCCGAGCGGCTGACGTCGGGCACCAGAAGATCCAGCTTCATGTTCCGGCACTCTTCCACCAGCGTGACCACCTTGTCGGTGTTCTGCATATCGGCGGTCAGTACCGCGGCCATGAATTCCGCCGGGTAATGGGCTTTCAGCCAGAGGGTCTGGTAGGACACCAGCGCATAGGCGGCCGAGTGGGATTTGTTGAAGCCGTAGCCGGCAAACTTTTCCACCAGGTCGAAGATGTTTTCTGCGAGGGTTGTGTTGATGCCATTTTTCTCGCAACCATCCAGAAAGAACTGTTTCTGCTTGGCCATCTCCTCGGGTTTTTTCTTGCCCATCGCCCGACGCAGCATGTCAGCGTTACCGAGGCTATAGCCTGCCATCACCTGGGCAATCTGCATGACCTGCTCCTGGTAAAGGATGACCCCGTAGGTGGGTTCCAGAACCGGCTTCAGGCCTTCATATTGATAATCCGGGTGCGGGAAGGACATGGGTTGGCGACCGTGCTTACGGTCGATAAAGTCATCCACCATGCCCGACTGCAGAGGCCCCGGCCGGAACAGGGCCACCAGGGCGATCATGTCTTCCAGAGAGTCCGGCTGGAGGCGGCGAATCAAGTCCTTCATGCCCCGGGATTCCAGCTGGAACACCGCCGTGGTTTCGGCTTTCTTGAGCATGTCGAACGAGGGCGCGTCATCCAGCGGGATCTCGTTGATGTCGAGCGGCTGCATGCCCTTCTTTTCCCGGCGCGGATTGATCATGTTCAGCGCCCACTTGATGATCGTGAGCGTCCGCAAGCCCAGGAAGTCGAACTTCACCAGTCCGGCGTCTTCCACATCGCCCTTGTCGAACTGGGTCACCAGGCTGCCACCCTCGTCGTCGCAGTACAGGGGCGAGAAATCGGTGATCTTGGTGGGCGCGATCACCACACCACCCGCGTGTTTACCGGCGTTCCGGCACACGCCCTCAAGTTTCAGGGCCATTTCCCAGATTTCCTGGGCTTCCTCGTCGTTCTCGAGAAACTCGACCAGCTGGGGCTCCTGCTCCAGAGCCTTTTCCAGGGTCATGCCCGGCTCGAAGGGGATCATCTTGGAGAGTTTGTCAGCCAGACCGTAGGATTTGCCCTGGACCCGGGCGACGTCACGCACAACCGCCTTCGCCGCCATGGTGCCAAAGGTAATGATCTGCGACACCGCCTCTCGCCCGTACTTCTGGGCGGTGTACTCGATTACCCTGTCCCGGCCTTCCATGCAGAAGTCAACGTCGAAGTCGGGCATGGAGACCCGTTCCGGGTTCAGGAAGCGCTCGAACAGCAAGTCGTATTCCAGGGGATCCAGGTCGGTAATCAACTGGGCATAGGCCACCAGCGAGCCGGCACCGGAACCCCGGCCTGGCCCCACGGGCACACCGTTGTTCTTGGCCCACTTGATGAAGTCCATCACGATCAGGAAGTAGCCCGGGAACCCCATCTGGATGATGATGTCCAGCTCGAAGTTCAGGCGTTTGTAGTAGGCCTCGCGTTTGGCATCGTATTCCGGATCGTCCTTGCTCAGAGTCTTGGCCAGCCGCTCTTCCAGACCCTCCTCGGAGACCTTCCGGAAATAGTCGTCCATGGTCATGCCATCCGGAATCGGATAGTTCGGCAGGAAGTATTCGCCCATCCTGACCTTCACCGAGCAACGCCGGGCAATCTCCACCGTATTCTCGATCGCTTCCGGGATGTCGCTAAACAGCTCGATCATTTCATCGGCGCTGCGCAGGTACTGCTGATCACTGAAACGACGGTCACGGCGCGGATCATCCAGGGTACGGCTTTCGCCGATACAAACCCGGGCCTCGTGGGCTTCGAAGTCTTCCGCCTCAAGAAAGTGGACATCGTTGGTGGCCACCACCGGGAGTCCCAACGCACCGGCAAGCTCCACACTCAGGTGCAGACAGTCTTCGTCTCCAGGGCGACCGGTGCGCTGTAGCTCGAGGTAGTAGCTGTCAGGGTACAAATCCATCCAGTAACGGGCGCGCTCGCGGGCCAGTTCCGGCTTGCCCGCCGTCAAAGCCTTGCCCACATCACCCAGCTTTGATCCGGAGAGCGCGATCAGACCATTCGCCCGTGCCTCCAGCCACTTGCGCTGGATAATCGGCTTGCCGAACCGCTGGCCCTCGGTGTAACCCAGGGAAATGATTTCAGTGAGATTGAGATAACCATCGTTATCCCGCGCCAGCAGTGTCAGCCGGAACGGGTTCTCGGGCTCGTCCGGGTTTTCCAGCCACAGATCCGCGCCGATAATCGGTTTTACACCCGCTCCCATGGCCGCTTTGTAGAAACGTACCAGCGAGCACATGTTGGATTGCTCAGTGAGGCCAACGGCCGGCATGCCCAGCTCGGCAACGCGGTTGATCAGCGGTTTAACCCTGACCAGGCCATCCACCATGGAGTATTCGGAATGGACTCGGAGGTGTACAAAAGTCTGCGACATAACGTCAGGTTATTCCTGCTTTGAAATTCAGTTAGGGTAGCGGTCTCAGCCGCCGATCACGGCCCGGAGTTCTTCTTCAGTCTGAGGACCGAAACGGGTTTCAACCGTATCGCCTTCCGGGTTGATCAGGAACGTGGCCGGCAGCGCGACCGGCAATTTCCAACCGAACCCGGGCCCGGGATCGTCCGCCAGCATGGTGAATTCGATACCCATTCGGTCGCCGAGTTCCACCAGGGCATCGCCCCGTACGCCATCAAAATTGACACCCAACACAGTGATGTCGGGCGCCTTGTCCAGCTCATTGAGCTCTGGTATTTCTTCAAGACATGGCTTGCACCATTCCGCCCAGTAGTTAACCAGCACCCATTGACCGCGCAAGTTGTCCCAGTTCAGCTTTGTCCCCTCGGCCCGCTCAAGCTCGATCTTTTCACAACCCGCCATCGACAGAACAAGCAGCACAACAGCCACCGCATGAAGGCGGGAGCGACCACGAACAGAATCAGGGTACTGCACTGGAAAACCTCCTGTTAGACTACCGGCCACATAAATCGTGGACTCCATTCAGACAATCAGGCACGAAGATGACAGAACCAACCCGGATTTTCCACAACCCGCGCTGCTCGAAATCCCGCCAAACCCTTGAACTGCTTACCGAACGGGGAATTGAACCGGAGATTATACGCTACCTGGAAACACCACCGACAGAGCAGGAGCTAAAGGATATTCTGAACGCCCTGAACCTGCGCCCCCGCGAACTGATGCGCACGAAAGAAAAAGAGTATAAAGAACAGGGCCTGAACAACCCCGAGCTCAGCGATGAGCAGTTGATCGCGGCCATGATAGCGACGCCGAAACTGATTGAACGACCGATCGTGATCGCCAACGGCAAAGCTGCTCTGGGGCGGCCACCGGAAAACGTTCTTTCGATTCTGTGAGCCCACACAACTTCCCCGAGCCAGATCAGAAGGATCGCTGACGATGTCCGAGCAATTGCCGTATGTTCTCGTGCTTTTTTACAGCCGCACCGGCCAGACGGCGGAGCTGGCCAGCCAGATCGGCCGTGGCGTGGCCCGAGTGGGAGGCATCGAAGCGAGACTGAGATCAGTACCGCCGGTTTCCCCGGACACGGAAGCGTCGCTGCCCGCCGTGCCGGACTCCGGGGCACCCTATGCCAGCAAATCCGATCTCGCACATTGTGCCGGACTGGCCATTGGCAGCCCCACGCGCTTTGGCAACATGGCGGCACCTCTGAAGCATTTCCTGGACAGCACGGGCGATCTCTGGCTGGCCGGCACCCTCGAAGGCAGGCCCGCCGGCGCATTCACGTCGACCGGCAGCCTTCATGGCGGACAGGAAACCACACTGATGACCATGATGATGCCGCTCCTGCATCACGGCATGGTCGTCTGCGGCCTGCCCTACTCCGAGAAAAGCCTGGGGGACACACAAACTGGCGGCACACCCTATGGCCCGACCCATTGGGCCGGTACCGGTGAACAACAGCCACTGAGCAATCACGAGAAAGCGTTGTGCCAGGCCTTTGGCGAGCGCCTGGCCCGACTCTCGCTGAAACTCGCTGACTGATACAGGCTCGGGTACCAGACGTACGTTGCTTAACACTTATTTATCCCGGAACACACTATGCTGAATAACCCGAAAGCCCGCACCACGGTGCGGGCAACCATCGTGCTCTATATCGGCGTGCTTGCCACCCTGCTGATCACGACCTTCTACCCGGCACCCGTCGAAGGCGTATCAATACCGTTGATGCTGGCTGTGAAGCTGATTCCGCTGCTGCCCTTTGCGGTTACGGTGTTTCGGGGCCACAATCGGGGCTATATCTGGATGTCGTTCGTGGTGATCTTCTACTTTACCCAGGCCGTCGTTTCCGCCTGGCTGAGTGAGGGCGCTCCCGGACCGGTCATTCTGACGGTACTGACCTTCCTGCTGTTCACTGTTGCCATGATTCACCTTAAAGTGAACCGGCCAGTGGCGGATGGAAATACACCCTGAATACCTGGACCTGACCTTTTATGGCTGAAGCAAGCAACTCCGGAACCGTGCAGCGGCCACCCGCGCCGCCCAGAAGTACCCTGACCCTGAGAGATGTTTGCACCGCACTTGTGACCAGCGGAGAAATCGGCCAGGAAGACGCCGAACGGGTGCTTTCGGCCAATCTCGGCGCAGCCACTGGCGAAGGACAGAAGGGAAAACGCCATCCGCTGGAACTGGTTGCCATTGCCGCGCTTACCAGCCAGAAAAGCGGCCGCACCCTCGACCTGGACCGACTGACCCACTGGCTGGCCGATTGGGCCGGGCAACCCTACTACCATATTGACCCTCTGAAGATCGACACACCCGCCATTGCCCGGGTGATGTCTTACGCCTTCGCCCAACGCCACGGCATTCTGGCGGTAGAGATCGGCACGGAAGAGGTACTGGTCGCCAGCAGTGAGCCGTTCAAGAGCGACTGGGTGCAAAACCTTCAACAGGCTGTCCGCAAGGACATCCGTCGCGTTGTCGCCAACCCCGAGGATATCCGCCGGTATACGGTGGAGTTCTACCAGCTGGCCAACTCCGTCAGCAAGGCCAGTGGCGGCCAGGGCCCTGGGGTGGCGGGCAATCAGAATTTCGAACAGTTACTGGATCTTGGCGCCAGCGAACATCCGGACGCCAATGACCAGCACGTCGTCAAGATCGTCGACTGGCTTCTGCAGTACGCCTTCGACCAGCGCGCCTCGGATATTCACATCGAGCCCCGCCGCACCGTCACCCAGGTGCGGTTCCGGATCGACGGCGTGCTGCACAACGTTTATGAGTTCCCCGAGCATGTGGGCGTGGCGGTGACCAGTCGCCTCAAGATCCTCGGGCGCCTGAATGTCGCGGAAAAACGCCGCCCCCAGGACGGTCGCATCAAGACCCGCAAACCCGACAACCGAGAGGTGGAACTGCGTCTCGCCACTATGCCGACTGCCTTTGGCGAAAAGATGGTCATGCGGATCTTTGATCCTGACGTTCTTTTGAAGTCCTACGAGCAACTGGGATTCGGCAAGGAAGACCGCCAGCGCTGGCAGGAAATCACGTCCCGTCCGCACGGTATTGTCCTGGTGACCGGGCCGACCGGGTCCGGCAAAACCACGACCCTGTATTCGACCCTGAAACAGATTGCCTCTCCCGAGCTCAACGTCTGCACCATTGAAGATCCCATCGAAATGGTGGAGCCGGCGTTCAACCAGATGCAAGTTCAGACCAACATCGACCTGACCTTTGCGGCCGGCGTGCGGGCCCTGCTGCGACAGGATCCGGATATCATCATGATCGGTGAGATCCGGGATCTGGAAACAGCGGAAATGGCGGTTCAGGCCGCTCTCACTGGCCATCTGGTGCTCTCAACCCTGCACACCAACGATGCCCCGAGCGCGATTACCCGGATGATGGAACTCGGCATTCCGCCTTACCTGATTCGGGCCACGGTACTGGGCGTGATGGCACAACGGCTTGCCCGAACTCTGTGCCCCCATTGCAAGGCGCCCGGCCCTGCTGACGAACAGGCCTGGCAGACCCTGACCCGGCCCTGGAAAGCGCCGGTTCCCAAGCAGTTCTATCAGCCCGTGGGTTGTCTGGAGTGCAGGAACACCGGGTATCTCGGCCGCGCAGGGGTTTATGAAATCATGACACTATCAGGCCCGTTGCTACGTCAAATCACCGATCATTGCGAGCTGGAGCAGCTGAGGCTGGATGCCTACAAGGAAGGCATGAAATCCCTGCGCCTGAGTGGTGCCCAGAAAGTGGCCGCCGGGCAGACAACGGTCGAGGAAATTCTGAGGGTAACGCCTGAAAGCCAGCGTTGATCCGAGTCAGGCCCCGGGTCGCAATCCGCACTGGCCCAGTAATTCCTGCCAGGCCTTGGTGTGGGCCGTCATGGCCATGTCCAGCTCACGCCAGAGACTGTCTTGGGCAACCTGCGATAGATGGCGCTGGTACCAGCCGGTGAAACTCTCTGGCATGACCTCTTCCTGAACTTTGGCCAGCTGCTCGAACGGCTCGATGAGCGCAACCCGTCCCTGGGTCACGGCGCTCATGTAGGGCTGGATCTTTTCGATATACACGCTGAAGAACATGTTCTGCACAATGTCCGACTGGTTATTGGGCTTACCATCGAGGCACAGGGGGCGGCCGTCGATTCTCTGCCTGAGCAATTTTGTCCCGTCCTGCAGCCGTGTAGTCAAAAGAAGCGCGCTGTTGATCAACTGGCCGGCGCGGTATTCCGCCTGCCAGCGCTGATGAACGTCGCCGGCAAAATCGAGGGAAACCGCCAGATCTTCAGAGTACAAGCGGGCAACTGCTGCATTCAGGCTTTCAATATCAAGGGCCAGATCGGACACGGGATTGCCCTCTGGCGCGACCGGATAATAGCCCTTTGCCAGGGTGAACAGCTTCTCGATTTCTTCGACGCCCCAGGTGGCATTCCAGATGGCGATGGGCAGGGATTCAAGCTTGCTGTCGATACCACCGGCAAGCTCTTCGGCGAATTCTTCATCCTCTATTTCTGGCAGACAGTCCCTGGCCGCTTCGATAAACCGGATTTCATAACGAAGGCGGTTCAGGGGCTGCATAACCCGCCCCATTACCGAGGCTTTCTCACCAACCACATACTGCAGTTCGCAGCCGTAAAGCGAGAGAAAGTCGAGCATCCCCATGTCCAGCTCGGGCATGGTCAACACACGGTCGCGGCGGCGGGGAAGCTGGCTTGCGGAAGAGATGTCAGAAAACTCAGGGTCGGTCTCCAGTACCCGGGCCACCCGCTCCACATATTCATCCATCATGGGGCGGGCATCAGAGAAAGGGTCGCAACCGGCAAGAAGCACGACGAGAACCGGCGCAACGATTCTGCAAAATCCGGTTCCGGGCATTCATTCCTCCTGCGATGGCGTTAAAAAGCCGTTGGCCTAGCGCTTTTGCAGCAGGGTATCAACCTCCGCAAAATCACGGGCAACAAAACGTCCGGTTTCCGGCAGATCCCCCTCGCGAACAAGCCAGGCGGTTTGCATACCTGCTGCCTCGGCTGCCTCAAGTTCGGCTTCCACGTCTGACAGGAACAACACCGTGGCCGCCTCCACGCCCAACTCCGACAGAATATTGCGGTATGAGGCCGCCTCTTTCTTGCCACCGATACGGGTATCGAAGTAGCCGGAGAAGAATGGCGTAAAGTCGCCTTCCGTGGTGAAACCGAAAATCAGCTTCTGGGCCTTGACCGACCCTGATGAGTATACGAACAGACGCAAACCCCGATCATGCCAGCGCTGCAGGTAATCGGCAGCATCGGCGTAGATATGGCCCTTCAACTCTCCCCGCTGGTATCCCTGCTCCCAGACCATGCCCTGCAGCGCCTTCAGGGACGTTTCCTTGCGATCCTCTTTGATCCAGGTCTTTAGAACTTCGATCAGGCCATCAATATCCTCACGAGCAATACCTGACGCCTCTGCCACTGCATCCAGCTGCTCGGACACCGCAGGCGTGTCCTGATGCTGATCGCGGACAAATCCCGGCAGGTGTTCGCTCGCGTAGGGGAAGAGGACATCGTGCACAAACGAGATCGAGCTGGTGGTCCCTTCGATGTCCGTCAGCACAACCCGGATCATTCCGCCGCTCCTGCCAGTGCCTCGTAACGGGGCAACCTGCTGGCGATGTCTTCACCGGTAAAATCGGCGACCCAGCCTTCAGGGTTGGTGAACAGGCGAATACAGGTAAACGCGGGTTCAGGCCCCATATCGAACCAGTGCCGCGTGCCATCTGGCACGCTGATCAGATCGTTTTTCTGGCACAGCACCGCAAACACCTCGTTGCCAAAGTGCAGGTAAAACAGGCCCTGGCCACGAACAAAGAAACGGACCTCATCCTCACTGTGGGTGTGCTCATCGAGGAATTTCTGGCGGAACGCCTCTCTCTGCGGATTGTCCGGATTCAGGCTAATCACGTCGGCAGTCTGAAAGCCGCATTCTTCTTTCAGTTTCGAAACTTCCTCGCTGTAAGCGTCGAGGATGTCCTCCTGGAATGCGTCCGAAGGCAGATCCTTGGTTGGCCACTGCTCAAAGCGCACACCCTGGCGAGCCAGGAGGTCACGAATCTCCGCGGGGTTCTCGGTAACCTTGCTCGCCCTTTCGGGCTGGCTCTGGTTAAAAATACTCAGGGTAGTCATGGTCGGACCCTCATGGTTTCAAGCTCACATTCAAACAGGAATTCAAAAGCCTCGACATGGCGCAGGCAATCGGCCATGGTTTTGCCCCAGGTGTACAGGCCATGGCCACGAATCAGATAACCGGGCTGCTCGGGGTGTTCCTGGAACCACGCCCGGGTCTGCTCCGCCAGCGCGTCGATATCCTGGGTGTTGTCGAACACCGGAACGGTCAGGACCGATTCGTGGGTGTCGACACCGGTAAATGCCTTTTGCAATTCGTAGCCCTCCAGCGACAGTGGCTGGCCGGGTTCCAACAGGCGACTGAGAACCGTTGCCTTCACCGAGTGAGTGTGAAGCACCGCGCCAACCTCCGGAAACACCTCGTACAACACCGTATGCAACCGGGTCTCCGCGGAGGAGCGACAGTCACTCTGAACCGGGCGACCAGCCAGATCCACAACCATAACATCGCCGGCGCCCAACTGGCCCTTGTGGCGGCCGGAAACCGTTATGGCAATGTGCTCTGCGTCTACACGGGCCGAATAGTTGCTGCTGGTTGCCGGTGACCAGCCCTGTTGGTAAAGGAAGCGGCCGGCCTCAACAATCGCCTCCGCGGCGACTGCGTATCGGGTAACATCAAACACGAGCTCTCTCCCGGGTTTCGGAGTGTTTACAACACTCCCATGGCCGCCATTATAGGGACGAAGCAGCGCCCCGCAAATGGTGCCTTGCAGCAATCAGATCAGCGACAATGGAGATGGCAATTTCTGCCGGCGTCTTGCTCGGAATATCGACACCAATGGGCGCGCGCAGTCGTTCCAGTGCTGCCTTATCGAGCCCCAGAGAGGCGAGTCTTTCCCGCCGGGCTTCCGAGGTTTTGCGGGACCCCATGGCGCCAATGTAAAAGGCATCAGAATGAAGGGCCGCCAGCAGCCCCATATCGTCGATGCGAGGATCGTGGGCCAGGGCCAGAATGCCGGACCAGGCATCGCCAAACCGGGCCGATATCAGATCATCGGGCAGGCGCCGGTCCAGCGGAATCTGATCAAAACTCCAGCCGGCGGCAAATGTCTCCCTGGGCTCGCAGAGAGTTACGGCAAATTCTGCCGCCGTCGCAAACTCGAAAACGTAACGGGCCACCTCACCAGCGCCAATCAGCAACAGCCGGCATTCAGGCTGCAGGGCGTGGATAAGCTGCTCGCCATCGAAGCGAACCGATTTGCCGGTCATGGCCACGGCATGCTCAAGGGCCGCAACACCTTTCATGGGTACGCGACGTACCACTGGCTCGCGATCCCGTAAGGCAACCGCCATCGCCTGGACGTGATCAAGGCCTGACTGGCCCTCAAGGGGTTCAACAAGAAGCCGGATCCGCCCCCCGCACGGCAGTTGGAAGTGGTCCCGGTCATCATCGGTGATTCCGTAATCAACGAATACAGGATGATCCGGCCCGTCTTCCGCTGTGCGACGCAGAAGGTCTTCCTCCAGGCAACCACCGGATACCGAACCGCTCCAGTGACCGGATTCGGCAATCGCCAGCCAGGAGCCGACCGGGCGTGGCGAGGAACCCCAGGTTTCAACGATGGTGCACAGCCAGGCCCGCTGCCCAGCCTGCAGCCAGCCAGACATCCTGTCTATGACTGTCTGGCGGCCGGTAGCAACCGAATGGGCGACGTGAGACTCAGGCATTGGCTTTCAGTGGCAGGCTGCGCTGACGCTTGCCGTTCAGTGCGAACAGGGCATTACCCAGGGCCGGGATGACTGGAGGCACCCCCGGCTCACCGACACCCGTCGGCGCCTCGCTGCTATCAACAATATCCACCACCACCTCAGGTCGTTCGTACTGCCTCATCAACGGATAGTCGTGGAAGTTGCTCTGCTGGACCTCGCCGTCCTGCAGGGTAATCTCGCCGTAGAGTGCTGCGGTCAGCCCGAACAGAATGCCGCCCTCGATCTGGTCCTCCACGATCCGCGGATTCACCACCTGACCACAATCCACCGAACAGGTGACCCTGTAAACCCGGACGGCACCATTCTCGATTCCGGCTTCCACCACCTGCGCCACGTAGGTGCCGAAACTCCGGAACAAGGCGAGTCCCCGGGCCCGGCCCTCTGGCACAGGCGACTGCCAGTCGGCAAGCCTGGCAACCCGTTCAAGCACTTCAAGGTGCCTTGGCTCATGAGAAATCAGCCGACGACGGAACTGGAAAGGATCCTCGCCTGCTTCATGGGCCAGTTCGTCCATGAAGGTTTCAACCGCAAACCCGTTGTGGGAATAGCCCACGGAACGCCACCAGGTAATGGGAATACCGGGATCGGTACGGGTATGGCGGATATCAATGTTGGCCACCTGGTAGGGATACTCGATGGCGCCCTCGATCGCAGAGATATCTTTGGGTGTGGCGAGGCCTTCGGCCATCAGCCCGACCGTGGCCAGGGTGTCGTACATGAATTTCGGTGCCCAGGGATACTGGGCCGGCGCCGCATTCCGGACATACCAGTCAAGAATCTGCGGGCCAACAATCTGGTGATGCCAGCCCGTCAGTTCACCACCAGAAAGACTGGCTTTCATACGGTGCAGCATTGCCGGACGATAGAGGTCGTGGCGGGTGTCTTCTTCCCGGGACCAGATGACCTTTACCGGCCGCCTGATGCGATAGGCCAGCGCTGCCGCTTCTTCAATGTAATCCTGGGTCAGACGACGACCAAAACCGCCACCGAGGAAGGTGGTATTGATGGTGATATCGTCAGGCCCGAGATCGGTCGCCCTGGCCGCCGCGATCCGACCAAGATCCGGTGCCTGGGTGGGGGCCCAGACTTCCATCCGGTCTCCACGGTACCAGGCCGTGGCATTCATGGGTTCCAACGTCGCATGGGCAAGGTAGGGCTGGGCGTACTCCGCTTCCACTACCCTGTCCCCCGCCTCCATGGCGCTGGCAAAACTGCCTTCACTGCGCTCGGATTCTCCGGGATCGTCATCAGCTGCGGAGCGATAGGAATCAAACACATCGTCCGTGGACAAAGACACGGCATCCGAGAAATCCCAGTCTATCTGGAGGGCGTCCTGGGCCTTTCGGGCACGCCAGTACTTGTCTGCGACCACGGCAACGCCGCGCTCGATCTCGAATACCTCAAGCACACCCGTCATTGCCCGGACCTGATCAGCGTTGAAGTCCCGGACCCGGCCTCCGCGACGGGGGGACCGTGAAACCACCCCGTACACCATGTCCGGCAGATCCACATCAATTCCGTAAACCGCGGTGCCCGTTGACTTGGCCCGGGCATCCAGTTTGCCCCGTTGCTTACCGATATACTTCCATTCACTCCGTGGCTTGAGGGCAATATCACCCCGCACCACCTCTTTGGCAGCCAGCTCCACCAACTTGCCATAGGCCATGGAATCGATACCGTTCGGGTGCACCACCCGCCCTTCACTGGCCTGGCACTCGGCCGCTTTGACGTTCCAGACTCGGGCGGCGGCCATAACCAGCATCTGGCGGGCTTCCGCGCCGGCCATTCGCAGAGGCTCCCAGCTGGTTGCAACACTGGTACTGCCGCCGGTGAGCTGAAGTTTGTAAAGAGGATTTCGATACTCGGGCGCCACCGGCGCGAAGCGGGGTGTAATCCGCTCCGGCTGGATTTCCAGCTCCTCCGCGATGAGCGTCGTCAATCCGGTATAGGTGCCCTGCCCCATTTCGACCCGGGCCAGGGTGAAGAAGACCTCGTCATCGGTGGTCAGTTCGAGCCAGGCATCGGGCCGCCATTCACCGGTATCCGGCTCGTAGCCGGTCTGGATTCCGGCACAGCCCGGCAGCGTCATTGAAACCATCAGACTGCCAGAGGCGCCGGCACTGACCTTGAGGAAATTCCGTCGGTTCATGGCCATGTTACGCCTCTCGTCCCGATGTGCTGCCTGAGGACTCAGTGCCGGCCACCGATTCCACAGCGGCAATGATCCGGGAGTAGGTTCCGCACCGGCACAGGTTGCCTGTCATGGCGGCAACAATCTCTTCCCTAGACGGAGCCGGATTATTTGCCAGCAAGTGGGCGGCACTCATGATCTGGCCAGACTGACAGTAGCCGCACTGCGGAACGCCGTGCTCAATCCAGGCTTCCTGCAAGGCATGAAGCCGATCACCGTCCTTCAATCCTTCGATCGTGACCACCTGGCCGCCGGCAGCCATTTCAACCGGAGTAGAACAGGAGCGTACAGGCTGACCGTTCAGGTGCACCGTGCAGGCGCCACACAGGCCCGCACCACAACCGAATTTGGTGCCCTTGAGCCCCAGCTCATCGCGCAACACCCAAAGAAGCGGCGTATCTCCTTCGATGTCCAGCGACCGCTCGTCGCCGTTAACTGTCAGGCTCACGGCCATCCGTACTCTCTCCTTTACATCGCCGGCCTTGTTGCCGGATTCTATTGTTGTGCCCGCGCCTGCGGCAGAGGCTCAGCTTTTATTTGACGACGTCTTCGCCATCCTTGTTAACCCAGATCTTGCGCTCGCCGGATTCCATCTTGCCTTGGGAGTTCCAGACCTCCCGATCCGTTGTGGCCTCTTCAACCTTGCCGTTATCGTTCCAGATCACTCGATCCTTACAACCCGCCAATGCCAGTACGGCGAATACAACCAATACAGCTTTTTTCACGACGATAACCTCCGTTCAGCCGCCGTGGCGGCTTTTGTTAAAGGATGTCTGGGATCGGAGCCACTAACGGCTTCCGTGGAGTTCACGATTATGTTGCTTGTCCCGGTCACTTTTTCGCACCATGACATAAACCGCACCGGTGCCACCATGGTGTTTCTGGGCCGAATGAAATGCCAGGACATCATCCAGCTCGGGAAGCCATTTGGCGAGGTAGCTTTTGAGCTGGGCAATACCGTCGGGATTGCGCTCGCCCTTGCCATGAAGAATGATGACCGAACGCAGGCCATAGCGCACACAATCGCCAATGAACCTGAACACTTCACGTCGGGACTGCTCAACGGTCATCCGGTGCAGGTCGAGGCGGGCCTCGATAGGATACTGGCCAAGCCTAAGCTTGCGAAACACGCCGTGCTGAATGCCCGGGCGTTGCCAGCTCAATACATCGTGGGCTGTGAGCGGCTCCACCATGTCGGAAGTCAGTGGGTTGGTATCCCGCAACGGCTTTTCCACGGCCGCCCTCTGGCGCTCCAGGTGGCCTGGCGTCAGTTCGCGGGGCGTTGTCACCTCGGCCCGGTTGGGCTTGCGGATACGCCGGACGTCTTTCATTTCCTCAAGGAAGCTGAGGCGCTCATCTTTAGTCGTCATGGCATTACAGTTAATGACCTGTTTCGGATACCGACTTTACCACCCGGGTTACCGGCCTTAAAGAAAACTGATCTATGTCAGGCCTGATGCGACCAAAATCGTAGGGCGACGGACGCTTTGGCTACACTACACTTCAGACGGACAATAATAACCAGCGAGTGACTACGGACATGGCCTCAGCGAACCAGGAAAATGACCGCCCCCAGAACATCCGAGCAATCATGACATTCCTGCGGGAACATGCACCCTTCTCCAGCATGGATGACTCGCACCTGGCGCATTTCGCCGAGAATGCCTCTATTCAGTTCTACGCCGATGGCGATGTCGTCCTGTCTCCAGACCATGACGTTGTTAAACGATTCTACGTGGTCAAACAGGGGCGGATTCGTGGCGAGCGCCACAACGACAAGGAGGACCGCACCGAAACCACCTTCGAGATCAGCCAGGGTGAGTGCTTTCCTCTCGCCGCCATGATCGGAGAACGGCCAACCAGAACGCTGCACCGGGCATCAGGCGATACCTTCTGCCTCAGTATCGGGCAAACGGCATTTGTTAACCTGTTTTCTGAAAGTGAGCCTTTTCGGGATTTCTGCCTGCGCGGTGTCAGCAGCCTGCTGGATCAGGTGAACCGGCGCATCCAGTCAAGCGCCATGGCCTCAATGGGATCCAGCACCTCTCTGGACACCCCGCTGGAACGTTATGCCCTGCGCAATCCTATCGTGTGCTCGCCCGATCTTCCTGTGCGAAAAGCCGTGGCCCGCATGCACGAAAACAATGTCGGCAGCATCATCATTACCGATGAAAACCGTATCCCGACCGGCATTTTCACACTGCGGGACCTCAGAACCATGATCGCTGAGGGCACCGGCCCGCTGGACACGCCAATACAGCAGGTCATGACCAAGAATCCCTGCTGCCTGCCATCCCATGCCGATGCGTTCGAAGCCGCCATGCTTATGGCAGAGCACCATTTTGCCCATCTGTGCGTTATCGACGATGACCATAAGCTCATTGGCGTGGTTTCGGAACGTGACCTGTTCTCCCTGCAGCGGGTGGATCTGGTTAACCTCGCCCGTACCATTGGCACCGCTACTCATCTGCGCACCCTGGTGAGTCTGCGAACGGATGTTTCCCGCCTGGTGGATGCGATGCTGGCCCATGGCGCTGACTCCGGGCAGGTGGTCAAGATCATCACCACACTCAACGACGTAACCGTTCGGCGGGTTCTGGAACTCAACATCAAGAAGAACGATCCCGGCATTCCCTTTACCTGGCTGACCTTCGGCAGTGAGGGCCGCCAGGAGCAAACCCTGTTGACCGACCAGGACAATGGCATCCTGTTCCAGACTCCCGAAGGCATGACCGAAGAACAGGTCCGCGAGAAACTGCTGCCCTTTGCCCGGAAGGTTAACGACGAACTGGCTGAATGCGGCTTTACCCTGTGCAAAGGCAACATCATGGCCAGCAACCCGAAGCTCTGCCTGAGCGACAAGGAATGGGACGACTGGTTTATCCGGTTCATTGACGCGTCAACGCCCCAGAATCTGGTGTATTCCTCAATCTTCCTGGATATGAGAGCCATCTATGGGCCTACGGAGCCCCTGGATGCACTCCTGGATAAGGTTCTGACGCGAATCCGAAAAAACGCCTTGTTCCAGAAAATGCTTGCCGGCAACGCCTTCCAGCGGAAGCCGCCGCTGACCATGTTCCGCAACTTCCGCTATATATCTGAGGGCAACAAGCACTCACTGGACCTCAAGCGCCAGGGCCTGGCGCCTTTTGTGGAGGCTGTGCGGGTCTTTGCCCTGGCGAACGGTGTTGAGACGGCAAACACCCTGGAGCGCATGGACGAGCTGGCCAAAAAAGGCGTCTTCGACCCTAAAGATGCCAATGCATGGAAGGAAGGTTACAGCCTGATCCAGGCGATCCGGATGCGGGCCCATCAGGAAATGCTCGCACGGGGCGAGGAACTGACAAACTACATTGATCCCGACGACCTGAACCCGCTCGACCGGCGAATCCTGCGGGAATCCTTCAGGCAGGCGCAGCGGTTGCAACAAAAGCTCGAAGTTACCTACCAACTCTGATCTTCAGGCGCGAGATATGCTGGAACAAATCAAACAATGGATTGAGCATCGCCGGGGCGGAAAGATCGGCAGCCACGATCCCGGCAATCTGCCGAACCCTAAAACACCTGGAGAACAGCTCCTCACTGATTGCCGCCTGATTGTGCTTGATCTGGAAACCACCGGTCTGAATGCGGCGAAAGACGAAGTAATCGCCATTGGCGCAGTTGCCATCAGGGGTGGGGTTATCCACCTCGGCGACCAGTTCGATCTGATCCTGAGGCGGCCCGAGCTCGACATCCGTGAAACCGTGCTCATCCACGGAATCGGCCCTGAAGCGCTGACCCAGGGGCACGAGATCGAGGACGCTCTACTTTACCTTCTCGAATGGATGAACGGCGATCCGATTCTGGCCTACCACTCGGCGTTTGATCAGAAATTCCTTGAAAAAACCCTCAAAGCACAACTGGGTTATAGCCAGCCCCATACCTGGATGGACGTAGCAGACTTGATGCCGGCCTTTTTCCCCAATACAAAAACCGGCGGCAAAGGACTCGACAACTGGGCGGATTATTTTGGCCTTGAAGTCGGTGAACGACATCACGCGGCCTCCGATGCGCTCGCCACAGCCGAGCTCACCTTGATAGCCCTGAACAAGGCTCGAGCGGAGGGCGTAAAAACCCTGAAGGGGCTGTACGACAAGCTTCATTACCACCGGCGCCTGCAAAACATGCATCGTTACTGAATGGATGCAGGGCCAGACGTCCCGAAAATAGACCAACGTCACGCCAAATTACTGAGAATTAGACCTTTTGCCAATATCTATAAATCGCTTGACCAGTAAAGTCAGTAGGGACAACTAGTCGGAGAAGTACTTATATGAATAATAAATTCTCTATTAGAAGTGCCTCACCAAAAACCCACCCAACCTCCACAACAACAAAACAGGAGTGATCCTATGTCAGCAGGTCATAGCTACGACGCTGAAGCGTACTGGAAGGCGAATCTGCGCCTGATATTCGGGAGCCTGATTGTCTGGGCCCTGGTATCTTACGGCTTTGCAATTCTGCTCCGTCCGATGCTTGCGGGTATTCCGATTGGTGGTACTGATCTGGGCTTCTGGTTCGCCCAGCAAGGTTCCATCCTTACGTTCATCGCTCTGATCTTCCACTACGCGTGGCGCATGAACAAGATCGATGAAAAATTCGGCGTGCACGAGGAGTAAGAACGAATGAGCCAATTTGCCATTAACATCATGTTCGTAGGGGGCTCATTCCTCCTCTACATCGCAATCGCTATCTGGGCCAAGGCCGGAAGCACGAGTGACTTCTACGTTGCCGGTGGCGGCGTTCACCCGATCACCAACGGCGCAGCAATCGGCGCCGACTGGATGTCCGCGGCATCGTTTATCTCCATGGCAGGCCTGATCGCTGCCGGTGGCTACGCCAACTCCACCTTCCTCATGGGCTGGACTGGCGGTTACGTTCTGCTGGCGATGCTGCTTGCACCCTACCTGCGGAAGTTCGGCAAGTTCACGGTGCCCGAGTTCATCGGCGACCGCTTCTACAGCAAGAATGCTCGCCTGGTGGCGGTTATCTGCCTGATCGTAGCGTCTGTAACCTACGTTATCGGCCAGATGGCTGGTGCCGGTGTTGCCTTCTCCCGCTTCCTGGAAGTTGATTCCACCGTTGGTCTGATGATCGCAGCAGTTGTGGTCTTCATCTACGCGGTTATGGGTGGCATGAAGGGTATCACCTACACCCAGGTTGCCCAGTACTGCGTACTGATCATTGCCTACACCATTCCTGCGGTGTTCATCTCCCTGCAGTTGACTGGCAATCCGCTTCCCCCGCTGGGTCTGTTCTCAACCCACGTGGATTCTGGCATGCCGATCCTCGACAAACTGAACCAGGTTATCACCGACCTCGGCTTCAACGAGTACACCGCCGATATCGACAACAAACTGAACATGGTTCTGTTCACCCTGTCGCTGATGATCGGTACTGCGGGTCTGCCCCACGTTATCATCCGCTTCTTCACCGTACCCAAGGTTGCTGACGCACGCTGGTCTGCGGGCTGGGCCCTGGTATTCATCGCCCTGCTGTACCTCACAGCACCGGCCGTTGCTTCCATGGCTCGCTTGAACCTGATGACCACCATCTACCCGGACGGCACCGCTGCGGAGCCGATCCAGTACGATGAGCGTCCGAACTGGATCAAAGAGTGGGAAGTGACTGGTCTTATCCAGTTCACCGACAAGAACGAAGACGGTCGTATCCAGCTGTACAACGACAGCGAAGCCTTCGCGCCTACGGCTGAAGCCCGCGGCTGGAACGGCAACGAGCTGGTTGTTAACCGGGATATCCTGGTACTGGCCAACCCGGAAATCGCCAACCTGCCCGGCTGGGTCATCGGTCTGATTGCAGCAGGTGGTCTGGCAGCAGCATTGTCCACAGCGGCCGGTCTGTTGCTTGCGATCTCCTCGGCGGTCAGTCACGACCTGATCAAGGGTTCCATCAACCCGGCGATCACGGAGAAAGGTGAGCTGCTGGCAGCCCGGATATCCATGGCGGTCGCGATCGTTGTTGCCACATGGCTTGGTGCGAATCCTCCCGGCTTCGCGGCACAGGTGGTTGCACTGGCATTCGGTATCGCCGCTGCATCCCTGTTCCCGGCGCTGATGATGGGTATCTTCTCCAAGCGTGTTAACAACAAGGGCGCAATTGCTGGCATGCTGACCGGTCTGGCCTTCACCCTGGTATACATCTTCGTGTACAAGGGCTGGCTGTTCATCCCCGGCACGGCTAACCTGCCAGACACTCCGGAAAACTGGGTGCTGGGCATCTCCCCGCTGTCTATCGGCGCGGTTGGTGCAATCGTCAACTTTGCGGTAGCCTTCATTGTATCCAACGCAACTGAAGAACCGCCCGTTGAGATTCAGGAACTGGTCGAAAGCGTCCGTTACCCACGTGGTGCCGGTCAGGCTACAGACCACTAAGCAACATCTCAGCCTGATTCGTTCCATGAACTGACAGGTTGATACTGAACGGGCTTCCTCAATGAGGGAGCCCGTTCTTTTTTGAGGAAGTCATTATATGTTCTGGACATTTGTCGCCACTGTAGTCTGCGGCCTTGGCGCTGCCGGTATCGCTCTCGGTATTCGTGCCGCCACCCGAAATAAAGCCCCGAAGTGGATCATCCCGGTTTTTGCCGGTGCCGGCATGCTCGGCTATCTCATCTATATGGAATACACCTGGTTCGACCAGAAAGAGGCCCGTCTGCCAGACGAAGCGGTGGTTGTGAGTACCGAATCAGACGGCATCCTTTGGCGGCCCTGGACCTTCGTGCTCCCCTACGTCACTGCATTTTCGACAGTCGACACCAAGAGCATCAGCCGTGACACCAACAGCGAGGACATCGTCCGGTTTACCCTGTATCGCTTCGAGCAGAAAATGACCGACGCCGTTTCTCACCGCATTCACATCATCAACTGTGCGACCCGGGAACTGGTGCCACTGGGTTCTGACGGAAGCCCCCGAGTGGATAACCTCAAGCTGCTCGAGCCCGGAGATCCCCTGTATAAAACCGTCTGCGCAGAGTGATACCTCGTTAACGTGATGCTTCAACCTGCTGATACTGTCGGGAACGCGTAACCATGATTAGTGCCTGGCTGCTGGTCCTCATTTCCATCACCTACATCTCGATCCTGTTCGTGATCGCCTGGGCCGGCGACAAGCATCCCGGCCTGTATCGCAGGCGCCTGGCACGCACACACATTTACGCGCTCTCGCTGGCAGTTTACTTCACCTCCTGGACCTTTTACGGCGCCGTTGGCCGCGCCACTCAGGAGGGGCTCGGGTTTCTACCCATCTACCTTGGCCCACTGCTGGTGTTTGTTTTCGGCGCGCCCTTGCTGCGCCGAATCATTTATATCAGCAAGCGCAACAACAGCACCTCCATTGCCGATTTCATCGCTTCCCGCTACGGCAAATCCCAGCTGCTGGCCGCGATGATTGCGACTTTTGCCCTGATCGGCAGTGTTCCCTACATAGCCCTGCAACTGAAAGCTATTGCCATGGGTTTCAACGTGCTTTCGGCAACCGGTACTGGCTATGAGGAACTGAGTACTGCGGCCTGGAATGATTCCGCCTGGTACATCACTCTCGCCCTGGCGGTTTTCACCGTTCTGTTTGGCACCCGGCATCTGGAATCCACCGAGCATCATCGGGGCATGATTCAGGCCGTGGCTTTCGAGTCACTGATCAAGCTTGTGGCCTTCGTTGCCGTCGGCCTGTTTGTTGGCTATGGCCTTTACGGCGGATTCGGTGACCTGTTTGACCGGGCAAAGGGCGCAGACCTGATCGGCACCCTGACCACCGATGGCATCGAGGCGCCGGCGTTTATAACCCAGACACTGATCGCGATGCTCGCCATCATCTGCCTGCCTCGGCAGTTCCATGTCATGGTGGTCGAGAATACAGACCATCGGGACTTCGAGATTGCCCGCTGGGCCATGCCGATCTACCTGATCGTGGCGAGCGCGTTTGTGCTTCCCATTGCCGCAGCCGGTTTGCTGTCGCCCGAGGCCTCAGCCGGAAATCCCGACATCCTGATTCTGCAGCTGCCCATCATGGCCGGCGAGGAATGGCTGGCCATACTCGCATTCCTCGGGGGTGGCTCGGCCGCAGCCGCCATGGTTATCGTCTGCTCCGTGGCCATTGCCACCATGGTGAGTAACGAGATCATCATGCCGGCCCTTCTGAAGTTCTTCCGGCCAGGCATGAACAGGCGCACCGACCTCAGCTATCTGCTGCTGAGTATCCGCCGCGTGGCCATCTTCGTGGTGCTGCTCACAGCCTATGGCTTTTACCGGATGGCTGGGGAAGATTACAGCCTGACAGCCTTCGGCCTGCTTTCCTTCGCTGCGGCAGCCCAGTTCGGACCGGCTCTGGTAGGCGGCATTATCTGGCGCCGGGGCAATTACATGGGCGCCGTCTGGGGCCTGGGCCTCGGCTTCCTTATGTGGTGCTATACCCTGTTGCTGCCGGCGCTTGCCACTACAGGCTGGGTCACCGATACACTGATTGAGCAGGGAATCTGGGGGCTGAACTGGACACGGCCCACTGCACTGTTCGGGTCGGAGCTGGACCAGACCAGCCATGGCATTATATGGAGCCTGGGGATCAACACGGTGGTGTACATCGTGCTCTCGATGCTGACCCGTCAACGGGTCCGCGAGAAAATCCAGATTGCCTCTTTCTTCCACGATCCACAGCCCAAGGCCGAAACCGCCCAGCACCAGAGTTGGCAAGGTGAAATACTCACCTCAGACCTGCAGGCGCTTACCGACCGGTTCATGGGCGAAGAGCGCTCAGAAACCATTTTCCGGAATTACGAACGCCGCAATGCCATTCGCCTGCACCCGCACCGCCCGGCGTCGGCACATCTGATGAAATACATCGAGCGCCAGTTGGCCTCAGTGATTGGCGCCTCTACGGCCAGGGTGGTCCTGGAATCCACCCTTACCGGCCGCGACATGCAGATCGAGGACGTGGTCAGCATTGTCGACGAAGCTTCGCAGGCCATGACGTTCAGCCGTGAGCTTCTTCAGTCGGCCATTGAGAATATCAGCTTGGGCGTGTCTGTGGTGAACCATCAGCAGCAACTGGTAGTCTGGAACCATCGGTATCTGGAACTATTCACCTATCCGAAAGGCTTCGTCAGAGTCGGGCGCCCGGTCGAAGACCTGATGCGTTACAACCTGACCAATGCCAACCTTTCCGCCCGCAGGATTGATGAGATCGTGGCTGACCGCTGCACGAGTATGCGGGAGGGCCGACCGATGTCCTATGAGCGCCAGAGGCCGGATGGAACGGTTTTACGCATTGATGGCAGCCCGATACCCGGAGGTGGCTATGTCACCACCTTCCAGGACATTACCGCCATGCGCCGGACCGAGCAGGCGCTCAAGGAAACCAACATTTATCTGGAACAGCGGGTAAAGGAGCGCACCCAGGAACTCCAGGTCATTAACGAGCAAATGCTGAAGGCCAAATCCGTGGCAGAACAGGCCAACCAGAGCAAGACTCGCTTCCTCGCCTCGGCCAGCCATGATCTGCTCCAGCCTTTGAACGCCGCCAGACTGTTCACCTCTGCCCTCGCAGGCAAAGCGGATGACGGCGAGATGAAAGATCTGGTTGACCACATCGACAGCTCCCTCGGGGCTGCCGAAGAGATCATCAGCACCCTGCTGGACATTTCAAAGCTGGACGCTGGTGCATTGGAGCCGGATATCGGGGTATTCCCCGTGAACGAGATCATGCGCCATCTGGCAACTGATTTTTCGGCAATTGCAAAGGATCAGAACCTTGAGCTGCACGTTGTGCCTAGCACGGTCTGGATCCGCTCGGATGCCAAGCTGCTGCGCCGCGTGGTCCAGAACTTCCTGTCCAATGCCATACGCTACACGCCCGAAGGCAAGATCCTCCTGGGCTGCCGACGCCTGAAAGGCTACATCCGCATAGAAGTCTGGGACACCGGCCCCGGCATCCCCGAGGACCAACTGGCGCACATCTTCGAGGAATTCCGCCGTTTTCAGCACGGTCGGGACAAGAAAGGCCTGGGGCTTGGTCTCGCGATCGTCGACCGTATCAGCGGCATGCTGAACCACCCGGTCAGCGTGCATTCTGTCCAGGGTCGCGGCAGCGTCTTCGGTATAACAGTGCCGACAGCGGCACCGGAGCAGAATGAGGCCGCCGCTGCCAAGCCTGCATCGGGATCACGGCGAGTATCGAATCTCGGTGGCCTGCATTTCCTGTGTATCGACAACGACCCGGCCATCCTTCAGGGAATGGTGGCGCTGCTGGGCAACTGGAAGTGTGATGTGACTGCGGCCGAAAGTCTGGAAGATGCCATGGCAAAACTGGAAGGCCAAAGCCCGGATATTATACTTGCCGATTATCAACTGGATGAAAACAAGAACGGCCTCGACGCCATGGACAGCATTCGTGGTGCGTTGAACGCGGACATCCCGGGAATACTCATCACCGGATATATGGCGCCTGAAGTACGGGAAGATGCCATCGACCGGGGCTATCAGATTCTCTACAAACCGGTAAAACCCGCTGCACTGAGGGCACTGGTTAACAAGCTACTCAAACAGAAGCGCTCATGACCGATTCAAAAGCTGACTTCAATCCTTTTGGGAAACTCACCTATCTGGTCATCGATGACTTCGAGAACTTCCGGTTGTCCATGCGCCAGATGCTGCGCAGCTGTGGTGCCGATAAAATCGAACTGGTGGCTCACGCCAACCAGGCGATTCAATATTGCACCTACAATCACGTAGACGTGGTGTTGTGCGATTTTAACCTTGGCGAGGGCAAGAACGGCCAGCACATACTTGAGGAGCTGCGGCACAAAAAACTCCTCAAACGGTCTTCTCTCTTCCTGATGGTGACTGCCGAAACGTCCAAGGAAATGGTGATGGGCGCAAGGGAATATCAACCAGACGCCTACCTCACAAAACCGATCAATCGGGCCGTACTGGAGAAACGCCTGGGTGCCCTGATTAGCCAGCGCAACATCCTCCTGCCCATTAACCGGGAAATCGACCGGGAAAACTATCCGGAGGCCATTTCGCTCTGTCTCCAGGCATTGCCCCGGCAGCCACGTTACAAAACCTGGTTGATGAAAACCCTGGGCGACCTGTATTTCCAGCTCGGAGACCTTGCTCACGCGCTGAAAACCTATAATGACGTACTGGCGCAACGCGAGCTTTCCTGGGCAAAGCTCGGACGCTGTAAGGTTCTGCTTGCCAAACGCAGCCTGGACGAGGCCGTAGAAGGCCTCAGGGACCTTCTGGCAAAGCATCCTGACTATATGGAGGCGTATGATCTGCTTGCAGAAGGTCTGGAACGGCAGGGCCGTCCGACGCAGGCACAGCAGGTTCTCGAAAAAGCCGCTGAGCGCTCCCCCAATGCTCTGCTCAGGCAAAAGCACCTTGCCGAACTGGCAGGTTCGAACCAGGACATGGACACGGCCTCGGATGCATGGCGTCGAACCGTTGAACTGGGAACCTACTCGATACATGACAACTCCGAACACTATCTTTCGCTGGGCCAGACACTCGCGGACCTGAGTGAAGGCGATCTCGAGGAAGACGGTGCGGAGAAGGCCAAAGAAGCGTTGGCAGTGCTGAAAAGAATGGAAAAACGATTCGATGGCGAGGAAGGCATCAGTTTGCGTAGCCGGATCGTACAGTGCCGGGTGTACGCGGGCCAGGGACAGGATCAACAGGCCGGCAGGATCCTCGAGAGTATCAGGCCGGAACTTCAGGATACCGCAGCTCTGGATGCCAAAACGGGGCTGGATTACGCCAAAACCCTGTTTCGTCTGGGACATGAATCCGATGCGAAACAGCTGCTGGGCGAGATGTCCGAACGTTTCAGTGATGATCCTGAAACTCTCCAGAAAATTGAAAGCCTTCTGGATGAGCCCGTGGGATTCCGTCAGAAGATCAAAGCCAGAAGCCTTAACCGGGATGGCATCAGAGCCTTCGAATCCGGAAATCTGCAAGAAGCAGCCGAAACCTTTTCAAAGGCCCTCGAGATCGTCCCTGACCACGCGGCTCTCAACCTTAACCTCGTTCAGGTGCTGATGAAGGAGCACGATAATAATCCAAGCAGCACTGAGCTCCTGACACGCTGCCAGTCCTGCCTCGATCGGTTAGCAGGGCTGCCAGAGCAACACCGCCAACACCGGCGTTATATTGCCTTACAACGCAAACTGAAGGGACTGATGCAATGAATGACCAGAATATCGATTTTTCAATGGTACTCGCCTCAGCCGTTCACGATATGAAGAACTCGCTTGGCATGCTCCTGAACTCCCTGGACGAACTGCGCGGTGAACACGAAGAAAGCCTGGGTGAGTCCTCTCGCTTCAATACCCTGCAGTATGAAGCAGAACGAATGCACAACGATCTGGTTCAACTTCTTGGCATCTATCGTCTTGGCGAGAACAACCTTTCCGCGCACATTGAGGAGCACTTTGTACCGGACTTCCTCTCCGAACACCTGGCGCGACATACACCTCTGCTTCAGGGGCTCGGCATTGATGTTTCGGTGGAAGCCGAGGACATAAACGGCTTCTTCGACGAGGACCTGTTGACCGGCGTTTTGAATAACACCATCAATAACGCCATTCGTTATACCCGGAGCAAGATTCGCCTGACTGCCGGCGAGAGAGACGGCTACCTGGTGATTGGTGTTGAAGACGATGGGAAGGGTTATCCGGACAGCATGCAACACACCGGAACCCTGAACTTCAAATCCCTTGATTTCAAAAGTGGCAGCACCAGCCTTGGGCTGTTTTTCGCGTCCTCCGTTGCCAAACTGCACAGCGAGGGAGATCGAAGTGGGTCTATAAAGCTTCACAATGGTGGGAGCTTCGGTGGCGGCGTGTTCGAGATCTGGTTACCTTGATTCAGCCACTTTAGTTCCAGGCAATAAAAAACCCCAGCATCGGAGATGCTGGGGTTTCGGTATTAAGAGCCTGACGATGACCTACTCTCACATGGGCAACGCCACACTACCATCGGCGCTGGTCTGTTTCACTTCTGAGTTCGGGATGGGATCAGGTGGTTCCAGAC
>NZ_PSSX01000020.1 GCF_002933275.1 Marinobacter maroccanus
ATTAGCATTCATAGGGACGGCGGTGGATTGGTTAATTTTGTTGTTTTGGCGAACTCAAAACTAACCGGTTTTACCGCCGTCTCCTACTTTTTCACGCTAACCTGCGATGAACCTTTTTTTTGGTATTATTGCCCCAAGATATATGCTTATTCCAAATCAACCACGTCTAACGTTCGGAGTATCAGATGATTGAAATCGCGTGGAGTAACTTCACCCCCTGGTCCGCACTGGTGGGTGGCATTCTGGTGGGCATTGCCGCAGCCAGCTTTCTGCTTTTGAATGGGCGGATTGCAGGGATCAGCGGAATACTTGGCGGCCTTCTTTCACCGGCAAAGGGCGATATAGCCTGGCGGTTGGCGTTCCTCGCCGGGCTGATCGGCGCACCGGTCGTCTGGATACTGGCCGCTGAACTTCCTCCCATTGAAATCGAGGCCGGGTACCCGGCGCTGATTATTGCCGGGCTTTTGGTGGGTGTCGGCACTCGATACGGTTCCGGCTGCACCAGTGGGCATGGGGTTTGCGGCCTCTCTCGGCTATCGCTTCGCTCCCTGGCAGCCACCCTGAGTTTCATGGGTGCCGGGTTTGTCACCGTGTATGTCATTCGTCATCTGCTGGGAGTCTGATGCTATGAAATTTTCTCTTGCTTCCCTGTTTGCCGGCCTGGTGTTTGGTCTGGGCCTCATCGTATCCGGTATGGCAAATCCCGAGAAGGTGCTTGGCTTTCTCGATATTGCTGGTCTCTGGGATCCGTCACTGGCCTTTGTGATGGGCGGCGCCATCATGGTTGGCGTGGTCGCGTTTGCCGTAGCCCGCAAGCGCACCCTTTCCTTCCTCGGTTACCACATGAAAATGCCATCCAGCAGTCACATCGATAAACGGCTGATCCTGGGCGGTCTGATGTTTGGTGTTGGCTGGGGCATTGCCGGTTTCTGCCCCGGACCGGGGCTGGTAGCGCTCGGTGCCGGTGAAATCAAGGCGGCGGTGTTTTTAGCAGCCATGGTCGCGGGCATGGGCATCTTCGAGGTGATTGAGCGCAGCCGAGCGAAAGCTTGAGTAGTTTCTGTTAAATTCCCTGCCGCCACTCTGACACAGCGCGGAGGCTGTGCGATCATGGCGGCAGCTTCAATACCCGATTCGGAGAAGGCATTCATGGATATCAGAAAGATCGATGACAACATTTCCGTAGCGCCCCAGATTTCAGTCGCAGATGTGGCGGAAGCCGCGAAGCTGGGCTTCAAGACCCTGGTGGCAAACCGCCCCGATCACGAAGAGCCCGGCCAGCCGGCTATGGCGGACATTGAAACAGCGGCCCGGGAACAGGGCCTTGAGTGGGTGTACATGCCAGTGGAGTCGGGCAATATCACTGATGACGACGTAAACCGCTTTGCACCAATGATCCGGGACGCCGAAAAACCCGTACTGGCATTCTGCCGCTCCGGAACCCGGTGTACCGTTCTCTGGGCACTGAGTGCGGCGCGAAACACGTCAGCCAATGAAATCTTTACCAAGGCACGCAACGCCGGTTACGACATTTCCGGCCTTGCTCCAAGGATGGCACAGCAAGCCGCAGAGAAAGGCTGATAAACCAACCGCCTAATCAACGTTCAGGATCCACCGCATGCAATACAAAGGTTCCGAGAATTTCAGCCACAACCAATCTGACCGATTGGGCGTGCTGGTCACCAACCTGGGTACCCCGGACGCCCCGACCACGTCGGCACTCCGCCGCTACCTGGCTGAATTTCTCTCCGACCCGCGGGTGGTGGAGCTGCCAAGGCCTCTGTGGTGGCTGATCCTGCACGGAGTAATCCTGCGAATTCGTCCCAAGCGGAGCGCAGAGGCCTATTCCAGCGTCTGGCAGCCCGAGGGTTCTCCCCTGCTGCTGCACACCGCAAAGCAGGCCGAGGGCATCCGTGAGGCGCTGAAACGCAAGTATGGCCCCAATGTGGTCGTCGGGTTTGCCATGCGTTATGGCAACCCGTCGATCGCCCGGGTTCTGGACGAGATGCAGGAACAGGGCGTGCGGAAGCTGCTGGTTTTGCCGCTGTATCCGCAATACTCCGCCTCGACCTCTGCATCCACCTTCGATGCCATTGCCAAAGATTTCACCAAGCGACGCTGGCTGCCGGATTTCCGGTTTATTTCCCACTACCCGGATTACCCGCCTTACATTGAAGCCATGGCGCGCCATATCGAAGCGCATTGGGCGAACCACGGGCGCAACCAGAAGCTGGTGCTCTCCTACCACGGGGTGCCACTGAAGTACCTCACCAAAGGCGATCCATATCACTGTGAGTGCCACAAAACCTCACGACTGCTGGCGGAACGGCTCGGTCTGAGCAAGGAAGACTACATGACCACTTTCCAGTCAAGATTTGGCAAGGAAGAGTGGCTCAAGCCGTACACCGATGAAACCCTGAAATCCCTGCCAGGCAAAGGCGTGAAATCTATTGATGTGTTCTGCCCCGGCTTCTCATCAGATTGCCTGGAAACCATTGAGGAAATCGACGAGGAGAACCGAGAGTACTTCATGGAGGCCGGTGGCGAAGGATTCAGCTATATAACCGCGCTGAACGCCACACCCGGTCATATCGAAGCCCTGGTGAAACTGATCGAAGAGAACCTGGAAGGCTGGCAGGTGCCGAAGAACGAACCTGAGGCTCTGGCTGCCAGGCAACAAAGAGCCGATGAGCAGAAAGAGATGATTTATCCGGGCCGGGATCTCTGATCCGACACAGCCTCAGTACCGGGGCGGCATCAGCTGCTCCGGTTTTCTCACTTCTCCTTCGTATCTACGGAAAGATCCGGTACAGACTGGCAGAACGTGCACTCTTCCGTATCCACCGCTGCACCGCCGGCTTCCACGTAACGCACCTTATGACTCGCCTTGCCCCGATTTGCGGACACAGAAAACTTCCGATCGCGACGTTCGGCTGAACTGGAGTCAGGTGACTCAAGATGTTGAAAGTCGGTCATAACAAGCCCTCGAAGAATCTACACTCTAATGATGAGGGTTAACTGGCCCCAATCCAAGTAGGGATAACCACGGCGATTCGAGAACAGTTGACGCTTTGGGAGAGGAGGCACTTCAGAAGAAAAGATAAGAGGAAAAAATGGCGGTGGGCCAGGGATTCGAACCCCGGGAAGGCTACTAACCTTCGGCGGTTTTCAAGACCGCTGCATTCAGCCACTCTGCCAGCCCACCGGTTTTTCCATTCGCCGCCATTGCGACAGCGGTGTGCATGATACCGGAATTGCCTGTGCTGTCAACGCTCTGCATAAAACCCGCCGCATTTTTCAACATTAACGGTTTTTAATGGAATCCGGGAGGCGGTTTCCTGTCGTAAATGATTGAAAGTTGCGTATCTGACACTATTATGGGACACAGTATCCAGTCGTTATAAACGGAGATGACAATGGAAGACAGACGATTCGGCGTTCAGAACTCTCAGGGAGCCTATTCGACTCCCCAGACGGAGCGCGCGACTACAGGCATCAGCGATGATGCGATGAAGGTGTTGCGCAACACCTACATGCTGCTGGGCATGACCCTCGCCTTCTCGGCGCTGACAGCATTCCTGAACATGAACGGAACCCACCCGGGCTTCCTGATCACTATCGTGGGCTACATTGGCCTGCTGTTCGCAACCTATAAGCTGAAGAACAGCCCCTGGGGCATTCTGACCACGTTCGCCCTGACCGGCTTCATGGGTTACACCCTGGGCCCGATCATCGGCGCGTTTGTGGCTGCCGGCGCGTCCTCGATTGTCGCCCAGGCGCTGACACTGACCGCTGTTGCGTTTGTCGGTCTGTCCGCCACAGCAATCATCACCAAAAAAGACTTCAGCTTCATGTCCAGCTTCCTGACCGCTGGTGCGTTTGTGCTGATCGGCGCCATGCTGCTGGCCTTCCTGATGGAGAGCTCGGTTCTGCATCTGGCAGTATCCGCTGGCTTCACCATTTTTGCGTCCATCATGATCCTGTTTGAGACCAGCCAGATCATCAAGGGTGGTGAGCGCAACTACGTGATTGCCACCGTGGGTCTGTATGTATCCATCTACAACCTGTTCGTCAGCCTGCTGCACCTGCTGTCTGCGTTCAGTGGCGGAGATTGATACCAGGCTGAATTAGCCGCTTGAAAACCCCGGCAGTTGCCGGGGTTTTTGCTTTCGGTACACTGAAAGCCTGTACACGGCAGATCAGGAACGAACAGGAACCATGTCGGAAACCGCTTCTGAAACCTTCACTCTGGTAATCACCGGCGCGCCCTACTCGTCCCAGGCGCCCGAGACGGCGCTTGGTTTTGCACAGGCTGCCGTAAATGCCGGTCACCGCATTGACCGGGTTTTTCTCTACGGTGACGGAGTGCATCTTGCCTCCGCACTTTGCGCGCCACCGTCTGACGAAACCCACTGGCCAGAAGAGTGGTCCCGGTTCCTGGCCGATCACAGTATTTCCGGCGTTGCCTGCATTGCCTCGGCCCTGCGTCGCGGCCTGGTCGACGAAACCGAGCAGAAACGCTATGAGTTGCCGGCGGCCAACCTGCGTCACCCGTTTGAAATCGCCGGTCTCGGAGAATGGGTCGAAGGACGCATCAAATCCACGCGCACGCTCTACTTCCACGCCGGAGACTGACCATGAGTACTTTGATCATGATTGACCAGCCCCCCTACGGCGCGTGGACCGGCCGGGAAGCCCTGGACATGGCGTTTTCGCTGGCAGCGTTCGACCAGCCGGCATCATTGCTTTTCACCGGGGCCGGGGTTAACTGGCTGAGGCAATCTCAGGACGCCGGAGGGATCGGACAGAAGACCGTGGAAAAGAATCTGTCTGCAGCGCCGATCTTCGGGATTGAAGCAATCCTGGCTGATAGGGCCTCCTGTAAAAGCTACGGCCTTGAAGAGAGCTCGCTGATTGACGGCGTGACTCTGGTGAATAATGATGCCGCTCTCCTCTCTGAATATGACCATACTGCGTTCGCAGGTTAGCCCCGATGACTGACATCCAGACATTGCACATATTGAATAAATCCCCGGAACATCCGCGGGCGAACCGATGCATGGAAATGATGGCGGCCGGAGATGGCCTTCTACTGACCGGCAGTGGCGTCCTTTTGCTGGCGACCGGGCAACTGCCGGACGCCAGCAAGGTATTTGCCCTCGCTCCAGACGTTGATGCACGTGGGCTCGGACATATTGCGGGCAATGCCATCTCCGTGGACTTCACGGAGATGGTTACTCTTACATTAGAGGCGCAAAAGGTAATCAGTTGGTAGACCATGGTCAGTAACGTAATGCCAGAACGAAACAACGAAGGCTTTCTTGAAGACGCTCAGGAATGGACAGAAGGTGTCGCGGCGGCCATTGCGGCCGAGGATGAGGTGGATCTCAGTGAGAAACACTGGGAAATCATAAGGTTCCTTCGTTCTTTTTATAAAGAACATGAAATGTCGCCACCCTCAAACCGCCTGTTCGTGAAGGCGGTTAAAGAGGCGCTGGGCGAAGAAAAGGGCAACAGCATTTATTTGATGCAGTTGTTTCCCGGCACACCTGCAAAAACCGCTTGCCGGATTGCCGGCCTGCCACGCCCCACAAATTGTCTTTAGTGCTTTGAGGCCATTTTAAAAGCCCGCGAGGAACAGAAACTGAAGCAGCCCGGCCAGAGCGCCGAAAAGACCTCCCACGAACATCAACTGTGCTTCTTCTTCCCGGAACGCCGGGCGAAGAATATCCTGGAATTCATCGGGTTTTAGCGCTTTCATCTGGCCCGACAGAACTTCTGCGACTACGGGTGCCCGCTCCCGGTTGAACGCCGGATCACTGAACACATCCCCGGTAGCCAAGACGGCCTTTTGGTTCATGACCCTTTGCAGCTCCGTATAACCCGTCATGCCCATGGTCACCTGAGCTGTCAGCTTCATGATCACAGAGTTGTCCAGTAGGGGCCGCAAGTGTTTCTGGATGATCGCCCGGGTCCTGTCGCCATGGCTGCCGTTGATCATGGCGTCGGCGACTTTCTCGACCGTGATCAGCTCTTCCGCCACCAGTCTTGCCCAGACATCGCTGATCTCCGGTTGCCTGCGCAGAAACAGCCCCTGGATTTTCCAGAACAGAAACCGCCGGGGCCTGAGAGGCGCAAAGATCAGGTTGATCGCAATCCAGTTGGTTACAAGCCCGACCACAAAGCCCCCCAGTGGCAGCAGCCAGGGCTCCGGATAGCGAGTCCATAAAGGCACAAGAACCGCTCCCAGAATGCCGCCGATAATCGCGCCACGGTTGATCACCGATTGCAGTTCCACTGCACCGGCTTGCTGGAAGATCCGGTTCATCATATCCGGATGCTTCTCCAGTTCCCGGCTGAGCAGCGCCTTGAGATCCACCAGCTCATCCAGATCGTCGCCGAAGTCCTCAACCAGATCCTCGACCCTGGACGGCATCTGCTCCCGGGCCCACTGGTATATCCGGTTTCTCACAAACAAAGGCAGGTTGTCCCAGAGAACGGGCTGGATCTCATACATGACTTCATCAATGTACTCATCCATCCTTGGGGTAACCTGGGAAATAACCTGTTCAACGATGCGCTGGGGTTCGAGCTTCTGGTAGACGGCGTTCAGGTCGCCGAATTGCTGGAGGGTCCTGTCGATGCAGATGTGGGCCATTTTCTCTGCCTTGCGGGGGATAACCCCCTGCCAGCCCACCAGGCCCAGGCCGATGAACTGGACCGGATAGAAGGACATCTGGATGGCAAGCCAGTTGGTCAGCCAGCCAACCACGGCAGCCATGAGAGGCACGGACAGAAGCGCAACGTCGAACAAGTGTGACCCCGGTGTGAGAATGTAATCCGGTTAAGCCGGTAATAGTGCCGTTATCAGGCAAACAGGATAGTACCTGCCTGATGTTTCTGTGTATGCGACGAATGATGAAGTAATTGAAATGTCACAACATTGGCCGTGTAGCCATGGTGACGACGGTATTGCGGCAGCGAGAAACAGGTATCGCGTCCAGAGGGACGCGATACACCTGGGAGAGATAGCCTTCTTACTGGTAGTAAGCGTTTTCAGTGTAGGAGTGGTCGGTCACATCACGTACGGCCGTTATTTCCGGTACGCGCTCCTTCAGAGTTGATTCAACGCCCTGCTTCAGGGTCAGACTTACCGCAGAGCAACCCTGACAACCGCCGCCGAAACGCAGCACCGCCACGGATTCGTCGACGATCTCTACAAGAGATACCTCGCCGCCATGGGCAGCCAGGTTCGGATTGATCTCGGAAGCCAGAATATAATTCACCCGATCCGGTAGAGGCGCATCGTCATCAATCTTGGGCACTTTTGCATTTGGTGCCTTGATGGTGAGCTGACCACCCATCTGGTCCTTGGAGTAATCCACGTACGCCTCTTCCAGAAAAGGCATGGAATTGTGATCCAGGTACAGGATGAATTTGTCCAGATCCACCTGCTCGTCCGTAGGCACTACCTCATTGGGCGGGCAGTAGGCCAGACAGGTCTCGGCATTCTTGGTGCCGGGCTGGGTAACGAAAATACGCACGCCCATGCCTTCCACGTCCTGTTTTTCGATAAGTTGTGCAAGATAATCCCGTGCGGGATCTGTCACAGTAACCTGAGCCATGTTTTCAACCCGTTTGAAAGTTTGAGTTCATTTTAAGGGAGTTCGCGGGAACATGAAAGACCAAGTAAAATAGTCGGGCTTTACGAAGGTAATGAATTTCCCGTATTGGCAGGTATTTGCGAAAGGCAATTGATAATCGTCATTCGTACTAAGACGGGCTCAGGCATTTTTGCTATGATCCCGCGCCATTGAAATTATTACAGCGTTATTAACGACATCCGGAAGTAATTCTATGACCGATCGCAGCACTCGTCTCGACCAGCTCCACAAGGCCCTGAAGGAACGCATTGTGATCCTTGATGGCGGCATGGGCACCATGATCCAGAATCTCAAGCTGGACGAGAAGGCGTTCCGTGGCGATCGGTTTGCCGACTATGACCGGGAAGTCCAGGGTAACAACGACCTCCTGAACCTGACCCAGCCCGCCCTGCTCCGCAACATCCATGCGGATTACCTGGACGCTGGCGCCGACATCATCGAAACCAATACCTTCAACTCCACACAGCTTTCCCAGGCAGACTACGGACTGGAGGAGATTGCCAAGGAACTCAACGTGGCCGCCGCCCAGCTGGCCCGTCAGATCGCGGATGAATACACCGCCAAAAATCCGGACAAGCCGCGCTTTGTGGCCGGTGCAGTTGGGCCCACATCCCGCACGGCCTCCATCTCCCCGGACGTGAACAACCCGGGTTACCGGAACGTCGACTTCCAGACCCTGGTCGACAACTATTACGAGGCGGTAGAAGGCCTCGTTGAGGGCGGCTGCGACCTGATCCTGATCGAAACCATTTTCGATACCCTCAACGCCAAGGCGGCAATCTACGCTACCCAGCAGTACTTCGAAAACAGCGGCATCACCCTGCCGATCATGATTTCCGGCACCATCACCGATGCCTCCGGCCGAACCCTTTCCGGTCAGACCACTGAAGCCTTCTGGAACTCCGTGGCCCACGCCAAACCCATTTCCGTTGGCCTGAACTGCGCGCTGGGTGCGGACGCCCTGCGTCCTTATGTTGAAGAGCTGTCGGCCAAGGCGGAAACCTATGTCAGCGCCCACCCGAACGCCGGGCTTCCCAACGAGTTTGGTGAATACGATCAGACACCCGAGGAAATGGCCGAGATCATTGAAGGCTTCGCTCGTGACGGCTTCCTGAACATCATCGGTGGCTGCTGTGGCTCACGACCGGACCACATCGAAGCGATTGCCCAGGCAGTCGCCAAGTACCCACCCCGGAAGATTCCCGAGCGCCCCAAGGCATTGCGCCTGTCCGGCCTCGAGCCGTTCACCGGTGACGACAACGTTCTGTTCATTAACGTGGGAGAGCGAACCAACGTTACCGGCTCCAAGCGCTTCCTGCGTCTGATCAAGGAAGAGCAGTACGAAGAAGCCCTCAGCGTTGCCCGGGACCAGGTTGAAAACGGTGCCCAGATTATCGACATCAACATGGATGAAGGCATGCTGGAGTCGAAGGAGGTGATGGTTACCTTCCTGAACCTCGTCGCCTCCGAGCCGGATATCTCGCGGGTGCCGATCATGATCGACTCCTCCAAGTGGGATGTGATCGAGGCGGGCCTGCGCTGTATCCAGGGCAAGGCCGTGGTGAATTCCATCAGCCTCAAGGAAGGCGAGGAGGAGTTCATCAAGCGCGCCAGAGACTGCATGCGCTATGGCGCGGCAGTGGTCGTGATGGCTTTTGATGAAAAGGGCCAGGCTGACACCTACGAACGCAAGACCGAAATCTGCAAGCGCTCCTACGATGTCCTGACCGGAATTGGCTTTAACCCCGCCGATATCATTTTCGATCCGAACATCTTTGCCATTGCCACCGGCATCGAAGAGCACAACAACTACGCGGTGGACTTTATCAACGCCACCCGCTGGATTCGTGACAACCTGCCCCATACCTCCATTTCCGGTGGTGTGAGCAACGTATCCTTCTCATTCCGGGGCAATGACGTGGTCCGGGAGGCCATTCATTCGGTCTTCCTCTATCACGCCATCAAGGCTGGCATGAACATGGGGATTGTGAACCCCGGCCAGCTGGTGATCTACGATGAGATCGACCCGGAGCTGAAAGAGCTGGTCGAAGACGTTGTCCTGAACCGCCGGGACGATGGCACCGACCGGCTGCTCGAGATTGCCGAGCGCTACAAAGGCAAAGGCGGCAAAACCCAGGAGGAAGACCTCGCCTGGCGTGAGTGGCCAGTGGAAAAACGCCTGGAGCATGCGCTGGTCAAGGGGATCACCACCTACATCGTGGACGACACCGAAGCCTGCCGCCAGAGGGCCACACATCCCATCGAGGTGATCGAAGGCCCCCTGATGGATGGCATGAACGTGGTCGGCGACCTGTTTGGTGACGGCAAGATGTTCCTGCCCCAGGTGGTGAAGAGCGCCCGGGTAATGAAGCAGGCGGTGGCGCACCTGATCCCCTATATCGAGGCGGAGAAAACCGAAGACCAGAAAGCCAAGGGCAAGATCCTCATGGCCACGGTGAAAGGCGATGTGCACGATATCGGCAAGAACATCGTGGGCGTGGTACTGCAGTGCAACAACTATGAGGTGATCGACCTCGGCGTGATGGTGCCCTGCGACAAGATCCTGGCCGCCGCCAAGGAGCACGATGTCGACATCATTGGTCTCAGCGGTCTGATCACACCATCGCTGGATGAGATGGTGCACGTGGCCCGTGAGATGCAGCGTCTGGATTTCAACATTCCGCTGATGATCGGCGGTGCTACAACCTCGAAGGCCCACACGGCCGTGAAGATCGAGCCCCAGTACAAGAACGATATCGCTCTGTACGTGTCGGACGCGTCTCGTTGCGTGAACGTGGCATCCCAGCTGCTCAGTAAAACCGCGAAACCGGATCTGGTGGAAGCTGCCCGCACGGAATACGACGAGATCCGCGAGCGCCGCAAGAACCGGGGCGACCGCACCAAACTGGTCTCCCTGAAGGAAGCCCGCGATCGCGCCCCGGATATCTCCTTCGAGGGCTACCAGCCTCCCAAGCCGGCGTTCACCGGTATTCGGGTGTTCGAGGAATATGATCTTAATGAGCTTGTGGATTACATCGACTGGACACCGTTCTTCCTGTCCTGGGACATTTCCGGCAAGTACCCGGCTATCTTTGATGATCCCAAGCGGGGCGAGGCAGCGCGTCACCTCTTTGATGATGCCCAGAAGATTCTGCACCGGATGATTGATGAAAAACGGGTGTCAGCCCGTGGCGTCATCGGGTTCTGGCCCGCCAACCGCCGCGGCGACGATATCGTGTTGTACACCGATGATTCGTGCAGCGAGGAACTGACCACCCTGCACCACCTCCGGCAGCAGGATGAAAAAGCACCCGGCAAAGCGATGATGGCACTGTCTGATTTCGTCGCCCCTGAAGGCTCCGGTACTGTGGATTACGTCGGCGGTTTCGCTGTGACCACCGGGATTGGTGCAGAGGAGTTTTCCGTCGAGTTCAAGGATGCCAACGACGATTACAACGCCATCATGGTCAAGGCCTTGGCCGACCGGTTGGCGGAGGCTTTTGCAGAGCGTATGCATGAGCGGGTACGTCAGGAGTTCTGGGGCTACGCAGCTGGTGAAAAGCTGGCCAATGACGACCTTATCAAGGAAAGGTACCGTGGGATACGCCCGGCGCCCGGCTATCCGGCCTGTCCGGACCACACCGAAAAGGAAACCCTGTTCAACTTGCTGGAGGCCACTGATACTGCAGGCATCGAGCTGACGGAGCATTTCGCCATGTTCCCGACCGCGGCAGTGTCGGGCTGGTACTTTGCCCACCCGGAATCCAAGTACTTCGCGGTAGGGAAAATTGGCGCCGACCAGGTTGAGGACTATGCTGAACGCAAAGGCATTTCCAAGGCGGAAGCGGAACGCTGGCTTGCACCAAGCCTGGCCTACGATCCAGCAGAGTAAGCTTCAGTCGGGACAGAGATCAGGGGCAGATGTATGACGCAGTCTTCAGAGACGGAGAAAAAGGATCAAAAAAAACAACGCGGACCTGGCGTTTTCAAAGTCATGCAGAGCATTCTGGCCGGCGCTTTCGGAGTGCAGTCCGACAAGCGCCGGGAAGAGGACTTCTCAAGCCATAGCCCCTGGCCTTATATCATCGCCGGCATTCTTTTCACAGCCAGCTTCGTGGTGGGCCTGATTGTTATCGTCAATCTGGTCTTGGCAAGCCAGTAGGATTACTGGCCAGCCACCCAGACTACGGCGAACGCAACGGCAAGGACCACCAGGAGAACGGCGGCAACGGCATCGGCCTGACTATCAGAGCGTACGGTCTTTTTCATGTCTGTTCCTCTTTCCGAGTTGTGTCTCGTGTTTTTCTTATTTTCAGGCAGCACAGCACAGCGGCCCTGCTGCCTCTATTAAGTTAAGCAGTTAATTGATATTCGTCCAGTCCATTGTTCCCCTTGCTTATCGCCTGAATCGATAAACATATTTTGAAATAATCATTTTAAGAATAAAAACCCGCTGTTATCCTTCCCATCAGATATAAGGCCGTCGGCCTCGATATGTCGCTTTCAAGCAGGATCTTCCCACTATGTACGTATACGATGAACACGATCGGCAAATGGCTGCCGAGAGGGTTGCCCAGTTCCGTGATCAGACCGAAAGGGCCCTGGCCGGAGAGTTGGCAGAAGACGAGTTTCTTCCCCTTCGCCTGCAGAACGGCCTGTACGTTCAGCGTCTTGCCCCTATGCTCAGGATCTGTGTTCCCTACGGCATGATGCGTTCGGACCAGCTTCGCCGGCTTGCCCGGATTACCCGGGACTACGACAAAGGCTATGCGCACTTCACCACCCGCCAGAACGTGCAGCTCAACTGGCCGGCACTGGAGGACGTTCCCGACATTCTCGCAGAGCTTGCGGAAGTGGAAATGCATGCCAACCAGACCAGCGGCAACTGCATTCGTAACACCACCACAGATCAGTTCTCCGGCGTCCAGTCTGATGAAATCGCTGACCCGCGTCCCTATTGCGAAATTATTCGCCAGTGGTCCACATTTCACCCGGAATTCGCCTTCCTGCCACGGAAATTCAAGGTTGCCGTGAATGCGTCCGAGCATACCGATCGCGCAGCCATCCAGGTGCACGATATCGGGCTGCAGATGGTGCGCAATGAGGCTGGTGAACTCGGCTTCCGCGTTCATGTTGGCGGTGGCCTCGGCCGCACCCCCATGGTCGGGCCGGTTATTCGCCAGTTCCTTCCGGAGCTGGACCTGCTGACCTATCTCGAAGCTGTGCTACGCGTTTATAACCGCTATGGCCGGCGGGACAACAAGTTCAAGGCCCGGATCAAGATTCTGGTGAAGGCGCTCACGCCTGAGGGCTTTGCCGAGAAGGTGGAAGCCGAGTGGCAGCACATCAAGGATTCCCCTACCCGGCTGACACCGGAGGCGGTTCAACGCATTCAGGCCTACTTCACCGAGCCGGATTACGCAGTGCTGGATAATGCCACGGACCTGCTGGCGAGCCAGCGGTTCGAGAACCGGGGCTTCGATCAGTGGCTGACCCACAACGTCGATACCCACAAAAAGCCGGGCTACGCCATTGTCACACTGACCATGAAGAAGACCGGCACGCCTCCGGGTGATGTCAGCGACAAACAACTGGAACAGATTGCCGATCTGGCAGACGAGTTCAGCTTTGGCGAAGTCCGGGTAACCCACCAGCAGAATGTTGTTCTCGCCGATGTGCGCCAGGATCGCCTGCTTGAGCTGTGGCAGGCGATTACCCCCATGGACTTCGGTACCGCGAACCTGAATACCCTGACGGATGTCATCTGCTGCCCCGGTGGCGATTACTGCGCGCTGGCCAATGCCAAGTCCATCCCGGTGGCCGAGGCCATCCAGCGGCAGTTCGATGACCTGGACTACCTGTACGACCTTGGCAACATTGATCTGAACATATCCGGCTGCATGAATGCCTGCGGGCACCACCATGTTGGCAATATCGGTGTTCTCGGCGTCGACAAGAAGGGCCAGGAGTTCTATCAGATCAGCCTTGGCGGGTCGTCCCATCACGATGCCTCAATTGGCAAGATCCTGGGACCGTCGTTTGCCCGAGACGAGATGCCTCAGGTGATTTCAAAAATCATTGATGTCTACGTTGATAAGCGCACGGAAGAAGAGACCTTCCTGGATACTTATCGTCGTGTAGGAATTGATCCTTTCAAGGAGCGGGTATATGCCTAACGTTATTTCTCCGGATGGCAGCATCCGTCAGGACAACTGGGTTGTGGTGCCCCGCCCGGCCGAAGGCGAATCGCTGGACATTCCGGCGGACCAGCCGGCATTGATCCCGGCGGATCTTTGGCTGGCCGGCTATGAGCACTTCACCGGAAGGCAGGATATCGGCGTATGGTTTGACAGCCACGACGAACCGGAGATCCTGGATGGCCGGGTCAATGAGCTGCCGGTGATTGCGGTGAATTTCCCGAAGTTCAGTGATGGCCGGGGTTATAGCATTGGCCGATTGTTGCGTGAGCGCTTTGGCTACGTGAATGAGCTACGCGCCATCGGCGATGTGCTGCTGGATCAGCTGCAGTTCATGAAGCGTTGTGGATTCGATGCCTATGTGCTGAGGGCCGACAAGGACATCACCAAGGCGCAGAAATGCCTGAACTTCTTCAGTCAGGGCTACCAGGCTGCAACCGACACCGAAATCCCTCTGTTCCGGCGTCGGGCGTCTTAGTTTTCAGACTTTAGAGTACGAAGAGAGAGGATTCACTTTCCAAAACACGCTCCTTGCGGCACATCCCTGTGACGCTTGGGCTCCGCCATCCATGGCTCCGCACAGTTTTGGAAAGTGAATCCTCTCTCTTCTATCCAAGCTTCGGAGTTCGGTAGGTCGGATTAGGCAAAGCCGTAATCCGACAAACAACACCAACCGGAAAGAATTACCTGGAGTGATCCAGAACAATCTTCCCGGACGACTCACCTTTCAGAAACGCCTTCAACGCGCCATCCAGGTCCTTCCGGCCGATATCACGGGCAGCAGCTTCAGTTTTCGGACATGCCCACTCCCCGGCAAATTTCTTCCACACGGCTTCTTTGTCCGCCAGCGGAATCTCTACCGAATCCACACCCAGCAGATTCACGCCTCGCAGGATAAACGGCAGCACGGTGGTCTGAAGACTTGGACCGGCGACAAGGCCACAGCAGGATACGGAACCACCAGGCTGAATCTGCTTGAGTAGTTCCGCCAGCGGGCCACCACCTACAGTATCCACGGCGTTGGCAAACGCAGGTTTAACCAGAGGTTTCTTCTCTTCCGCCAGGGTCTCACGGCCGACCACTTCTTTGGCGCCAAGAGCCTTGAGATCGTCCGCATGGTCAGCCTTGCCGCTGATGGCGACAACGTCAAACCCGAGTTTGGCAAGCAGCTCAACCGCAACGGTGCCAACAGCACCGGAGGCTCCGGAAACGGCGACTTTGCCTTGCTCCGGTTTGGCGCCCATGGTCAGGAGTTTCTGGACACAAAGCCCGGCGGTGAGGCCGGCGGTGCCATAGATCATGGCGGTGCGAGCGTTCCAGCCGGCAGGCATGGGGACGCACCAGGCAGCAGGCACGCGGATGTATTCGCCAAAGCCGCCGTCGGTGTTCATACCCAGATCGTAGCCGGTCACGATAACGGGGCTGCCATTCGACGGCGTGCCCGTGGCAGAGTCAACAACCTCACCGGCGGCGTCGATACCCGGTGTATGGGGGAAAGAACGGGTGACACCCTTGTTGCCGGAGGCTGACAGCGCATCCTTGTAGTTAAGCGAGGAGTGGCTGACCCGGATCAGAACCTCGCCATCGGGCAGGTCGCTGGTGCTCAGAGTTTTCTCGGCACCGACATATTCACCATTCTGCTCTTCAACACGCCAGGCTTTGAATTCGGTATTGGTTGTCATCATTGTTCCCCGTTTTCAGTGGTCTACTGGAACTTCTGGTTGCGGAAGGCACCCAGCACTTTCCAGACCGTGTGTTCAAGCGCCGCACTGGTTGCCAACCCGAGCTTTTCCGGAAGGGTGCGTTTGCGCTGGTATGCCACTGAGACTACGTCTGCGCGGTCGCAGGCTTCAATGAGATATTCGTCGGAGGTTTTGATCTCATCGATCAGTTTTACCTCCAGCGCCCGTTTGCCAAACCAGATATCGCCATTGGCAACCGCGGCAATGTCCAGATCAGGGCGTCGTTCGCTCACATACTCTTTAAAGAGACCGTGGGTGTCTTCCAGATCTTCCAGAAATTTCTGACGCCCTTTGTCGGTGTTTTCACCGAAAATGGTCATGGTGCGTTTGTGCTCGCCGGCGGTCAGCACTTCAAAGTCCACATCGTTCTTTTTGAGAAAACGGTGGAAATTCGGGAGCTGGGCAACCACGCCAATAGAACCCAGGATGGCAAACGGCGAGGCGACGATCCGGTCGGCAACACAGGCCATCATGTAACCACCGCTGGCCGCGACCTTGTCAACACAGGCGGTAAGGCGCACACCCTTGCTGCGAATGCGATCCAGCTGGGCGGCCGCAAGACCATAGGAGTGAACCAGTCCGCCGCCGCTTTCCAGACGGATAACCACTTCGTCTTTTTCCGGATCAGCAGTGCTCAATACCGCGGTAATGGCACGGCGAAGCGGATCTGTATCACTGGCTTTGATATCACCGTCAAAATCGAGAACGTAAACCCGACCACGACTGTCGTCCTGCCCGGCGTTATCTTTCTTCGCCTTGGCCGCTTTTTTCTCGGCCTTCTGCTCTTTCTTACGGGCTTTCTGGAACGCCTTGCGTTGCTGATCAGACATCAGCCGGGACTGAATCGTTTCGCGAAGTTTTTCGTACTTCTCGTTGAGCTTCCGGATCTTGAGCTCTCCCTCGCCCTCATTATCGCCCCGATCCTTCTGGGCGGCAGACATGATGACAGAGATCACCACCAGAGCCGCCACCACGAAAGTAACGATCTTGGCCAAAAACAAACCGTATTCTGTCAGGAACTCCAAAGTGCTTCTCCAACTGGATGTACAAAGACCAGAGTGTAACTTACCGAATTTATGGTGATAAGGAGAGCAAAAAAATTAAAACAAGCGTTCGATCGATCTTGACAGAGCCGACCGCTAACCATAAAGTCGGATTGCGAGGTCGGCTCTACCCGGGCACCCGATCAGGCTCGTGCAGCCAGGGACATCAAGCCGTCGTGATCATGACTAGACAACCATCAAAAGGGTAAAATAATGTCTGTAGCTCAGGTATTTGAACAACTCGAACAGAATTTCAACGCAGACGCAGCTCAAGGCCTGGACCTGGTATTCCAGTTCGACATCGAAGACGACAAGACCTATCACCTCGTCATCAATGACGGCACCTGTAGTAAGCACGAAGGCGCTCATGACGATCCTTCCGTTACCCTGATCATGAACTCCGAAACCCTGCAGGGCATCGTTTCCGGCGAGACTGACGGCATGCAGGCATTCATGGCGGGTCAGCTGCGCGCTGAAGGCGATATGATGCTGGCAACCAAGCTGGGCGAACTGTTCAAGATGGGCTGATTGCCCCCGGCAAGCGCTGTGACAAAACCTGCGTTTCGACGCAGGTTTTTTTGTGCCCTGGATTTCTACTGATTCCAGAACTGGACGGCCGCCCTCGCCTGATCATTAACCGGGACGGCGACCAGGCCCGAGGAGGAAAGCTTTACCTCGAAAACAGCCCCATCCCGCATCGGCATGAAGGTCATGCTCCCATCGACAGCCTCCAAAAACGGCAAGTTGAACTGCTGATCCCACTGCCAGAGATCCGGCCAGATGCCCCCGGCAAGTCCGATGACGGTTCTGGGAGCAGACCGCTCCTGCTCCAGGGACGTATACCGTCCGCTCAATTGCTCCAACCGATAGCCCGGTGCGATATCAAGCCATCGGAAGGGCCCGGAAAATCGGATAATTCGGGCGTCGATCTGCCACTGATCCCCTTGAAGTGTCCTTACCGCTGCTATTTGCCCCTGACTCTGGAGCGTAACCTGCCAGATCTGCTCAGCCTGTCGCTGCGTGGAGATGGTTGCAACGGTCTGCATACCGACCAATGGCCGGTAGCTGGTGAGATTTACCGCAACCGCCAGAACGTAAAGCCCGGCAAGAATCACGGCAAATACCGCCATTCCCTTCAGCCAGGTCAGCAACCAACGGGGGTGCCTGAAAAACAGCAGGCCCGCGATCACCATTACCGCGCCTGAAGCGGCCAGTACAATGGTTGCGAGCGTATGGGACATGAAACTACAAACCTACATCGTCCAGCGACGATTCTGCCAGCTTCAGCAGGTCAACGTTGCGATCTTCGCTCTTGCCGATGCTCTCGATGTAGTATTCCAGCGAGGTCAGCGCGTCGGCAAGTGCCTCAAGGACCTGAGCTGCCGGGGCTTCCTTGGCATCCAGTAAACGCTCCTGAATGGAGGCTGCTACACGCTCAAGAACCCCTGCAGCTCCGGGGTCATTGACCATCTGCAGACCACCCCAGATGCTGTGCAGGGTTGCAGGCAGGTTGGCCAAATGGAGTTTGTCATAGTCGGATTCAATAAACGCAGTAATCGCGCGTTTTGCCAGGGTCAGCGCTCCACGGGCCTCATCGGCAACTACATACAACGCCTCACGAAGATACACAGACTCTTCACGCTTGCGCTCGCCTCCGGCAAGTGCGTCGGTTTCCGAGGTGATACCCCGGGTCACGATCTGCATCACGGCATCTTCAATACCAAGCACGGAATCAGCCAGACGGTATAGCTCATCATCACCGGGCAACCGGGACTCTTCTTCCCAACCGCGCAATTTACCCGCTTCTTCCCGGGAAATGCCCGCCAGCTTGTTCAGGTCGAGCATGACCAGCGTGTTGGCAAGACGCTCGAGGGCATCAGCAATGGAAGACAACTCTGCCAGATCCGGCTCAATACCACGCTCGATAATGTCCAGTTTGTCTTTCAACTGGTTCAATTCATCCTGCAAGGCTTCTGACAGGGATTTGAGAACATCGCTGCCAGGGCCATACAACCTGCGCGCATGGGCCTCGAGCATGGAATCGGGGAAATCGGCCGGTGCGAGATGGTAAGCCGAGAGTACCTGGGTAACTTCAGGGTTAGCGGAGCCACTGCGGTATAGCAGGTAGACCAGATCCCGGATCAGCGAATCCGGCGCGTCTTTGCCAGTGGCGACCTTTCCCACGTAAACCACTTCCCGGGCGTATTTTTCAATCCGCATGAACATGCGCTTGCGGGCCTTGCTAAATACCATCGCCCGATCAAGCATGGTATCCGCAACGATGCTAACGAGACACCACATCTGCCCCATGGGGGCACCCTGGCAAAGGCGCGCGAGACCCCGGGACGCCCGCCCGATCAGCTTCTTGTTCACCGCGTCGTTGCGGTCGCGCAGAATACCCAGAAGTGCCACCTGAAAGGTCAGGCGCATGCGACGGGCCATGATTTCGTAATCAGCCTCATTGCCTTCAAATGGCTGTAAAGTCAGGCCGGCACAGAAATCGGGGCGTTCCTTGACGTCGACATCGAAAAAGCAGGATTCGGGATAGGGCTTCTCCCGTCGAGCCTCCCGAAGATCATTGATAACAGGAAGCAGCAATTCGGGATGATCTTCCCTTTGCTGGTGGTAATACTCTACATAGCGGCGGAGAATAAACAGAGCGCTGTTGAGTGTGGTGAGGAGGATGTTTTTGTCGTCGTTGGCACCAACGGGTACATCGTTGGCCATGGTGACCGCTTCCTGGCAAAGCAGGGTGCCGCCACGAAGCTCCACCAGGATAAAAATGCCCCGCAACTGATTGATGAAATCAACGCAGTTCTGGAGATCCTCACCCCTTTCGCGGTTTTCCTGAAAGCGTTCAAGGCTGGATTCTGCCTGCTTGATGGTCTGTTCTATTTCACTTTTGACCAGATCAAACGACTGCGATTTCGTCGCGAGAGACGACTGAACCATAAACGCTTCCCGTTAATGTTGCGGAGACTACCGCATCTTCTTTGGTGGTCACTGGTCGGGCAATAGCGGACCAGGCCTTTTTGTTCTGGGCCGGTTAACCCCTTTTCCGGCCAAAGCCAGTTCGCAAAAAACTGGCGAACTTATCATTACTTATAACATAAAACTCAAGTACCTCAAGAAAGGCGGAATGTAACATTTGGTACAGACCGACCCAGTTCTCATTCTGCGCTCTGGAGTTTGGCCCAAACGGTTTCGCCGGCCTGTTTTTCGAGCAGCGACATGAACTCCACGTGGGCTTCATTTTCCGCACTGGAGGCGCGAACCACCGAGAGTGGTGCCCTGTCCGCGGGTAGCCTTCTGATTCCGCCGTTGCCGCCACCGTTTTCGGATCCCGCATCCAGTGACAGCGCGGTCTGGCCACCGGTGAGCAGCAGGTAAACGTCGGCCAGGATCTCCGCATCCAGCAACGCCCCGTGGAGGTCACGGTTGCTGTTGTCCACGCCGTAGCGCTTGCAGAGCGCATCCAGGTTGTTCTTCTGGCCCGGATGGCGGGCCCTTGCGATGGCAAGAGAATCGACAATTGAGCAATGGTCAGCGGTTTTGCGCACCGGTTTCAGCCGGGCGAATTCCGAATCCATAAAGCCGACGTCGAAGGCGGCGTTATGGATAACCAGTTCAGCCCCTTTTATAAATTCGAAGAACTCGTCGGCAATCTCGGCAAAACGGGGCTTGTCGGCCAGGAACTCGTTGGTGATACCGTGAACGGTTATTGCTTCGGCCTCGACCTCACGGTCCGGATTGATGTAAACATGATAGTTGCGCCCGGTGAGCTGGCGCTCCATCAGTTCAACACAGCCGATCTCAATGATCCGATGGCCTTCGGCGGGATCGATACCCGTGGTTTCTGTATCCAGTACGATCTGTCTCATTACCTGTCCTGGTTATCTGCTTTTATGCGTTGGAAAGCTCTTCGACACCGCGGTTGGCGAGTTCATCCGCCAACTCGTTGTCGGGAACACCGGAGTGCCCCTTTACCCAGTGCCAGTTGACCTTGTGGCGGGCGACTTCTGAATCCAGCTCGCGCCAGAGATCTTCGTTCTTGACTGGTTTTTTCGCAGAGGTTTTCCAGCCATTGCGCTTCCAGCCTGCCATCCATTCGGTGATCCCCTTACGCACGTACTGCGAGTCCGTATACAGCTCTACCTCGCAGGGGCGCTTAAGAGCCTCCAGGCCCCGAATGGCCGCCATGAGCTCCATACGATTGTTGGTGGTTTTGGCTTCGCCGCCGTGCAGGGTTTTGCGATTATCACCATAGCGCAAAACCACACCCCAACCGCCTGGGCCAGGGTTGCCCTTACAGGCGCCATCTGTATACAGGATTACCTTGCCGGCCATTCAGTCTCCTGGATCGGTTATCAATAATTCACTTTAGCTTGCTTACGGGCGCGCCACTTCGGCTGCAGCTTCGGGAGGCGCCAACAGTGCCAGTCCCCGGCAGGGCAATGACCTTGCTTTGTCGCCAAACCGGGCGTCTCGGCAGCCGTGCATGCACGCGTTTTTTGGCAAGGATACAGTAATAGGCGCCCACTGGCAGGAGCCGATTTCCAGACAGGCGGCTGTCAATCCGGCTCACTGGTTTGCGGCCGGCGCGTTGCAGTGGGGTTCTGAAAAAACGGGTAACAGACGCCTCGACATTGAACCCCAGGAGGTGAAGCCAGTCTTCCATCCGCCCGCGCAACAGAAAACGACCGCCCCAGGGGCCCTCGCTGCTTCTGGTCATCAATTTGCGAGCGCCCCAGAGGCTGAGCGGATTAAAGCCGAACATGGCCATGGTGCCCTCTCCCCTGAGTACTCGCGCAGCCTCCCGAATCACCTGGTGCGGGTAGGGTGAGAAGTCAGCAGTATGGTGCAATACCACGAGATCCATGGAGTCACCCGGAAAGGCCAGCTCGTCGGCATCGCAAATGGCAACTCCCTCGGGTATGTGGGGATACCATCGGGGCGCTGTTATGATCTTCTGGGAGAAATCCGTGCCCGTGGCCAGTGGTAGCCGATGGCTTATGCCCACCTGCAACTGCCTGGCACCTGTCAGACGCTGGAGTTCGGCGTCGACAAACCGCCTCTGATCCGCCAGCAGTGCCCTGCCCAGCGGCGTCTGGAACCAGCGCTCAAAGCTCTCATGTCTGGCCGAATAATCAACTGCGTCGGATTCACTCACCAATGCGCCACTCCCGGAAGCCCGAACCTTTGGTTGGGGCCTTGTATTTAATGCTCTATCATATCAGTCACATTCGATAAGCACATGTGGGGCCCTATGCTGACCATTTCTGCCATACCCGCCTTCAGTGACAACTATATCTGGTGCCTTTCCGACCCTTCCAGCGGCAAAGCGCTGATTGTCGATCCAGGCCAGGCCCAGCCGGTTCTCGATCATCTGGCCGAGAACAGTCTGAAGCTCGACACCATCCTGGTGACCCATCACCACCCCGATCATGTTGGCGGTGTCAAAGAACTGATTTCCCGTTTTCCGGATTGCCGTGTAACCGGTCCCGCTGAATCCCCTTTCAAGGGTAGTACGAATCTGGTTCACCCGGGCGATGAGGTGATCTGGGAAGACATCACCTTCCAGGTTCTCGGTGTGCCCGGTCATACCCTGGACCATATTGCCTATTTCACGGACGTCGAGGTTAATAACCGGCCAGTCCTGTTCTGCGGTGACACCCTGTTTGTGTGTGGTTGCGGCCGCCTGTTCGAAGGTTCTCCGGAGCAGATGCGCCAATCTCTTCAGACCCTGAGGGCGCTGCCGGGCAAAACTGCCGTTTATTGCGCCCACGAATACACCCTCGCCAATCTTCGTTTCGCCCGCAGCTGGCTTCCGGAAGATGAAGGACTCCGGGATTTTGAGCAGCAGTGTCAGAACGCCCGCAATGAAGGCAAACCGACTGTTCCTTCCGTGCTTGAAGAGGAGAAGCGGCTGAATCCCTTCCTGCGCTGGGACGACCCGGCTGTGGTGGACTCCGCCCGTGCCTATTGCGCCAGCCACGGCTTGCCGGCAGATTCCGATAACGCCATTTTTGCGGCTATCCGCCACGGCAAGGATAACTTCTGACGCCCGGCAATACGCACTTAACAAATCCTCTCACAGCCGTAACGAGAGGTTTCTTGACGCTTTAAAAAGCGGTCCCATAGAATCGTTTCAACTTTGTGACCGTAAATTGTTCAATATGCCGGGTTTTCAGACTCTGAGCCCGGCTTCAACCAGTAACCGGATGCCTTTATGTCGGTCGGACGATTGTCGTTGTTGTTTTTAACCGGAGCCCTCGCAAGTGGCTGCAGCAGCCTGATCAGCCAAGGTGAGGAAAACCCGCTGAACACGCAGGAAGTCACCGTTGCCGCGGGCGATGAGGGGCTGAAGAAGGCTGTCGAAACCGGGGAAAACGGAGACGCGGCCCGCAATGAGCCACTGGACGAGGCCATTGCGCCTGAGCTGAAGGACGCTGCCAGGGATGCCCGTGAAAAGCTCGACAATCCGGTTCAGAAAACCGCGGAAACAGAGGCAGCCGAGCAGGATCTTTGGGGCCGACTGCGCTCGGGATTTGTACTGGACCATGACATCGACAATCAACGCGTCCGGGACCAGCTGAACTGGTATGCCCGTCACCCCGGATACATCGACCGGGTGGTGGAGCGTGGTAGCCGCTACCTTCATTACATTGTTAATGAGACCGAAAAGCGAGGCCTGCCAGCCGAGTATGCCCTGCTTCCAATTGTTGAAAGCGCGTTTGATCCTTTCGCCTATTCCCATGGCCGCGCCGCGGGCCTCTGGCAATTCATTCCGTCAACCGGAAAGTACTTCGGCCTGACCCAGAGCTGGTGGCACGATGAGCGTCGGGATGTTATTGCCGCCACCGACGCCGCCCTGACCTATCTTGACCGCCTTGCCAACCGTTTTGATGGCGACCATACCCTCGCCCTGGCCGCTTACAACAGCGGTGGCGGCACGGTCTCAAGCGCCATGCGCCGCAACCGGAACAGCAACAAGCCGACCGACTTCTGGTCCTTGCAGCTGCCACGGGAAACGCGCCATTACGTTCCCAAGCTTATTGCACTGGCTAAGATCTTCGACAATCCCGAGGCCTATGGCATCGAGCTGCCAGCCCTGAAAGACGAGCCCTACTTCGAGGCGGTTGAAACCGGCTCCCAGCTGGATCTTGCCCAGGCGGCGGAACTGGCCGGCGTGGATGTTGATGAGATCTACCTGCTTAACCCGTCCTACAACCGCTGGGCCACCTCACCGGACGGCCCTCACCGATTGCTCGTTCCAGTTCAGAACGCTGAGAACTTCCGTGCGGCACTGGCGCAAATTCCTGCCGATCAACGGGTTTCCTGGCGCAACTATGAGGTTAAATCCGGCGACAGCCTTAATTCAATTTCCCGGAAATTCTCCACGACACCGTCGGTACTCCTGCAGGTGAACAACCTGAACAGCGATCTGATACGTGTCGGCCAACGGCTGATGATACCTTCCGCTTCCAAGGGCAGCGACGCTTACGCCCTGAGTGCCTCCCAGCGGCTTGAGCGCAAACAGGAGCGAAAGCGGGATGGGAACAAGGTGCGCTACACGGTTCGCAAAGGTGACACATTCTGGGATATTGCCCGCGAGCACCGGGTTTCTGTTCGGGAAGTTGCTGCCTGGAATGGTATGGCACCCGGCGACCCGCTGATGCCTGGCAAGGAACTGGTTATCTGGTCCAAAACCAGTCAGCCCACCGTGATGGCCGCCAACAGTGGCCGTGGTGAGGCGATGGTTCGCAAGGTAGGCTACCGGGTGCGCAAAGGCGACTCCCTGGCCCGGATTGCCAGCCGGTTTTCCGTGAATGTGCGGGATATCGCAAGCTGGAACGATCTGAATACGGCCCGTTATCTGCAACCCGGGCAAAGTCTGGTACTCTACGTTGATATCCGAAACAGTCCCTGACGTGCGAGACTCATGACAAGAACACGGAAAGCCTCATCCCTTACGTCGTTTTTTTCAGCCCTGGCAATTATTGCCACACCGCTCATCTCTCCGTTTTCCGTCGCCAAAGAGGCAATGCCAACACATGGCATTGCCATGCACGGCGAAACCAAATATCCGGCAGGTTTCAGTCACTTCGATTACGTTAATCCGGACGCCCCGAAAGGCGGCACGCTGAAGATGGCCGTCGTCGCCAACGGCTTCGATTCCTTCAATCCGTTTGATATCCGGGGTGTGGCTGCGGCGGGAATCAGCACCTACCTCTACGACACTCTGCTGGAATCCTCCGACGATGAGCCCTTCTCTGCCTACGGTCTGATTGCCGAATCCCTGGAAACCCCCGAAGACCGCAGCTACGTGGTATTTAACATCCGGGAGCAGGCGCGGTTCCACGATGGCGAAGCCATCACCGCCGAGGACGTGAAATTTTCTTTCGACACTCTCACCACCAAGGGACATCCTTTCTTCCGGAACTACTACGCGGACGTCAGCACCGTCACGGTAGAGGGCCCTCGCCGGATACGTTTTGATTTCAGTGACACCAGCAATCGTGAGCTGCCGCTGATCCTCGGCCAGATGCCAATATTGCCATCCCATTACTGGGTCGATCGTGAATTTGGCAAGAATGGCCTCAACCCACCGGTTGGCAGTGGCCCCTACCGGATTGGCAACTTCGAGGCTGGCCGATCCATAACCTATGAACGGGCTGAGGATTATTGGGCCAAAGACCTGAGTGTCCGTAAAGGCCGGTTCAATTTTGATCGGATCACCTACGATTACTACACCGATGACACCGTGGCTCTGGAAGCCTTCAAAGCCGGTAGTTTTGATTTCCGACTGGAATCCTCTGCCAAGAACTGGGCCACCGCCTACACCGGTCAAAGATTCGAGAATGGCACGATTATCAAAGAGGCCATTGAGCACCATCGCCCCTCGGGCATGCAGGGCTTTGCCTTCAATACCCGGCGCAAGGTGTTTTCCGACCCGCTCGTGCGCGAAGCCCTGGCTTATGGTTTCGACTTCCAGTGGGCCAACAAGAACCTGTTCTTTGACCAGTACACCCGCACCGACAGCTATTTTGAGAACAGTGACCTCGCTTCCTCGGGTCTTCCCACCGGCCGTGAACTGGAAATACTCGAACCTTACCGGGATCAGTTACCCGAAGATGTGTTTACCGAGGAGTACCAGCCACCCACAACCGAAGGTCAACAGGGGCTGCGCGAGAACCTGAGAACCGCGATGGAGCTGCTCAAGTCCGCTGGGTATGTCATCCGCGATGGCAAGATGGTAAACGGCGAAACAGGTGAACCCCTGGCGTTCGAGATCCTGCTGTTCCAGAAGAGCTTTGAACGGGTGGTTTTACCCTTCAAAAACAACCTCGGCCGGCTTGGTATAGATGTGACCGTCCGCCTGGTAGACAGCAACCAGTACATCCAGCGCCTGCGGGAATTTGATTTCGATATGATTACTCAGGTGTTCGGCCAGTCGGATTCACCGGGCAACGAGCAGCGGGAATACTGGCATTCCTCCACCGTGGATGCCAAAGGCTCAAGGAACTACATGGGCGTGAACGATCCGGTGATCGATGAGCTGGTAAGCATGGTGATTCAGGCACCGGACCGTGAAGAACTGGTGCATCGGGTTCGTGCGCTGGACCGTGTTCTCCTGCACCATCACTATGTCATTCCCCATTGGCACCTGAGAAGCGACCGAGTTGCCTACTGGAACCATCTCCAACGTCCGGCCGAGACGCCCAAGAACGGCATCGACCTGGACAACTGGTGGGCGAAGCCCTGAGGAAAACGCCGCTAAATGGGCATCTACATACTCAGGCGTCTGGCGCTGATCATTCCCACGCTGATCGGAATCATGCTGCTCAATTTTGTCATCGTTCAGGCCGCACCAGGCGGCCCGGTTGAGCAGCTTATTGCGGAAATGGAAGGCCACGGCGGCAGCGCTCTGGCCCGGGCCTCCGGCGGCGGTACCGGTGGTGAGGTAGCGGATTCCTCTGGCGATACTCGCGGTTCCCGGGGTATCCCCGAGGAGCTCCTGAAGGAAATCGAAGTCATGTATGGCTTCGACAAACCGCCTCATGAGCGTTTTTTCAAAATGCTCGGCGACTACGCCACCTTTAACTTCGGCGATTCCTTCTTCCGGGAAAAGAGCGTTATTGACCTGATCCTCGACAAAATGCCCGTATCCATTTCACTGGGCCTCTGGTCGACACTCATCATTTACTTTATTTCCATCCCCCTGGGTATCCGAAAGGCCGTTACGGATGGTTCAAGGTTTGATGTCTGGACCAGCTCCGCCATTGTGGTGGGCTATGCCATACCGGGCTTCCTGTTCGCCATACTGCTGATCGTGCTTTTTGCCGGCGGCAGTTATTTCGACTGGTTTCCGCTGCGGGGCCTGACGTCTTCGAATTTCGACGAACTTACCTGGTATCAGAAAATCGGTGACTATTTCTGGCACCTGGCGCTGCCGGTCACCGCGAATGTGATTGGAGGGTTTGCCACTCTGACCCTGCTCACCAAGAACTCCTTCCTGGACGAGATCGGAAAACAGTACGTGGTGACCGCCCGCGCCAAGGGGCTTGACCAGAAAGAAGTGCTGTATGGCCACGTGTTCCGGAATGCCATGCTGATTGTGATTGCCAGTCTGCCCGGCGTTCTGGTCGCTCTGTTCTTTACCGGCTCACTGCTCATTGAAGTCATTTTCTCCCTGGACGGGCTTGGGTTACTGGGCTTTGAGGCTGCTCTGAACCGCGACTATCCGGTGATCTTCGGCACCCTGTACATATTCACCCTGATGGGACTCATCCTGAAACTGATCAGCGACATCACCTATGTCCTGGTCGACCCGCGGATCGATTTTGAAAGCCGGGAGGGCGCGTGAGCTTCCGTTCCCTCACTCCGATCCAGCAAAGACGCCTGCGGAATTTCAGGAAGAACCGTCGGGGTTTCTGGTCGTTGTGGGTCTTTCTGGCGCTATTCGGCCTTTCGTTAGTGGCAGAACTGATTGCCAACGATTCTCCACTGATCGTGTCCTACAAGGGTGATCTGTATTTTCCGGTGGTCCAGTCCGTGCCGGAAGAGACCTTCGGCGGTTTTCTGCCCACCGAGGCGGATTATCGGGACCCTTTCATCGCCGACGAGATAAGCGCCAACGGCTGGATGGTCTGGCCGCCGATCCGGTTCAGCTACAACACCATCAACTACGATCTCGAGGTACCCTCACCGGCGCCACCGAGTGCCGAGAACTGGCTGGGGACCGACGACCAGGGGCGAGATGTTGCCGCCCGGGTGATTTATGGCTTCCGTATCTCAGTGCTGTTTGGTCTGACCCTGACGATTGCCAGCTGCATTGTTGGCGTTATTGTTGGTGCCATCCAGGGATTTTACGGCGGCAAAATCGATCTGTTGGGCCAGCGATTTATCGAGATCTGGTCCGGTCTGCCGGTACTGTACCTGCTGATCATTCTTTCCAGTATTGTCCAGCCGAATTTCTGGTGGCTGCTCGGCATTATGCTGTTGTTCAGCTGGATGGGGCTGGTAGATGTGGTCCGGGCGGAATTCCTGCGGGCCCGTAACTTCGAGTATGTGAAGGCTGCCAGAGCGCTCGGCCTGGACAACCGCAAGATCATGTTCCGGCATATCCTGCCCAACGCCATGGTGGCCACCCTCACCTTCCTGCCGTTTATTCTTACAGGCGCAATCACCGGGCTGACCTCTCTGGATTTCCTCGGCTTTGGTCTGCCCTCCGGCTCACCGTCCCTCGGTGAGCTGATTGCCCAGGGCAAGGCCAATTTGCATGCACCCTGGCTGGGCATTTCTGCCTTTGTCTCGTTGTCGCTGATGCTCACCCTGCTGGTGTTTGTGGGCGAAGCCGTGCGCGATGCTTTTGATCCGAGGAAGAGCTGATATGAACCAACTGCTTCAGATCTCCGACCTCACCATCTGTTTCGATCAGGGGCCCGCGGCAGTTGAATCACTGTCGCTGGCTGTTCGCGAGGGCGAGACCCTGGCCCTGGTGGGCGAAAGCGGCTCCGGAAAATCCATTTCCGCACTGTCGATCCTGCGCCTCCTGGACGCACGCCATGCCAGCTACCCCAGCGGGCAGATACGCTACCGGGGTGAAGATCTGCTGACTGCGACCGAGAAGCGAATGCGCCAGATTCGGGGCCGGGAGATTGGCATGATCTTCCAGGAGCCAATGACGTCCCTGAACCCATTACACACGGTGGAAAAACAGATTGGCGAGACTCTGGAATTGCACAAGGGAATGCGGGGACCTCAGGCCAGGCAGCGCTGTCTGGAGCTGCTGGAACTGGTAGGTATACAGAGCCCGGAAACCAAGCTGGGCGCTTATCCCCACCAATTGTCAGGTGGCCAGAAGCAGCGGGTGATGATCGCCATGGCCCTGGCCAACGAACCAGACCTTCTTATCGCGGACGAGCCCACCACTGCCCTGGATGTGACCGTACAGAAACAGGTTCTCGAGTTGCTCCGGGATCTTCAGAAGAAACTGGGGATGGCCATTCTGCTGATTACCCATGACCTGACCATTGTGCGACGCTACGCGGACCGTGTGGCGGTGATGGAGCATGGAAAACTCGTGGAAGAAGCCGATACCGACACCCTGTTCGCAAGCCCGCAACACGCCTACACCCGAAAACTGCTGGATGCGGAGCCTCCGGAAGCTCCCCTGGCCCTGGGTAAACGCGCGGAGCCATTGCTGGCCGTTGAACGCCTGGACGTCCGCTTCCCGATCCGCAAAAATCTCCTTGGCAAGGTCAAGGAATCGTTTCATGCCGTACAGAGTTTAAATTTTCAACTCAATCGGGGTGAAACACTCGGGATCGTCGGTGAAAGCGGCAGTGGCAAAACCACCATAGGCCATGCCCTGCTCAAGCTTACCGCCAGCACAGGCAGCATCCGCCTTGCCGGAGAAGAGCTGGCGTTTATGAACCAGAAGGAATTTCGGCCCTGGCGGCGGCGTGTCCAGATCGTCTTCCAGGACCCTTTCGGGAGCCTGAGCCCGAGAATGTCCATTGCCGAAATCGTCCGGGAGGGTCTGGAAATTCATGACGCGGATAACGCCGCCGAACATGACCAGAAAGTGATTCACGCGCTGACCGATGTCGGCCTGGATCCGGAGGCACGCCACCGGTACCCCCACGAATTCTCCGGCGGCCAGCGCCAGCGAATTGCCATCGCACGGGCTCTGGTGCTGCAGCCCGATCTGATCATTCTGGATGAACCCACTTCTGCCCTGGACCGAACGGTGCAGAAGCAGGTCATTGAACTGTTGAGGGATATCCAGACCCGTTATGGTCTAAGCTATATCTTTATCAGCCATGACCTGGCCGTTGTCCGCGCCCTGAGCCACAAGCTACTGGTGCTGCAGCATGGCCGGATCGTGGAGTATGGTGCCGCTGCCGAGATCTTCCATACACCTCGCGCGGATTATACCCGCGAGCTGCTGAATGCCGCGTTCTTTTACCAGAACACAACTACGACTATTTGAGCGTTACCCCGGCCAGAGCACTCAGGGATAATGCACCCAAATCAGGAACACAGGGAGAACGACCCATGGGAATCCTCAGTGGCAAGAAAGCACTGATCGTTGGCGTAGCCAGCAAACTGTCCATTGCTTACGGCATCGCCGAGGCATTCGCCCGCGAAGGCGCCGAACTGGCATTCACCTACCAGAACGAAAAGCTCCAGCCACGGGTTGAGACATTCGCCGAACAGTGGGGCAGCAAGCTGACCTTCCCCTGCGATGTCGCCAGCGACGAAGAAATCGAGAATGTCTTCAAGGAGCTGGGCAAGCACTGGGACAACATCGACATTATTGTTCATGCCGTTGGCTATGCCCCGGGTCACGAGCTGGACGGCAACTACGTGGACGTCACTACCCGTGAAGGCTTCCGCATTGCCCACGATATTAGCTCCTACAGCTTTGTGGCCCTGGCCAAGGGTGCCCGCAGCATGATGCACGAAGGCAGCTCACTGATTACCCTGAGCTATCTGGGCGCCGAGAAGGTTCTTCAGAACTACAACGTGATGGGCCTGGCCAAGGCCTCCCTGGAAGCCAACGTTCGCTACATGGCTGCCAGCCTGGGCCGTGACGGCATTCGCGTAAACGGCATTTCCGCCGGTCCGATCAAGACCCTGGCCGCCTCCGGCATCAAGAGCTTCCGCAAGATGCTGGCCGAAAATGCCAGGCGTGCCCCGCTGCGCCGGAACGTCACCATCGATGAAGTGGGCAATGCCGCCGCGTTCCTGGGTTCCAACCTGTCCAGTGGCATTACCGGCGAGATCATGTACGTGGACGGCGGCTTCAACATCACCGGGATGGGCGAACTGGAAGAGTAAGTTGCCCTCCCCGGATGCAGAAGAGCCGGCTTTATGCCGGCTCTTCTCGTTTAAGGGCGCGGTGTTTTATCAATCCTGGTCCATCGCCGACGCCACGGCTTCTACCCACTCAACGTAGGCTGTTTCGTCGGACTCGATAATCCGCACGCCCACCAGAAACCCTGACTCATTTGGTCGACACCAGACTACTTCAACCATTAAACCGAATGGCTCGGCGTGGTTCCCGAGGTATACGCTCGCTGGTAACAGGGCGCCCAGAGACAGGGGTTCCCCGGAAGACAGACAAAGACCGCTCGCAGAAATATCACGAATACCGCAGACGAGTTCCTTTGCCTCGGGCATTGCCTCTTCCGGCAATCCGGATTCAAGCTCAAGAATTGCACGGGCTCGTGCGGTCAGGCGGTAATCGGCACGGTTATCCTGATCAACAGGCGGATCATTCCGGGTTCCAAAGTTGTAATCGTTATCTGCCATTGTTGTTTTTCCTGCTTCGGCAATGTCAGTTGCGGCCTACACGGATTCGGCCAACAACCCTGCTTAGGGTCTCATCGAATTCTGCCGAGGTTCCCAAAACCCGGATCCGGCCTTCGACAATCCCCTGCACAAGGGCGTCCTCGAGAAACTCACGTCGGTTAAGGCCCAGGCGATCCACAAACACCAGCTTCCTGGACGCATTGATGCGCACGGCCAGTTTCAGACGGGTCGGCTGGCCCGACACTTCATCTGGTTCAACGACAATCCAGCCTCCCAGCTTGATGGCGTCCACCTGTTTTTCTGCCAGCAGCGTGCGTTCCTTCCGGATCCGTTCTTCCTCGGCCTTTTCATCGGCGATGCGCTGGTCTTCAGCGGCCTGACGCTGGCGCTCCAGTTCTGCTTCCCGCTCCGCTTCCTCAGCCCTGCGTCGTGCCTCAGCGGCCTCTTTCTCCCGCCTCAACTCCTCGGCCCTGAGCCTTGCGGCTTCCGCGGCCTGTTCCCTCTGCCGACGCTGTTTCTCACACACACGCGCCAGCAGTTCGACGGTTTCCGACAGAACCGTCCCAAACGACGTCAGCTTTGGCAGGGGCCGGATCTGTTCTTTTGCCAGGGCCGCCTGGAATTCGCCCCAGGTCTGCAAACCCAATTTTACCCCGGCGCCGTTGGTCCAGAGGATTTCTGCCGACTCGGGTAGAAACGCGTAGAAATAACGCCGCTGCTCTCCGGTACCCTCGCCCTCGACAAACCACTGCTCCTCATAAGGTTCAAAGGCTTCTGCGGCGGGCACCTCGAAGGTCAGCCAGTTGCTATCCCATTGGAAACTCCCCGCTGCCGGTAACGCCTCCACCAGATCGGGTGCCTCTCCTCTGAGCCTGGAAACCATGACAGCTTCGATACCTGCCAGAGACTCCGCCGGGAGCGCTTTGTTGTAAACCCGCTTCCAGACGTCGAGAATACGGTCACCGATCTGCTCACCAACGTGATACAGGCGGTTCCTGTCTTCGTCGGACAGCGAGGGATCGCCGATCCAGACCAGCCATTCAAGAAGCTTGCTGCCATGCCGGAAGGTCTCACCTTCCAGCCCCGTGTCCCAGACCGACTGCTTCAGCAGGCCCTGCCAGTAATCCAGGATAAACCGAACAATTGGTATCGGAAGTCTGCGGCCCTGAAGAGCACGGCCGATGAGCGCCCGGGCAGTCTGGTCGGCCTTGCGCTGTCTGGCAGCCCCCTGCTCAGTTTCCAGCAGGCGCTGCCTGAGCTTTCCCGCCTGGGAATCCCTCCTGGCGGCATCCTCCTGCCATTGGTGACAGAAATCTTCCACAGGATCTGTTCTGCCAGATTCGAAACTGGCAGACACCGCGATAACCAGCGAGTCCAGCTGGTCGAGCAGCACTTTGGACGAACGGCCTCCGGAGTCACTCCAGCCCCGCCACTCCTGCAAACTGTCCAGCCAGGATAGAACCGGCTTGCTGAACGCCTTTTTTCCTTCGAGATCCATTCGCCAGGCAAGGTAGAAACGCAGCCTTGCCACGCGGCGGGCGAGGCTCGGGTGCAGGCCACTGGTTTTCAGGAAGACATCCATGATGCGGTCGGCAACGTAGGCCGCGTTAACCTGGCGTGCTGACCACTCCAGATGGACAGAACGGATCACGTGGGTGACGCGCTCATTGCGCTGTTCGGACCAGCAGGAAATCAACAAAGGGCGCCAGTCGCTGACAGCGTCGGGTTCGAGCTTGCCCGCCGGGTATGGGAGGTCAGGAACACGTATGCCGGCCAGGACATCGTCTATCTTGCCTGAAACCGTTGCGACGGAAGGCACATCCTTCGGTCTCTGCCTGTTTTGCGACATCCGTTCCCCATACCTAAGAAGCGTTGAAAAGGCCCTGTAAATGACGCAGTATAACCAACTCGCCGGGGTTTACCGCAACCGTGCACCGGCGTTATTCGCGTTAATCTGCAACCCTGTTGGCACAATGAATAGTCCATCAGGGCTGCAACGATCAGAATCGGGGAAGCAGAACAACATGTCGGGCAACAAACTAGAGAATCTGAATGTGGCGAGCCAGGAAGCACTGATCACTCCTGAAGCGCTGAAGAAGGAGATGCCGCTCTCCGACAAGGCCGCAGAAACCGTCTCAAAAGGCCGTCAGGCCATTTATGACATCATGGACGGCAAAGACCACCGGCTGTTTGTCGTGGTGGGCCCCTGCTCCATTCACGATGTCGAGGCCGCCAGGGATTACGCCGCGCGTCTCAAGAAGCTTGCCGATGAAGTCAGCGATACCCTGCTGATCGTTATGCGTGTCTATTTCGAAAAGCCTCGCACAACCGTTGGCTGGAAAGGCCTGATCAACGACCCGCACCTGAACGATACCTTTGATATTGAGCAGGGCCTTCACATCGGTCGTCGTCTGCTGCTGGATATCAACGAACTTGGCCTGCCCGCAGCCACCGAAGCGCTCGACCCGATTTCCCCGCAGTACCTGCAGGACACTATCGCCTGGTCCGCCATCGGCGCCCGTACCACTGAGTCACAAACTCACCGGGAAATGAGCAGCGGCCTGTCCATGGCGATCGGTTTCAAGAACGGCACCGACGGCAGCCTGGACGTTGCGGTGAACGCGATGAAATCCGTGTCTCACCCCCACAGCTTCCTGGGCATCGACCAGCAGGGACAGGTGGCGATTATCCGCACCAAAGGCAATAACTACGGCCACGTTGTTCTTCGTGGTGGCGGTGGTAAACCTAACTACGATTCCGTGAGCGTCGCCCTGTGCGAACAGGCGCTGGATAAAGCAGGTTTGCGCAAGTCGATGATGATTGACTGTAGCCATGCCAACTCCAGCAAGGATCCGGCCATTCAGCCACTGGTCATGCAGGATGTGACCCATCAGATCCTGGAAGGCAATACCTCGATCCAGAGCCTGATGGTGGAGAGCAACATCAACTGGGGTAACCAGTCTATCCCCGAGAACCTGGCGGACCTGAAGTACGGGGTGTCCGTGACAGACGCCTGTATTGACTGGCCAACCACGGAAAAGGCGATTCGGGATATGCGCGACAAGCTGAAAGACGTACTGCCCAAGCGCAAGATCGGCTGATCAACGCCTGATGTAAAACGGGGAGTCTCAGCTCCCCGTTGTCATACCCCCACCTATCCAATCCAGCCTTTCTCTCAGCGCCACCACGTTGCCGATAATCACCAGTGTTGGCGGTTGGACCGCTTCCGCCTCCACCCTTTTGACGATGTTGCAGAGATTCCCTGTCACCACACGCTGATCCCTTGTAGTCCCTTTCGAGACCAATGCCACGGGCATATCCTGGGACATGCCATGGGCGACCAGCTGCCGGCAGATAATCGGCAGGCCAACCAGCCCCATGTAGAACACCAGGGTCTGGTTGTTTTGGACAAAGTCCTTCCAGGGTAGATCGCAGGTGTCGTTCTTGAGGTGGCCGGTCACGAACCGCACAGACTGAGCGTAGTCCCGGTGGGTCAGAGGAATGCCGGCGTAGGCGGCACAGCCGGAGGCGGCAGTTATACCCGGCACAACCTGGAACCGGACGCCGGCATCGGCGAGGGTTTCAATCTCTTCGCCACCGCGACCGAAGATAAACGGATCACCACCCTTGAGACGAACCACCTTTCGTCCCTGTCTGGCCAGGTCTACCAGCCGCTGATTGATCTGATCCTGAGGCAAGGTGTGGTTGGCCCGCTGCTTGCCAACATGAATCATCTCGGCGGTGTCCGGGATCATGGCCAGTATTTCCGGAGAAACCAGACGATCGTAGAGGACAACCTCAGCGGACGTAATCAGCCTCCAGGCCTTGAGTGTCAGCAGTTCAGGATCTCCCGGCCCGGCCCCGACCAGGGCCACCTCGCCTGCAGATGTGTTCGGATTCGAGGTAATCGGGTTCACCCTGTACCTTACTGGTGCAGGGGTTGCACCAACGCCCTTCCCTGGTGCGTTATCTGGCTGATCACTCATTGGATTCTGTCGACGCCTCCCATATACGGCTTGAGAACCTCCGGAACCACAATGCTGCCGTCTGCCTGCTGGTAATTCTCCATGACCGCAATCAGGGCGCGACCAACGGCAAGACCCGATCCGTTCAGGGTGTGGACGGGTTCGGGCTTTCCGGTTTCCGGGTTACGCCAACGGGCATGCATGCGGCGTGCCTGGAAATCACGGGTATTGGAGCAGGAAGAGATTTCACGGAACTTGTCCTGCCCCGGCAACCAGACTTCCAGGTCGTAGGTCTTGGCCGCCGAAAAGCCCATGTCGCCCCCACAGAGAGCAACAACGCGGTACGGCAGCTCCAGCAACTGAAGCACCTTTTCGGCATGGCCGGTCAGGGCTTCCAGCGCGGCGTCTGAATCCTCCGGACGAACCACCTGGACCAGCTCCACCTTGTCGAACTGATGCTGACGGATCATGCCCCGGGTATCCCGGCCGTAGGAGCCCGCTTCGCTGCGGAAGCAAGGCGTATGGCAAACCATCTGCAACGGCAGCTCTGCGGCATCAAGGATCGAGTCCGATACCAGGTTGGTGGCAGGCACTTCCGCAGTGGGAATCAGGTACAGTGGATGCTCGCCCTCGGTTTTGAACAGATCTTCCTCGAACTTGGGCAGCTGACCGGTGCCGTAAAGGCTATCGGCATTGACCAGGTACGGTACGTAGGTCTCCAGGTAGCCATGCTCGCGGGTATGCAGATCCAGCATGAACTGGGCCAGTGCCCGATGCAGCCGCGCTACCGGTCCGCGCATGACCGCAAACCGTGAGTGCGCCAGACGGGTAGCAGTCTCAAAGTCCAGGCCTTTCAGCCCCTCGCCCAGGGCAACATGGTCCCTGGGCTCGAAATCAAAGTTCCGCGGCGTGCCCCAGGTGCGAATCTCGACGTTGTCGTCTTCACTGTCCCCTGCCGGAACATCTTCATCCGGAAGATTCGGGATACCGGCCAGGAAGGCGTTGAGTTCTTCCTGCAGGGTGCGAAGCTCGTCCTCGGCTTCTGACTTCTGTTTCTTCAGGTCTTCCACCTCGTCCAGCAGTGGCTGGATATCCTCACCGGCAGCCTTGGCCTTACCAATGGACTTGGATCGCTTGTTCTGCTCGCTCTGCAGGGTTTCCGTGCTTACCTGGAGGGCACGACGGCGTTCCTCAAGCTGCTCGAAGGCGGCGGTATCGAATTTGAAATTCTTGATGGTCAGCCGACGGGCGATCTCTTCTGTCTGGGTGCGGACACGTTTGGGATCGAGCATGATTATCCTGAATCTTCCGGTTAGCGATGTTTTGAATGACTGGCCATTATACCTGCACTGGCGCTCGTGGCTACCGCAACAACAGGCTCAGGTGTAGCGTTTGCGGGGACTTTCAGCGTTACGGGAATCCAGACGCTGGCGCTTTTCCGCCAGTTTGATCTCAAGCCCGCGGTTTACGGGCTCATAATACCGGCGCTGATGAATGGCCTCGGGCAGGTAGGACTCCCCGGCGGCGAAGGCTTCGGGTTCATCATGAGCGTAGCGGTAAGTATCCCCGTGGCCCATGCTTTTCATCAGTTTGGTGGGCGCATTACGCAGGTGTACTGGCACTTCATAGTCCGGATCCTGGCGGATGTCCGCCATGCACCGATTGAAGGCGTTATAAACAGCGTTGCTCTTGGGCGCCAGGGCCAGGTAGGTCACTGCCTGGGCCAGCGCCAGCTCCCCTTCCGGAGACCCCAGGCGTTCCTGAGCGTCCCAGGCCTCCATGCTTAGCTGCAGGGCTCGCGGATCGGCATTACCGATGTCCTCACTTGCTATCCGCACCAGGCGGCGGGCAACATAGAGCGGATCACAGCCGCCATCGAGCATCCGGCACAGCCAATACAGCGAGCCGTCCGGATCTGAGCCACGAACGGATTTGTGCAGGGCCGATATCTGGTCGTAAAACACATCGCCGCCTTTGTCGAACCGACGCAGGCTGGTCTGCATAACCTGTTCGAGCTGATCGGCCGTGACACGGTCGATTCCGGACTCATCCGGCTCGGCCAGATCCGCTGCTACTTCCAGGATGTTCAGGGCGCGGCGAGCATCACCACCAGACGCAGAGGCCATCAGGGTCAACACGTCGTCATCAACCCGCAGGCGCCCACCAAAGCCCTCGTCAGCTGTCAGCGCACGGCGTAACAGCTGGAGAATGTCCTCTTCCTCGAGGTTCTTGAGCACGTAGACCCGGGTCCGGGACAGCAAGGCGCTGTTAAGCTCAAAAGAGGGATTCTCGGTGGTGGCACCAACAAAGATGAAGGTACCGTCTTCAATGTGAGGGAGAAACGCATCCTGCTGGCTTTTGTTGAAGCGGTGCACTTCATCCACGAACAGCAGTGTATCCCGGCCCTGAGACTGCTTCCGATTGCGGGCGCGTTCCACAACGGCCCGGATCTCTTTCACACCGCTCAGTACGGCAGAAACCGTCTCGAAGCTGAGGTCGCTGACGTTCGCCAGAAGTTGGGCAAAGGTGGTCTTACCTACTCCGGGAGGCCCCCAGAGAATCATGGAGTGAAGCTGGCCCTGCTGGACCGCGCGCCGAAGCGGTTTGCCGGGCCCAACCAGGTGGACCTGGCCGACATAATCATCCAGGGTCGCGGGCCGCATTCTCGCGGCCAAAGGCCGGAACCCTGCGGATTCCGCGAATAGGCTGTCCTGCATCAGGCCCCGTCCCGGATAATATCCACACCCTCCGGGTAGTCGAGGGTGAACGCTCCGGCTTCAACCGGCTCGTTGAGCCTGATCCGGTCAAAACTCAGCACACTCAGTTGGGCCAGGGAGTCCTGCATGCGCATCTCCTGAAGCTCACCCTTGAAAAAGGTCAGTCTCAGGGAAGTAAACAGGGAGTCCGGGCTCCGTGGTTCCAATGTGAATTCACGGGTGTTGTCCCCGATCTGGCGACCGGACACCTTGTAGGTTTCCTCCAGGTTATCCACCTCACCGCTGAGCAGGAGAGCCGGGGTGGATTGCACCCGGTCATCGAGATTGTGGATCGTGACCTGCTCAAGATCCGGGTCGTAGACTTCCACCGTTTCGCCATCACTCACAATAAACTGCGAAAGGGGCGCACTGGTTTCCCAGTAAAACAATCCAGGGCGCTTGGCTTTCAGGGAACCCCGGGTTTCCTGAACCTTGTTACCATTCTCGTTGACCACAATCTGGATAAAATCCGCCTGATAGGATTCGTAGCTTTTCAGCAACGAGGCCAACTCGTTCGCGCTATCGCTGCCTTCGCTCGCACTCACAGGGCCGGCAATAAACACCGCCATGATCAGGGTGGCCAGGCATTTCAGAAAAGACTGTTGCATTAATCCTTACTCCTAATCTCTGGGTGGCGGTGGTGCCAGAACTTCCCGGGCACCGTTGTGGCCGGCGGCGCTTACCACGCCGGATGCTTCCATGGCATCAACCAGGTTTGCCGCCCGGTTGTACCCGATCTTGAATTTTCGCTGCACCGAGGAAATCGAAACACGGCGCCCTTCAGTCACGAACGCAACCGCTTCGTCATAGAGCGCATCGCCCTCGCTGTCTCCACCGCCTTCTGAAAGGTTGGGTACCCCGGGCAGGCTCTCGCCTTCAGCGCCGTTCAGGACATCGTCCACATACACCGGTTCGCCCCGGGCTTTCCAGGCGCTGACCACGCGATGGACTTCATCGTCATCCACAAAAGCACCATGGACCCGAACCGGTAACCCGGAGCCCGGTGGCAAGTAGAGCATGTCACCGTGCCCCAGAAGCTGCTCAGCGCCGCCCTGATCCAGCACCGTCCGGGAATCGATCTTGGATGAGACCTGGAACGACATCCGGGTGGGAATGTTGGCCTTGATGAGGCCCGTTATCACATCCACCGAAGGCCGCTGGGTGGCAAGGATCAGGTGAATACCGGCCGCCCGCGCTTTCTGGGCGATACGGGCAATCAGCTCCTCGACCTTTTTGCCGACGATCATCATCATGTCGGCGAATTCGTCGATAACCACCACGATAAATGGCAGGGTGTCGAGCTCCGGGCGCTCCTGCTCATCGTTGGCGAGATACTCGTCCGGCTTCCAGAAAGGGTCCAGGAGCGGTTCACCTGCGGCCACTGCGTCCTTGATCTTGCGATTGTAGCCAGCGAGGTTTCGAACCCCGAGGCTGGCCATCAACTTGTACCGGCGCTCCATCTCAGCCACACACCAGCGCAACGCATTGGCAGCTTCTTTCATGTCCGTAACTACCGGCGCCAGCAGGTGTGGAATCCCGTCGTAGATGCTCAGTTCAAGCATCTTGGGATCCACCATGATGAACCGGACATCCTCCGGACCCGCCTTCAGCAGCATGCTCAGCAGCATGGCATTTACGCCAACGGATTTACCGGAACCGGTGGTGCCCGCTACCAGCAGGTGTGGCATCTTGGAGAGATTGGCAACCATCGGGTTGCCACCAATGTCGTTACCCAGCGCCAGGGTCAGTGGCGAGCTGGACTCCTGGAACACCCGCGCACCAAGCACTTCGCTGAGCCGCACCATTTCCCGTTCTTCGTTGGGAATCTCGATACCGACGACGGACTTGCCGGGAATTACCTCGACCACCCGAACGCTGAGTACCGCCAGGGAACGGGCCAGATCCTTGGCGAGGTTGGAAATCTTGCTGACTTTCACGCCCGGGGCCGGTTTGATCTCGAACCTGGTAATGACAGGGCCAGGATTGACCTCGACAACTTCAACAGATACCCCGAAATCACCAAGTTTTTCCTCAAGCAGCCGGGACATATGTTCGAGGGACTCTTCCGAGTAGCCTCTTTCCTTATGCTCCTCGGGCGGATCCAGCAGGGAAATCGGTGGAATCGGGCTCTCAATATCTTCGAGCAATGAGGGCTGCTTGCTGCCCTTGTCTTTCGACTGGGACGGCTGTTCATCTTTCTTGAAAGGGGAAATCTTCAGAGAGCGCCCGGCGGGCTGAGGAGTAGGCTCAGCCTTGGCTGGCTTCCCGTTAGCAGCGGGCCCCTCATCGCGAGAGCTGAAACTTTCAAGTCTCGCCGGTTCCGGGTCCACCTCGGCAGAGAGACCATCCAGTGCTGGCTCCTTTCGACCGGCTTCCGGCCTGGGGGCAGCCTTCGGGGTTTTCGGCTTTTTCGGACCGAAACCGGGAATCCGCTGCCACCAGCGCGGCTTATTGGTATCAGCCTTTTTCCGTGCGTTATCAACGGGCGGAACTCGGTCTTTGACCACCGGGGGCTCAGCTTTGGGCTCTGGTTTTTCTGGCTTCGGCTTGCCTTTGAAAAGGCTCTTGATGGCCTGCCCCGTTCTGAGGGTCAGGCCACCCAACTGATCCATCAACCAGAACCAGGACAGGCCGGTGGTGACAGTCAGTGCGAAGAGGAAGATGGCGATCAGCAAAAGCGTCGTGGCCGGCAGGTTGAAAAAACGCACCATGGCATCGGCTACGGCCGTTCCAAGCACACCGCCCGAGGAGACCCCGAGACCAAACACCGAATAAAGCGACAACAGGCTGGTTGCCGAGAGAAGGATCAGCAGGAAGCCACCAAACCGCATCATGAAGAGCGGCCAGTGCAAATCCAGGGAATCGTTGCGCCGACGGATGAGCATCAGCGCGTAGCCGGCGATCATCACCGGGAACAGATACGCGACGTGGCCAAAGAAGTCCATGAAAAGGCTGGCCAGCCAGGCGCCGGTGCGACCGGCATAGTTCTGCACGCTGGTGTCATGGCCAATACTTGCCCAACCCGGATCCGAGGGGCTGAAGGTAACCAGTGCCATGGAAAGGTATATAGACAAGGCTATCAGCGCGATAACAGCGCCTTCACGGGCGCCCTGGGCTGCCAGGCGGCGAAAGCGCAGCTGCTTCTCTGTCAGTTCCTGTGGTGCTTTCTTCGCTTTTGCAGATTCGGCCATGACTGCTCAGACGTTATCGGTGCTTGCGTTCCGAAGCGCCTGAAAGCCCCTTTCAAGGTCGGTTTTCAGGTCTTCAACAGCTTCGATTCCCACGGAAATCCTGATCAGGTTTTCCGTAATCCCGGCCCGCGCCTTATCCTCCGGCGATAAGCGCCCGTGAGTCGTCGTGGCCGGATGTGTGATCGTGGTTTTAACGTCACCCAGGTTTGCCGTGATGGAAATCATTCGGGTGCCATCAATGAAGGACCAGGCCTCTTCCCGCGCACCCTTGAGCTGGAACGACAGCACACCACCAAATCCGGTTTGCTGTTTCTTCGCCAACTCATGTTGCGGATGACTCTGGAGCCCGGCATAGAAAACACGCTCAACCGCCGGCTGTTGCTCCAGCCACAGCGCCAACTCTAACGCATTGTCACAGTGGGCGCGCATACGAATTGGTAAGGTTTCCAATCCCTTCTGGAACACCCAGGCATTAAAGGGGCTCATGGTGGGACCGGCCGACCGCAGGAAGCCATAGATCTCTTCCATCATCTTTTCGGACCCGACCACTACACCACCGACACAGCGGCCCTGGCCATCCAGGTACTTTGTGGCCGAGTGGATCACGATATCCGCGCCCTGCTCCAGGGGACGCTGCAGCACAGGGGTGCAGAAACAGTTATCCACCACGAACAGCGCGTCGTTATCATGAGCCAACCGCCCCAGCGCCGCCATATCCGCCACTTCACAGAGGGGATTGGACGGAGTTTCAATGAACAGCATCCGGGTTTCAGGACGCACCGACGCCTGCCACTCGTCCATATCCGTGAGACTGACAAACGTGGTTTCCACGCCAAAACGGGCCATGTATTTCTGGAACAAAACATTAGTGGTGCCGAATACACCCCGGGAGCAGATCACGTGGTCGCCGCTCTGCAGCAGCGCCATGCAGGTACTCAGAATGGCGGACATACCAGAGGCCGTGGCGACCGCACGCTCACCGCCCTCCATGGCAGCGATCCGGCCTTCAAACGCCTGGACCGTAGGGTTGGTAAACCGGGAGTAGATGTTGCCGGGCTCTTCGCCGCCAAATCTCGCCGCCGCCTGTGCCGCGCTGCCATACACGAAGCTGGACGTCGGGAATATGGCATCGCTGTGCTCAAGCTGCCCGGTGCGGATCTGCCCTGCCCTCACGGCCAGGGTATCCACGGACATCCCCTCCAGATCGGATTCCGGGATCCAGACAGTTTCTTCGCGGCGAAAGGTCATCTACATCTCCTGCCTGAAAGCGGCGTTCAGTCTTCGTCGTTATGCAAGTCAATAATACCGTTATCCCCGTCGGCGCCGCTGGCACCCTCGGATCGCTTTTCGTCGTTCCGCAAGCCGTCGATCCGGCTCAGATACGCTTCATCGATATCACCGGTCACGTAGTTGCCGGTAAAGACCGAGCACTCCCAACCCTCGACGTCATCGTTCACGTCACTGACGCAGGTTATCAGGTCTTCCAGATCCTGATAGAGCAGCCAGTCGGCGCCGATCAGTTCCCGGATTTGCTCAACGGTGCGGCCATGGGCAATCAGCTCGCTGGCCGACGGCATATCGATACCGTAAACGTTCGGGTAGCGCACGGGGGGCGCCGCGGATGCAAAATAAACCTTGCGGGCGCCGGCATCCCTGGCCATCTGGACAATTTCCTTACAGGTGGTGCCACGCACGATGGAATCATCCACCAGCATCACATTCTTGCCCCGGAATTCCAGATCGATCGGGTTGAGTTTCTGGCGGACCGATTTCTTGCGCATTTTCTGGCCCGGCATGATAAAGGTCCGACCGATATACCGGTTCTTGATAAACCCTTCCCGGAATTTCACGCCCAGACGGTGCGCCATCTGCATGGCCGACGTCCGGCTGGTATCAGGAATCGGCATAACCACGTCGATATCGTGATCCGGTGTTTCCCGGAGGACCTTCTCTGCCAGTGTTTCTCCCATACGCAGACGTGCCTTGTAGACCGACACCTTGTCAATAATGGAGTCCGGCCGGGCAAAATACACGTGCTCGAAAATGCATGGGTAAAGATGGGGCTGCTCTGCGCACTGGCGGGTATAAAGGGTACCATCGGTTTCGATGTAGACCGCCTCACCTGGCGCAATGTCGCGCACGAGGGTGTAGCCCGCCGCATTCAGGGCAACGCTTTCAGAAGCAATCATGTACTCCTTGCGGCCATTCTCGTCAGTGCGCTCACCGTAACAGGCCGGCCGGATGCCATTCGGATCCCGGAAGCCCACAATGCCGTAACCGGTAATCATTGCAATAACGGCGTAGGCGCCCCGGCAGCGCTTGTGAACCGCGCTGACCGCCGCGAAAATCTCGTCCTTGGTCGGGTCCAGCTTGCCCAGCTTCTGCAGCTCATGGGCGAACACATTCAACAGTACTTCCGAGTCGGAGTTGGTGTTGATGTGCCGCAGATCGGTCCGGAACAGGTCCTTGCTGAGGTCATCAGCGTTGGTCAAATTGCCGTTATGGGCAAGGGTAATACCGTATGGACTGTTCACATAGAACGGCTGGGCTTCGGCGGAGCTGGAACTGCCCGCTGTCGGATAGCGAACGTGGCCGATGCCTACATTCCCCACCAGTCGCCGCATGTGCCGGGTGTGGAATACATCCCGCACCAGGCCATTGTCCTTGCGGAGGAAAAACCGCTCATCCTGAAATGTCACAATGCCCGCCGCGTCCTGGCCCCGGTGCTGAAGTACAGTCAGCGCATCATAGAGCGACTGATTGACGTTGGAAGTACTGACGATGCCGACAATGCCACACATGGATAAAGCAATCTCCGAGTGTTAAAACTGAATGTTACCGGGACGTGGACGCGGGTTCCACGCCTTCCTGCTAAGTACCGGATTCCGGTTCCGGCGCGTTTTCCGGCGCAGGTCCCAGAAAACGAGCAAATTCATCGCCCAGGGTTCGTCTGGACCAGTCTTCCACCACGGCCAGGCGATCAATGATAATCGAGGTTCGCCACCAGGTATCCTGGGCGAGCGGTGTGTAACGGGTGAAGGCAATGGCAACAATCACCACCACGACACCGCGCAAAAGCCCAAACCCCATGCCAAGCACCCGGTCGGTGGCGGACAGTCCAGTGGCCCGAATCAGGTGGCCAATCATGTTATTGATGATGGCCCCGACGATGAGGGTTCCAAAGAAGAGTATGGCAAACGCCGCAATGAGCCGAACCAGGGGCGTTTCAACCGTGCTTTCCAGCAGGGACTGCATCTGGGGATGGAAGGTTCTGGCCAGAATGAACGCCCCCACCCAGGTCACCAGAGACAAGGCTTCCCGAACAAAGCCCCGCTTCAGACTGATAAGGGTGGAAACTGTAATGAGGGCGATAATGACCCAGTCAATCCAGATCAGCGCTTCCATTGAAAACCCGGTGGAGAAAAGGAAGCGCGAATTCTATCAGGAAACCCCGGCTCGCCAAACCGCCAGACACACATAAACCGGAACCCGACCGCTATTTTTCCCCGGAGGTTACCAGACTGTTCAGACCAAAGGCATCGTCCAATGCCCTCTTGGCGGATTCGGCTTCAGATTTGGATGCAAAAGGACCGCTGAAAACACGGGTCAGCGTGGTGTCCCCGCGGACAACTTCCTGCAGATGAGAGCCATAGCCTTTCTCTCGCACCTGATCCCTGAGTCGGCGGGCGTTGTCGGAATTGCCGAAGCTTCCCAGCTGGACCACCCAGGCGCCTTCCAGGGAGCGTTCGTATTCAGCGGTTTCCCTGGCCGAACTCTCTGAGACTTGATCCCCAGTTTCGGACGGGGCACTGGCCTGCTCCTGGGCAGGGGCCGCCGAAGGCTGCTCGCCGTCAGGCGAGTGTGTCACCTCGGAGGTCGCTTCGTCGCCCGGAGATTCCTCAAGTATGCGATATCCCGGGGAGCCACTGCCATCTTCTGCAACCGGTGGCGCTGCCACACTGCTTTCGCCGGACTCAAGGCCGTAGGATGGGGCGGGCTCCAGTTCGGATTCGGGTGCTTCCACCTCGGGGAACGGTGGCTCCTCCGGAATCTTGATGGTGGTGGAGGTACGCTCGGAATGGGGCTCATCAAAGAGCATGGGAACAAAGATAACCGCCAGGGAAACAAGGACCAGCGCCCCGATTATTCTCTGTTTCAGTCCATCCACGTTGCTAGGCTCCCAACTGTTGTGACTGCGCCCCGAGAGGCACCTATCCGCAGATACTAACTGCCCGGGAGCCGGAACTCAAAGTGCTACCCGCCGCCATGGACAAAGTTTAAGGCGGCTACTCTAACTCTCTGCCGAATCGTCAGCAAGCAGAATCTCCCGACCCTCGGCGACCGTGAAGAACGAACCGAAAACGACGACAAGATCATTCGGGGCAGCGGAAGAAAGCGAGGATTTGAGCGCCTCTCCTACGGATTCGAACGCCGGAGCATGACCGATACCGGCATCGGCCAGCCTTGCCTGCAACTCATTCCCGGAAAGCCCCCTCGGTACATTCAGGCTGGCCAGGTACCAGACATCAACGACCCCGGCCATGGCTTTTCCGACACCTTCGACGTCCTTGTCCGCCAGGGCACCATAAACCGCATGGACCCGCCGGCCAGGGGGTTTCACGCTACCCAGCTGTTCAGCCAACCAACCGGCCGCATGGGGATTATGACCGACATCCAGAAAAATATCCGGGGAGGAACCAAGGCGCTCAAATCGGCCGGGCACGCAAAGGCCTAAAAGCACCTGTTCAATAACGGCAACCGACAGGCCTGGTTCAAGCTGTCGCACTGCTACGACGGCCGCGGCAACGCTCTTAACCGGCAACGGCCCGGCAGGCAAGCGAATCGGCTGGTTCTGATAATTCAGCACCACTGACGGAAATCCGGACACGGTCTGTGCTTCTGGCATTAACTCATAATCCCGCCCGAACATAGCCATCTGAACCTTCTGGGCCGCCGACTGCTGGAGCACCGAGCGTGGCGGATCGGCGTCCGCATAGACCGCGGGAATACCCGGCCTGAGCACCCCCGCTTTCTCAAAACCAATGACTTCCCGATTATCGCCAAGGTAGGCAACGTGGTCGATGTCCACCGATGTCAGTATGGCGAAATCTGCATCCAGAACATTCACCGCGTCCAGCCGCCCGCCAAGGCCAACTTCCAGGACCCAGTCATCCAGGCTGGCCTCATCAAACGCCACGAAGGCTGCCAGGGTTCCAAATTCAAAATAGGTGAGCGAGACATTGCCACGAGCGGCCTCAACCGCCTCAAACGCCTTAACCAGGGCATCGTCGGAAATATCCTCGCCATTCAGGCGCACACGCTCGTTATAGCGCTGGAGATGCGGTGAGGTATAGGCTCCGGTTCGGCGGCCGGCGGCACGCAACAGCCGCTCTACAGCCGCCACGGCGCTGCCCTTGCCATTGGTACCTGCTACCGTGATGATTCGGGCGCCCGGCTTTCGGCGGAACAACCGGCGCAAAACCACGAGCACCCTATCCAGGCCCAGATCGATCTCTGTGGGATGAATAGCTTCGAGGTAGGCAAGCCACTGATCGACAGTGGCACCAACCCCCGGCGAGGCCGGAGGCTGATCTGGACGGTTACTCGGCGGGGGCATCGGTTTCAGGCTTTTCCGTCACTTCAAACTCGATGGGCTCTTCGGTTCCGGGACGCTCCTGGCCGGTGAACTTGGCCAGCACGTGGGCAATGCGCTCACGCAGCTGGTGACGGTGGAGAATCATGTCGATGGCGCCATGCTCCAGCAGGAACTCGCTGCGCTGGAATCCTTCGGGAAGCTTTTCACGAACCGTCTGTTCGATAACCCGCGGGCCGGCGAACCCAATCAATGCATTCGGCTCGGCAATGTTGAGATCGCCCAGCATGGCCAGGCTGGCAGAAACACCACCAAACACAGGGTCTGTCATTACCGAAATGTAGGGAATCCCCTCAAGCTTCATCCGCTCAAGCACTGCGGCCGTTTTCGACATCTGCATCAGCGACAGGATCGCTTCCTGCATCCGGGCACCGCCACTGGCAGAGAAACACACCAGGGGAATTCGCTCCTTGAGGGCAACATTGGCTGCCTGGACGAACTTTTCGCCGACTACCTGGCCCATGGAGCCGCCCAGGAAGCCAAATTCAAAGGAACATGCAACCAGAGGCACACCCAGCGTCGTGCCTTTCATAGCCACCAGTGCGTCTTTCTCACCAGTGCCTTTCTGGGCCTGGGACAGACGATCCTTGTAGCGTTTACTGTCTTTGAACTTAAGGCGATCCCAGGGCTCAAGCTCGGCGGCAATCTCTTCCCGCCCATCCGGATCAAGGAAAACATCCAGACGACGGCGGGCCGCGACCCTCAGGTGATGGTTGCATTTGGGGCAAACATCCAGGTTTTTCTCAAGTTCCGGCTTGTAGAGAAAGGCGCCACACTTGGGGCACTTCTTCCATAACCCCTCTGGCACTCCAGTTCTCTGCTTGGATTCCGAGCGAATCTTGCTCGGCATGATCTTGTCCAGCCAGTTACTCATGGTCTCATCCTGTCCTTTGACGCCTGTTTGCCCTCCTCCCCTTCAATCAGGAGGCGAGACTGTCCAGTGCTTCACGCATCGGGTGGAGCAGATCCGTCAATGCCCGTTTAAGCTGGTCGGTATCTGCCTGATTTCTGGCTATTGTATCGACCAGGACGCTGCCAACAATTACACCATCGGATACCCGACCAACCGCTGCGGCCGTTTCCGCATCACGGATACCGAAGCCGACACCAACGGGAAGTGCAGTCAGTTCGTGAATATGACCCACCTTGGCGGCAACTTCGTCCACGTTAATGGAAGCGGATCCTGTCACACCCTTGATAGAAACATAGTACACATAACCGGATGAGTGCTCACTGATTGCCCGGATCCGGTCATCGGTGGTCGTTGGCGACAGCAGGAAAATGGCGTCGAGATCTCGCTGGGTGAACAGCGGAGCGACCTCGTCGGCCTCTTCCGGCGGCAGGTCCACGGTCAGGATGCCGTCCACACCAGCGTCCTTGGCGGCGTCTGCAAAGCGCTCGTAGCCCATGGCCTCCATCGGATTCAGGTAGCCCATCAACACCACAGGAGTCTGGTCATCTGACTTCCGGAACTCCTTCACCATGGCAATTACCTGCCGCAGCGAGGTGCCATGCACCAGTGCCCGCTCGCAGGCCAACTGGATAACAGGACCATCTGCCATCGGATCAGAGAACGGTACACCCAGCTCAATAATGTCGGCGCCGGCTTTCACAAGCGTATGCATCAGATCTACCGTGACATCGGGATGGGGGTCACCGGCGGTTATGTAGGGAATAAGTGCCTTTCGACCTTGTCCTTTCAGGGCCTTGAGGACCCCTTCAATTCGGCTCATGCCTGCTCCTGTTAATTCTTCAGATCTCGATGCCTTCAAGCTTGGCAACCGTGTTGATGTCCTTGTCGCCACGCCCGGAAACGTTGATAACGACGGTCTGGTCTTTATCCATGGTCGCCGCCAATTTGATGGCATAGGCAACTGCGTGAGCGGTTTCCAGAGCAGGCATGATGCCCTCAACCCGGGTCAGCTTCCGGAATCCTTCCATAGCTTCGTCATCCGTCACGGAAACGTAGTGCGCTCTGCCAATATCCTTCAACCAGCTGTGCTCGGGTCCGACACCCGGGTAGTCAAGGCCGGCACTGACCGAATGGGTGCCTGCGATCTGGCCATTCTCGTCTTCCATCAGGTAGGTTCGGTTGCCGTGGAGAACCCCCGGGCGGCCGGCACAAAGCGGCGCTGCGTGCTTGCCAGTTTCAATACCCAGGCCTCCGGCTTCTACCCCGTAGAGCTCTACCGACTCATCAGCCAGGAACGGGTAGAACATCCCGATGGCGTTGGAGCCGCCACCGACACAGGCCACCAGAGCATCCGGCAATTTTCCGGTTTTCTCGAGGGCCTGACGGCGTGTTTCACGGCCGATCACTGACTGGAAATCCCTTACCAACAGCGGGTACGGGTGTGGTCCAGCAACGGTACCGATGATGTAGAAGGTGTCGTCCACATTCGCCACCCAGTCACGCATAGCGTCGTTCATGGCATCTTTCAGGGTCTTGGTACCGCCCTGGACAGAATGCACCGTTGCACCGAGGAGCTTCATGCGGAACACGTTCAGAGACTGGCGCTGAACATCTTCAGCCCCCATAAACACATGGCACTCAAGCCCCAAACGGGCGCAGACCGTGGCGGTGGCAACACCGTGCTGGCCGGCACCGGTTTCGGCAATAATCCGCTTCTTGCCGAGGAAACTGGCAAGCAGGGCCTGCCCGATGGTGTTGTTTACCTTGTGGGCCCCGGTATGACAAAGATCCTCACGCTTCAACCAGATCTGGGCTCCTCCGGTCTCGCGGGTGAGGCGCTCGGCGAAATACAAAGGCGTCGGCCGGCCCACATAGTCGGCCAGCTCCTTATCAAACCGCGCCTGGAATTCCGGATCTTTCTTCAGACGGGCGTATTCTTTCTCGAGCGTCATCAGGGAATCCATCAGAGTCTCGGAAACAAACCGCCCGCCAAAGGCCCCGAAGTGACCCCGCGCGTCCGGCAGTGCGCTCAGCATTTCTTCAGTCAGTTTTACAGACACGGTGAACCTCTTTAATGAAATGAGAAATTTTCTGGATGTCCTTGATGCCTTTGTCCTGTTCAACACCGCCACTGACATCCACAGCCCAGGGTTTCACCTGCTTGACAGCGGCAAATACGTTATCAGATGACAACCCACCGGCCAATATAATCGGGAGCGGTCGATGGTCGGGGATCAGATCCCAGTTGAACGACTTCCCGGTACCGCCATACCGGTCCGGATCCCAGGCGTCTACCAACAGGCCGGATGCATTCCGGAACTCGTCAAAGGCGGCTTCTATCTGTCCCGCCTCCCGAACCCGAATGGCCTTGATCCAGCGTCGCCCGAAACCGGCACAAAAACCGGCATCTTCGTCGCCGTGAAACTGCAGCAAGTCCAGCGGCACCTGATCCAGAACCGTCTCAACATCCTGCTGGCTGGGGTTAACAAATAGACCGACGACCGAAACAAACGCAGGAACGCGTTTCGCCAGCTCCACCGCCTGTTGTACAGACACCGAACGGGGACTGGGTTCATAGAACACGAGGCCCAGTGCGTCCGCACCGGATTGAACAGCGCCATCAATATCTTCGGGACGAGTGAGGCCGCAAATCTTGACCCTTACGCTCATTGGCTCGGAACCCGCTGTTTGACATGAATGTGTGTGGGTGTGACCGGACGGTTTTCGGTCCTGCTGAACCATGGCCGCAGAAAACCCGGACCACATTCGGCGGCCGGTACCCCGAGCTCGTCAGGATAGCCCACGTCGACCAGGTAAAGACCATACGGAGGTGCGGTTACACCTGCAGCTCTTCGATCCCGGGCCACCAGTATCTCATGAATCCAGTCCGGTCGCTGCTTTCCCGAACCAACCGCCATCAGGGCACCGGCAATATTCCGGACCATGTGATGCAAAAACGCGTTGGCCTGCACGTCTATTACGACAAAGTCCCGCTTCCGGGTTACCGATATCCGCTCAAGAAACCGAATGGGTGTTCGGGATTGGCAGCCGGCGGCCCGAAAGGAGGAAAAATCATGCTCTCCGGCCAGCGCCTGCGCCGCATCATGCATGCGTTCCGCATCCAGCGGCCGGAAAGTCCAGCTTACCTGACCTCTTTGAATACCGGGACGCACGGGGTGGTTATAGATGATGTAGCGGTAGCGCCGGTAGGTAGCTGAAAATCGCGCGTGGAAATCGCCGACGCCATTCCCGGCCCAATGCACGGAAATATCTTCGGGTAACGCTGTATTGATACCCATAACCCAGGATCGGAGATTGCGCACTGAGGGGGTGTCAAAATGGGCAATCTGATAACTGGCATGAACGCCGGCATCGGTTCGCCCGGCACACACCAGATCAACCGGATGATCCGCAACCTTTGCGACAGCCTGGGTAAGTTCTGCTTCCACCGAACGGACGCCGGACTTCTGCAACTGCCAACCATGAAAACCGCGCCCGTCATACTCAAACGCGAGCGCGACACGCCCTGCCCCGATGGCGTTATCCGTAGTCAGTTGCTGGGTTTCGAGAAACAAGTGAGAATCCGGAAAGAGTGTTACTGTAAAAACAAAGCGCCGGCTTGTTGCCGGGAATTAACCCGGCAGCCGGCGCTTGCTGCCTGTCAGAGCCGATTATAACGGATCAGGACAGATTTTTAAGGAGGTCCTGCGCCTCGGATTTCTGATCGTCGTTTCCTTCCAGTGCGACTTCTTCTAGGATATCGCGGGCTCCGTCCGCATCACCCATCTCGATATAAGCCCGCGCAAGATCAAGCTTGGTGGCAGCTTCATCGGTTCCTGCGAGGAAGTCGAAGTCGTCTTCATCACCCAGTTCGCTTTCTTCGATATCAGCGACCTGTGACTTACCTGATCCATCGGGAACCTCATCAGAAGCCACTGGCAGATCCAGATCCTCTTCGGGCGCCTCCTCTTCACTGACCGGCGCTTCGGGCTCTTCCAGTTCTTCGACAATGCCCTGCTGCTCGAGCTCCTCGGCACCCTCGACAGTTTGCTCGGGATCAGCCTCTTCCGCATCGCCCTCACCAAGCGTGTCTTCAAGGCCAAGCTCATCGTCAAGAGACGCTTCTTCGGTCTCATCAGGATTCGCTGAATCGGCTGTGTCGGAAAACTCTTCCATAAGAGCCAGATCTTCATCAGAGACATCAAGCTCCAGGTCGTCCAGCGAGGATTCTTCAATCTCGCTGCCACCCAGCTCATCTTCTTCGCCGGCTACCTTGTCCAGTTCAGCATCGAGCTCATCCAGGAAGGATTCATCCAGAGAATCGATGTCGGCATCGGCGTCCGTTTCTGAAAGCTCTTCCGATGACGTTTCCGGTTCGGCCTTTGACTGCTCGTCATTCAGATCATCTTCAGCAAGATCAGCCTCTTCCAGGTCAAGGCTCAGGTCGTCTTCGGATTCATCAACTCCAGGCTCTGCACGAGTCAATTCGTCAGAGTCCTGCTCGAACTCGGACGACAGGTCCCAGTCACCGGACTCTTCCAGTTCCGAGGCGTCTTCGGTCGAGGACTTTTCTTCATCAGATTCCAGTTCAAGGCCCGACAGATCATATTCGATCATGTCGTCCCGACTTTCTTCCTTATCGTCCTCAGCCTCTTCACCGTCGGAAGACTTGGCGGCTTCCTGTTCTTCAAGCTCGTCAAGCTCGAAATCGGACAGGTCGGTCTCTGACAGATCCGTGTCAAAATCTCCGAACTCATTCTCAGCAGGCTCTTCCTGCTCCGAATCGAACTGATCGGCCAGAAGCTCATCGGATTCCGGCTTATCCTGCTGTTCAGCCGGCGCCTCTCCAACGTCTTCGGAATCGTAGGAAGTTGCAAAGGAGTCTGAACGCAACTGCGATTCGAGATCATCGATGCTGGGCATCGACTCTGCCTCTTCCAACCTTGCGCGCAGCTCATTGGCTGATGTCAGTGCCTCTTCGTCTTCCAGAGCCTCGATTTCACCAAACTGCTTCTCGAAGGAGTCGCGATCCTGGGTGTCCGCGTAGACACCCAGTAGCTTCAGGCGCAGATCAGTCCGACTGGGCTCCCGGGAGATTGCCGTTTCCAGTGTTTGTGCGGCCTGATCATGCTGGCCATAGGCAATATAGGAATCTGCCTCTGCCAAAGCGTCGCCTGCAACCGATTCCTGATCTTCCTCGTCAAGGCTCAAATCAAACGAGTCTGTTCCTTCGTCGGCTTCACTGTTGAGCTGCTCATAGAACGCCTTTTCCCGATTGGCATTGCGACGTGCCAGCAGCAGAAGCAACAACAGAAGAACAATCAGGCCACCACCGAGGGCAATCTGATACATCGGATTACCGGTAATGGCATCAATGACGTTACCCGGAAAACCCTTGTCCGCTGCCGGTGCCTGGGGTGTCGGCTTGGGAGCCGGCTCCTCTGCCTGACCCGGTTCTGAGGCGGCTGGCGCTGCTGCAGCCGTTTCCTCAACAGGTTCGACAGCGTCCGAACCCGCTGGCTCTTCCTCAGCGGCCATGCCTGTTTGCTCTGGCGCCTCACCGGCGTCACCAACAACCTGATCATCGGCTGTACCATCAGGCTCGGCCATTCCCTCAGTGTCATCGACCATGGCCTCAGATTCGGCCATATCCGTTGATCCTGCTGAACCAGAAGTCTCTTCTGTCTCCCCGTCCGCCATATCCGCATCAATGGCTACGGGCGTTTCACCTTCAGCAGCTTCGTCCGTTGCTGCATCGGCGGCTTCGCCTTCAACGGGCGCAGTCTGTTCTGTCGGCTCCGCACCGGTTGCCTGCTGCATTTCTGCAAGCTGAGTGTTTTTCAGCTCAAGCAGACGCTGCAGGGTCTGCACCTGGTCCTGAAGATCATCAACGCGACTGTTCAGCTCCTCGTTTTCGCGACGAGCGCTCTCAAGCTCTTCCATGGCCACCGCCGTGCCGGCATCAACGCCGCCTGGCAACTCGCTGTCACCACCTGCAGAGCCACTTTCACTGGACTCAGTACCGGTTTCATCGGAGACCACCAGTTTCAGTTCATCGCCACCGGAAGCGGCCTCCTGCTGGGTCGCAGGTTCGGGCTGCCGCTCAGCGGTTGCATCCACAATGCGCTGGGGGGCCTGGAATTCCTGATTCTGCTGGGCAACCAAACGGGTAGCCTCGGCACGGGTCCGACTCTGGATCTGATCGAGAGAAGGGGCACGCAAAACTTCGCCACGTTTCAGGCGATTGATGTTGTTACCAATGAAGGCATTCGGATTCAGGTCCTGGATTGCCAGCATGACCTGCTGCATGGAAACGCTGCTGTCAGGGCGCATCCGGGATGCAATGGTCCACAGTGTGTCTGAAGCGCCCGTCGGCCCGAAGGTATCGGCCTGATATCCGGTGCCAAGGGACCGCTCAGCCTGAGCCTGGCGGCGCACGGACTCGGCACTGCGAGTGGTAGTCGGTTGACTGGTTGTCTGAGTCGTAGAAACGGTTGGAGTACTGACTTGCTCCTGTACGCCGGACTCTTCCGCGTAAACGGGCGGGTCGACGAGCACGGCGTATTCCCGCATCAACCGGCCGCTTGGCCAGGTCAACTCGAGCAGGAAGTTAAGGTAAGGCTCCCTGAGTGGTTCACGGGAAGAGACATTGACAATGAGGCTACCATCATTGCCGGTAACCACCTGGAACCGGAGCTTGCTGAGAAACTGGTTACGATCCAGCCCCACCCGCTCATACGCCTGTTCCGAAGCAATATTCACGAACACGTCCGCTGGATTGACGCCACTACTCTGGCGCAAAACGATGTCTGCGTCCAGTGGCTCATTCAGATAGGACTGAAGTTCAATTTCACCCAGCCCCAGGGCCTGTGCGACGCCGGATCCGAGCCCTCCCGCCAGAGCCAGGGCAACCGCAAGCTTGCGTACCTTCATGCTTTTTCCTTTCCAGTCTCCGTTATTCGTTACTGCTCTCTTTCAAACAGAATCGGACGAGGTTGGATGACTTCCGTCTGGATAATTCTCGTTATTATGTGTTCTTTTTAATTTTCAGTCCGGCAAGTATTGTTGATAAAACCTCTTTTATCAATCAATCAGCCGCAATCCTTGTACCATTTTTTTATCAATCGCGCGGAACTATCTAGCGCTCTTGAAAATAACAGGGGCGGAGGCTGAAATCAGCCTCCGCCCCCTAACCGGTTTACCGAAACCGGACACAGTTGGCATTTATTGCCTCTGTGTAACAATTTTTAACGCTCCTGAAGGATCCGGAGCATACGACGCAGTGGCTCGGCGGCACCCCACAGCAGCTGATCACCCACGGTAAACGCGGAAATATACTCCGGCCCCATGGTCAGCTTGCGGATACGCCCGATCGGCACGCTCAAGGTACCGGTAACCTTTGCTGGAGTCAGTTCCTCAATGGTCGCATCACGATCATTGGGAATGACCTTCACCCAGTCATTAGCCTTGGCAAGAATCGACTCGATTTCAGAAACCGGGAGATCCTTCTTCAGCTTGATGGTCAGTGCCTGACTGTGGGAGCGCATGGCACCGATCCGCACGCAGATGCCATCGATGGGAATCGGGTTATCGGAGCGACCAAGAATCTTGTTGGTCTCAACACCCGCCTTCCACTCTTCCTTGCTCATGCCGTTATCGAGCTGCTTGTCGATGAACGGAATAAGACTGCCCGCCAGGGGCACCTGGAAGTGCTCGGTCGGAAAACCGTCCGACCGCATGGTTTCTGTTACCTTGCGGTCGATTTCCAGAATCGCGGACGACGGATCATCCAGCTCAGTCTTGACGCTGTTATTGAGCTCGCCCATCTGGTTCAACAGCTCGCGCATGTTCTGCGCGCCGGAACCGGAAGCCGCCTGATAGGTCATGGGCGACACCCACTCAATCAGATCCTGCTCCAGCAGGCCACCGAGCGCCAGCATCATCAGGCTCACGGTGCAGTTGCCACCGATGTAATCCTTGACCCCTTTCTCCAGCGCGGCATCAATCACGTTACGGTTGACCGGATCCAGAACAATCACGGAGTGATCGACCATCCGCAGCGTGGACGCTGCATCAATCCAGTAACCTTCCCAGCCCGCGTCCCGGAGCTTCTGATAAACCTCGCCGGTGTAGTCGCCACCCTGACAGGTCACGATCACATCCATGGTTTTCAGAATCTCGACGTCAAACGCGTCCTGCAGAGGCGGAACGTCGTCTTTTCCCACGTCCGGTGCAGGCTTGCCAGCCTGGGACGTGGTAAAAAATACCGGTTCGATATCGGCGAAATCGTTTTCTTCACGCATGCGTTGCATGAGGACCGAGCCCACCATGCCACGCCAACCTACAAGTCCAACTCGCTTCATGTGCGATCTTCAGACCTCGTTTTATGCCCGCCCCATGCCTTTATCGCTGGCAGGGACAGGATGGATGATCCCGCGGCAACTGCATCGCGTTGCCGTCGGGTCTCAAATACGCCTGTCAGGGCCCGATCTTTACAGCGCAGCCAGAACCGCCTCACCCATTTCCCGGGTGGACACCTTCTTTGCGCCCTCAGACATAATGTCTGCTGTTCGCAGCCCCTGATCCAGGACCTTGCTGACCGCCGCTTCAATGGCTTCGGCGGCTTTTTCCTCATTCAGACTGTACCGCAGCATCATGGCAGCACTGAGGATGGTGGCCAGCGGATTGGCAATGCCCTGCCCGGCGATATCCGGTGCAGACCCATGGCAGGGCTCATACATGCCCTGCTTTTCCGAGTTCAGCGACGCCGATGGCAACATGCCAATGGAGCCGGTGAGCATAGCCGCTTCGTCCGAAAGAATATCACCAAACATGTTTCCAGTCACAATCACATCGAACTGCTTGGGTGCCCGGACCAGCTGCATAGCGGCATTGTCCACATACATATGGGACAGCTCCACGTCCGGATATTCCCGACGCAGATCATTCATGATTTCCCGCCACAGAACAGTCACTTCCAGCACATTGGCCTTGTCCACGGAGCACAGCTTCTTGCCCCGCTGCTGAGCGGCCTCGAAAGCGACCCGACCAATACGACGAATTTCCGATTCTGTGTAGGCGTAAGTGTTGTAACCCTGGCGTTCGCCGCTCTCAAGCTCACGCACGCCACGAGGCTGACCAAAATAGATACCACCGGTCAGCTCACGGACAATCATGATATCCAGACCGGAAACAACTTCAGGCTTCAGGGACGAGGCGGATGCCAGTTGCGGGTAAAGTATTGCCGGTCGCAGATTGGCGAACAGCTCGAGATTGGAGCGAAGCCCCAGCAGCCCTTTTTCCGGGCGCTTGGCCATGGGCAGGCTGTCCCACTGGGGGCCGCCAACGGCGCCCAGCAGAATGGCGTCGGCCTTGGTCGCCTTCTCAAGGGTCTCATTCGGAAGCGGCGTGTCGGCTTCATCAATCGCCGCGCCACCTACCAGGCCGGATTCGAAGCTCAGGCCCAGATTGAACTGATCGTTGATTTTGTGAAGTACCTTTTCCGCTTCGGCAACGATTTCCGGGCCGATACCGTCGCCGGGAAGCATCAGGATTGTTCTGGACATACTGGTTCCTTGTTTCATTCCTTGATGTCGGATTACGCCTTTGGCTAATCCGACCTACTTGATTGTATTTTCTACCGGGTCTCTTTCGGATTACGCCCTTGGCCAATCCGACCTACTTGATTGTGATTTCTGCTGTGCCTCTGTCGGATTACGCCTCTGGCTAATCCGACCTACGTTTTCGAATATTCCTGCTTGATGACGGGTAGGTCGGATTAGCGCCAGCGTAATCCGACACCCAAATCAACTGCCAGCGCCAAACAACCAGGGCGCGGTTCTGCGGCGGCTTTCCTCGTAGGACCTGATCACCTCGGCATCTTCCAGAGTAACCCCGATATCGTCCAGACCGTTCAGCAGGCAATGACGACGGAAATCATCAACCTCAAAAGTAAAGGTTTCCCCAGACGGGGTGGTCACGGTTCTGGCTTCCAGATCCACTGCCAGCTGATAGCCCTCACTCTGCTCGACCTCCCTGAACAATTGGCCAACAACATCCTCAGGAAGAACAATAGGTAACAGACCATTCTTAAAGCAATTGTTATAGAAAATATCGGCAAAGCTTGGGGCAACGATCACCCGAAAGCCGAAATCCTCAAGCGCCCACGGGGCGTGCTCCCGGCTCGAACCACAGCCAAAGTTACGCCGCGCCAGCAGTACACTGGCGTTCTTGTACCTATCCTGATTCAGGACAAAATCCGGATTAATCGGCCGGGTGGAGCAATCCTGGTCCGGCTTACCCTCATCCATATAACGCAGTTCATCAAAAAGATTCGGGCCGAAGCCGGTGCGCTTGATGGACTTCAAAAACTGCTTGGGAATAATCATGTCCGTATCCACGTTGGACCGGTCCATGGGGGCGACAACGCCCTGGTGTTGCTTCAATGCGCGCATGGTTCTCTCCTGTGGATCAGTTCGTCAGCTCACGGACATCAACGAAATGGCCTGTTACCGCAGCAGCGGCGGCCATAGCCGGGCTCACCAGGTGAGTACGACCACCAAAGCCCTGCCGACCCTCAAAGTTTCGGTTTGAGGTGGAAGCACAATGCTCACCCTGCCCCAGCTTGTCGGCGTTCATGGCCAGACACATGGAGCAGCCCGGATCACGCCATTCCAGACCAGCTTCGATAAAGATCTTGTCCAGACCTTCCTGCTCCGCCTGGGCTTTCACCAGCCCGGAACCGGGAACCACCATGGCCTGCTTCAGAATCGGAGACACCTTACGCCCTTTCACCACGGCAGCGGCCTCACGCAGATCCTCAATCCGGCTGTTGGTACAGGAGCCAATAAACACCCGGTCCAGCTTGATATCGGTAATCGCCATGTTTGGCTGCAGACCCATGTATTTCAGGGCGCGAACAATGCCCTCACGCTTGATAGGGTCGGCTTCCTGCTCCGGATCTGGCACCCTGCCGTCGATTCCAACCACCATTTCCGGTGAGGTTCCCCAGCTCACCTGCGGCTGGATTTCCGAGCCATCCAGCTCTACAACTTTATCGAACGTTGCATCGCTATCGCTGTGTAAAGTCCGCCAGTAGTTGACCGCAGCGTCCCACTGATCACCCTTGGGCCCGAACGGACGATTGCGGACATAATCGATGGTGGTGTCATCGACCGCCACCATCCCAACCCGCGCACCGGCCTCGATGGACATGTTGCAGATGGTCATCCGCCCTTCCATGCTCAGGCCCTGGATGGCTTCGCCGCCAAACTCAATGGCGTAACCCGTACCACCAGCGGTCCCGATCTTGCCGATGATGGCCAGCACGACATCCTTGCCGGTAACGCCCGGATCGAGTTTGCCGTTGACCTTCACCAGCATGTTCTTCATTTTTTGCTGAACCAGGCACTGGGTGGCCAGCACATGCTCAACTTCACTGGTACCAATACCATGGGCAAGGCAGCCAAAGGCACCGTGGGTCGAGGTGTGGGAATCTCCACAAACAATGCTCATACCCGGCAGGGTCGCGCCCTGCTCGGGCCCGATTACATGCACAATACCCTGGCGCTGATCCTTGATCTTGAACTCAAGAATCCCGAACTCGTCGCAGTTCTTGTCCAGTGTTTCCACCTGGATCCGGGATACCGGATCAACAATACCTTCAACACCTCGATCACGGTCCGTGGTGGGCACGTTGTGGTCCGGCGTCGCAATGTTGGCATCAATCCGCCAGGGCTTACGCCCGGCCAGACGCAGGCCTTCAAATGCCTGAGGTGATGTCACTTCGTGCAGCAATTGGCGATCAATGTAAATCAACGCGGAGCCGTCATCGCGCTGTTTGACGAGATGATCGTCCCACAATTTGTCGTATAAGGTCTTGCCCGCCATGGTTCTCTCTCACTCTCTGGGGGTTTCTGGTTCTGACGTTTGTTAAAGCCATCTTACCGCCTGAGACCGGATAACCTCAATTCATGTTTTTTATCTTTGGCATCCGTTTTGGTTATACTTCAGTGAAGGTCGCGTGGAGGAGGCTGCCTCCCAAAACACGCCCGTGAATACGTCCCTGTAGGGCTCGGTCGCGCCATCCCTGGCGCTCCACGGTTTTAGGAGGCAGCCTCCTCCACACTCCCCAGACTCTGCGATTAATCAGAAAACTTTGGGGAGCGGGTTGGAGCAGCGTTTTCAAAACCGTAGAGGGCCAGGGATGGCCCGATTCGAGCCCACATGGACGTGCTTGTTGGCGTGTTTTGAAAACGCTGCTCCAACCCGGGACCTTCACCCAGATTGAAAATCAGGAACACAGGCATGGATTCAAACGCGCTCAAAGCTTTTCTGACCATTGTCGATCAGGGCTCCTTTTCAGAAGCCGCGGAAACCCTGCACCTGACACAGCCGGCCATATCGAAACGCCTGGCTGCGCTGGAAAACCAGCTTGGCACCACCCTTATTGACCGGAGCCATCGTCAGATTCGCCTTACCGATGCAGGCAGCCGGCTACTCCCCCATGCTCGCCGGATCCTGGATGAAATCCACAATGCCCGGGTGGCGCTGTCGCCCGACTCCGGTCAGGTAGAAGGCGAGCTGCAGATTATCGCCAGCCACCACATTGGCCTGCACCATTTGCCGAACTGGCTACGTCGGTTCAAACGCGAATACCCTCAGGTGTTGATCAACCTGCAATTCATGGAATCCGATGCCGCCTATGAGCAGATGCGTAAACGTAATGCGGAGCTGGCTTTCGTGACGTTGAGCGACAGCATGGAACCGAGTTTTCATGTGTTTGCCCAATGGCCGGACCGAATGGTGTTTGTGGCTGGCGCGGAGCATCCTCTGGCGTCACTCAGCAAACCAGAGCTGTCGGATCTTGCGGATCACCCTGCACTGCTTCCGGATACCAGCACGGCGACCTATCGGGTTGTGAGCCGGCTGTTTCTGGAGGCAAATCTACACCTGAACCCACAGATGCCCACCAACTATCTGGAAACCATCAAAATGATGACCAGCGTTGGGCTGGGTTGGAGTGTTCTTCCACTGCGAATGGTTGATGACAGCCTGAGGGTGCTGGAGTTGGGAAAGCCGGTTTCAAGGATGCTTGGGGGGATCGGCCTATCAGGGAGGCAGCTCAGCAACGCGGCCAAGGCGTTGCTGGATATTGTACAGGAAGAGGAGAACGCCTGAGGCTCACCTCGCTCCGTGTTCAGGCGGTGGTCGCAGGCCCCGCCAGGTGATAACGATTGCAACGGCCATTGCAGCAGCACCGCCCCAGAAGGCCGCCGACGTGCTGAAGCCATCGACCAGGAAACCGGATAGCCAGGCCCCCAATGCACCGCCGGCGCCAAAAGTGAGTCCGCTGTACAGGGCCTGGCCTTGTCCATGGTGGTGTTTGCCGAAGAACCCCTGAATGTATTGAACCGAAATCGCATGCAGTGCCCCGTAAGACGCCGCATGCAGCAGCTGAGCGAAGAGCAGCACTGCAACCACGTCGGTTACCTCGGCAATCAGAACCCAGCGGATCATGGTTAACGTCAGCGCGCCAATTGCAATCTGTCGAACCGTGAAATTTCGCGTTAACCGATGCATCACCAGAAACAGAGCAATCTCCGCCAAAACCCCCAAAGACCACAAAAGACCAATCGAAAGCTTGCCATAACCATGCTGTTCCAGGTGAATACTGAAGAAGGTGTAGTAGGCACCATGTGACACCTGAAGTAGGAAATTCATCAGGAAAAACGTCACCACCGCCGGGTGCGTAACAATTGCCTTCAAGCTGCCTTTCGGCGCCGGCGGCTTCCGTTCTCCCCGCTCTGCAGGCACCAGGAAGGCCGATACGGCAATGCCCGCAAACACTGGCAACAACAACCACGGCAGATTCTGAATCGGCACCAGCTCCAGCAAGCCGCCCACCAGCGCCACCGCCCCGATAAATCCAACCGATCCCCAGAGCCGAACCCGCCCGTATCTCTCCTTGTGTTCGCCAAGGGTGCGAAGCGTGATCACCTCGTAAAGCGGCAGGATCGCATTCCAGAAAAACGTGAATGCCAGCATCACCAGCAGCAGGCCATAGAACCCCGGTTCCATGAATACACCGGCGAAGAACAGCGAACCGGTGATGGCGCCGAACCGGACCAGACGAACCCGCTGGCCGGTTTTGTCCCCGAGCCAGCCCCAGACGCTTGGAGCAACGATTTTGGTTAGCTGGATCGTCGCCATCAGTGTGGCAATCTGAAGATAGGAAAATCCCTGGCCTTCGAGGTAGAGGGACCAGTACGGCAGGAGCCCACCGAGGAGAGCGAAAAACCAGAAGTAGAGGTTGGAAAGTCGAAAGTAAATAGCGAAACCTCTATACGACTATCGAAAAGGCTTGGCGGCTTTGGCGGGGGCGGACTCCCAAAAATGTGGAGCGCCAGGGATGGCGCGACCAAGCCCTACAGGGAAGTATTCACGGGCGTTTTTTGGGCAGTGGGTGCCGCCAAAGCAGCCTCACCAAGCCTGATAACTAAACTCAGAGCTGCCCAATCACCGGCGTAGAAACAGACACGTCCGCATTCTGCCCGCGATGCCTCAGATAATGATCCATCAACACAATCGCCATCATCGCCTCAGCAATCGGCGTCGCCCGGATACCAACACAGGGATCGTGCCGCCCGGTGGTGATCACTTCACAGGGATCACCGTTTACATCAATACTCCGGCCCGGCAAACGCAAACTCGACGTCGGCTTCAGGGCAATACTGGCGACAATCGGCTGCCCCGATGAAATGCCGCCCAGCACCCCACCCGCATTGTTCGAGAGGAATCCCTCCGGAGTAATTTCATCACGGTGCTCCGTGCCCTTCTGATCAATGCAGCCGAAACCAGCGCCAATCTCTACGCCCTTCACCGCGTTGATACTCATCAGTGCATGGGCCAGATCCGCATCCAGACGATCGAAAATCGGCTCGCCGAGCCCTGGCGGCACGCCCTCGGCAACCACGTTAATCCGGGCTCCGATGGAATCACCCTCTTTGCGAAGCGCATCCATATAGGCTTCCATCTCAGCAACCTTGTCCGCATCCGGGCAGAAAAACGGGTTCTGGTGAACCTGATCCCAGTCCAGCTTTTCAGCCTTGATGGGCCCCAGCTGCGACAGGTAACCACGAATCCGAATCCCCAGGCGTTGCTCAAGGAACTTCCTGGCAACCGCACCGGCAGCCACCCGCATGGCGGTCTCACGGGCAGAAGAACGGCCGCCACCACGATAATCCCGCACACCATACTTGTGCATGTAGGTGTAATCGGCGTGAGCCGGTCTGAACTGTTCGGAGATCTTGGAATAATCCTTGGAGCGCTGATCAGTGTTCTCGATCACCAGCCCGATTGGTGTGCCGGTGGTCTTGCCCTCAAAAACACCGGACAGGATTCTCACCTCGTCGGCTTCACGGCGCTGGGTGGTATGCCGGGAGGTGCCCGGTTTACGGCGATCCAGATCCCGCTGCATATCCGCTTCCGAGAGCTCCAGACCCGGAGGGCAGCCATCAATGATGCACCCCAGGGCAGGCCCGTGGCTCTCGCCGAATGAGGTAACCGTAAAGAGTTTTCCGAAAGTGTTTCCCGCCATAATTCAGTATCTTGTTCAGCTTTTATGAGAATTCAGATTAATTCGAAGCCTGCCACTGGCGCAGGTCCGGTTCGGTAACCAGAAAGACGCCATCGCCGCCATTCTCGAACTCCAACCAGGTTAGTGGCAGATCCGGGTAGGCCTCATCCATTGCTATCCAGCTATTGCCAACCTCGACAACCAGAAGCCCGCCAGGGGTGAGGTGCTCAGTGGCACTCGCAATGATCCTGTGGGCGATATCCAGCCCGTCTTTGCCGGCAGCCAGGCCGAGTTCGGGCTCGTGGCGGTATTCGTCCGGCATACTGGAAAGATCTTCCGCATCCACATAAGGCGGATTGCTCACGATGATATCGTAGCGGCCTTCAATATTTTCAAAAACGTCCGATTGTACGGTACGAACTCGTTCGCGGACTCCATGCAGTTCAATATTCGATTCCGCTACCTCCAGCGCATCCACGGAGATATCCGAGAGGTCCACTTCCGCTTCAGGAAAGACGGACGCAGCGCCAATGCCAATGCAACCGCTACCGGTACAAAGATCAAGAATGCGTTCAACCGGTTTATCACCCAGCCAGGGCTGAAAGCCATTCTCGATCAGTTCGCCGATGGGAGAACGCGGCACCAGCACCCGCTCGTCCACATGGAACGGCATGCCCATGAACCAGGCCTCACCCAACAAGTAGGCCAGAGGCACCCGTTCGTTCACACGGCGGCTGATCTTTCCCAGGATCAGCTCTCGCTCTTCGCGGGTTAGCCGGGCTTCCAGGAACACCGTGTTGTTTTCCAGAGGAAGGTGCAGGCTGCGCATGACCAACTGAACCGCCTCATCCCAGACGTTATCCGTTCCGTGGCCGAAAAACAGGGGCGAAGCGGCAAACTGTGAGGAAGCGTAGCGAAGGTAATCCCGAACGCTATGAAGGTCGTCAATGGGGCTGGTCACAAACGTAAATCCTGTGCGAGAGCGTGTCAGCGCCGGATTATACGCTGTTTAGGCGTCCGACTGCAGCCCACTGGAGGCGGCTGCATGCAAATCCCTCAGATCGCCAGCGGGCCGGAGCTGTTCCGGCTTTCCTCAAACCGATCCAGCGCGGCTTCCATCCGTTCCCTGCCCAACTGAATTAATTCCGGCGCCTTGTGGTAATCGTAAGTTCGACAGGCATTTTTGGGAATATTAACCAATAAGTCCGGCGGATACCCGGCAATCTTGTACTGCACGAGCGCACTCTGCATGGTCTCGATGGTAAGGTTCATCACATCGAATTTGCCGATACCGAGCTTGTCCCAGTTGATGGTTTCGTGCTCTTCCTGACTCTTCTTGTCGGTCGGTCTCTTATCGTACTGCTTCTGGTGCTCTTTTTTATGCACCGCACGACTGATTTTCTCTTCCGGGCTGTCCCCATTGTCCGGTTTCCGGGCTGTCAGTGATTTCAGGGCATCCCAGTCGAACCAACGCGATGCTTTCTCGCGGATCGTATCCACCCATTCATCCATGTCCGTGTTTTCGTCCTGTATGGGTGAAAAAGCGGCATCGGGAATACGTCGACGCCGATCATCCTCACCACTGAGGTTAACCGCGACAATCATGTCGGCATGAGAGGAAATCGTCGGGATGATTGGCAACGGATTGAGCAAGGCGCCGTCAACGAGAACCCGGCCGTTGAGAACCAGCGGAGTAACAACACTTGGGATTGCCACCGAGGCGCGAATGGCCTGATCCAACGGGCCTTCCTGGAACCAGATTTCCTTATGGGCAAGCAGATCGGTGGCCACCGCCGTAAACGCAATGGGCAGATTTTCGATCCGCGTGTCACCCAGCATTTCCCTGACCACCGAAAAAATCTTTTCGCCGCGAATGGCCCCGACGGAATTGAAGGTAACGTCCAGCAGTTTCAGAACATCAAACTGGCCCAGGCCTGTGACCCAGTCCTTGTAGTCCTGCATCTTGCCGGCGCCGAACATGCCGCCAATCAGGGCTCCCATGGAGCAGCCAGAGATGGCAACGATGTCGTAACCCCTCTCGACCAGAACCTCAATTGCGCCAATATGGGCATAACCCCTTGCCCCACCACTCCCAAGAGTCAGGGCAACGGTTTTTCCCGGCTTTTCAGGAGCACTGCCTTTTGCGGGGTTCGCCGGCGCGTGGGTCGCGGAAACGTCAGAGCTTTGCAGCACCTTGGACACATCATCCCCGGCTTGACCCACCGGGGATTTGTCCTTGCGATCCTGGTCGTCGTCCTTTGATGAGCCCATGATCTCTACCTCGAAATTACTACCACTTCTACCCGGTCACCCTGTCGATCCGGACCACTGAAAACTACCGCAGGACCCACGATGACTATCTCTTGCCGACTTTTGGGTACTCCGGTTTTTGATAACACTTCAGACAGGGACTCGGTGGCCTGGCGCGCACGTTCCATGGCCTCGGAGAAAGTTTCGTTTTCCTCCAACACAGAATAACCCACCAGAGCGACGACCGCGCCTTCCTCCCGTGCGAGATCGGTTACCAGCCTGCGATCAGTCGCTTGCCAATTGAAACGATACGTGACGCCACCCTGCCAAGGCACGATAATCGGGCCTTCAACGCGCCGGCTTACACCGCCAAAGCCCGGGACAGTTGCACCGGCCTCAACCCGAAGGTGCTCCACCCACACGTATTCCCGAAGATTACCCCGTGTAACCGTGTAAATCAGAGTCAACCAACGGCTACCGTCCTCTGCGACGGTGCCCGCCACCAGATAATCCTGCGTGGCGTCCCGGCCCAACAGCACGGCCTGGCCAAACACCTGGTTGGCCCAAACGTTGCTCCGCCCGCAACGGATACCTTCGCAGTCAAAAAGAACCTGTGCATTTCTTTGTCGCAGAATCCTCAGATAATGATCCCGAGCCCTTTCCCGACTGGAATCCCGCGCAATCTGGTACAGCCTTCCTTCGCCGGCCACCGGCAGTCTGGCCATGGTTTCGGAGCGGATTTCGTTATTAACCTCCCGGAGCGGACTGAACAATATCAAATGGCCCGACGATTCGATCCTCACGGTATTCTCGAGGGTCGATTGCGGGAAAGGCGCCGGCACATCTTCCGGGGCGGACATACCGATGGACGGCAGAACCAGCGAACAGACGGCCACGGTAACAAAACGGCTAAACAGTGATTTCAGCAAGCGATTACTCATTTTCCAGAAATTGTCTGATGGCTGTTACAACCGGGCCTGTCTCACCATCAAGATGGCAGTGGTGGCCCCCGGGTACTTTCGCAATCTGGAGATGTGCAATTGCTTCCGCACGTTTGTCCAGATCTTGTCTGTACGACAGAAGACCCTGATCGGCTCTGACAAAAAGCACCCGGGTTTCGATCGCCGCCAGCGAGGCCAGCACCTGCTCTTCGGTCATCATGAGTGGCGAGGGGTGCCGCAGCCGGGGATCGGTCTGCCAGACGTACCCGTCTCCCTGGGGCTTCATATTACGTGGAATAAGCGTCAGCGCAGCTTCAGGGCTGAGGGGACTCAGTCCGCCCTCCCGGGCTTTCGCTGCAGTGGCGATATCCGGATAGACGACCTGCTTTCCAGATCCGGCAATGCGTTTCTTGATCGCCTTTCGAAGCTGGGGAATGGTCTCTTTAACCGGACGACTGAGAGCGCCCAGGCTGTCGATCATCACCAGATTCCGAATCCGTTCAGGGAAAGCAGCCGCGTAGAGAGCGCCGACGATACCACCAAGAGAGTGACCGACAAGGTTGATCTTGCCATCCGGTGTTTCCTGGAAATAGCGCTCAACCAGTTCAGCCAGATCCGCAACATAATCCATCAGCAGGTAACTCTGGCCTTCCGGGCGGTGTCCGGAATGGCCATGCCCGGCGAAGTCCAGGACGTAAACAGGCCCGAGAGCTGTCAGTTCCGGTGCCAACTTTACAAAGGTAAGGCTGTTGTCGAGCCAACCGTGCAGCATGATGATCGGAGTATTGTCGTGAGCTTCAGGCGCCGGGGGCCAACTGAGACCGGCCAGAGTGATGTGCCGGAGCTTCCATTCGGACTCCCGGAATGCCGGAGCGGATTCCTGGATGCCGCTGCCCTCTGGTTGGCTGCAGGAAGCCTCCGTGGGAATCGCCATATCGTTCATCCAGCTCTCGCCTTTACATTGTGTGGGTTGGGCGATCGGAACTCAGTGAGCCTGCCAGATAGGATTCAATCTTGGTACGGGCGGTTTCGTCATCCCCGTTGAACTGGACGCCGATCCCCGCCGCCCGATTACCCTGGGCACCCTTGGGAGTTATCCATATCACCTTACCGGCAACCGGTATCTTCTCCGGTTCGTCCATCAGGTTAAGAAGCAGGAAAACCTCGTCGCCCAGTTGGTACTGTTTCTGCGTCGGGATGAACAGGCCACCCTGGCGGATATAAGGCATGTATGCAGCGTAGAGCACTGCTTTGTCCTTGATTGTCAGGGTGAGTATGCCACTGCGCGCACCAAATCCTGGCCCCATAACTGACACCTTTCTTGTAGATCGTTTTGAACGTTTTTCGGGATACAAAAATCCCTTTCATTCCGGAATCATAGCAGCTGTTGCCCCCAAAGGCGCAATCCCGCGGGCAACGACCACCTATGCCGCCGGGCGTTTGACTGGCATCAGCTTTTGCCAGGCGATAAGAAGCCGACTCGCCTCCAGCTCCGGACTGGCGTTATAAACACCCGCCGCCCTTGAATCCTTTACCATATCGAGCAGTTCATGGGCTCGCCAGGCAGGTGTGGTTCTGGCCAGGAAACCGAGCATATCCGAGGCTTCGGTGTCCCTGGCACTGCCGCCCGCTATCAGGCGGGCCAGATCTGCCGCCCAGGTTTCAAATAACCAAAGGGTGTCTTCCAGGCCTATCGCCTTGAACGCCTTGGCGGCGTCACCCACCGGAATCCGGGATTTCATGAATTCCTTGAACCGCTCCAGCGCCGTATCCCGCAGACCGATAAAGTCGCCGGTTGCATAGTCGAGAGCCAGCCTCGGCGCGTTTCCTGCCAACATCAGGGCTTTGGCCAGAACATCTGCAGGCGGTTGCGCGTCTTCGGGAAGATCCCGAACACGACTCGCGAGCCACTGATTCGCCTCGTTGTTGGCGGGCACCGGAACAGTCAATGTCTGGCAGCGGGACCGAATGGTAGGCAGGACCGGACGCCCGCTTTCCTGCAACAGGATCAGGGTTACATCCGGCAACGGCTCTTCCAGGGTCTTGAGCAGCGCATTCGCCGCATTGATATTCAATTGATCCGCACGATCAATGATCGCCACCTTGTGGTGTGCCACCTGCGGAGACGCCACCGCAAACGACGACAGCGCCCTCACCTGGTCAACCTTCACCATGCGGGATTTTTCCGGCGCATAAACCCGGATATCGGGGTGACTGGCAGCTGCGAGGAGTTCACACTGCTTACAATAGCCACAGGCAATTGGCTGTCCAGACTCCCGGTTCAGGGGATTATCACACAACAACAATCCACCGACAGCCTCGGCCCAGGCCCTCTTCCCTAAACCGCGCTCACCCGTAAGGATGAGAGCGTGCGGGAGCCTGTCTTCCGCTACCCGACTCTGCACGGTTTGCCAGGCGCGGCTGAGCCAGGGCATGTCTTGGGCTATATCAGTCACTGGATTTTCCTGTCCGGGTCCTGGATCTGCGCAATTGGCGCTTCCGTAGTTGACGCTTCATAGTGCCGAGCAGACGACGCATTCGCCTCAACTGTTCACCGCCGTCTTCGTCTTGAACAGCGCTATAGTAATGGCTGTTAACCATACGGGCAAAAAGCCTGGCTGAATCCGCAGCAGCCGGTTCTGCTTTCGCCAGGCGTGACGCCAACACCGAAGGCGTCTCACCATGGCGCACCGGCACCCCGGCACTGGCACAAAGCCGATGCCAGGTATCCACCACTCTCCGAAACGCGTCACGCCGTTCTCCCCGCCGCATCTGGAAAGCAGAGATCAGCCCGGCAATCAGCAAGCCGACACCGACAATACCAGCTGTCATGTACCCCAGCTCTCGCATGCCAAAACCACCGGGCAGCCTGGACATCAGATCCATCTGGCTCTGGCCCTGGTAACCGACGACCCAGCGCTGCCACTGGTAATTGATCCGATCAAGCTGAAGGCTCGCCCATTGCACCAGGGCGACATCGGCGTAACGCTGGGGCGAGGCCCAGTTATCCTCCAGAAAGGACCCTTCTTCGGCAACGGCGTCTCGAAGACCGGACTCGATCCTGTCCGGCGCAATGGCTGCTGTGGGATCGATCCTCACCCACCCTCGCCCTTCGATGTAGGCTTCGACCCAGGCATGGGCGTCGTACTGACGTACGATCAGGTAATCACCGCCCGCTCCACTTTCTCCACCCTGATAGCCAACCACGACCCGCGAGGGAATACCGGCCGCCCGTAGAACGAAGGTAGTTGCACCCGCGTAGTGGGCGCAGAAACCGCGTTTTTCGTCGAACAGCAGGGAATCAATGCCATCATCGGGCATGGCAGGTGGCCTGAGGGTGTAGAAATATTCTTGCTCGCGGAATCGCTCCAACAGACTCCGAATTATCTGCTCGTCAGCCATGCTTCGGCGAAGCTCAAGGGCCAACTCTCGAGCTCTCGGGTTGCCTTCCCGGGGCAACTGAAGGTATCGCCGCAACTCGGCGGAGCTCTGTTCCTGAACTGACGAGACCTCTCCCTCCACAGCCAGACGGTAACCGACAGGACTGTCCGCCGGTCGGCGAAACCGGAAAAGGTCGGCACTGTCTTCGAATACGTTGTCCGAGACTGCCCTGGAGTTCTCAAGGGCGAACGCCCAGCGCTGATCGGTTGGCTCCAGAAGAACGTCATACTGGTTCGGTTCGAGCTCTCCTATGCCGCCGTCAACCGCAACCCGGCCAAGAGGGCGAAAACCCTCTCGCTGCCCCTGTCGCCAGGTTTCGCCATCCAGATAGTCGAGAATCAGGCCTCGCCAGTACCGGTCGCGATAGGCAGGCATCTCGCCTCCGAAGGTTACCCGGAAGGCCCGCTCACTGCTCTGAGCAAGACTGGAAATATCGCCGGGTCGCATGGTGTCGCTGATCCCCGTGCGAGCCTCACCCGAAACAAGCGGCACGCTCCACAAAGGCGACATCCGCGGGAAGAATACAAACAGCAGAACCACAATCGGCAATGTCTTGAGGAACATCCCACCGAGTCTTCGCCAGCCAGACGTCATTCCCCCGGGCAAATCCGGCGCATTCAACACCTGCAACCCCACTAGCAGTAGAGCTATCCCGGTGAAGTTGACCAGTGCCCAGAGAATCTCCTGATGGAACAGGAAATTCACGGAGGCCAGGTAGATGAGGATAAAGAAAAGCACATAGAAATCCCTGACTGACCGGGTTTCCAGCCATTTGAGGCCCACCGCCAGCACAAAAAACGAGGCGGCAGTATCCACTGTAAACCGCCCCTGAACCGTTGCAACGTAAACACCGATCAAGATCAGCATGATCCCGGTGCGTAACAAGCGGCCGGGCAGTCTTACCCGCCCATATTGCGCCAGCCATCGCCATGCGGCCAATACTGCACAGGCGGCGATCAGCCACAGGGGCAGACGGTCCCACTGGGGCGACAGCAACAGGGCAAAACTGGCAATCAGCCAGAGCAAGGCCCTGGAAGGCAAATTGGTCGTTGCCCCTTCGTCCGACTCATTGCCTCTCAGGCGATCGATTAGACTCAAGCCTGCCCCTCCGCAACCCACTCGGAGGTTGTCTCTCTTTCTTTCTTTCGCGTTCCATGGGGCTCAGCCATCGCATCCCGCGGCCGCTCCTCTCCCCAGGTTGCCAATACCCGGAGGCACCGGGCCGCATGAGCCGGACCGGAATCAGGCTCGATGATCTGTCCGGGAAGATTCAATCCAAACCGTACACCGCTGCGGCCGCGTTCGTTCACCAGATACGCCAGGTAACTCAGTCGCAATTCATGGTCCGCGCCCGGATAGGCATTGAAATCCAGCCAATAGGGACCGCCCTGTTCACCCTCCCAGTCGGCAACCACCATCTGCCCGGTTCGTGCATACCGCTTCCATAGAACGCGCTGACTCAGATCACCCTCCCGCCAGGGCCGGATATCGGCATGATCGTTACCCTCAACGGACCGTGCCTCTGCTGACTCCTCACCATCCTCAACGGTGCTGAAAGCCTCCGGCGCAGGAACCGGCCGTGGGAACACAACCCCGGCCGACACCGGACGAACCCAGGACCAGGCCTTCAGAAGACCAAACGGAAAGCGGGTTTCAATACGAACCCGGTCTGGGCGCAAATAGCCCCGATGAGCGGAATGAACCGGCAGCGTGACATCCTGCGCCTGGCCTGAATGGAGATGCACCGGTGCTAGACCGGATTCTTCGCAGGAAAGCAGGATGGCAATGGCGTCATCCCGCCCAGCCTTAAGACGAAAGCGGAAAGGGATATCATCGCCGGCATAGCCTTCTCCCGGGTGTACCAGTGTAAGCTCCAGGCCAGACAGGTTTCGGTGGGTTTGGTGCATGGCTCCCACGAATACCGCGCCCAGCAAGAAGGTGCTCAGATAGATAAGGCTGTTTTGATAATTAATGCCGGTTAGCAGCATGATGACCAGCAACAGCCCGAATACCACGCCAGCGCCGGTCGGCAGAATAAAGATGTTCTTCTGACTGAAGATCTGGAGATCGGACCGCGGAATCCGTCGGTTAATCCAGCGACTGAATCGGTTTCTGAACGGATTTTTCATAGTGTCACTGAGGCCCTGCGATGCCCAAAAAGTTCATGGTATTCGATCACGATTTTGCTGTGATTAGTAACAGTACCGAAAAATCGAAGATTCTGATCACAATCCCGGATCTTCCAGCTTGAATTCCTGTCCTACAAACTGAATACTCGGCTCAGGGAGCGTATTTTTTAAACAAAAGGGCCAGATTATGAAACGCCGACACCTGCTCACCACCGCCATCAGCGGTCTGGTTGTTGCTTTACCTGCCTTTGGTGGCGTTCAGACCATGACCTCGGACGAAATGGTAGAGACCTACGTAAAGGATTCCGCCGTTATTGTTGTGCCCAAAGAGCGGAAGAAATCCGACGCCGACCGGCAACGTATTCTACGCTCCCTCACTATCTCCCCCGGCGAACCGGTGCTGACCGAAGCGGAAGAGGAGGCCTATCGGGACGCACTGCAACGATACGTTGATGAGGGCAAGACCGATGCTTTGGAAAACGCAGAGGAGGAGTTTCTACGGCGCGCCCTGCTCCTGCCCCAGGAGGAAATCGCCCGGGCACAGCCGCCGGCTGAGTTTACTCCAACGATCCCACCGATAATCTTCGGACAGCAGGCACAGATTCCGGAAGAGCCTTTTACACAGACGTTTCTTAACGATCAGCTGGGGATTGGGTTTGATGGGCAAAATCTGAATTTCAGTATTGGTAATCCGCCGGGGATTGACCAGATTCAGGTTCCACAAGCTATTAATGAAGGGCCGATTACCTTGACGCCGCGGCCTGGTGGCGGGTTTGATCTTTCTATTGCGGTGCCGGATCAGTAACGCAGAATTAATCCATTCGATTTGAAAACGGGAGCCAAGGTTGGCTGCCGTTTTTTATTGGCCTGAGTTTTCCTATGACCAATAAAAACGCCCCGCAGAGCGGGGCGTCAGATTGCTGACGAACCCCGGTTTTTTCCGGGGTTCGTTGCGTTTGGGCGCATTAAATTCAGTTGGCGACAGATCTAGCCCAATAGTCCCGACCGGATTGCCAATACGCGAGATAACGCAGT